>CAYUTY010000013.1:88721-105208 GCA_964447795.1 uncultured Anaerolineaceae bacterium
GCTTTTCATCAGGACTCCATAGCACCCAGGATGAAGCGCCAACACCTGTTTTTCGCCACATCATCTCCGCCCCATCATCTCGAACCGCCCACACCTCAAATGTCTCACCATATTGGATGCCTACCCATCGCCGGCTCGGACTCCATGACAGGAACGGCTTGTCGTCAAACCAGCCAATCGTAAAAGTCGGTTCGATCTTCCAGGCTTCAATCAGCGTTTCATAGGGCGGATGAGCGCGGTCAAAAATGACCTTCACAGCAAAGCCACAAACTTCATACGGGCTGGGGTGGGTATTTGTGCGTCTCACAACCGGCAGCAGTCGACGCATGTTGGCCGCGTCCCAGCTATAATCTGTCCATCCCGAATGACTAATTTCTCCAGCGAGCAGCTTCAGATTATCCGCCTGAAAGAGGACAAGCGTTCGACCACCATGTGTACCTCTAGAATAGTCCAGCATCAAAATGGTTTCATCCGGGCTGTAGAGAATGTTTGGATAAGGTACAAAACCGCCATTCATGAGATGTGGAGTATAAATGCGTAATCCAGTGAATGGATCCCACAGCATTACACTATCATCCGCCTGATACCCGCTCAACAATGCGCTACCATCGGGACTCCAGCGCACTGGGGTCATACCGAATTCCCGTTCGACAACCGCATGAAGCTGACCGGTATCCCCATTCCAGACACGCACCTGATTGATATTATCCGGCCCGGTGATTGAATTTTCGGTGTTACGAGTCGCCAGCAAATGGCCGCCCGGCTGCCACGCCAAAACAGAAACAGGATACTCATGGCCTTCCAGCCGCGCGATCATTTCTCCCGATTCGGTGTCATAAAGCTGAACCCCGCCGATGCTGTCGGCAACTGCCAACCGCGTGCCATCGTCATTAAAAGCGCTTCTTTCAAGAACGATATGTCCGGCAAAATACTGAATTTGTGCGCCAGACGTCCCATCATGGACTTCGATTTCGCCCGTCGAGTAATAAACTAACAGTTGGCTTCCATCCGGTGACCAGAGGGGACGCGGGAATATAAAGCCCCGTGTGGACGCTTGATTGAGCGTAAAAAGTGGCTGCCCACTTTTAACATCGACAACTTCTACAATTGGCGCACCTTCAAAAGTCAGCGCCAGTTTTTGACTGTCAGCGCTCCAAGAATGATTATCCCCACCGGAAAGCTGCGGAACGCGCTCAAAGGTCCTGCTGTCCAACGTATCGTATGTAGAGACTAAATACTGACCATCCGGGCTAAACGAAAGACCAAAGATCTGCCCAGCGTCCCACTCGGCTTTCAATTCGCCGGAAGCGACATCATAGGCTTGTAAATTAACGCCGTAGTAAGTGATAAAACGCCAGCGGATGATGGATTGGCTGTCCGGCGTCCAGATCGCCCGACCCGAATCAGGAATATCGTCCGCTGGATCGCCTTTCGACTCATGCGGCGGCAGTTCGAGCAGAATCTCAGCCGTAGCCGCGTCCCAGATGTTCACACGGTTATCGGCGTGGTTGTTTTGCAGAATTTTAGCGCCGTCAGGACTCCACTGGGGATGGCCGCTAAAATCGCTGTTGATCGTCCGCGTGGCTGGGCTGTTCAAATGCCACAGGCTAATTTGCCCATCGCCTAACTGCATCAGCCCGTCCGAGTGTGGACTCCAGAAATAGTAATCGCCCGTTTTCATCGCCGCTGGCAGTTCCACCGCCGTGAAGGTTTGGGTGTCACGCAGCCGCACTTCGCCATCCACCGCGACGGTCAGCAGCCATGCGCCGTCCGGGCTGAGATAAGTACCTGTCCAGTTTTCATCGGGCAAAAGTCGCTCGTAGGAACTGGTAGACCAGATGCCAAATTGACCCGAAGCGTTATCACGTCCCAGCAGCCAGCGGCCATCCGTACTGAAATGAGCGAAATTGATACCTTCAATGTGGGCTATATCGGCGAAGTCATCAGCGCGATACAGCCATGCGCCCGTCACCGAATTGACGAGGATGATTTCGCCATCGGGATGCCATGCCGCCGACTGCACCAATCCCCGCCCCACGCGTGTGATTTCACGAAAGCCGGAGGTTTGTGATAAGGCTGAAAACGATGGTTGAATGACCAGTGCAAGTACGATCAATAGGCCGAAAAACCGAGGCCGACTCATGCCTAGTTCTCGCTGCCTTCGACGAGGATGCAATCGGCGACGTGGTGGCCGATGACGCGCTGCTCCCCATCGACTAGGGTAGTCACCGGGCCATCGAACGGATCGCGCGCCACCACTTCCACCTGCGCTTCCAGCCTGAAGCCCCGGTCAAGGATGTGTTGCAGCATATCGGGATTTTCCGCCTTGATCCGCGCCACTGATGCCGCCTGATTCAGCGGCCACTCCGTCAGCGAGTGCAGGTCGCGCCGGATGATGCTGCCGTCTTCCGCCGGAATCGGGTCACCGTGCGGGTCAAATTCCGGGTTGCCAAGCTTGTCGGCAATCGCCTCAATGAAACGGTCAGAAACCGCATGTTCCAGATTTTCCGCCTCGTCATGAACTTCCTGAAGCTGGTAGCCGAGTTCCTTCACCAGATACAGTTCGATCAACCGGTGACGCCGGATGATCTTCAGCGCCAGCCCCTTGCCTGCCGCTGTCAGCACCACCCCTTGATACTTGGTGTAATCGACCAATCCCCCGGCCACAAGCCGCTGTGCCATATCCGTAATCGAGGGGGCTTTGACATTCAGCATTTCCGCCAGCGCATTGGTCGAAACTGGCACATCCCCTCTTTGTAAGCTGTAAACTGCCTTGAGGAAATTCTGCACAGACTCGGATTGGGTTAAATCGGGTTTTTCCGGCATAATCAGGCTTTCGCTACACCCAATAGTCAACGGTTATGATAGCACAACTCACACCCACAGGGAGAAATTTTTATGCAGCGCATCGATGAAATTAATGTCAAACATGCAAAAGTAAGCGAATTACTGGCAAAACGCGGCGCGGGAGGCCTCTGGCTGCGCCGCACCCGCAACATCGGCTGGATAACCGCCGGGGCGGATGCCAGCATTCCGGTTGATGCTGATTACGGAGCCTATAGCGTCCTCGTCACGCCCGATAAGCGTATTGTGTATACGACGAATATTGAAGCGGCACGTTTGCGCGGCGAAGAACATTTTGAAGATTTAGGTTTTGAATACGCTGAATTTCCCTGGCACAGCCCCCGCACACTTGATCTGCCCGGTCTTTTAACGGATGAAGCTGATGTCGAGGATGACATCCAACAACTGCGCTGGGCGCTGACTGAGGGCGAACGGGAACGTTTCCGCGCCCTGGGGCAGGATGCCGCCGCTGCGTTGGAAGAAGCTGTCCGCGCCATTCGCCCTGGCGAAACCGAATTTGAAATTGCTTCTCGTCTGGACGCGGCTTGTAAGATACGTGGAGGGCTGGCCGCCGTCAATCTGGTTGGCACAGACGACCGCATCAGCCAGTATCGCCATCCCCTGGCGACCATGAAAAAGCTCGATAAGTACGCCATGGTGGTGGTCTGTATGCGCCGGGGCGGGTTGGTGGTCGCGGCGACGCGCTTCGTCCATTTCGGCCCACTGCCCGCCGAAATACAGGAAAAACTGCACAAAATTGCGGCTATCGACGCTGCCGTAATCGCTGCCAGTCGGGTTGGGCGGACACTCGGCGATGCCTTCAGTGATCTGCTGGCTGCTTATGATGCACAGGGCGAAAGCGAACAGTGGCGGCTTCATCATCAGGGCGGCCTGATCGGATACATCGGGCGGGAGCGGATCGTCACTTCACCGGATGATGCCACACCGATTCACGACGGCCACGCCTTCGCCTGGAATCCGTCCATCGTCGGCTGCAAATCAGAAGATACGGTTCTGGTGAACGAGAGCGGTTTTGAGATCGTCACCGACAGCGGAAACTGGCCGACAGTCAGCGTCGATGTCAACGGTCAGACCATTCGCCGTCCAGGGATTCTCGAACTTTAAATTGATGCTGGAGCAAGCCTGCCCTGAAAGGAAGACACATGCCCGACTACCATCTCGCTCAGGTGAATATCGCCCGGATGCTTGCGCCGCTTGATACGCCGACAATGGCCGAATTTGTCGCCAATCTGGACAGCATCAATGCGCTGGCCGAAGGCAGTGATGGTTTTATCTGGCGGCTGACCGGTGATGGCAACGATGCTACCAGCCTGCGCCCGTTCGATGACGACATGATTATTGTCAACATGTCTGTCTGGGAGTCGCCCGATCACCTGCGCCAGTATGTTTATAAAAGCGCTCACGCTGATGTGATGCGAAAGCGCAAACAGTGGTTCAGCCGTATGGATGTGTTCGTGGCAATGTGGTGGATTCCAGCAGGATATATTCCCACTGTGCAGGAGGCCAGGCAGCGGCTTGACCACCTGCACCAGCATGGCGATACCGCCGAGGCCTTCACCTATAAACGGCTCTATCCCCCGCCGGGCTAACGCCGTCTGATTATTCCGTAGGGGTATGATGAATGCATCATGCCTCTACAAGCATCGACAGGCCAAAAATCCCCAAATGAACTCTGACTTGTAGTTTAGAAGGATATTTTTATATGCGTATTGTCATCGTCGGCGGAACAGGCAACATCAGCACCAGCATCGCCCGGTTGCTGCTTCAGCAGGGGCATGAAGTCACCTGTTACAACCGGGGACAGCGCAGCCCTGTCCCGGAAGGTGCGCGGTTGCTGGTCGGTGACAGGCATGACCGCCCCACCTTTGAAGCGACCATGCAGCGCGAAAAATTTGACGCGGCCATTGATATGATCGGCTTCACTCGCGAGGACGCCGAAAGTTCGCTGCGGGCTTTCCGGGGTGTGTCGCAGTTCATCCAGTGTTCGACCGTCTGCGTCTACGGCATTCACTATGATTGGCTGCCCGTGACGGAAGATCACCCCCTGCGCCCCATCAGCGATTATGGCCGGAATAAAGCGGCAGCCGACGCGCTGTTCATGAACGCCTACTACAGCGAAAATTTCCCCATCACCATCATCCGGCCTTCGACCACGCACGGCCCGCAGCAGGGACTCATCCGCCAGATCGCCTGGGATTACTCGTGGATTGACCGCGTGCGAAAGGGCAAACCGATTCTGGTGTGCGGCGATGGTTTTGCGCTGCACCAATTTTTGCACGTCGATGACGCCGCCCTCGGCTTCGCCGGGGTCATCGGCAAACCGGACTGCATCGGCCAGGTGTACAATCTGGTTGACCGGGGTCATATCACCTGGGACGATTATCACCGGACGGCTATGCACGTCATTGGGCGCGAGGTCGAACTGGTCGGCATTCCGCTGGCGGATTTACGAGCGCTGAATGTGCCAAACTCCGGCATTTGTGAGGAAATTTTCGCCCACAATGTCATCTACAGCAGCGAAAAACTGATGCGTGCCGTGCCGGAATTTAACCCACAGTGGTCTTTGGAAGACTCGATCCGCGATATTTTAGCGGCGATGGATGCTGATGGGCGCATCCCCGACTCGGACACCATTCAGTGGGAAGATGCGGTCATCGCCGCCCAGCGCGGGGTGCGTTCGGCAGTCATCCCAATCTGAGGATAATCGCTAGTGTAGGGGAGGGTTTCAAACCCTCCCTCTGTCAAATTTACACCAACGCCGGTTGCAGCGCGAACTGTGACCACTCACCAACAGCGACGGGCGCGTCCTCGGTTGTGAGGGGGATCTGCATCAGCGTCACCGGGACAGCATCACGCTGCTGGCTGCCATCAACATCATCAACCAGATTGATTGTGCCGTCGATGAGGCCGCTCAGCCAGCCGTCAAGATTCGCGATCTGGCTGATAAAGAGATATTTGCCATCGGCGCTGGCTTCCATGCGGCCAATCGCGTAAGCATCAGCCGTGTAAATTTCAACATCGTCACCTGTGATCGGGTTTAACTGGCGTACCGTCACTCTGTAGGATGCGATGTCGCCTGGATCATAACTCAGCGCGTCGATCAGAGCCGCCTTCTGCTCATCGGGCAGATTTTCCAGCAGATTGCCCGCTGCCGTCCGCGTGCTGTAGAAAATGGTGCCGTCACTGCCCCAGGCAAGCTGGTCAGGCGCTTCCGTCGTCGCTACTTCGCTGACTGCCCCGCTCGCCAGCGCGATCAGCACCAGCGAATGAAGGGGCGCGGGTTCCTGATAGATCGTCCTGATCGCCGCCAGCGTTTCGCCATCGGGCGACAATTGCAGGCGGCCTACGACATTCGAGTTTGCGCTCTGTCCAGCCTCCAGGGCGCGGTCTTCGCCTGTCACCGGATCAAACAAAGCCGCCGCGCCACCAGCGCAGGAGGTGCTGTGCAGAATGCCATACAGCGTCCATTCCAGCGACAGATAATTGCCGCCAAAACCAGTTTCATCCCCATAAAGCCAGTCTGCCGGGATGATCGAGCCACCGCCGCAGCCGACAAAATGAGCGACACTGCCGAGTGTTTCTGGCTCTGCGCCTACTTCCGGCGCAATGGTATTCAGATTGATAAGGTAGCCGCTGCCGGGGTTCGCCGCATCACCGGCCTGCTGAGCATATAAAATTTCCCCTTCCGGCGTGAAGCTGATGGGGAAACCAATCTCCAGACTGCCGGTTTCCAGCGGGAAAGGTTCGCCGCCCGCCGGGTCAGCGACCAGCACCCGCGACTGATAGCTGTCGTCGTAATACAGCACAGCCAGTTTGCTTCCGTCAGGACTCCAGTCAGTATCGATGATGCCCCGGTTGGGGGGCATATTAATGAAGGCAGGGGCATCGCCCGTGAACACCTGGAGCTGGCCGTCCATCACCCCGGCGAAGGGGTAGGAAAAGGCCGTTTCATCCTGCGCGCTGGCCGCGTAGACACTCCCCATAATCAACAGGGTCATCACCATCAGGCGACTAATTTTCTGCATGTCGTCTTCCTTTCACTTGAATGCACATAAGCAGTATAGACGACACGCATAAGATGGTTATTTATATACGGCTCATCGCTGATAGGCCGCAAGAGAGAAACACCTGCTGACGGGAATCCTGCCTGTCACATAACACAGGCCGACTATTTGAGACAAACGTGATTAATCGCCGCCGAAATGAGTGGCGGGAACAAGTGAGGGAGACTTTGTCGCCGCCGCCAAATAAAAATGGTGGTGGAAACGAGACAAAATAACTGTCTCACTTCCACCACCATCATCACTACCAATCGGCAGCGCTTCTATCCAAATAACAACTAGCAGCTAGTAACTACCAACTATCAGCTTACTTGCTGCCGTTTTTGCTCGGCGCGAGGTGCGGCGACCCTACCGCGATGTAATTGTAGCCGCGCCCGACCATTTCCTTGTAATCCGGGATCATGCGGCGGCCATCCATAATCAGGTACGGCGGCTGCACGCACTGCTCAATCGTCCGCGACAACCCCCGGAATTCTTCCCAGTCCGTGCTGATGAACAGCATATCGCTGCCGAACAGCGCTGACTTCACATCGTCGTGATAGGTGATCTTCTCGAACAGCACATTCTGTTCCGGGTTGAGGAAGCGCTTGGCCTCGCTGATCGCCAGCGGGTCATACGCGCGGATTTCCTTCACGCCGCGTGCCAGCAGCGACTCGACCACCTTCAGCGCCGACGAATCGCGCATGTCATTGGTCTGCTTCTTGAAGGCCAGCCCCAGCAGCGCCACCGTCTTCTGGTTGAAGTTCACGCCCGCCTCGCGGATGGCGCGGTCAATCAGGTAGCTTTTCTGGTATTCGTTAATGACATACACCGATTCGAGCAGATTGGTCGGCTGGCTCTGTGCCTTGAACTGGTAAATCAGCGATTGGATGTCCTTGCCGAAGCACGATCCGCCAGCGCCGTTGGAGACAAACGACCCCCACTTGCTGATGCGGTTGTCCGCGGTCACGCCACGCTTCAGGTCTTCCATCTGCACGTTGGGGAACGCCTCGCCCAAGCGAGCACCAACGCCATTCCAGAAGGAAATATAGGTCAGCAGCAGCGTGTTCGCGACGTATTTGATCGACTCAGCCGTTTCCGGTGTCGTTTCAATGTAGGCAATGCGAACGTGGTTGGTGAACTGCGAGTAAATCCGGCGCAGGATGCTGAAATCTTCGGTGGTGTCCGCCCCGACAACCACCCGGTCAGGACGGCGTGATTTTTCTACAGCGTCGCCTTCAGGCAGGAATTCCGGGTTGGAGGCCACGCCTGCGTTCGGAACATTGTGCTTTTGCAGCACCCCTTCAAGCTGGCGGGCAGTGCCAATCGGTACCGTGCTTTTATTGACCAGGACAACGCGGCGCGTATCCTGCCTTTTTGCCAGCAGACCGGCCAGGTATTCCAGCGCATCGAAATAAAAACTCAGGTCGGACGAGCCGTTGGGATTCGGTGGCGTCGGCAGACACAGGAAAATGGCATCCGTCCCTTCGATGATCGACTCAATTTCGGTCACGAAGAACAGATAGCGATTGATATTTTCGGCGATGACCTGCGCCAGGCCGGGTTCGTTGACGTAGTGTTCGATCTGCTCGCGGTCAGCAGAGCGGTAAGCGGCGATACGTTTTTCGTCGATGTCGTAGGCGTAAACTTCATGCCCATATTCAGAGCAAACGGCGGCGTGGGTCAGCCCCACGAAGCCAGTACCGGCGACGATAATCTTCATGCGTTCGTTGTCCTCAGGTGCGTCTTTCAATGACGATAATTCAGTTTACCATTGCTTACAGTATTGGTGAACGGTAACGAATCCTGACGAACCTACCGCCCACAAACAATGCCTAAACGATATGCGCCTTGCCTTGCAATTTCCTAGCTTCACAAAGTCGGTTGATTGAGGCTTGTAACGTTACATTACGTGGTGGATGCTGCTGCTTCCTCGGCGACCTTGCGCCCGATTTCCACCGCATAATTTGTGCCTCTGTCCCAGGGGTAAACCTGGCTCATGCTGGCCCAGAATACGCCCGGCAGCGCTGTTTTCAGCGGGGGAATTTTGGCGCTGTGGTTCACAAATGGCACAGGTTGGGCATAGGGTGCGCGCCACACCCAGGTCTTGCGAATCCAGTCCGGCTTAAAATCAGGATTTACTTTTGAAAGGGCGGGTAAAAAGCGTTCGATTAACTCGTCATCGCTCAGCTTGAAATACTCGTGATCGACCGGCATGTAATCGCCGCAGTACACCAATACATCGCCGCCATAATGGGCTTTATCCATGAAGTTAGTGTGTTCGACCAGAGCCAGAAATGGAAACTGACTAGCCCGTTTATCCGGGCTGGTGGCGGGCAGGTTCAGCCAGTAAGTGCCGTCCGTCAGCACCGATTGTTTCAGCGCCAGCACCACACAGATCGCGCCGATGCTTTTCAGCTCGGCCATTTGTTTGCCATAAGCGGTTTCCCGCAGTTCCGGCGCGAGCTTCAGCATTAGTCCCGGCGAACCGGTGCTGATGACTCGGTCAAAAACGCGCGTCTCGCCCTTGACCGTGAGCGTCGGTTTGCCGTTTTGCTGGCCGAGCGCGGTCACGGGCGTGCTGAGGTGAATTGTCGCGCCTTTGGCTGTCACCGCCGCGCCAAGGTCATCCAGAAATGCCTGGAAGCCGCCCTGATAAATCCCCAGTTTGACCGACCGGGTATAAATTCGCGCCCACAGCCACGCCATATTCACGTCTTTATACAGGTCACTGAATTTGCCGATCAGCAGTGGCCGGAAGAATTTGCTGTAGGCTTCCGCACCCATGTTGCGCGTCATCCACTCGTCAGCAGTCACTTTCTCCAGTTCACGCCAGTTCGTTGTCAGGAATTTCAGATAGACGCCTGCCAAACCCATACGGACGATGCTCAGGGGTGACAGCGGCAGGAACAGCGCCGAAGCATTCATCTCTGAGCGGACAATTTTATTGTCGATCCAATAGCTCGTTTTGGGTCGCGGGAAGATCAGCTTATCGCGCACGCCCATTTCGTCCGCCAGCTTGAAAATATCTTTATCGCTCTCGAACCAGTGATGATAGAACTTCTCCAGCGCCCAATCCCATTTTTCGTCACGGAAACCCGCTGCCAGCCCGCCAATGGTCGGTTCAGCCTCGAACAATTCCACCGCATGACCAGCGCGTGTTAAGTCCCACGCTGCCGCCATGCCGGTTACGCCCGCGCCAATAATGCCAATGTTGAGTTTCGAGTTTTCAGTCATCAGTTCTCAGCTTTGATTTGGTGAAAGAATTTACGCCGTATGCTTGCTTGGATTTGACGGCAGTTTGCCGAATAAGCTGTTCGGGTTAACTAACTGCCTTCTGCTCTATCTCCCGCGCGTGTCTGATACTATCCCAGCCTAACCCCTGCTTTACCAGGAAGTAGAAGCCTGCCAGCGTCACCGGCAGCCACACCACCGCGTGCAGCACCAGTGCATAAGCGTGTGCTTTTGTCTCGTCTACGCCGACTGCTACCAGCACCAGCCCGGTGAAAAACTCAAAAACACCAATTTGTCCTGGTGAGGCTGGGACAAGTCCAGCCAGGTTGACAACCCCTACTGTCAGAAACATGCTGGCTAGATCGACATTCAGGTTAAAGGCGAAGCTCACCAGCCAGTAAACTACTGCCTGTGTTCCCCAGCTTACGAAGCTGGCGAAAATCGCTCCAGCCAGGTCAGCCGGGCTGCGGAGTCCCTCGAAGCCGTCGATGATGTCGTCACCCAGTTTGACCAGAATGGCCTGAATTTTCCCTGGCAGTCGATTTGCTATCGCGTGCAGCACCCGCCGGAATAAGCCTGGTCGGGCTGCCAGTGCAAAGAAAATGACCACAGCAGCCAGAAACAAAGGCGTTGCTATCCGTATCATTGTCTGGATTTCCGGCGCGGTGATATGCAATAGCGCTACTGAGACCAGGATGAACGCCAGCATCGTCAGTCCATCGAACACCCGCTCCACAATCACTGTCATAGTCGATTTGGCCGCTGGCACACGCTGGAAACGCTGAAGCAGTACAATACGCAGCACTTCCCCGGTACGGAAGGGGTAGACATTGTTGCCCATGTAACCGATCAGCACTACCTGAGTCAGATAGCCGAGCGAAATCGGTCTGATCGCTCGCAGTAAGAACTGCCAGCGCCAGGCGATCAGTATCATAGAGATGAACAAAATGACTGTTGCCAGAGCAATCCAGCCAAAATTGGCGCTCTGGATGACTGCTACAATTTCCCCCGGATTTAGATTGCGGAAAGCAATCCATAGGAAAATGCCGCTGATGAGAATGCCCAGGCCAGCAGCCAGCCATTTATTGATTTTCATCGGAAATACAAGTCCTTGTTCCTAAGCTCGGTGCGGGAACTGGCCGACCAGCCTGCATTGTATCAGCCAACCGGGCTTTTGGTAGCTTGTTTTTATACACAGCCTGAGTACACTAAGACTTAAATGTAAACCTTGAGGAGGCCTAAAACATGACCGACCAGTCCTCATCTCACAACAATGATCCGCGCTGGCTGGATGAGTTTGAAGACCTGGCGAACCGGCAGCTTGAGGATGGGTCGTCGTGCGAGCAGGTTCACCCGGTTGTCGAGCGCTGGTTTCATGATCTGATGGAAGGCGAACCGCCCGTATCTCGCCCTTCCATTGAGCAGGCGATGGCCTGTTTATCCACTGAAGTTTTATACAGCGCGCCCGACGATCTGGTTGACTCACTGCTGGAACATATGGATGAAGAAGAACTGGCCGTCTGGATTGAGCAGGTTCTGCTTATCGGACGCGCTTTTGAAATTTCGCTCCGCAATGGTGATCTGGACGACCTCTAGCCAATTGTCGGAACATCACGGAATTCCCTGTTTCTTTCCACTAGGGGAGGATTCTAAATCCTTCCCTGACCACCCTCATTGTGACTGCTCGGATAATCATGAAATTTACCCTTAACACGCCGTCGCATTTTAGATTCTGGCCGTCAGTTGTCAGTCATGGCTGGTGCGATCTGCCACCGTTTAGCTGTGATAAAGCAGGGCGGACACTGTCACGGATTCAACAGTTAGGCGATGGCCACGTTGTTCGGCTGACTGTGCATGAAGGCGCGGCTGGAGCTGTCGAGGTCAATATCGAAGGCCTTGACTCTATGACGCCTGAACTTGAAGCGGAAGTTTCAGCGGTGATTGCCCGCTGTTTGGATGTAGAGCGGGACTACAGCAATTTGTATGCTGCTCTGCGTGCTTATCCGTCTTATGCCTGGATTGAGGCGAAAGGGCTAGGGCGTATTCTTTCATCGCCAACGGTATGGGAAGACCTGGTAAAAACCCTGTTCACGACCAATACTGTCTGGTCAATGACGATTGCTATGAGTGCTCGCGTCAATACGCTTGGTGAGCCTTTCGCCGGTGGCGGTCACGCTTTCCCCACGCCAGAACGCATCGCCAGCATGAACCCCGACGATCTGAATGCCCACGTCCGTGCGGGCTACCGGGGTGCATATTTACACGAACTGGCGCTAAATATTGCTGAAGGGCGACTCGATGTCGAATCCTGGCGCAGTGACAGCAGCATCGCATCAACTGACCTGTATAAGCATATCAAATCACTCAAAGGCTTTGGTGATTATGCAGCAGGCAATATGCTGCGGTTGCTCGGCCACTTTGACCGGCTGGCGACGGACAGCGTCTGCCGCGAGGCCTACCGAACACATTTTAATGCAGGAAATCCGGCAACGGATAAGGAAATCAGTGCTTATTATGAGCAGTTTGGCGTATGGCGGGGGCTGGCACAGTGGATGGATGTAATAAAGACTCATCTGGACAATACTCGCTAAGACGATCTTGAGTCATTTTAAGAATAATACAGTTTTCTTTAACAAAATTTAACATTCTTAACAAAACCTTTTAACTCAGCGTCCCCTGTGCTTTAATCAACATGGTAAAAACTAGTTCTTCGTCAATAATTTGTTCAGGAGGATGTTTGAATATGTTTGGTCGTAAATTGCTGGTTCTTTGTCTGGCGCTGATGTTGGCGCTGGCAGTTGTCCCTGCCTTTGCTCAGGAGCCGATTGAAGTCAAATTCTGGCATATTTTCCAGGATGAGAACCGTAAGAACTGGACACAGGGCGTCGCTGATGCTTTCAATGCCCAGTTCCCGCAGTATAACGTCGTCCCGGAAGCCTTTGAGAGCTATGAAGTGCTGCTGGACGCCGCTACCCAGGCGCTTGAACAGGGGAATGCCCCGGCGCTGCTGCAATACTTTGAAGTTGCCACCCAGAATGCCCGTGACCTGGGTTATTTCAAGCCCGTAGCGGATGCGCTGGGTGATCGTACTGAATTAAACGGTCTCCAGGTCAATTTCGACGACTTCATTCAGCCAGTCGTGAATTACTACACACTGGATGGGAAATTTACTTCCTTCCCCTGGAATAGCTCATCTCCCATTCTTTACACCAACACGGGCCTGCTCGAAGCGGCTGGTATTGAAGCCCCGCCCGCCACATGGCAGGAACTTGAAGCCGCCTGCGAAGCAATCCTTGCGCTCGATGACGCCCCTGATTACTGTGTAACCTGGCCGAATCATGGCTGGTTCTTTGAGCAGTGGATGGCCCAGCAGGATGCCCCGCTGGCGAACAACGACAATGGTCGTGCTGCCCGCGCTACCGAAGTGCTGCTGACCAGCGACGCCGCAGTCAATATTGCGACCTGGTGGCAGGAAATGTACAACAAGGGCTACTTCTACTATAGTGGCACCCAGCGCGACTGGACTTCGGTTGAACAGGCTATCCAGACCGCTCAGGTTGCCTTTGCTATCACCAGCAGCGCCGATGCCCGCAATATCACGGAAGCAGCCGCTGGCAACAGCATTGACATCGTGACTACCCGGATGCCCTATGATGGCGAAGTGGGCTGGACGGGCAACCTGATCGGCGGCGCGAGTATTTGGCTGCTCGATGGTCTGACCCCCGAAGTCGAAGATGGTGCGTTGACCTTCCTGCTGTTCCTGACCGATACGGAAAATGCCGCTTCCTGGCACCAGGCCACTGGCTATCTGCCCATTCGCCAGAGTGCGGTTGATCTGCTGGAGAGTGAAGGCTGGTTTGAAACCAATCCGAATTTCCTTACTGCCAGCGATCAGATCAACAACAGCACCGTCACTGTGGCGACCAGCGGTGCGCTGATCGGCACCTTTGTCGAAACCCGCAACATCGTAACCCAGGCAATTGAAGACCTGATGCTCCAGGGTGGCGACCCGGCGGAACGTCTGGCGACGGCGAAGGCCGATGCCGATGCGCTGCTGGCGGATTACAACGCCCTCTACGGCGAGTAAATTTCGATCTGTTTGCAACAAGTCTGTGCAGGGGCGAGCCATTGGTTCGCCCCTCTATCATTATCCTGATGTTGTTGTGGGGAAAATGATTGATGACAACCACTACTCCCCTTCTTGTGCTGGTGCTGGCAGGGCTGGCGGGTGCAGTTTTTATGGTGCTGGTCTTCCGCCGGGTGGGTTATTCGGCTGTGATTGGCGCGCTGCTGGGTGCGGGCGCGGGGGCGCTTGGCTCGCTGATTTTCATGCTCCCCTTGAATTTCTGTACCTTTGAGCCGGAACGCCGGGCAGTTGATGTTATTTTCGGCATTTTGCTGGTGGTCATTGGAATGCTGACCCTGCTGGTGCCATTGCGCTGGCTGGTTGAGCGCTGGAAAGATCGCAAATCCGGTTCGTTGGTTTCGGAACAGGGGACACAGGGGACTTTCAAAAGTGGATGGGTAACACCTTACCTGCTGCTTGCGCCAACACTTCTCATTCTGGTCGTGTTTTTATTCTATAACTTCCTCGATAAATTTAGACTGTCCACTCTGCTCACCGGACGGGGTGCGCCGCGCAGCCGCTTCATCTGTGTCGATAATTTCACCAATCTGGTGGGCGACCCTGCCTATGGTTACAGCGTTTTTGTCACTTTCCTGATCGCGGCGGCGATTGTGCTGGTAGGTATGGGGCTGTCGCTGATGATCGCCACGCTGGCCTATCAGCCTATTCGTGGTGCGAATCTCTATCGCACACTGCTGGTGTGGCCCTATGCGGTTTCGCCGGTGGTGGCGGGTGTGATTTTTGGTCTGATGTTTGACCCTGCGGCGGGCATCATCAATTATTTCACGAATAATCTGGTGGGCGTGAAACTCCCTTGGCTCAGTAATGGCACGCTGGCGGTCATTGCCGTTATTCTGACGAGTGTGTGGAAGACGATGGGTTTTAACATCCTCTTTTATATCGCCGGTCTGCAAAATGTCTCAAAAGACCTGCTGGAAGCCGCCGCAATTGATGGGGCGAATACGGTACAGCGGTTCATCCGTATCACTATACCGATGCTGTCGCCGATCACTTTTTTCCTCATCATCACCAACATGACCTACGCCTTCTTTGAAATTTTTGGCACGATTGATTATCTGACAGCGGGTGGCCCACTGAAGGCAACCACGACCATGATCTACCGCATTTATGAATTGCAAAGCGGTACGATTGGGTTGGGGCAGGCGGCGGCGCAGTCAGTCATTCTCTTTCTGCTGGTCATTGGCCTGACATTGGTGCAGTTCCGCAGCACGGGTCGGCGTGTCAATTACGGAGCGTGATTTATGGCGACTATTTCTCAGGAAACAACGCTTCGCGCTGGCGAAAATGTCCGGCCAGGGGTGTGGGCAAGCTTTCTGGCGCGGCGCTGGCACATTCATGCGCTGCTGTGGCTGTCCTGCCTGTTCCTCGGTTTTCCGCTGTTATATGCCATTCTGGTTAGCACACAAAGCAACTCCGATGTATATGCGTATCGGTTTTTGCCCGGCAACGCGCTGGGACGTAACTGGGACCTGGTCGCCTCGCGCAATTTAGGCTCCTTTATGTTCAATAGTGCGGTGATGGCGATCACGATTACGGTAGGCAAAACGATTTTGTCGCTTCTGGCGGGGTTAGCCTTTGTCTATTTCCGCTTTCCCGGCAAATGGATTGTCTTTGGGTTCGTGCTGATTACGCTGATGATGCCGACGGAAATTCTGATTATCGCGCTGTCGCGTTTCGTCGGCATTGACCTGAAATGGGCCAACACCTTTCAGGCGTTGGTGGTTCCCTTTCTGGCGAGCGCCACCGGGACGTTTCTGTTTCGGCAGCACTTCTCTAATATTCCGGCGGAATTGTCCGAAGCAGCACAGCTTGATGGTGCCACCCCGCTGCAATTCCTGTGGCGCGTGCTGATCCCGATTAGCTGGAACACCATCGGCGCGCTGGCAGTAATTCAGTTCGTCTATGGATGGAATATGTATCTCTGGCCGCAGCTCATCGCCCGCGATAATCTGAGAGTGGTGACGGTTGGCCTGCGCTCGTTCATCGCGGTGGATAGTTCCTTTAGTTTCGGCCCGCTCATGCTGGCGGCGGTCATTATCAGTATTCCACCGGTAATCGTGTTCGTGTTGCTGCAAAAGCAGTTCATGAGTGGGTTTGCCCTCGGCAGAGATAAATAAACAAATGAGTGCGGTGATGAGCCGCACTTCTGGAGTTTGGCGGTATTTGCAAAAAGAAAGACCTTTGGAGAAGCTTGAGTTGCG
>CAYUTY010000014.1:0-104957 GCA_964447795.1 uncultured Anaerolineaceae bacterium
CCTCGCTCTTTATTCTTCCTTTGTCAAAACTGTCCGGTCGTGACGGGGCGCACCTACAGAAGCATATCCAACCATTGGCGAGCCTGTATGAATTAGGACTTACGCAGTTTTTATAGGGGAGGGTTTGAAACCCTCCCCTACTCAGTCGGGCGAACAGGCAGGTTCGCCGCTACAGAAGCAGATGAACCATTGGCGAGCCTGTATGAATGTTGAAGCGATTGCCCTGGCAGTTGCGGCGGAAAAAGACGCCTGACACTATAATTAACCCAATTCCAACCCAACCCCGCTGGAGGCCAGATGGCGACCCAACCGATTTCGCACGCACTCGTCCTGCCGGATGCCGACTTTCTGAACTGGTACAAAGCCGCCGAACCGTATACCAAAGCCTTCGAGAAAGTGGCGGTGGTGCGTTCACCGAAGGGTAACGACCTGAACCGCTTTCGCAATGTGACGGCGGTGCAGGCCCCCGGCGTGTGGGTGAACAACGACGCGCTGAACCACATCCGCCGGGTGTACCCGATGGTGGTGCGCGTTGACGTGATCCGGGCCGGGACACCGGGCGAACTGGCGGGCATCCTGGCCGGGCGCATCACCGGGCAGGATCGCTACGGCGAAAAACAGCCGCCGCCGCACCTGTATGACCGCTTCATCCTGGACTGGCCTTCGGAAGCGCGGCCAGCCCGCATCACCCGCGCCTTTGACCACAGCGTGGAAGGGCGGCGCAATGAAGGCATTGATATTTATGCGCCGAAAAACACGGTCATCCGGGCGGCGGCAGCGGGGACGGTGACGACGGTTTCGCGCCAGCCGAACGCGCTGGGTTACGGGCAGTATGTGCAGATCGCCAGCCAGGTGGGCGGCGTGAATTACATCGTCACCTATGGGCAGCTTGAGGACATCCGCGTCAGCATGGGGCAGACGGTGAAGGCGGGCGATGCGATTGGCGAGTCAGGCTGGGACACCTCGATCAAAGTGGTGGTGCAGCAGCCGGGCGCTGGTTTGAGCGGGTATAACCTGCCGAATGTGGTTGACCCGACGATGATGGTTTACTGGAGCGGCCTGCGGCTGAAAATCACGACCACGAGCCTGCGAATCCGCGAACGTCCCGGCACAGAGTTCGCCATCCTGGGGCAGCTTCGGCCCTTTGAGAAAATTGAGTCGCTGGAACCGCATGGACGGACGCTGCTGAAAGTGGGGCAGGCTGACCAGTGGATTAAGGTACGTTCGCCGGGCGGAATCGAGGGTTTTTCGTCAGCAGAATTTTTGATCGCGGATGAAACCGAGCCGATTCAGGCGGGCAATATGACGGGCATCAACCTCGATCTGCTGCACCCGCTGGGCAAACCCGCGCCGGAACGCATGAAAGGCGTGGGCTGGGTACGCTTCGCTTACAGCGTGTCGATGGGGCGGGGCGCGACTGATCTGGACGCGGCTTATAACCTGTATGCACCTTATATCGAACGGTATGCCAAAGCCGGGTTGAGCGTGGTGGTGGTGCTGACGCATCAGACGTTTGGCGAGGGCGCGGGGTATCACTGGCCGTCGATGGACGCGGCGAAATGGCGGGAATTCACGGCGCGGTGGGTGGATGTCGTCAAGAAGGTGGTGGCGCGATTCGCCGGTAAAAAGTGGGTGACGGCCTATCAAATCTGGAATGAGCAGGATACACCGCCCGGCCCGGCGGTGGCGGCGGTGCCGATGCCCGCGACCAGCTACGCTCACCTGCTGAGCGAGGGAATTAAAGCCATCCGCGCCATTGACCCTACGGTGAAAATCTTTACAGGCGGGCATATCAGCGGTGGCAACGGGGCGGGCGGGGCTTATGCGCGGCAGACCATCGCGGCGCTTCCGGCGACGGTGCGCCCGGATGCGATTGCCTGCCATTCCTACGGACGTGGGCCGACGGAATCGCCTTACAGTCCGTTCGGGCCGATTGACGACGATGTGGAGGCTTACGGGAAAGTGCTGCCGGGCGCGCCGATCATCATCACCGAATGGGGCGTGCTGGATTTGCCGAACGAACCGGCATCACGGGTGGCGGATTACGCGGTTGGCTTTGTCAGCCGGTTGAAGCGCCTGTATTCCGGCAAGGTAAGCGGGGCGATCTGGTATGCGTGGGCGGATGGTATGCACAACGGCTACGGGCTGGTCAACACCCGCGACCAGCCGAAATCGCCGCTGTACGAGCGTTTTCTGGGGGCATAAGGGCGATAACCACATTAGCCAAAGAGGGGGAAATCAGCATGAATATGCCCGACGAAGACACGATTGAAGTGCCGAGGCCGATCGCCGAAACGGAGTATGCCTCACTGCGAGAGGAGGTTCTGAAGCGGATTGAGTCGCGGCAGCAGTTGATCTCGATCGCGCTGACGATTGCCGGGGCGTTTCTGGGCGTCGGCTGGGGAGCGGGGGCGGTGGGGCTGCTGCTCTATCCACTGATTGCAACGCTGCTGGCGGCAGCCTGGGCGCAGAATGAGGTGCTGATTGAACAGTTGAACAGCTACATCCGCGACCATCTGGAAGCGCATATCGCCAACCCCGGCTGGGCCAGTTACAGCCGCAAACGAAGGGCTGAAACCATGATTTTTGGGTGGCCGATTGATGTGCTGGCCGTCGGCGGTATTTTTGTGCTGACACAACTCATGGCACTGGCGCTGGGCTGGACGCAGTTTGGCTGGTCATTTCTGGAATGGCTGCTGCTGGCGGCGGATGGGCTGGCGGTGCTGGTCGTCCTGTGGCTGCTGCACATGATCCGGCGGCGGATCACAACTGATTAATCTGCCGCCTGTGCGTTCGCCTGGGCCAGTGGGAAAGAAACGGTGAAGGTTGTGCCTTCTCCCGGCTGGCTTTCGACGGTGATCTGGCCGCCATGTAAATCAACGATCTCTTTGACGATGCTGCGGCCGAGGCCGCTGCCTCCGGCATGGGCGCTGCTTTTCCCCCGGTAGAAGCGGTCAAACAGATGCGGCAAATCGCAGGGATCAATGCCGGGGCCGGTGTCCTTCACTGTCAGGCAGGCCTGTTTGCTGACGCTGTCGAGCGCTGTGGATACCACCACGCGGCCTGATGTCGTATAGCGAATGGCATTGGTGACGAGATTAGACCCCACCCGCGCCAGTTGTGTTGGCTCCCCCAGTACCGGCGGCAGGTTTGGCGTGTATTCGGAAATCAGGCTCAAACCGGCTGCTTCGGCCATTGGACGATAGGAAATGGCAACCTCTTCGGCAATCTGATTCAGATCAATCCTGATGAACTGCTCTGAAGTGCCAAAAGTGTCCAGCCGGGAGAGCGCCAGCAGATGCTCGCTGAGCGTCGCCAGCCGTTCAAGCTGGGCGCGGAAGTCAGCAACATATTTTTCGCGGCGATCGGGGGTGGCGTTTTCCAGCAGGTAAAGGCGAAGGCTGAGGCTGGTAATGGGCGCACGCAGTTCATGAGCTGCCTCTGCCACAAATTTTGACCGGAGCTGGTCAAGTTCGATCAGCCGCGCATTTTCCGCTATGAGCGCGTCGATGTCCTGTGCCGGTCTTTCTGCCTCAAGCTGAGTCAGCGCCGCCTTTGCCTGCTGGTGAGCGCGGGCTTCCAGCACCCACAAACCGGCGAACATGACCGAAGACAGCGCATAGCGCAGCGACGCGTGCAGTTTTAAAACCCGCATAAATCACAGCCCCCTGTGAGCAATCCAGTGACTAAATCAAGCTTTATTTACGCTGTATAGTCAGGGGGAGGTGCAGGATGTTACAAATTTTGTGAAAAATATGAATCCCATTGTAGTGAAACGTTTAACTCCCTGTCAAGATCGTAAAAACTATACTGCCATCTGCCCTCGAATAGGCTTAAGATTGTGGCTCCAGCGTCTCCAGCAGCCGTTTCATGGCGGTGATAGTCGCTCTGAGTTCAGTGAAATGCTTTGACTGTTCCGGCGTTTGCAGACGTTCGAGCATGTAAATGTGCAGGTTGAGGGTGGTCATCAACCCGCGCAAATCATGGATGACGAGATGAATGGTATGGGATTGCGCTTCCGTCAGATCGATGAGCAGTTGGTTGTCAGCCAGGAGCTTGTCAATTTCCTCGCTGGTTTCGATTAACCAGGCTGTATTGGGATTCGGTGCGGTACTCATGCAGAAAGCAGTCTCCACGATGCGGGCAACGATGCTTTCTGTATAGTAGTACGGAAGTCATGGGGTTGTGATCCATCGAAATTCGCGCTTCATCTCCGTCTTTTGGCGGAGATTTTCACAGCACATCGACCGGGTCGAGGTCAAGCTGCCAGTTGCGGGGGATGTCCAGTCCGCGCAGGGCCAGCGAGGGGTCTGGGCCGCGCAGCAGCACATGCCAGCGGTAAATATCATTGACACGGCTGAAGAAACAGGGCGCAGGGCCTATCAATTCGGTGGCGGCCATCTTCAGCTTCGCCAGCCGCCCGCGCAGAAAGGCCGCCGCTTCTTCGGCTTCAGCCTGCGCCCGCGCCTCACTCTCAGAGCGCAGCACGATCCGCGCCAGCCGCCGGAAAGGGGGATAACCCAGGTCACGGCGGTAGGCGATTTCCTGAGCATAAAAACCATCAGCGTCATGTCTGGCGGCGGCCATTACCGCGTAATGATCGGGCTGATAGGTTTGCAGCACGACGCGCCCACCGAGCAAACCGCGTCCAGCGCGCCCGGCCACCTGTGTCAGCAGTTGAAAGGTGCGCTCACCCGCGCGAAAGTCGGGCAGATTGAGGGCCATATCGGCACTGACAACGCCGACCAGCGTCACCAGCGGCAAATCCAGCCCTTTGGCGATCATCTGCGTGCCGATCAGCACATCAGCTTTGCGCTCGACAAAGCGCAGCAGGAACAGATCGTGCATTTCCGGTTTGGTGACGGTGTCGGCATCCCACCGCAGCGTCCGCGCTTTGGGGAACAGATCGCCAAACGCCCGTTCGACCTGCTGCGTCCCCGCGCCAAAGAATTTGATACGCAGCGAGCCGCAGTTGGGGCATTTTTTCGGTTCCGGCGTCTGGAAACCGCAGCGGTGGCATTGCAGCATTTCACTTTGATGATGGTGTGTCAGCGGCGTATCGCAGCGCGGGCAGGATGCCACATAACCGCAGTCCCGGCAGAAAACATAAGTGGCCGCACCGCGCCGGTTGATAAACAGAATGGCCTGTTCGTGCCGTTCCAGTACACCCGCCAATGCCTGCTGCATGGGTCGGCTGAAAATGCTGGTATTACCGCCCTTTAACTCCTCGCGCATATCCACCACTTCAACCGGCGGCAGGTCAATCGCCAGCGCATCTTCCGCCCGCGCCGGGAAGTAACGCGCCGCCACACCGGTACGCTCCGCCTGTTCGAGGATACGGATGCGGTGGCCCATAATGCGGGTCGGCAAGTTCAAGCGCGTCAATTCGCCCATCTCAGCGCGGTAGACGCTCTCCACATCCGGCGTGGCGCTGCCAAGAATCAGGACGCCATTATTAAGGCGCATCATCTGTTCAGCTACCTCGCGGGCATGGTAATGGGGAATCGGCTCAGACTGTTTGTAGCTGCTATCGTGTTCTTCGTCGAGAATGACCAGGCCAACATCCGGCAACGGCGTGAACAGGGCTGAACGCGCCCCGACGACCACGCCAATCAGTCCTTCCCGCGCCCGCCGCCAGGTATCATAACGTTCGCCGTCGCTGAGGCCGCTGTGAACCAGTGCCACCTGACCGGGGAAACGCGCCGCCACCCGCCGCACCGTCTGGGCTGTGAGCGCGATTTCCGGCACGAGGAATATGGCCTGCCGCCCCTGCGCCAGCGTTTGTTCAATAGCCCGCAGATAAATCTCGGTTTTGCCGCTGCCCGTGACGCCATGCAGGAGGAATAACCCCTCCCCCCAACCCCCTCCCCGTTCATGGAGAGGGGGAGCAAATGCAGTTGGGGTCGATTGTGCTAGTGCCTGCCGGATGCTCTCAATAACCTGCGGAAGTTCATGAATGACCTGATCGTTTGTGAAACGGACAAAGCGATAATTCAGATTTTCCAGAATAGATTGTCGAGCTGCATCCTCTTCTTTCGTATACTGATGAATATCGCCATCAACTTCAATTATGAGGCGAGCCTGAGCATAGTAAAAATCGACTATAAAACGCCCAATCGGATGCTGACGCCGGACAGGATAACCTAGTTGATTACGACGTAACTGCTGCCATAACAGGTCTTCTGCATAGGTCGGCTCACGACGTTTTTGTCGCGCTAATTGCTTTAGTTTATCCCATAGATGTGTCGGAATACGCCAGTTTCTTTCATCCGATTCAAATGCTTCATTTCCTCTCTCTCCCTGAACGGGAAAGGGTTCAGAAGGATGGGTATTATCAACCTGCTTCCAATCCCATGCTTTTATTGCCGCCTCAACGGTTTTCCATGCAGCGGCCTGCTCCGGCGTCAGAGGCGGGGCGGCGACGGGGACAAAATCGCGGTCAGCCAGTGAGTCACGCCAGGTGGTTTTTTCGCCCAGTAAAATCAATTCATCATCGGCCAACCGCTTCAGATCGGCCAGTTTCGCGCTGGTTTGGGCATAAAGCCAGCTCACATCCATCGGCCCGGATTCACGCGCCAGCACCCTGAGGATGTGCAAATCCTTCTCGCCACCGCGCAGCCTGATGAGCTGTTCATCCACCTTAAAGCGGGGGATGTTGAGTGAAACTGTGTGTGGTTTAGCAGTACGGTTAACCGTCACCAGACCGGCCTGTTCCAGCTTGTTGAGCGGGTCCCGGCTGCTGACACCGGCTGTCGTCAAGACCTGTTCGATAGTTGGGTATTCGACGCGCATGGCGGCCATGACTTCGAGGATGTCCGCCTGCGCTGACTCTTTGCCGAGATGCCGGGCGACAGCCGCAAGCTGGTTAGGATGAATAGCCAGCGCTGCTGTCTGTACCGTTTGCGGGCGGACACGCGGCGGGGTCAGCACCGGCTCTTTGCGAACGACAGCGGCTTTTGCCAGACGATCTACTGCGCCGCGCCACTGTATCCCTTGCAGCGGTTTAGCAATCTCAAGCTGCCGCCCGGTCAATGCCCCACGCCGCCCCAGCAGCGCCAGAATTTTGCTCTCCACCGGGTCAGGGCTGGTCGCGCCTTCCTGCATGAGATGCACGCGAATATCGCGCCCGCCCGTGATACCAGGGGGCAGCATCAGCCAGAGGCAGGAGCCGATGGGCGATAAGGTGCGTTCGCTCATCCAGCGGCCCAGCGCAATTTGTGCCGTTGAAATGATGGGCAGCGGATCGAGCAGCGCGGTAATCGGTTTGGTCTGTGCCAGTGGCGATTCGGCAGCGAGCGCCAGCACGATTCCATACTGAAGCGCCGTCCTGAATGTGACCTGCACCAGATGACCGGGTTGCAGCACAGTTAGCAGTTCGGGCGGTACCGCATAATGAAAGGTTCCAGTGACGGGCGCGTTGATGGCAAGTTCTGCGTACATAAGCCTGATTATAGCACGCCCGTTCGCGTAAGCGTGATATTAGGAATCGTCAATCCTTCCGGTTTGACCTGCAAGATATAAACACGTTACAATAAAGTGTACAATTGGAATCATCCACTTTTCATCCTCAGATCGTCAATACCGAACGGGAGGTCAACCGTGAGTCGTTGGGCGAATAAATATGTGATCGGCCTCACGGGAAATATTGCTGACTGCAAAAGTGTTGTTCGGCAAATGCTCCAGCATCTCGGCGCGTATACTATCGACGCCGACAGCCTGACACACCGCGCGATGGCACCCGGCGCACCTGCTTATAAGCCGATTGTTGATACCTTCGGCCAGTTTATCCTGGATGCTGAGAAAAATATCAACCGGACTATGCTCGGCAGCATCGTCTTTTCCAACCCGGAAGCGCTGGCTAAGCTGGAGGCTATCGTTCATCCGGTGGTGGGTCAGGCAATTTCGACGCTTATCACCCGCGCTACCCAGCCGGTCATTATCATCGAGGCGATCAAGCTGCTCGAAGGTGATCTGGGCAAAGCGGTAGATGAAGTATGGGTGGTCGATGCCCCGCCGCAGGAGCAGTACCGCCGCCTCGTTGGCCCGCGCAAGATGAGCGAGGCCGAAGCGAAGCAGCGTATCCTGGCGCAAAACGCGCAAAAAGACAAAGTGGCGAATGCCTCTGTCGTTATCAAAAATGACAGCAACGTGGAGGAAACCTGGAAACAGGTGCAAACCGCTTACGGAAATGTGCTGAAGAAAATGGCACCGCCGCCGGTGGTGGCAGCGCCATCGCAGCCAGCCGCACCAGCGCAGGTGAATATACCTGCCCCGGCTGCATCCCCCCCCGCCGCGCCGCAACAGGTTGCCCAGCCGCCGACGCCTTCAATGGCACAGACCGCGCCGCTGAAGCCGCCGAGCGCTGATGCCACCCTGCCGACTTTCAAAGTGACGGTAAAACGCGGGATGCCCAGCAATGCCGAGATGATCGCCAATTTCATCAGCCAGCACGGCGGCAAAACTGTCAGCCGTATGGATGTGATGATGGCCTTTGGTCAGAAAAGTTATCTGCTGGCGCAGGATTCGACTGATAAGGTGCTGGCTGTCATGGGCTGGCAGGTCGAAAATCTCATCACCCGCGTGGATGAATTTTATCTGCTGCCCGGCGCACCGGTTCCGCCAGTGATTGAAGGGCTGGTGGCGGCGATTGAAGCGGCCTCAAAGGATTTGCAGAGCGAAGTCGCTTACCTGTTCCTGCCGCTCGGCGCGACATCGGAAGTGCTGCAAATGTTCTCCAAGAATGGTTATGAAACCACCACGATTGAGCAGATCAAAATCCCCGCCTGGCGCGAGTCGGTACAGGAGATCATCTCCGAGAACAAGTCGGTGCAGATTCTCAACAAGCGCCTGCGCGAAGACCGTGTGCTGAAACCGATTTAGTGGATAGTTAGTAATCGAAAACAAAAACCGCCTGACGGGTGATGTCGGGCGGTTTTTTATTTGGAGGTGCCGACCACTGCCAGTCGGGTCCGAAAGATTCAAGTACGCGCGTCTACAAGCGTAGCCTACTCTTTAATTTCACCGCTGATAGCTCCAGTTGGCGGGATATGTCAACGGCTAGCCGATGAGTCTTTGGCCGCTTTTATCGGCGTGAAGCGACCGCACGCTAATCTTTAGTGACGCCCGCCAATCCAACCGGACAGCGACGATTGGGGCAGACGGCTAACCCCGCAGGGTTAGCGCTCAGCAGAGCGCCTTAGGCGGCGACTGGCAGAGCGTAAGTGTTGTTGTTGGCAGTTAATGCCTTGCCCGTTTTAACGTGGTCGTGCGCCACGGCTCGCAGCACGGACTCAGCCTCCCCCGTCGAAACTAATTCACCCCCGCGATAAACTTATTTTAACATAAGCGACCTGTCGGGTAAAGCGTCTGACATTAGATCGACGTCAGATTGTCCGGCAGGGTAGCATCGGGGAAGGTCAGGGCGAAGCCGTACCAGCGCATCAATAACTGGCGCGGGCCGGTCAGCGCACGCTCGCTTCCGTCGGCCTGGCGCAGGCGGTCATGCTGAAGGGTTGCCCCGCCGTCCAGCCGCAGCACACCGGCTTCCCACTGTGCCTGCTGAACATCTAAATAGACCGCTGAGGGGGATAACGCCTCTGGTGACTGATAAACCAGCAGCGGGCGGCCATCAAAAGTCGTGATGAGGGCGTTGTTAGACGTGTGCAGCAGCGACAGCGGATAGAAGGTACTGACGCGCCCGTTCCATACGCCCAACCCCATCTCGAAGCGGGGGCGGCGTTTGTCTTCCGGCGTGAACTCGGTGACGAGGCTGCTTTCCATCGGCGCCGGGTTGGCGCGCATCTTCTCCATCGCGCCCGATATTTTCTGCTGGGCGGCTGTCAGCGGTGCGCCGGTCAGCAGGCGAGCGTCAGCCTGTTTTAGCAGCGCTTCTGCCGCCGTCATCTGACGTGTGGTGGTGAGGACGCGCAGCCGTTTACCCTCACTTGGGCCATAGCGGCAGATGCCGGTGATATGCTGCCAGTATGAACCGGTTTCCTCGTCCCAGATCAGCAGCAGGCCGTCATAGCTGCCGCGCCGCTGGAAATGCAGCGTTTGTCCATCCAATACGGGGTCAAAAACCATGCCGGTGTTACAGGCATTGCAGAACGTCATCATCCAGGGCTGATCGCCAGCCTGTCCCTGAATGACGTTATAAGCCAGCACCATAGTCATAGGAATAACATAAAACACTTTGTCATGTTCAAAGGTGAGCAGTGAGTCATCCGCCGTGACCTGATTGGCAGCCATCGCCTCACTCAATCGTTGGCCGGGACTTACATCCAGCCGCGCCGGGTAGCCCGCCAGATAATCATCCAGCACTGCACGACGGGTATCAAAAGTCTGTGTTTCCCGCATGATGTCACTCATTTTGCCTGCACCTGTTGCTTTGTTTCCATTATAGACTGACTGAAACCAGCCGCGCTTACCAGAATCCTTAAGGCGTAAACGCTTGTGTTTTTACCCGGAATCTGTGCTACAATCCAAAGCAGATAGCCCTATGTCTTTTTCAACGGGAGAGCGCGTTGTGGCGAAGTCACGCACTGAACAATTGATTGAACGCCTGCGGGACTTGCAGGCCAGTTCCGGCGATGTCGAGGCAGCGGCCATTGTCAGTGTCGATGGCCTGAGCATGGCGTCGTCGCTGCCCGGCCATATCGAAGAAGACCGCGTGAGCGCTATGTCCGCAGCAATGGTTTCTCTGGGCGAGCGTATTTCGTCCGAACTGGGGCGCGGCCTGATGGAACAGGTTATGGTCAAGGGCGAGAATGGCTATGTCATCCTCACCGCCGTCGGCGAAGAAGCCGTGCTGACGGTGCTGGCGCGGAAAGAAGCCAAGCTGGGACTCATTTTCCTCGATGTTAACCGCGCCGTTGACACCCTGAATCAACTGCTCTAGGGCGGCTGTGCCGGAAGCGTCACTCGTGCTTGAACCCAGCGGCCTGTATTATCCGAACCGACTTGCACGCTATTATTTTCTAGCGATGCAGGATGTGATGGGATACAGCGGGCTGAACATGGTTCTCAGCCTCGCTGGTCAGGATAATTACATTGGGCATTTCCCCCCGGATAATCTCGCCGCCCAATTTGATTTTGCATCGATGGCCGCTATCCAGCAGGCACTTGAAGAAATGTATGGCCCGCGCGGGGGACGCGGCATCGCCCTTCGCATTGGGCGAGCCTGTTTTTCGCAGGGGATGAAAAATTTTGGCGCGCTGGCGGGCATGGGCGACCCGGCTTTCCGCGCCCTCCCACGGGAGGAACGGTGCAGCCTTGGCCTGCGGGCGCTGGCGGATATTTTTACCACGTTCAGCGACCAGCGCTCCAATGTGATGGATGACGAATCCGGATCGCATTTCGTCGTCGAAGTCAGCCCGATGGCCTGGGGGCGGATGGCCGATAAACCAGTCTGTCACGCGCTGGTCGGCATTTTGCAGGAATGTCTGCGTTGGGCTTCCAACGGGCATGAGTACATCGTCCACGAAACCGCCTGTCGTGCCTGTGGCGCGGAGGCCTGTGTTTTCAGCATCAATCCAACGCCCATTGGCGAACGTTAGGAGCAGTGATTTTGGACAAGCCCAAAATTCTGATTGTCGAAGACGACCTCGACCTGTCTGAAATGCTCAACACCTATTTCCGTGTGCAGAATTACGAGGTGTTGACTGCCGCCTGGGGCAAGGATGCGATTCAGATCAGCCAGGAAACCAACCTCAACCTGGTCGTGCTGGACATCCGCCTGCCTGATCTGGACGGCTACGAAGTCTGCCGCCAGTTACGCACCCAGCGCCGTACCCAGGACATCCCGATCATTTTTTTGACGGAGAAGCGCGACCGGGTGGACAAGCTGCAAGGGCTGGAACTGGGCGTCGTCGATTACATTACCAAGCCCTTTGATATTCAGGAACTGCGCCTGCGCGTTCGTAACGCCATCAGCCGCGTCGCCCGCCAGAGCAATACCAACCCTGTTACTGATCTGGCTGAAGGCGATCTGGTGGAAGAACGCCTGAACGCCCTGATTTTGGGCGATAACGAGTGGTCGCTGCTGCTGATGTCAATTGTCGGGCTGGGGGAATTCCGCGAGAGCTACGGTTTTGTGGCCGCCGATGATGTCATGCGGGCTGTCACGCTGATGATTCGCAACGCCATGCGCGAACATGGGCGCGAGGAAGATTTTATCGGTCATCTGGGGCCGGAGGATTTCCTGATTATCACCACGCCCGATAAGCTGCCGCTCATCCGCGAACGCATTGAAAACCGCATCCGCCAGTCACGTGAATACTTCTACCCGCTCAAAGACCGCGAACGCGCCCGTGAAGCCGCCGAGGAAAGGCAGCTTCGCCTTCGCAGCGGCACACTTGATAATAAAGCCGGTAAATTCGCTGATGTCGAAGCGCTGAAAACTGCTCTCTTCGCCGGAGCGGTGACTGAGTAATTTTCTTTCCCTGAAATGATGATTGAGCGTTAACAAGGCGGAGGCATCATGCTTCCGCCTTTTGTTTTCTTCAACTGATTTGCTCGCCAGTAAAACAGTATGACCAGTGGATTACCCGGCCATGAGGCAGCACCAGCTAATAACTACCGGCTCCAAGCGCGACATCCTGCGCGGCCTGTGCCAATAAGGGAATCATCACCCCGAAGGCCTCGAAGCGCTGATCCTGCGTCTGTCCACGTTTATAACGGATATAAATCTGCGCACAAATCACCACCAACCGGTAAAGGCCGAGCGCATGATAAAACCGAATGTGCGACACATCGCGCCCGCTCTTTTCGGCGTAGCGCCGCACCAGTTCCGCCCGCGTCATGAAACCGCTGTCGCCCACCGGCATCATGGCCGTCATCTGCATATAGGGTGGGTCATTCGGCTCTGTCCAGTAGGTCAGCAGCGCTCCCAGGTCAGCCAGTGGGTCGCCCAGGGTACACATATCCCAATCGAAAATGGCGATCAGCCTGCCGGGGTCGTCCGCTGCCAGCATCACGTTATCCAACTTGTAGTCGTTATGCACCAGCGTTGGTGCGCTGGGAGGCGGCAGATTATCGCGCAGCCAGGTATAAACCGTGTCCATCTGCGCCAGCGGTTCGGTGAGCGCTTTTTGCCAGCGCCCGTACCAACCTTCGATCTGCCGTTCAATAAAGCCCGCCGGTTTACCCAGTGTTCCCAGCCCCAGCGCCGGGTAATCCACCGCGTGCAAGGCCGCCAGTGCATCCACCAGCGCTTCGCTCATGTGGCGTGGTGCATCAGGGATACCCTCATATTCCGCTGGTAAGGAACGCCGCACCACTAGGCCCGCCCGCCGCTCCATCACAAAAAAGGGTGCGCCGATCACATCGGGATCATCGCAGAAGACAAACGCACGCGGCGCAAAAGGAAATGCCTGATGCAGCACCGACAGCACCCGGAATTCGCGTCCCATGTCGTGCGCCGAGGGTGCCACCGGGCCGAGCGGTGGCCGCCGTAAAACGTACTGCTGCGTCCCGTAATCCAGCAGGTAGGTCAGGTTGGCCGCGCCTCCGCCGAACTGCCGCACCGTCAGCGGATTGTCCGCGCCGTCCAGCTTGCCGCGCAGATAATCGGCCAGCCGTGCTTCGTCAAAATGCTCGTCCGGGCGAACAGGAATCGTATCGGCGGCAGTTATCATCAATATATCTCCAAAGTGTATTTTTGAGGCGCAACATCGGTTGTCATGCAGTCAATATAAGGGAGGGCTGCAAACCCTCCCTTGCAGGAATAGATGTCAGTTCGGGGAAAACTACAGAATCCACTTCAGCGCGTTAACCCAGATTGGGTCGAGTTCAACTTCGTGAATCGCGCCTTCCAGCTCGCTGCGAATCCAGTGCCAGGCTTCGTCGGGGTCGTGATCGTCACTGATCTCAACCAGCACGCGCCCGCTGGGCCGATGCCGCCGCATGTCCGCTACGCAGTTCATCGAGCGGACGACGGCCAGCAGCCGCTGGTCTTCCGTCCGTAGCCAGAAGGCATAACGCCCGCGTCCCTGCACCTCTCCCGGTTTGAACATGACAAAACGGTCTTTTGGTTGCGGATTTTCCATCGAACAATTTCCTCCACATCGAACAGCTTCACTTTATCACAAATAGGATTTCCCAAAAACGTGAAAATATGTGCAAACTGCCAGGATATTCGGTAATATGTTTCTTAGGATTCCCGCACCGCATCCGCGAGTACCTTCATGCGTATACGACGACACTCAACCCGGCTCTCTTTCCGCAGGCAGCGCCGACGGCGTTCAGGCTGTTTATCGCTAACGGTGCTGACTGGCCTGCTGGTCGGGCTGGGAGCACTCTCCTGGAACTGGTTAGGGATGCGCCTGAGTTCCATGCCCGCCAGCCCGCAGGAGAATAGTTTGCTGGCTGGGGCGCAACTGGCCTTCGCACGCGGCGACCTGGATACAGCAATCAACCATGCGCGGGAAGTGCTGCTGACGCAGCCGCAGGATGAGACAGCCCTTGCGCTGCTGGTACGGGCCCTGATCTACCGCAGCTATAGTGAATATGACCGTGCCGTAGATCGCCAGTCAGCTTTGCAAATCACCACCGAAATTCTGGCGAATTACCCCAAAAGCGCGCGGCTGCTGGCGGCGCACGCCTATGCGCTACAGGCAGCCGGTCAGCCCGTCGAGGCAGCGCGGACAGCAGATGAGGCCCTGAAGCTTGACCCGAAAGATGGACTGGCACGGGTGGCGAATGCGATGGCCTATGGCAGTGTCGGCAGTTTTGAAATTGCCCTGCGCGAAAGCCTGACGGCTGCCCAAAGCCCGGAATGGCTGCTGGAAGCGCAGCGGGCGCAGGCGCTCAGCTATGGTGATCTGGGCGACTACGCGGGGGCGATCAAGGCCATTCAGGCGGCTATTGAACTCAATCCACGCCTGATTCCACTCTATTTCGAGCGGGCGCTCTACGCACTGCAAATTGGCGATGCCGATGCAGCAACAGCGGCGTATTTCCAGGTTTTGACCTATGCGCCGGATAATGTAAAAGCGCGGCTGCGGCTGTGCGAACTTTCCAGCCTGATGCGCGAGCGCGACGCCGCTATCAATTACTGTAAACAGGTGACGGAACGCGCGCCTGCCTGGTCATCAGGCTGGTATCAGCTCGGTATGGAGCATTTCCTGGGTGGCGATTTCCCGGCGGCGCAGACCGCTTTTAACCGCTGTGCCGCACTTCAGGTGATGCAGAATGTGCCGGTCAGCGAGCGCAAATTTGAATGCTGGTACCTGCAAGGGCAGGCTGCGGAAATCCTCGGCGACTGCCCGGCGCTGCTGGCGACTTATAATGAATTCCGCTCCATGACGGCTTCCGCTGCCATTGAGCAGACCTGGACATATCCGCCGGAAGGCCCGCCCGGCTGTTCCCCATCCTCGACAACCTGAAAACTCAATCAACATTAGAAGTCACACAGATGCCAATCTATGTAGGGGAGAGTTTGAAACCGTCCCCTACAAAAACACACGCTCAACTGTGCAGGTCATGTAAAATTTAAATGGGATACGATTGGTATTCCTCGTCTGCTGCCACTGCTGACGCAACTGCACCCCCCACTCATACGTAATACACTATAGAACGAAAACAGCCCTGGGGGGGCATTGATATGGAAAAATCAAAACATACTGTTCAAATTCAGCCGGAAGCAGGCCGTCGTCGTAATGTGGCGCTGCCCATCATTCTCATTGGTATCGGGGTTCTGTTTCTCCTGGTGAACACCGGGATTTTCTCTTTCAGTGATATCGGTACTTTCTTTGGTACGGTGGGCCGCTTTTTCGGCGAACTCGGCGGCTCTATCGGCAGGTTTTTCGGCAGTCTCGGCGGCTCGCTCGGCAGCTATTTTGGCAATCTGGGCGGCCTGATTGGTCGCTTCTGGCCGCTGCTGCTGATCGTGATTGGTGCTTTGCTGCTCGTCCGGCGCGGTGGTGAAAAAGCCAAAAACGCGCCTTATGAAGATCGTTAGGGGAGGAAAATCATGACTGTCATGCAAAACAGGAGCGAGCGGTCGTTGTTCTGGCCGCTGCTGCTGATCGGTGTGGGTCTGGTGTGGTTGTTGACGAATATGGGTCTGCTGTCGTCGGCCAACATCGCCGTGCTGTTCCGGTTGTGGCCGCTGCTGCTGATTGTGGCCGGATTGAACATCCTGGTCAGCCGCCGTTCACCGCAGTTTAGCGCCATAATCGGCGTGGGGGCAGTCCTTGTGATCCTGCTGCTGATGCTGGTTGGGCCATCGCTTGGCCTGGTCAGCAGTGCTGAGATCAAGGAAGGTCGTTACGAGGAGCCGATGGGAGATGTGACCTCGGCGAATGTGACGCTTGATGTCGGGGTAGCGACGACTCATGTGAATGGTCTGGCGGATTCAGCCAATCTGTTCGAGGCTGATCTGCATTACACCGGGGAAGTTGATTACAGCACCAGCGGCGGTACGGAAAAAGTGATCCGTCTCACGCAGCGCGGTAATCAAAGCGGCGGTTTCAATCTGTTTAATTTCGGGGCATGGACATCCTCCGAAGAACTGCGCTGGGATGTCGGCCTGAGCCAGGATGTGCCGGTCAACCTCAATGTGAATATGGGAGTTGGCAGCGGTATTTTCAATCTGAGCGAGCTACAGTTGACCGGGCTGCGGGTCAGCGGCGGTGTCAGTGATCTGAACCTGGCGCTCCCGTCGATGGAAGCGCCTTATACTGCCCGCATCAGCGCCGGGACAGGCAGCATCCGTATCACTGTGCAAGCGGATGCGGCTGTGCGTTTCGATATTGACGGTGGGGTTGGCGAGATTACGCTCGACCTGCCGGATGATGCCGCTGTGCAGATTGATGCTTCAACCGGCGTAGGGGATATCAATGTCCCATCTTATTTTGAGCGCGTCGGTGGCAATACGGACGAGAATTTCGTTGGCGACAGCGGCGTTTGGGAGACCGCAGGTTTTGCCGAGGCTAACCGCCGCATCGAAGTATCTTTCAAGGGTGGCGTTGGCAGCCTGATTGTTCAGTAGCAGATTTGAACATTTCGGCGTCGAACCACGATTCCAGAGATGTACGGATAAGAGGAGCTTGAAATGACTGAAGAACAGAAATCAAAACAGGTTGTCGAATGGTCATTCTCATTCGATAAAGTTGGCGAGAGTGTGAACCGGGCGCTGGGAAAAATCACAGGTGATGAGCAGCTTAAGCACGATGTGTTCACAGCACCGGTGGCAGGCACGAACGCGGCCCGGATTCGCTTTGAACTCCCGGTTGGCACAGCGGTTGTGAAAGCGCTGGAATCTGGTTCCGATAAGCTGATTGAGGCTGATCTGCATTATACCGGCGAGATTGAGTTCAGTGTGACGGGCGAGGCTGAAAAAACCGTCAAACTGGCGCAGAAGAATCCACATGATCCCGTCACCGGGCATATCCGTGAGGCGATCAGTAAGTTCACGAACCGTGATGATCTGCGCTGGGATGTGCGCCTCAGCCCGAATATACCGCTCGATCTTGATATTGAGGGCGGCGTTGGGCCATCCACACTCGATCTGAGCGGTTTGCGCCTGAGTGGTGTCACTGTGGAAGGCGGTGTTGGTGAGACACATCTGACACTGCCAGCTACCGACAGCAGCTATTCGGTGAATGTGGAAGGTGGCGTCGGCGGCAGCCGTGTGATGATTGCCGAAGGCGCAGCGCTGCGCCTGAAGATTGAAGGTGGCATTGGTGGTGTAACCATCATCCTGCCGGAATCAACGGCGGCACGTGTTGCGGTCAAGGGCGGCCTGGGGGGGACGAATCTGCCTTCGCGTTTCCGTCAGGTGAAGGATAACAGTGACTTCCTCAGCAAAAGCGGTGTGTGGGAGACACAGGGCTTCGCGCTGGCTACTCACCAGGTGCTGATTGACTTTGATGGGGGTGTCGGCGGGTTGACGGTACGGTAACAAAAAAGCGCCGGGTACACACCCCCGACGCTTGTCGAACTACTTAAGGGCGGAGCAGTGTCTCCGCCTTTTCATTGTTTATCGCCAGCCCGCCTGTACACGGCCATGACCGAAATAGGTGGTGGTGCTGGGGCCAACATAATCCGCCAGACGGCGCAGTTCAGCATAGACCAGGTCGGGGCGCATACTGCCGCCATTCCAGCCAATGATGATTGCGGCTACGCCTGCTGCGTGTGGCGCTGCCATGCTGGTGCCTGCTGACCAGTAGAAGCGCGAAATGCCGCCATCCTGTGTACCGGCGCTGAATACCATATCAAATACCCAGCATGGGCGAACGAATGGGCCGCCGAGGATGGTCAGGGTGCAGTTCTCATTGCCGGGATAGTCAAAGTCTCCGCCGGGTGCGCCGAAGTCCACAAACTCACGCCCACCATTGGTGTAGGAAGCGGGCATATCGAAATCGGCACCTGCCGGGTCGCTGGCCCAGTTCTCTGGCGCGAGTGCGGAAATGGCAACCACACCTTTAGCACTGGCAGGGAGATCCACCAGATAGCGGTTTTCCCAATCATCGAAGTCAATAGCCGAATTGCCTGCCGACGCGATCACCGTCGAACCCCGGCGGTTGGCATATTTGACAGCGCGGTCAAAAGCAATCTGATAATTCACGACATCCTGCGCGGTATAGCAGTTATCGGGCGCGTCACATTCGCCACGCGAATCGAGCAAGCCACCCAGGCTCATGTTGATGACATCGGCGCGGATGTCAGCAGCATAGAGGATGCCCGCCAGTACCCATTCAAATTCACCGGAGCCAGTAAATTCAGAGAGCACCTTCACCGACACCAGTTCAGCTTCCGGCGCAACACCAACAATGCCGAAACCGTTATCCGCACCAGCGATTGTTCCGGCGACATGGGTGCCATGATTGAAGAACAGTCCGGGCTGCACAAACGGGTCTTCGCCAGGGACAAATGACTTGCTCAAGGCCTGATTGAGGTTGGGAGCGAGGTCGGGATGGTCGCGGTCAATACCCTCGTCCAGTACCGCCACACGCACACCAGCGCCGCGACCTGGCAGCGGGTCTTCCCAGGCTTCAAAAGCATTCACTGCATCGTGACCCCATTGCAGGTCGAGGTAGAAATCGTCATCCCCCGTGCTGGGCGGGTTAGCCACATTATTGCTGACATCGAGCGCCACCACATTATCCGGTTCCAACCAGTTAATGCGGATATTGGGGACAACAGCGCTGGCACCTGACACCAGGCTTTTGAAATTGGGGTTGCTGCTGCTAACCACCAGCAGGCCAGCAGACGACATGTCACGGACGACAACGCCACCAGCGGCAGCAATCTGCGCCCGCAGGTTTGAGGCAACACTGGTTTCACTGCGGGACAAAACAATATATTCCCGCAGCGCACTTTGCGCGGCGACGGCCTGAACCGAAATCGCCCCCAGGATAACAACAAGCAGAGTCACCAGAACAGAACGACGTTTCATGCTTTGTTCCTCACGTTAAACTAATCTTTTATTAAGCGGATTCACATCTGCCTAATCACAAAAGTATAACTTTGCATAAACTTTTGTCTAACGATTTACCTTCTTCATTTGTTATGAAATTGCGTGGAAGTCGTTAAAAACCTGTAAAAATGCGAACCTGACATAATTACTAGTATAACATATACAAGTTTTATGTAATTATTCTAATGATGATTCGATAAGGCTGATGTGGGCAAGATCAATCAAATGTAGTGATAGGCTGCCAGCGCTGCATGAGCCACACGATATACGGCTTCCGGCTTATCAGATAAAGAGTCACGTAACCGGTCGCTCTGTCCCATCCGCGCCAGCGCCAGCGCTGCCACATAACGCACATCAGCAAAAATATGATCGCCAGCATGAACCACCTGAAGCAAAACTTCAACTGCTGCTGGACTGCCGATTTCGCCCAGCGCCCAGGCTGCGTTGATCGTCACTTCATAACCTTCATGGGCAAAGACAGCAGCCAGCGCATCAATGGCACGATCATCATGCATCCAGCCTAACGCTGCCGCTGAACGCCAGCGCGATTCCAGCGATGGGTGCGCCAGCCCGGGCAGCAGTGCTGTCAGCGCCGCGTCACCGCCACCATAGAAGGCAGCCATCGCTTCAATGCGGGCGCGGGTGTCCGTATCATTCAGTCGTTCAAGGTGCTGTTGCAAAGTCGTCTCCGCGAGGGTGAAATGAACATCGCTGAATATAACCCTCTGTGTTTTTCCGGTCAATAGAAGGGAGTTCTGCACTCGGCGGAGAATGAAACATGAGGTTTGCAGAGCCAGCAATTCGCCTCTTATTCAGCCGTCTCGGTGTGTTCAGCCAGCCATGCGGCAATCGACTCGACCGTATGTTTATCCTGCGCCACTTCCAGCACAAAGTCGTAAATTGTCTGCCTGTCCCATGCTGGACGCAGGCCATTCCGCTCCAGAAAGATGATGGTCGCGGCGGTCGCCGTCCGTTTATTGCCATCAAAAAAGAGATGATGGGCCGCCAATGAGTGCATTAAGGCGGCGGCTTTATCCAGCAAGGTCGGGTAGGCTTCATGACCGAAAACATAGGTGATCGGGCGGGCAGCAGCAGCCCGCAGCAGGTGGCGGTCACGCACATCCGGCTCACGCCCCAGGGCTTCCTGGGCGATGGTGTACAATTCGGCAGGAGTCAGATAGTTAATCTCATCCGCGTCAGACATCAGCAAAACCCCATAATCCACATCTATCAATAATACCCGAAAGGACGCTGGAAGCAGGTTAGTGGATAATCAGAGCGAGGCAGGATTATGAAGTTAACTTTGACGATTGCCCTCCGAACGCTTGCTATCGTCATTTTCTCTGCTAGACTCTTGCCCCTTGTAATATACAACGTATGATTGAGGTCGTGTCGGAATGCAATGGAATCACCACACTCACCAGCGTTTAACTCAATTACTGCTATCGATCATTGCCCTTTTTATGGCGTCCTGTGCAGGTGCGGGTGGTGATGTACAGCTCACGCTGGTTTCGCAGAATGTTGAGCTTAGCACGCAGATCGCTGATCTGCGAAGCACCGCCACTTATGAGGCTGACCGACTGCAAATCACGATCGAATATATTGAAACTGCTATCCCTGCGGCTACGCTGCAAAATCAGGTGTTGTCACTCACACTGCAAGCTTCTGGCATTAATCCATTGAATGTCACCCCTGGCGCGCCCATCCCAACACAGCTACCTGCTGTACAAAATCCAGCCGGCACTGGCGTTCAATCACTTGTCACACCTGGCACGACGGTTGATGCTGCGCTTATCACACCGGGCAGCCAAACCACGTCGCAGCTCTACAACATCGTCCTGGCAGAAGGTGTAGGCAGTAATGATTGTGCTTTAGCCTCGAAGTTCAGTTTTTCCAGCACCACCTCACAGATTTATGTTGTCGCCACTGCGGCTAATATCCCATCGGGAACCCTGCTGGCCTCGCGCTGGTTTAACGAAGGTACGCAGGTCGTCCTCCACGATTTCGCACCGGATTTCAACATCGAACAGAACTGCATCTGGTTCTATATTGACCAGTCAGATACGGTTTTCACGCCCGGCAACTGGAGTGTTCAACTGGAAATTAACGGTTCACCCGCCGGATCGCCTGTGCCTTTCACCATTACCGAATAGCTGCAACCCATACCCATCCTCTGCGTAATCATCTCTGAGCGTGATGTTATGGAGGCAGACGGATGGCAATTACGGTTAACTGGGCGGACACAGGGCAAGGCATCATCAATCTGGAGTTTCAGCCGGGCTGGACGTGGGACGATTTGTACACGGCTATACAGCAGGCCGACACACTGATTATCAGTGTCGATCACAGCGTCCATCTGCTGATCGACATTCGCAAAGCGGGTGGTCTGCCGGGGGATTTCATGCGTGTTGCCGGGGATATTTTTGACAGCGGCGAGGCGCGGGCGAACGAGGGACAAAAAGTAGTGGTCGGCGCGGGGCGGCTGCTGCAAATGGCGTATGGCGCATTCCTGCGCGTGTACGGCCACCGGCTAAAAAACCGCCCGTTTCACTTCGCTGCCAGCCTGGATGAGGCGTATGCGCTATTGAAGAACTCGAATCCTCTCGGCTAACCTTGCCAGTGGTCGTACTGCATCGTCCGCGCCGTGCCATTGGCGACTTCCGCGCCGTGCAGACGTCCAACCACATAGAGCGCCATATCGATTCCGGCGGAAACCCCAGCGCTGGTGACGATTTTGCCATTATCCACCCAGCGGTCATCCGGGCAAATAATTGAGTTCGGTGCGGCCTCGCGCAGTTCGTCCATCGCAGCCCAATGGGTGGTGGCCTGTAAGCCATCGAGCAAACCTGTTCGCCCCAGAATCAGCGAACCGGTGCAGACCGAGAGCAATAATTCAAGCGAGTCGAATTGTGCTTTGATCCAAGCCAGCAGCGTTTCGTTATGCTGTTGCTGGCGCGTGCCGTAGCCACCGGGAATCAGCAGCATATCGGGTTGAGGACAGTCAGCAAACGTATAATTCGGCTGCACGATCAGGTTGTTGCGGGCTTTGATGAGCCGGTTTTCCTGTGCGACGGTGTAAACGTTGAAGGGCATCTCCGGCAGCGAGCGCCGCCCGGCCACGCCGAAGACTTCCAGCGGGCCGCAAAAATCCAGCACTTCGACTTCGTCAAAAATCAGAATCGCAACATTCCGCGCCATCATCTGCTCCTGAAATTAACTTTTGCCGAGGATAGCACACGAAAACCCAACCAGGTGAACCAATGCAGACCTCGTCACTCATGAGCGGATATGGTATGCTCTAGCCGCCTGTAAATAGACACCGTGTTTAAGGAGCAAAATTTTTATGCGTAAATTGTTGTTGACTGCCGTGCTGATCGTGCTTTGCATGACGATGGGCGCACTGATGGCCGGTTCCGTCGTGGCGCAGGATGCGCTGCCCGCTTTTGGCGATCTGGCAGCAGGTGAGTGGAATGAAATCCTGCCGGGTGGTGAAACCACCTGCGCCCATGATACGCCTTACCGTTTCTTCGTGCGCCCCGCAGAACAGCCCAGCGAAAAACTTCACATTTATTTTGAAGGTGGCGGTGCCTGCTGGAATGGCGAAAACTGCGCGGCGGATTACATCTTCCCGCAGACCGAGCGACCACTGTATAAACAGGCCGTCCCGGAAAATAATATGGAAAGCTACCCCGGCGGCCTGTTCGACTTCGCCAACGCGGAAAATCCCGTAGCCGATTACAATACGGTTGTCGTCCCCTACTGCACTGGCGACATTCACTGGGGCAATGCGACCCAGGAATACACCTCGGCCAGCGGCGAAACCTATACCATGAATCACAAGGGTTTCGTCAATGCCAGCGCCGTGCTGGACTGGACGTATGCCAACATCGAGAATCCGTCTGACCTGCTCATCAGCGGCACGAGCGCAGGCGCGCTGGGGCAGATCATGCACGCGCCTTACATCATCGACCAGTACCCGGATGCCCATACAGTCTACTTTGCCGATTCGTATGTGGGTGTGGGCAACCGCAACTGGCAGGATCATGCAAGCTGGGGCGCATTCGGTAATTTCTCTGACAGTATTCAGGCCTATACCGACATGACAGAGGATACTTACTTCAATGCCTCTCGTCTGTATCGCGGTATGGCGAGTGCTTACCCGGATGTTGTGTTCAGCGAGTTCACCAGCTACCTCGACTCGACGCAGATTTTCTTTTACTTCCTCACCGGCGGCGGGGCGACACCAGAAGAAGCAGGTGGTAATTTCGTCGCTGGAAAATCAGGCTTATTGACCGGCCTGAGCGCAAACCTGCCTAATTTCCGCTATTACCAGTCGTGGGGAAATATTCACGGCATCATCGCCTTCCCCGACTTTTATACCTATCAGGTACGGGGGACGCGCCTGCGCGACTGGCTGGCCGACCTGCTTGCTGGGAATGATGTACGTAATATCAACTGCGGCGATGGTCAGGCCTGCGCGATTCCAGAATTATACGAGCCAGCCGCTTAATCACAGCGGCAACAGATGCAGCATTTTCGAGGTATGGATTACGCTAATTAGCTGTTAGCGTTCAGTATGAAGAGGGGCGATCTCGCGTAGATCGCCCCTGTGATTCATGAATATGGTAAACTTACGACAGGTATTTTTTAGTAATCTGGCGTAAAGTTAGGATATTGCAATGCATCGCTGGCTGTAACAGTCAGCGAGAGGATGATTAAGAATGCTGCGAAAAAACTTATTGTTTCAAACGCTGCTGTTACTGATATTGTTTGCTTCCAGCGGGACAGCGCTGGTTATGGCCTCGGCAGGGACAGGCATACTGCCTGCCCAGCTTCCTATTCTGACGGATGTGCTGCCCCCTATTCTTGACCCACTGCCAATTATCGGGCAGGAGGATCCAACCGAACCACCCCCACAACCGACTGACCCGCCACCGCCGCAACCAACTGATGTACCCCCACAACCGACTGACGTACCGCCACAGCCGACTGATGTGCCGCCGCCAACACTGCCACCAGTGGCTACCAATCCACCTGTGGGAGGGGGAGGTAATCCTCCGCCCGCTGGCAATTCACCGCCTTCTTCTGGCAACTCAGGTAGCGGCGGAGGCGAGGTAATCGAAGCCCCATTTTTTATTCCACCCACAGATGCTGATGTTTCTCAAGAGGGCGATACCACTACACCTGATCCATTTCAGACTGCGGCGGGACCCTGGCGGCCAGTACGTGCCTGCCAGCGCGCCTGTTTTGTCTGGCAGCTTTATCATACGAATCAGACCGGTGACTGGGAAATTTTTCGGCTCGATGACCTGACGGGATGGGGTGGCACGCCGCTCAATCTGTCGAATGGAGCAGGTGAGGGCATAGATGACATCGCCCCCAGCCGTTCGCCTAATGGTGAGTGGATTGCCTTCAGCAGCAATCGGGACGGCAACTGGGAAATATACACCGCACGCACTGACGGCACGATGTCGCAGCGTATTACCTACAACACCACCGCTAAAGACATTGATCCGGTCTGGGGGCCGAATAACTTTGTCGTTTATGAGAGTGACCGGGACGGCAACTGGGAACTGTATATGGTTGACGTCGTCACGGGCAATGAAACCCGCCTGACCAATAATCCCAATACGGACATTAACCCCACCTGGTCGCCGGATGGCTCCAAACTGCTGTTCCAGAGTGACCGGGATGGCATCTGGCAGATTTACCTGATTGACCTCACCAATGGCGCTACTTACCGCGTCAGTGATGGCGTGGGAAGCGATCAGGACGCGGCTTACTCACCCGATGGTAATTTCATCCTCTTCCGCTCCTACCGCAAGAACAATATCAACAGTGTTATTTATCTGCTCAATGTCTTCAGCGGCGAAATTACCCGCCTCAGTGACCAGGCAGCAAATGCCATGAATGCCGTCTGGTCATATGACAGCGGTTTGATTGCCTACCAATCTGATTTGGACGGCGATCTTGATATCTACGTCTATGAAATGGCACGCGGCCTGACGCGGCAGGTGACAGACAACAGTGTGCCGGATTATGCGCCGTCGTGGCGGTGCGATCAGCCGGTACTGATATTTAATTCCGATGTAAAGGGCGACCCTAACCTTTTCATGACTTATGCGCTGCCTATCAATGCGCCCGCTATCGCAGTCGATACCCAGGCGCAGCAGTTGACCTTTGATACGGCGGATAACCTCTATGCGCTGGATACCAGCGCTGCTCGACAGGCGAACCGTCAGAGCGGTCAGATTGACACCACTGTGCAAACCGTATCGCTCACCGCCGCTTCGGGTCGTCCGGCCTTCCCCACCCTTGATCTGGAGGCGGGTGCTGCCGATACGGCGCTGGAACGCACGCAAGACTGGCAGCCCGTGAATGCCTGCCAGAATGGATGCCCCAATTCACTGGTGTATGAAACCGATCAAACAGGCGATCAGGAAATCTTTTTACTGGATGATTTGAACGGATTGAGCCATGCGCTTGTCAACCTTTCGCAAGGATTTGGCACAAACATAAATGATATTGCGCCCAGCCGTTCACCCGATGGTGAGTGGGTCACCTTCGCCAGCAACCGTGACGGCGGCGACTGGGAAATTTACGTGGCAAGCGCGGACGGCGACGCCCAGACACTTCGCCGTGCCACGCGCAGCCGGGGTGTGGATGTCAATCCGGTCTGGTCACCAACCAGCCAGCACATCGCATTTATCTCCAACCGCGATAATAACTGGGAAATTTACGCGCTGGATGTGATTACCCGTAAGGAAGTTCGTCTGACCGACCATGCGGGAGCAGATATTAACCCTGCCTGGTCGCCGGATGGCTCGAAACTGCTGTTTCAGAGTGACCGCGATGGCATCTGGCAGATTTATGCCCTTGATATGGCAACCGGGGAACTGACACGTCTCAGCGATGGCAGCGGCGATGACCAGGAGCCGGTTTTCTCGGCTGATGGAGAATGGGTGCTTTTCCGCTCCTACCGTGATGATGTCCAGAAAGGCACTATTTACCTGATGGACTCACTCGGCGACAGTCTGACCTCGATTTCTGACGCGGCTGGCGATGCAGGCGGCGCGTCCTGGTCGCACGATGGTTCACTCATTGCCTATCAATCCAATCTTGACGGTGATCTTGATATTTACATTTACGACTTCGCCAGCCGCATGACGCGCAAACTGACGGATAACCGGGTGGCTGATTATGCGCCGTCGTGGCGGTGCGACCAGTCGGTGCTGATCTTCAACTCTGAAGTGGGCGGCGACCCCAACCTCTATCAGTCGTCTGTACTGCCGCTGGATGCGCCACCTGTCATTGTTGATGCTGACTTCGCTAATCAGCTCACCTTCCATCCCGGCGCAGACCTGTATGGCTCCAATTTTCAGGCTAACCGGGGCCAATGGGATGTATCGCAGTTTTTAGACGATAATTGATCGGTAATGGGGAGGCTTCTAAATCCTCCCCATCATCTTGCAGCCAAAAAAGCATCACATTACAAAACTGGTACACTCCCCGGATCATACATATTCCACCTATACCGGCTCATAACGCCGCTGCTAGCATGTAATTATTGGGCCAAAAGGCATATAACCTTCACCAGGCAGCCTGATAAAGTCGCGTTTGCCGTCTATAAAATTCCCTTTGTAATAACCCCTGTCATAGTAGGCTTTAGGCTGGTTGCTTTATGAATCGAATTCCTATACACTCTGTACAGAATTTACAATCAGATTTCTATTAAAACTGTATTAATCGAAAATTACTCATATCGCGCATCGTATTTTATGATTCGGGACAAATCGCGACATGACTTTGCATTCGCAAATCCTGCCCGCTACCCTGGACAGTATCCGCCATAGTCTGATGCGCCACATGCCCATCAGCCAGCAGCGCGAGTTTTATCTATGGGGTATTTCCTCTAATAACCCCTACCAGCAGGTTTTTCTGTCGGCGACCAGCATCCCCCAGCTTGTCGGTTTGTCCGCATTTTTTCTCGATGGTCTGGTCTCCCCGGAACACTGGGCCAAATTATGCCGTTATGCAGGGCGCATCAACGCCTATTTCATGTACGAAATCGCTTCGGATGATCTCGCTATTGGCCTCGCGCCTTTTGCCAAAACGGATACTGCTTATCCCCTCCGCCGCGAAATTCTGTATGCCTTCAATTATATTATGAGTGAGCGTCTGGCAGGTGAGCCGACGCGCGCGGCTATTATGCTCGAACCGCTTGAGTTTTTCAGCCGGACGATTTCCGTTTTCACCCAGAGTATGACGCGCGAAAAACATCAGCTCTGTCTCAAGGAATATCTGAAAACCTATCCTGATGTCTCGCCGCTGGACATTGAATACGCTGTCTGGCCGGTGCTGGTCGCCAATATCGAGGCCTGCCGCGAATTGGCCGAGGATATGTACCAACTGGAAGTTGCTGGCATTGTACGACAGGGTTTGATCGACCGCTATCAGGCATCAACCGAGCTGATGGAAGCCGACGGGCCATTGTCGCTGGAAAAGCTGGCAGAGATCGGTACACGCTCTATCCTCGTCATGCCTACTCTGGCTTATTTTATCGGCGTGATTGCCGAAATCATTGATCCGCAGCCGAATTTATCTTCACTTTTCGATGATGGCACGCTGCCAGAGGCGCTGCGGCTGGCGGCGCTGCTCGTTCGCCTGCTCAATGATGTCGGCCTGCCGCTGACTCTCTCCCCACAGGATCGCCGTAATCTGATCGAGCGCCTGCGCCAGGAACAGCGCAGTCCCGACGCTTCAATCGTCGATCTCATCATCAGCGCCGGGCAGGATTCAGCCCTGCTGACACGCTTCCACAAGGATGCATCAGCAGGTGAGTTCAATATGTGTCTGCACAATCTGGCCTACACCGACTCACTCGATGAAGCCCTCTCCATGCTGGAAGACAACATCGCCTACTACGCTAACCTCTATCACGACTCGTACATGCGCCTGGGCGAACTGATGGCAATCATCGACTCGCGCCTCAAAACGAATGCCGTCGGCGGCCTGATCGCGCGTTTTGTGCTGTTTTACGCTCAGCTTTATGCGCGCCCCTATCGTACTATGTCCGGCGAATACGTAGCCTGAAGCCGGTCACCAGAATCGGCTATAATCGCCTCCGTTTGATTGTATTCAATTCAGGAGGCATACATGACTCAGAAACAGGTTGTCCACGCCGATAAAGCGCCACCAGCAGGTGGGCCATATTCGCACGCCATCATCGCCAATGGTTTCGTTTTCACGGCTGGACAGGTAGCGATTATCCCCGAAACGCGGGCGGTTGTTGAAGGCGGTATTCAGGAGCAGACGCGGCAGGTGCTGACCAACATTCAGACCGTGCTGGAAGCCGCCGGATCAAGCCTCGATAAAGTTGTCAAAACCACTGTTTTTCTGGCGGATATGAATCACTTTGCCGCCATGAATGAAGTCTATGCCACTTTTTTCACCGAGGCGCCGCCCGCCCGCACCACTGTGCAGGTCGCCCGTCTTCCGCTTGATGTGCTGGTCGAGATCGAAACGGTTGCACTCGCATAGCGTGTAAGATGAATCACCTGCTGGCATGATCGGTTAGGAAACGGCCTCACCCTGAATCGCGCTGTTGCAGGGTGAGGTTTGAAGTCATGGTCATAGCTGGTATTGGGCAACACAGACAGTTGCAGGCTCATCTGATTTTTCGGCTGGGTATCGACAAATCACCTGAATCCGCACCTGTGCGCCTAATCTGAAATACACCCCTGAAACTAATTTCAACGCGATTGTTGACATGAGAGAAATTTTTGCATATAATCACCACTCACATTATTGCAGGTTTATCCCTCATATTCTTGGTTTGTCACAGGAACAAGTTTTTATTTTGTTCATCTCACCTCTGAATTCTGTGACGCCACGCACTTTCACAAAAAGCCGTATTTCTTCGGCACGTCTTTAGTTGGCATAGGAGTAGTGTGCATTGAGACGCTTACTGGGTGAAAAGAATTATGCCCGCACGGCAGACGTACAGGCACTCCCCTCACTCATCGAGGTACAGCTTCAGTCCTTCAGATGGTTTCAGGAACAAGGACTGGCGGAACTCTTCGATGAAATCAGCCCAATCGAGAGCTTCAATGGTAATCTAAAACTTTATCTCCCCGGCACAAGCAAAGAATCCCAGGAACTTGGGCTGCGCTACTGGTTTGAAGAACCGAAGTACAGCGAAGAAGTCTGCCTGGAACGCGACATGTCCTTCTCCGCGCCGCTGTATCTGCGGGTGGCGCTGGTGAACCGTGAAGCCGGGGACGAAGTGCTGATTTCCGACATTTTCATGGGCGATTTCCCGCTGATGACGGAAAAAGGCACATTTATCATCAACGGAACAGAGCGTGTGGTCGTCAGCCAGCTCATCCGCTCTCCCGGCGTTTATTTCGATGCCGAAGAAGACCGCACCACCGGGCGTTTGCTGTCCAACGCAAAGCTGATCCCGGATCGCGGGGCATGGATGGAGTTTGAAACCCGTAAAACCGATTACCTGACGCTCAAGTTTAACCGCAAGCGCACCATCCCGGTGACGATTCTGCTGCGGGCGCTGGCGGCGGTGGATGACGGGATGCCGGAAGAATGGTCGCCGATCAAGACCGGCAGCGATGAAGAAATTCTGGCGCTGTACAAAAATGTAGATAACAACCCCGATCACCAGTATCTCACCAGCACCCTGAAGATGGAACCGGCGTGGGAACTGAAGAAAGAGCAAACACTGGCCGAGGCAGCACTGCTGGAATTCTACCGGCGGATGCGCCCTGGCGACCCGCCAACGCTGGATAACGCTCGCGAATACCTGTTCAGCCAGTTGTTCGACCAGCGGCGTTATGACCTGGAGCGGGTGGGGCGTTATAAACTGAACCAGCGCCTCCAGCTTGATACACTGATTCCGCGCCGCGTCCGCACGGTGACGAAATCGGACATTGTGAAGCTGGTTGAGCGCATGATTCTGATCAACAATGGTCAGGTCGGCAAGGATGACATCGACCATCTGGGCAACCGCCGCGTGAAAACGGTCGGCGAGCTGATTCAGAACAAGCTGCGTGTTGGCCTGCGGCGGACGGAGCGCGTCGTCAAAGAGCGCATGTCCATCCGCGAGGCAGACAATCTGACACCGGTGACACTGGTGAACATCCGTCCGGTAGTCGCCGCCATCCGCGAATTCTTCGGTTCATCGCAGCTTTCTCAGTTCATGGAACAGACGAACCCGCTGGCGGAACTGACACACAAACGCACGCTGTCGGCGCTTGGCCCCGGCGGTCTGCGGCGTGAACGCGCGGGCTTTGATGTGCGTGACGTTCATCACAGCCATTACGGTCGTATCTGCCCGATTGAGACGCCAGAAGGCCCGAATATCGGTTTGATTGGACGCCTCGCCAGCTATGCTCGTGTGAACGAATACGGCTTTGTTGAGACGCCTTACCGCGAGGTCATCAAGTTCGTCGCGCCGGATGATCCAACACTGATTGGGCGTACCCTGCGCGAGGACATTGAAGACGACAAGGGGCACACCATCGCCGAAGATGGGGCCGTGATCGACAAAGCAATCGCCAACAAGCTAATCAAAGCGGGCATTCAGAAAGTGCCGATCATGCCGTTCGTTGGCGAGAAAACCGTTTACCTCTCCGCCGATGAGGAAGATCATTACATCATCGCGCAGGCGAACGCAGCGCTGGACGAATTCCGGCAGTTCGCCAACGAGCGCGTTTCGGTGCGCTATAACCAGCGTTTCATGACCATGTCGGCGCGGCGGATTGATTTTATGGATGTTGCGCCCCGGCAGATTGTGGGTATCAGCGCGGCGCTCATCCCCTTCCTGGAACATGACGATGCTAACCGTGCGTTGATGGGTTCCAACATGCAGCGCCAGGCCGTGCCGCTGCTCAAGCCGGATGTGCCGATTGTCAGCACGGGCATGGAAAGCCAGGCCGCCTATGACAGCGGTCAGGTACTGGTGGCTGACCGCAACGGTGAAATCCTCAGCGTGCAGGGCGACCGCGTTATCCTGCGTGACGAAAAAGGTGAGGAGCATATCTACCGGCTGCGGAAATACAACCGCTCCAACCAGTCCACCTGTATTGACCAGCGCCCGGTGGTGCAAAAGGGTCAGTTCGTCCAGAAGGGCGAAGTGATTGCTGACAGCTCATCGACTGTTCATGGGCATCTGGCACTGGGCCATGATGTGCTGGCGGCTTTCCTGTGCTGGGACGGCGGTAACTACGAAGACGCGCTGCTCATCAGCGAAGACCTGCTGCGGAACGATAAGTTCACCAGCATCCATATCGAAAAGCATGAAATCGAAGCGCGTGATACCAAGCTGGGGCCAGAGGAAATCACCTACGACATCCCCAATGTCGGCGAAGATGCGCTGAAAGACCTGGACGAGTTTGGCATTGTTCGCATTGGCGCGGAAGTCGGCCCCAACGATATTCTGGTCGGCAAGATCACGCCGAAGGGCGAAAAAGAACTCAGCCCGGAAGAAAAACTGCTGCGGGCCATCTTCGGCGAACAGGCGCGCGAAGTGAAAGACTCGTCGCTGCGACTGCCGCATGGTGAAAAGGGTAAGGTTGTTGATGTCAAGACCTTCACCCGCGAAGAACATCCTGACTTGCCTGCTGGTGTCGAGAAGATGGTGCGCGTGAGCGTGGCACAGAAGCGTAAGCTGACAGTTGGCGATAAGATGGCAGGCCGCCATGGTAACAAAGGTGTCATCTCGCGCATTGTGCCAATTGAAGACCTGCCTTACCTGAGCGATGGCCGCCCGGTGGACATTATCCTGAACCCAACTGGTGTTCCCGGTCGTATGAATCTGGGTCAGGTTCTGGAAACGCATCTTGGCTGGGCTTCGGAACGGCTGGGCTTCCGGGCGATCACACCGGTGTTTGACGGAGCGAAGGAAAGCGAAATCCGTGCCGAACTGGGCCGCGCCTGGATGATCGACAAGTCGGTCAAGGACATCACCGAACGCGCCTGGGAGTGGGTTAAGCAGTTTGACTACGACCCGGAAGAACTGGAAGACGACATAGAAGTGCTGCGCCTGTATGTGCAGCAGTGGCTCGGCGAGGACTCCCCCTACAACCACGAACAGCTTCAGCTTGACGAGGTGTATCTGCGCCGTGTCATCCTGGCGGAGTGGGTGCGGGAGAAGGGTTACGACCCGAACGATGTGCTGCTGTTTGATACCACCGATGTATCGCCTGAAGAACGCTACCGCCGCGACGGCCATGCCATGAATCTGGCACTGCGGGAGTGGATTAACTGGGCAGACCCGGAATACGTCATCCCAGCAGAAGCCGAAGGTCGTGAGCTGCTGCGGGTGGCTGACCAGGTGATGTTTAATACCGGTAAGCCCGTTCCCATGTACGGTAAATATACGCTGTATGATGGACGCACCAGCGAACCGTTTGATCGTTCGGTGACGGTTGGCATCATCCACATGCTAAAACTGGCGCATCTGGTCGAAGACAAGGTACATGCTCGCTCCACTGGCCCGTACAGCCTGGTGACACAGCAGCCACTCGGCGGTAAGGCGCAGTTCGGCGGCCAGCGCTTCGGCGAAATGGAAGTATGGGCGCTGGAAGCGTATGGCGCGGCTTATACGCTGCAAGAGATGCTGACAGTCAAGTCGGATGATGTGCAGGGACGTGTCAAGACCTATGAAGCCATCGTCAAAGGCGAACCGATTGAAGAGCCGGGCATCCCAACCAGCTTCCGCGTGCTGGTGAAGGAACTGCAAAGCCTGGGGCTGGCCGTGGAAGCCATCGCCGAAAGTGGCGAGGTCATCAAGTTCGGCAAGGACGAGGAAAAATCCCGTATGCCGAAGATGAGTACCGGTCTGCTGAGTCTGGCCGGGGACAGCATCGACTAACACTGATACGATTGCTCATTTCCCCTCTCCCCTGAATTCAAGGTGGAGGGGAGAAAAACAGCTCTTATCCTATAAACACAAACGCCGCATCGATTTGATGCGGCGTTCATTTTGAGGCAGATTAAGGGTTAGCGACTGGGCATACCAGTCTTGTCAGCCCATTCATCAACCTGCCGTTCAGCCTCCTGGCGAGCGATACCGTAACGTTCCTGAACCTTCCCGACCAGGACTTCGCGGTTGCCGTTGATTTCCAGGATTTCGTCGTCCGTGAGATCGCCCCAGCGGCGACGCACATCACCTGTAAACTGCTTCCACTTGCCTGCGATCTGATCCCAGATTCCGCTATTCATCGTTTTTGCCTCCTTCAGGCTAAACTCTGTTTATCACAAACTGTATTACAAGCCTGCGATGCCTTTTAGTAAACCATGCCTGCATAAGAGCGGTGCAAGACCTGTGTTAGTGGCCTGCAAGATTCCAGACCCATTGAGCGGGCTATGCTATACTGAAACGTATGAGCGAAAAACAATTGATGAAGGAAGGCGGGCCTGATGAAAATTCATCACCGTCATAAGTGGAATTTGACGCCCGAAGCGGCCATCGCGCTGCAAAAGCAGTTACGCACCGAAGTCGTTTCGGATAAGCCGCTGGACTTGAGCGCGATCCGGCTGGTAGCCGGGGTGGATGTGAGCGTGAAAGACGACATGTCACAGGCAGCCATAGTCGTGGCTACATTCCCCGATTTACAGCCGATTGAAACCTCGCTCGCCAGCCGCCCGACACCATTTCCCTATATCCCCGGCTTATTGACATTCCGCGAAGGGCCAGTGCTGGAAACCGCTTTCGAGCAGCTTCAGCATGTACCGGATGTGTTCATTTTTGACGGCATGGGTATTGCTCACCCGCGCCGGATGGGCATCGCCACCCATATTGGTTTATGGGTGCAAAAGCCAACAATTGGCTGCGGCAAGACCTTACTGGTCGGTAAATTTGACGAACTTCCAGCCGAGCGCGGGGCATACCGTCCACTCATTCACCGGGACGAGGTGATCGGCGCAGCAGTGCGGACGCGGGCTGGTGTTTCCCCGGTTTACATTTCTCCCGGTCATCTGGCCGATCTGCCCACGTCGATTGAGTTTATCCTGCGCTGCACGCCTAAATACCGCCTGCCTGAACCTATCCGCATGGCACACAACGCCGCCGGTCAATTCTAGGGCAGCGCGCAGGGATTACGCGAAACCTTCTTCGTCTGTGTGGGTGTCTCCGTAGGCTCAAGCGTCATTTGTGCTGGCGGCGCATCGCTCAGACGGTCAAGCAAAATCAAGGGCGCACCGCCAATCGCCACATTATCACCCGTTTCCAGAAATGGAAAATAGTCACAGGCAGCAGGCGGCAGTGTAAGCTGATAATTGCCGGTAGTATCTGGCAGGAGGAGGGTTCGTTGATCCAGTGAATACAGCAGCCCCGCATTCCCTGCCGCCGGAATTTGCACCGTCACCTTTTCCAGCGAGCGATTCCAGGCTATATAAGCTCGCTGGTTATCGCCAGGGCGATCAAAGGAAATAACAATTGCCTTGCCCTCGACCATACGAGCGCGGGGGTTTTCCAGTAGGCCCTCACCAAAAAGCTGTGCCATGAGTTCAAAAGCCGCTGCCGCCGGACGGGCTGTTCCCGGCAGCGGGTGCTGGCTGAAACAGACGGAACCACGCGGATTGCGATACAGGCCGAAGGCGTCTCCCATACAGAACCCACCTGCCGCACATAATTCACCCTCATGCGCCGGGAAATCAGTGCCGCCGGGCTGGTTGCCGCAGTCGTCATACAACTGGTGGAAGAACACCACGTCCGCGCCTTCCGCCCAGGCATAAGCCGTACTCTGAACGAAAAAATATGCCTGCTGGAGGGCTGTCGCGCGAAGCTGGCGTTCAGCAGGTTCTGCCCAGATCGGGCCGGGATAGTCATCCCAGACAGGCGCACCACTTTCGTTAAGCCATACGGGGCGGTCAAGTTTGTAAGCTTTGAGCGTCTGGTTGATGACACGCACCAGCCAGGCGCTGCGCCAGGGATAGCTGTAATTGTGAACGGCCACCATATCAAAATACCAGTTGTAGCGCTCGCGCAGCGGGTCATCCTCAAAGATCGCTAAGACCTGCGCCAGCCAGTTATCGTCGGTGCCAAAGAGCAGGCCGCCAAACATGATCTGTGCGTCCGGGTCAACCTGCTTGGCAACAATGTAGGCGACCTTGAGCAAACGGGCATAATCAATGATCGGCCCGTCCCAAAAGAGCTTAAAATCAGGCTCATTCCAGATTTCCCAGACACGGATGCCCTGCTCTGGCGACCAGTTTTCACGCACGGCCAGCATTCCACCGGGTTTGTAGCGCGTGACCGCCTGATAGACAAAACTGGCCCAGGGATTATCGGGATTGAGCGCTTTACCGGGGGCCGGCCTATCCGAACCGTCACCAAAAATGGGCTTTTGCAAACCGTCGATACGAACACCGGTTTTATGAAAAGCCGGGCTACCCAGCAGAATAGCGTTGATCTGTAAGCCATAGGCCAGATCATCACGCACCAGCCGGTCATAATCATCCCAGACGAACCGGCCTGGCTCTGGCTCGACACGATACCAGTAAATCGGACAGCGATTCCAGCCCGCCCCCAATGCCAGCGCAGTTTCATAACGGTCACGGCTGGTCACTTCTTCAGCAGTGCTGATATGGGCGATACCGAGGCGGGGTGACAGGATGTAAGAGTCCTGTGCTGAGGCAGAAAATGACAATAAAACCAGCGCTATGATGACGACTGCAATACGCTTCATCGACGGAACAGACCTTTGCATTACGATAGAAGACAGCATTTATGGTACGACTTTTAAGGAATTTAAAGACTTGAGGTTGCGCGATTAATCTTCTGAGGTTAAATGTAATTAAGCATATCCTCACTCTGAAATTATAGCGAAGACGCTTTACGGGCGCATAACAAATATCATCACAGGAGTTCTGACATGGGCCGCCGCTGCTTATCTTTTATTACGCTGTTATTGGGGCTATTGCTGGCTGTGCCGACGCTGGCGCAGCAGGTCGCACTGGTTGGGCCGAATGCCTACCCGGAAAATATTAATCCGCTCACCGGGTTGCCGGTAGATGACCCGGCGCTCCTCAGCCGCCGTCCTTTGCTGGTCAAAATTTCGGATTACCCGGCTTTCGTCCGGCCACAGGCAGGGCTGAACGAGGCTGACATCGTATGGGAGCATCTGCTGGCGGGTGGTGTGACACGCTTCAGCGCTTTTTACCTGGGGAATGATGTGCAAAAAGTCGGGCCGATCCGCAGCGGACGGCTGGTCGATTTCGAACTCACGCGCATCTACCGTTCACTGTTTGTTTATTCCGGCCTGGCAGAAGGGGCGATTGATGTGCTGCGCAGCGATGGCCTGGTGTCGTCACGAGCAGTTGGCGGCAGCGGCCCCTGTCCGGCGCTGTGCCGCTTTCCGCGTGAAGGCGTGGCACTGGAACACACGCTGTATGGCGATACGGCGGCGCTGCGCGAACGAGCGGTTGAACTCAACAAAAATGTAACGCCAGAGCCAATTTATGGCATGGCTTTCAGCGGCGATGTGCCTACTGGCGGAACAGCGCTTAACGGCATTTATATCAATTATGCTGAAACCCAGATCGCCTGGGTTTACGACACGGCAGCAGGACGCTGGAGTCGCTGGCAGGACGGCGAGCCACAGTTTGACGCAGTGACCGACTCGCCGGTCAGCGTGGCCAATGTGGTGGTCATCGAGGAAGAACATACGATACAGCCCTTTGTCCGCGCCAATTACTGGGGGCCGGGTGATTTCGCTTTTTCGGTCAATTTTATCGGCAGAGGGCGCATTTTTTTACTGCGCGACGGACAGTATTATGAAGGCGAATGGCGGCGCGAAGACCGTGACGAACCGCTGACGTATTATGACCTGGCGGGAAATCCCCTGCCGTTCAAACCGGGCAACACATTTTTCAACCTGGTGCCACGCTGGATTGATGGCTATCAGCTTAGTTTCCTGCTAGATGATACGCCGGATGTCAAAGTTGTCAGCAGTGGCGGCGTGAATATGCGTACCGGCCCCGGCGAAGCCTACCGCGCGCTGGATGTGGCCTACCCCGGCGACACTTTCAAGCCGCCCGGGCGCAACCGCAGCGGCGACTGGCTGCAACTGATGCGCGAGGGCGCAGACCCGATCTGGATAACACTGGGCGTGCTGGATGTGGGCGGATACGATGTGCTGGCACTGCCGGTTGTCCGTCCGACCAGCGAACGGTAATCGCAATCCGATACATCTGCAAGCAAAAGGGCGACTTGTGTGCGCCCTTTCATGAGAAAAGTTGATTAAACTTCGGAGTCATGCTTACCAGAGATGTTCGCCGCCATTAACGTGGACAACCGTGCCGGTAATGTAGTTCTCGCTGGCAAGGTAAGCCACAGTACGGGCGACATCTTCCGCCGAGCCAACGCGACCAAGCGGCGTGCGTTTGCCAACGGCTTCCCATTCCGCATCGGTCATATCGGTTCCCGCTGGTTTCATGACCGGGCCGGGAATGACCGCGTTAACGCGGATGTCCGGGCCGAGGCTGGCAGCGCTCACCTGCGTCAGCATCCACAGCGCCGCTTTACTGACGCTGTGATGAGCATATTTCGGCCAGGGTTCGACAGCCCCTTTATCAAGGATATTGACGATGACACCGCCGGAGGGGTCATTCTGGCGCATCAGGGCAGCGGCAGCCTGTGTGCAAAGGAAAGGCGCTGTCAGATTGATTGCCAGCGTTTCCTGCCACTCCGCCAGGGTGACTTCCAGCAGTTCACGCTGTTGAAAGTTGGCGGCGCTGTTAACCATCACGTTCAACCTGCCAAACTGCTCACGCAGGGCGGTGAAAACGGTCTCGACGCCTTCCTGTGTGCTGATGTCAGCCTGCACAGAAGAGGCGTTGACACCCAGCGATTTGATTTCCCGGACGGTTTCGGTAGCGGCAGCCGACGACGAATTGTAATGAATCAACACATCCGCGCCGCACTTCGCCAGTTCGAGGGCGATGGCCTTGCCGACACGATGCGCCCCACCGGTGACGAGAGCGACCTGTTCAACCAGTTCGACACGCATCGACTAGTAGCCTGTCGGGACAATCATTAAAAATCCGGTCGCCAGAATCATCATGATGAAAGGAACCATCAGCGTCAAAATGAAGATGCGGTTATCTTTATTCAGGTGCATATAGAACCAGACGACCAGCCCGGCTTTGACCAGTGCCAGGCCCAACATGAGCGGAATCGTCAGAAAACCGCGCGGCAGACCGGAAAGGGCAACTTCTACAATCGTCACAACGGCCAGGGCGATAAACACCACTGTATAAACCGGCTGGTTGATGGTTCGCCCCATAAAGACTGTTGTATCATCGACAAAATGCTCGCCAACCAGTGGTTTCGCCATTAACGTGCCTTCATGGGTGTGGGCCGCGCTTTCAGCCACCGGCTCCGCCTCATGTTCGTTTACGACTGACTGCTCAAGTGATTGGTTTTCAGCGTCCATCAACATCCCCTAGACCAGATACAGCAGCGTGAACAGCAAAATCCACACTACGTCAACGAAGTGCCAGTACAGGCCGAAAACTTCAATACCGGCGTAATTGCGGGCGCTGTAGTTACCCTTCAGCGCACCACGAATGATGTACAGCCCCCACAGCACGCCGATGATGACGTGTGCGCCATGAAAGGCAGTCGGGGCATAAAAGCGCATCCCAAAGCCGTCAAACTCGTTGCCTTGATTAAACAGGGCGATACCCGCGTGTGACAGCTCGTTGTATTCAACATATTGCAGGCCAACGAAGATGGCTCCCAGCACACACATCAGTGTGAACCAGCGAATGAGTCCGGCACGGTTATCGCGCTGAATTTCGCGCAGTCCCATCACCATCGCCCAACTGCTGGTGAGCAGGAGGAAGGTATTGAGAGTAACCAGAAGAATATTGGCTTCTTCGTGAACTTTCTTCACAACCTCCGGGCTGTGCAGGCGGAAGACAACGAATACCGCGATCAGTGAAGCGAAAATCACGACTTCTGAGGCGAGATAAAGCCAGGTGGCGAACTTCAGGTTCTCCAGCCGGGTACTATGATCGCCATGCCCGTGATCGGTTTCAGCGTGTGTCTTGTCAATCGTTACTTCGCTCATAATATAATGCTCCTAACGCTGACCGAGGAAACGGGGCAAACCCTGGCGCAGGATGCCGCTTAGCCAGCCCGCGAAATCCGGGATGATACTCTGCCAGCGGACGGCGGCAAACTTCTGCCAGACACCGCCCAACAGCCGCTTCAGCACCGGCACCGGCAGGATTAGCAGCGCAACCGCCAGTTCAACGATGATCAGGAAAATAATCTGCCAGAAATCCGGGCGCGCCTGGATCACGCTGTAGATGAAGGCTACTGCCAGCGTGAAGCCAAAAACGGCGGTAGCGATATTCAACCAGGCAGCTTCCGACACCAGCGGTTTGACCGCACGCAGCGCCAGAATTTGCAGGATGAAGACGATGAGCAGATTGTAAACAATCCAGACATTACCGATATTGACCGATGGCACCACCACTGGCAGCGCCAACGCCAGCAGCAGCAGCACAATCAAAATCGGGCTGCGATAGGCGATTAAAAACAGCACAATTGGAATCAGATAGGCTGGGATGAGCAGCGCCATCGGCACATCCAGCGTCGGTGCAATGATGGGCATCTGCATCAGGCCGCCCATAATAGCGATCAGGCCAATGAGCCGCCAGGGGATGCGTGTAGCTTCCGGGTTTTTCACCGCGCGAGAAAGCCCACTGATGATGAAAGCCAGCGCTCCAGCAACCACAAACAGTGAAAAAATTGTCCAGAGGACGAAGAGGATGAACAGCACCAGATAGCTGATCTGCACCGCAGCAAGCTGATCGGAAATCGCCGGAAGCCGCACACCCGCCGCCGTCGTGGTGAATTCCGCGATGGAGGTATAAATCTGCCCCAGCGAGGCATAACCAACATCCGCTACGTTGCCATCCCCATTAACGGCCTGAAGGGTTGGCCCGGCAGGGAGCCAGGCAAAAGCGGCGATAGCAAAAACCAGCAGCACCACCCAGAAGAAAATCTGCCAGGTGAAACCGCCCAGTAATGCCGTCGGTGTCGCTACTTCCGGTTCAGGGTGGGATTCTTCTTCATCATGATGTTCTTCGCCATGCACGCTCATGCTGGGGTCGAAACCGCCCATGCCCCAGATAAAAACACCAGCGCTGATGAACGCACCCAGCACCATCGCCGGGCCGACATAAGCATAAGGTGCTGCCGGGTTCGGGTCTAACCCCTGAAGCAGACGAATGATGATGGCGATCAGTGCGCCCCCCACAAAACCGAGGATGCCCATCGGCACAGCGCGAGCCAATCCTGGCTTCATAATCCTTCCTTCCCCTCTAAAACGTCAGTGCAGGCTGGGATCAGCCCCCTCGCCTGCTGCTAAATCACATACAGGACTGCGTAAAACAACAGCCAGGCGATCACCACAAAATACCATAAGCTCGCCCCGCCCTCTACCGGCCAGAAGTTGACCGCATTGTAGTCCCCGGCTTTGCGGTAGACTCTGACGAGGAAAATGCCGATCACCAGCGCGTGCAGTCCATGAAAACCCACCATCAGCCGGAACAGATCACTATACTGCCCGCTGTAGGGGACTGTTACCCATTCCAGCGCCATCACCACAATAAAGATCACGCCCAGGATGATGGCTGTCCGCCAGTTTGAACGGAATGTGTCGTTATCATCGCGTTTAACGGCTCGCACGCCCCGCCGCAGTAGAAAACCACTGGCAATCAAGGCTAATGTCATGGCCGATGGGATGACCGGTTCAAGCTGGTTGACGCCCGGCGGCGGCCAGGTCGGCGCACCTCCACGCAGTTGTAAATTCACAAAAATGAGCGCGACGAAGACCATTATCCACGAGACCTGGAAAATTGCCAATCCCGTGCGCCTGTTCCTGATGTCCTGCAATTCTTTCGGCGAAAGTGCCGGATGTTCCACTACATCGCTTGCCATAAATTACGACCAACTTACCACATCATATCAGCATGGGTGAACCGGCGGCTCACCCATGCCCATTACGTTAATCTGCGCTCGGCTCCGCTGCGGGTTGCAGCGCTGGCCGGGCCGGTGGCTCTTCCGGCGCGCCATATTTGCGGTCAACTTCTTCAAGGTAGGCGGTGGCTTCCGGCGTGCCATAACCATAGGGATCATGAAACGGCACCGGGTCGCCAATGAAGTTGGTGGCGGGCGGCGGTGAAGTGGTCGCCCACTCCAGCGTCAGGGCACGCCAGGGATTGGCACCGGCAAAAGCGCCATTCCGCATACTAATCAGCACGTTGTAGACCAGCACGAAAGTTGACAGGCCGAGAACAAAAGCGCCGAGGCTGGTGACGGTGTTCAAGCCCTGGAATTCCGGCGCGTAGATTGCTACCCGACGCGGCATACCGAGCATCCCGGAGAGATGCATCGGCATAAAGGTGAAAAAGAAGCCCACATACGTCAGCCAGAAGTGAATATGACCGAGGCGGCCATGCAGCATCCTGCCGGTAATCTTGGGGAACCAGTGGTAGATACCCGCATAAATCGAGAAGACGCTGCCGCCGAACAGCACAAAGTGCAGATGCGCGACCACGTAGTAGGTGTCATGCACATGAATATCGAAGGGGATAGCTGCCAGAGTCACGCCGGTGATGCCGCCGATCACGAACATCGACAGGAAACCGAGCGCGAACAGCATGGCTGCATTGAAGCGAATTTTGCCACCCCACAGCGTCCCCAGCCAGCTAAAGATTTTGATACCTGTTGGCACGGCGATAATCATCGACGTAATCATGAAGGGGATGCGAAGCTGCGGCTGGATGCTGGTGAACATGTGATGCGCCCAGACCGTGAAACCGACGATAGCGATACCCATCGTTGAGAGCGCAACCATGCGATAACCGAAGATCGGCTTGCGGGCGTGGGTCGCCAGCACATCAGAGAGAATACCCATGCCGGGCAGCACCATGATGTACACCGCTGGGTGGCTGTAGAACCAGAAGATATTCTGCCACAGCAGCGGGTCGCCGCCGTTGGTGGCATCAAAGAAACTCGTCCCGGCAACCCGGTCAAGGATGAGCAGTGTCAGCGCGCCCGCCAGGAAAGGAGTCGCCATGACAATGATGATGCTGGTACCCAGGATGGCCCAGCAGAAGAGCGGCATCTGCCAGATGCTCATGCCTTTGGGGCGCATGTTCATGATGGTGACAATGAAATTGATCGCACCCAGAATTGACGAAATGCCAAGCAGATGGGCAGAGAGTGCCGCTAATGTTTGTCCATCACCGCTGAAGATTGTGCTAAGGGGCGGATACTGTGTCCAGCCAGATTCCGGCGCACCGACCAACCAGCTCCCGATCATCAGGATACCCGCCGGGGGAATCAGCCAGAAAGCGAAGGCATTCAGCCAGGGAAAAGCCATATCTTTCGCGCCCAGTTGCAGCGGCACGACGTAATTACCGAACCCGGCCATCATGGGGATGATGAACAGGAAAATCATCACCAGCCCGTGAACGCTGAACAGGGTGTTGTACTGCGAACCGGTTGTCACCACATCCAGATTAGGAGTCAGCAGTTCCCAGCGGATCATCATCGCCAGCGTGCCGCCGACAAGGAAGAAGAAAAAAGCAGTCACCATATACTGTACGCCGATAATTTTATGATCGACGCTCCAGCGCAGGTAATCACTGACGCGCAGTTTGGGGCGGGCGGGCTGCGCCCCTGCGCCACCGACAGGTACGGTTATCGCTGCCATAATAAACCTTCCTCTTTCAGTAAACGTTATCCGTTGCCAGCGCTCAGCAGTGGGCTGGCAACATTTCGCTACGCACCAGCAGTAGGCGGCAGCGGCGTCGCTATCACGGTGGGGATAGCTGTCTCTGCTGCGGTCACTTCCAGCGTGGGCGTATCCGTGTTCAGCGGTTCTTCGGTAATTTCCAGGCCGCTCTGCGCGCCGACGGTCGCCTCCGCCAGCGGGCCACCAGCTTCAAGGGTTGCTTCAGGATCAACAGTAGCTTCAGCATCTGCGGTTGCTTCTGCCGTCGCTTCCGTGAAATCTGTCTCTGGCGCAGCGCCCGCACATTCAGCGGCATAAGCCTCGGTATCAATGACCACCGGATTACCGGCTGCGGTCTGCGTGCCGAGATAAGCAACCATCGCACGAATATCGCAATCGCCAATGCCCAGATCAGGCATGAGCGCACCATAGCCGGGTGCCAGATAGGCATGTGGATCATCAATAGACTGGTAGAGATAATCCGCTGGCAGTTGCCCGGTAGCCGCCGCGCGGGAAGTAGCCGCCCGGTCAGCAATTCCATTAAGCGCCGGGCCAACATTGCCATTCCAGTTAAAGGCGGCCAGATCGGTCAGGACATGGCAGGTGTAACACGGGTAGATGTTGCTCGCAAGAATATCACGCCCACGCTCAACAGGATCAGCAGATGGAAAAATTACTCCTTCTACTTCAGGTGCGAGCCAGGCGTTATAAGCTGCTTCGTCTTCGTGGACAATCACCTGAGAAATCATCGCGCCATGATTCGCGCCGCACAATTCGGCGCACTTGATCGGATACGTTCCAGCAACCGTCGGCGTGAAGCGCACCGTTGTGATACGTCCCGGTATTAAATCCTGCTTGACGCGGAACGCAGGCACCCAGAAGGAGTGAATGACATCCCGCGGTTCCATTTCAATCACGACGGGGCGACCTACATAGGTGTGCAGCTCTGGCGCAGAAACGGTAATCATTTCATCATCTGCCAGATCATCCTGGACAGCCTGTGGCAGTGTAGACACATCAACTGTTTGAGAGATAACGCTCAGGGGGGCGGCATAGTTAAAAGCCCAGTTGAAACGCGCGCCAACACTACGAACCAGCATTTCGTCATCTTTGGGTGCCTGAATGCTGGAAAACACCTGCCAGCTCAGGATCGTCAGCACCAGCACAATGACCGCCGGGATGACTGTCCAGATGATTTCGAGCGTCGTATTACCGTGCATGTGAATGCCGTCGCTGTTATCACCCGGTTTGGCACGAAAGCGCCAGACGGAGAAGACCAGCAAACCCTGCACCAGCAGGAAGATCGCCCCGCCGATGACCAGCATGATTCGGAACAGCTCATCTATCTGCTGCGACTCTGCCGAAGCCTGCACCGGAAAAATAAGCGGTGTAAAGCCTGCCAGTAAGAAACCACCCGCGATCAGCACGATGGCTACAATTACCAGCGTGAAGATGGTGCGCGCATTGAGATTGAGGGAATTCATAGGATTGTGTCCTGCCGAGAAACCTACGCCGTATCAGATTACTGAATTTTCAACCGGAGGTCAACTTTTGGGGCGGGAAGTTGACAGAATAGTTAGAATGCCTTTCGACATTGTTCCATTTTACACAAGATATATCGCTTTTTCAATGTTTCTCATTAATGCTGCACAGCCCTCTCTGTCACAGGCTGACTTATGGAAGATAGGGTATTTTGAGTCTATACTATGTCTGTCCATGATGGGGGAAGCGCCTGTGGAAGCCTGTTTTTTCATCGAGGTTGTGCCACACGACGGTCATAGCTGGCGTTTCATCCTGCCCCCGGAGGGCGTCATTATCGGGCGCAGCCCCAACCGTTGCGGCCTGATTCTACGGGACAGGCGCATCTCGCGTATCCACCTGCGGGCAACACGCAGCCCGGAACGCGGCATCGTCATCTCTGACCTCTACAGCGCCAATGGCTCCACACTGGATGGACATGAACTGCCGCCGGGCGTGGGTTTCGCCTGGTTGATTAACCAGACTGTGCGGGCAGGGAGTTCATGTCTGACGCTGCGTTATGGCGACCCGGAAATTGTTTAAAAAATGCCTTCCAGTTCTGCAAACGCCGACGTCGTAATCGCTGCTAAATCCTCATCCCCCTGAGTGAAGAAATCCGTCAGCCGTGCATTGACATAACTGTCACGGTCTATGTTCATGTCATGCCCCGCGCCAGACACAATTTCAGCCTCCAGATCAGCGATATGCTGATGCGCCCGTTCGATGGCGCGAGAAGGTTCAGTAAACATTTCGTTTTCGCTGTAGAGCAGCAGAACAGGCGCAGTAATGCGGTGGAGTTCTGCGGCAGGCAGCAATCCCGGCGGCCCATAACGGCGGTAGTGCTGCAAGATTAACTCTGAAAATTCGACGCGCTCGTTATCCAGCGGCAGTTGTGGCGCGATGGTCTTCCGCACCAGCCGCCGCGCCATTTCCGGCGAAGCAAAATAACGGGGTGTCAAATGATTCAACAGCGCGGTAACAGCGGGCAGCCGCGTCAGATTATAGGGAAAGCGGTAAGGCGCAAGGCCGCAGGCGTTGAGCAGCGCCAGCGTCCGAACACGCTCAGGCGCAAAGGCAGCCAGCTTAAGCGCAAAAAATCCCCCTGCCGATGAGCCGACAAGATGGGCGGCATCCACATCCAATGCGTCTAAAACATCCTCAGCCCAGCGCCCATAGGCATCGCCCCGGTATGGAAGCCGGGCTGACGCACTCCGTCCGGCAAAGCCCACGATATCCGGCGCGTACACCCGGAACTCCCGTGAAAGTTCCGCTAACTGCGGACGCCAGACGGCGGCATTGGTATTCACGCCGTGCAGCAGCACAACCGGTGGCGCGTCAGGGTCGCCCGCCGCTGCAACATAAGTTTCACCATAGTGTGTCGCTAAAAACATGGACTCCCAGCGGATACCCAGACCACTGAAAGCCCGTTCGTGCCAGTCCATGAGCGCGGCATACCCGGCATGGCTGCGGTAGTAAGGTGGGATAAGCAATGCAAGCTCCAATGTTTTGCAGGGAGGTATAAAGCCTCCGCTACAGTTGTCCTTTAATACAGTCCAATACGCGCAGCAGTCTCTTAACGTAGCGCGGGCTGCTTAAAATTCTACTGTCCTTATGGATGGCACTGGCGGCCTGTGGCGCGATCCTCCTGCTGTCACTGCCACTCTTCAATGTGCAGCATAACTGATTCGTCATATGACGGACAAAAATTTCAGTGGGTGGCAGGGTATAATGCCGCAAAATGAAAGGACTTACTCATGCTCAAAAAATGGCTGAGGGCGCTCATGATGGTGTTGATAGCCGGGACAGCAGCAGCGGGCGAAACAACCTCTCACACCGTGCTTCACAGCGGGATGGATCGCACTTATGAACTGTTCGTGCCGGAGGGTTATGATGGCGAAACCCCTATGCCCCTGGTGATCGCACTGCATCCTTCCGGCGCGGATGGTGAAATGATGGCTTCAATCACCGGGCTGGATGCGCTGGCGGATGAAAAAGGATTCATCGTCGTTTACCCGGAAGGGCCATACGGTTACTGGGATTATGGCGCGGGACTGCCGGAGTGGGCGGAAGTAGATGGCGTACTGGACGACCCCGGTTTTATCGCCGGGTTGATTGATGTTCTGACCAGCGAATATGTTATCGACACGGCGCGGGTCTATGTACTGGGCTACTCTAACGGCGGGCGCATGGCTTACCGCGCAGGCTGTGATCTGGCAGGGAGTGTAGCGGCAATTGCTGTGGTAGCGGCTACTATCAGCGAAGACATCACCCGCTCGTGCGAACCCGGTAAACATGTCTCGGTCATTTATCTGCATGGGACAGACGATCCGGTAATTCCCTGGGAGGGCAAACCGCTCTATATGCCCGATGGCAGCTACATCGCCGATGCGCTGTCGGCTTTCGACACTTTCCAGTTCTGGGCGGCACAGAATGATTGCGAAGGCCAGCCGGAATTGAGCCAGCAGGCCGACGCCAACCCTAATGACCGGCGCAGCGTACAGCGCGGTGTCCTGACCGATTGTGCAGATGAGACCGAGGTGGCGTTCTATGCCTTCACCGGAGGCGGACATACCTGGACGCTGGACGCAAGTATCGATACGACAGCGCTCATCTGGCACTTTTTTGAACAGCACCCACCAGTTGAAGCAGCAGGTGAATAAAATCGCAGGGGACACGCTATCCTGTGTCCCCTTTGTCTCAGTTACAGGGCTTCGCCTTCGCCAACTGGCTCTTTGCCTGTCGTGATACTCATCCACTCCGGGCGATCACCGCGCAGGTGGCCGTAAACTGGCTTTTCGTTGCGGAGCATGTCCACAAATGGGCCAATGTCGCTGATATTGAGGAACATATACCCTTTCTTATTGGCGGAGTCGTAGCTTGGCTCCGGGAAAGGGCTGTCTGGCGCGAGGAAGTGCACATCCAGCGTGTATTCGCCTCCCGTGCAGCGCACCAGCGCCCGCACACGAATGGTAACGCCGTTGAAATTGAGCAGCTCTAGCTGCCGCCAGACGATCATATATTCCTTGATCTCAAAAACTTTGGCTTCCATAAATGCGCTCCCCATCAAGGTTGTTTTTGCAGTCAAAACTGCCTGTATTGTAACAGATTACGACGGGAGCGCACCTGCTACCTATGATGCCGGAACATCCACCACCAGCCCCACATCCGCTGTTGCAGGGGCAGCCGCATCCACCGGGCGTGCATCATGATCGGGTAAAATATCTTCGGCGTTGCGAATAACGGGTGTGAGATAGCCCACCACACCAACGATGAGTGTCAGGAAACCGGCAATGATGAACATCAGCGACATGCCCGCGCCCGGCCCGACGCCAACCAGAGGGCCAAAAGTTGCCGCAAGGCTGCCATCGGCACTGCTGAGTCCTGGCTCGAAAACCCGGTCAGCCAGTAAGCCGGACAGTACGGTCGCCACTGGAAACGTGATCTGCGCGATCAGCCGACGCGAGGCAAACACCCGCCCCTGTACATCCGGCGCGACTTTCGACTGCCAGATCGCCTGATTGGAGCCATTGATGAACGGTACAGCGAAAGCGCCGAAAAATGCGGCCGCCAGCCATACCGGCAGTGCCTGTCCCAATCCCATCAGCACCGTACCAAACAGCGAGGAGATAATCCACCCGGCCAGCACACCGTGAACCCGCCGTTTCAGCCCGCCCCAGGCCGCCAGCAGCACTCCGCCGATCACACCGCCAACACCAAAAGCTGATTGTACGAAACCCAGCAGCATCTCATTATTACCCGTGCGCGACAAAATCATCGGCGCAAGAACGGTGAAGCCAAGGCCATGTAAGAAGTTACCGAAGAAAAATACCAGTTGCAGACCGAGCAGGCTGGGGCGGGCAAAAATATAGCGAAATCCATAAACCGATTCAGTCAGCAGGCTGCCTTTGCCCTCCGCGCCTGCCGCCGTCGCCGCTGGTTGGGGGATATGCACGAACAGAAGTGTGCCAATCGCCGCCAGAAAGCTCACAATGTCGATCAGCATAATCCCGGCAATGCCGATGATGCCGAGGAAGAAACTGGCGATGATCGGCGCAAAAATGGTGGTAGCCGAATCGACCAGGCCAAGCATGGCGTCAGCGCGGGCGTACTGCTCTTTGGAGACCATCATCGAAATAGCTGATGAATAGGCTGGAAAATGGAAAGACTGGAAGATTCCGGTGAAGGCCCCGGCCACATACAGATGCCAGATTTGCAGGTTGTTAGTGCTGTACAGCATGAAGATAGCGATTGTCGAGATGCCCGCCGCCAGATCAACCAGCATCATGGTCGTCTTGCGATTCCAGCGATCAACCAGCGCCCCGGCAATCGGGCTAAAAAGAATGGCGGGGGCAAAGTTGAACAGGCCAACCAGCGCCATCGCAAAAGCCGGATCGTCTACAGGCTGCACTTCGGTAACAAAGCGCCATGACCAGATCGTCAGGGCGAACTGCGTCATGGTGGTGCCGAGCATCGACGCCAACTGCCCTAACCAGACTATTGTAAAAGCACGCATCCCACCGGGGCGATTTACCGTCATAAAAATCCCCTTAAAAAGTATTGACCCTCTGTGCGGGGCGGTTATTGATTATTCCCCTGTACGCAGGCCAGCATTTATTGTTCAAAATCAGTTATAATTCACCGATTAATCACATTAAGCATTTTACCGGGTTTTATGTGGCTGAGCAAAAACGTGACCCTTAACGGGCTAATGCAATACACAGGGACACTCGTTGAGGTGTCCCTGTCGCAATGTTGGTAATGTTACCTGTTCCTGCCTGTTTATCAGATGCCAAGCCGCACGGTGAAGGCTTCTGGTGCGCTCCAGGGGCCGAATGAGCCGTCCGCCCGTTTAGCCCGCACCCGCCAGTAATGCACACCATTGGGCAGCGGGTTAGCGAGCTGTGTCAGCGTATTCGGGTCGCCTATACTGTAAGTCTGCGCGTCGATGAAGGTAAACAGATAAGCGATCTGCACTTCATACCCCACCGCCCACGACACACGATTCCAGGTCAGCGTCGGCTGATTGGTAGTGAAGAAATTGCGGGCGACGATTGTGCCGGGTGTCACGCGCCAGGTATCGCTCCATTGTGAGAGGCTGTTATTGGCATAAACTGCGCGCACGCGCCAGTAAAGCGGCAGACCACTGGTGAGATTCGTCAGGGTTGTGGCGGTGAGCGGGCTTCTGATACGGCGCGTTATGGCAGAAGTGTCGAGATTGGCGTTAGTCCCATACTGAAAGTCGTAGAATGTCGCGTTGGCAACCGGTTTCCACTGGAAAGGGATGGTAGTGGAGGGCAGCAGCGAGATATTGGCTGGGGCTTCCAGCAGCGGCGCGGTCAGCACATCAATATAGGTGCTGCCAGTTCGCCCGTCAGAGTCGGTCACGGTTAGGGTGATGCGGAAGTAAAAGGTTCCATCGCCATGCGGCTCAACCGGCATATCAAATGAACCACCTGTCACGCCATTCAGGGTCAGTTCGGGGTGGGCGTGGGTCGCGCCATTGGCAGGCTGATGAATCATCACCACTTCCCAGTGGTAGTTTTCAGGGAGCAGATCACCATCTTCAACATCCGTCCCCTGCCCCAGGAAGGTGACAGTATCCCCCGGATTAAAGAAGGTGTAGTTGGTCGGGGAAAGGATGGTCGCTTCCGGCGCATAGTCCGACGTGACATTCAGGGTAGCGGCATCACTGTAGGTCGTGCCAGCGTTGTTGCTGGCTGCACAGCGGAACTCTGCTCCATCATCGCTGAGCTGGGTTGGCGGCGTGGTATAGCTGAGGCCAGTTGCGCCTGGGACATTGCTGAAGCTGCCCGCGCCAGATACTTTTCGCTGCCACTGATAAGTAATAGGCTGCACACTGGATGCGCTGCACGTAAAAGCTGCCGTATCCCCAACGGTGACGGTGATATCCTGCGGGGAAGTATTGAAAACTGGAGGCTGCGCGCCCGCAGGATAGGTAATTTTCCATACCTGTCCGGCGGGTGTGCCACCCCGCGCCAGATAATAGAGTGCGCCATCCGGCCCGACTTCCAGTTCGACCACTTCAAAAATTGTATTGGTGGCGAAATCACTGTAGAAGGTTTCGCTTTCGGGATCAAAGACTTTTATCCATTTGGCGCAGTAATCGACAAAGAAGTATTTGCCGACATACTGCACCGGAAACTGCTGTACCGCCAGCGGGGGATTATAAAATGCGCCTGCTGTCGCCGCGCAGGTGCCTGTGCCATCGTGCTGCCACTCATAGACGGGCGGTGTATGCGGCGGATTCAGAGTCGGAAATGTATAGGGCGGTGGCGAGGGTGTAGGGTCAAAAGGGCTGGAACCCGGCCCATCCGGGCGAATCATGGTGCTGCCCTCAAATTTCGGCCAGCCATAATTATGGCCGCGCTCAATATGGTTGATTTCTTCCCAGGTGTTTTCACCCACTTCTGCCGCGTATAACCGCCCTGTGCCGGGCTGAAGCGCAAAGTTATAGGGATTGCGGTGGCCAATTGTCCACATCAGATTTTGTTTGGCATTCGGGCTGGCGGCGTTGTAGAAGGGATTGTCCGTTGGCGCACTCCAGTATTTTCCATTAACCGGGGTTTCAAAAATGTTCATTCGCAGCACTTTGCCAAACCAGTTGATATCCAACCGCTGGGCAAAATGCGGGTAACGGTTCGGGTCCTGGTCGTCATCACCAACCCCGATATACAGTTTGCCATCCAGGCCAAATTCCATCGTGCCGGAATTATGATAATAACGGTTTGACAGCGCATCAAATTTGAAAATTTCGGTCACGGTTCCGTCGGAAACATCACTGGAGGGTGGATTAGCGCGGAGGCGTACCAGCCGATTGAAGGAAGCCGTATTATAGGGAGCGGTTTCCCCGGCAATGGGTAGCTGGGTGTAATAGAGATAGAGAAAACCGTTGCTGGCGAAATTCGGATCAAAAACCAGATTTATCAGACCACGCTCGCTGATGACATCAACATCAGCCGCAGGCAGTGTATGAAAGGGGGTTGCCAGCAGCACACCATTCTTGATGACACGCACCTGGCCCGGCTTTTGCAGCACAAATAAACGACCATCCGGCGCGAACTTCATAGCTGTTGCATCAACCAGTCCGTCAGCAACCTTGACTTCGGTGAAACCAGGCGGCAGGTTGGCCTGCGCCGAAATTGGCATGATGCTAAAGGCAAAACCTAACAGCAGCAGGATGAGCAAAAATCCCGCGCTACAGGCGGTAGACAGGCGGCGAATGGACTGCATTGCATTCCTCTGGGCTATTCAATACACACACTACTCTCTATGATAAACTGCTAAACCTAAATTTAACGTTGCAGGTTATGGGTGCTTCACGAGTTTATAATAGTAAGGGTGGGGGTTAGCGTTTTAAGTGGTGAAGTGGATGACATGGATTGTTATTTTTTTACTGGTGATGCTTATAGTGCCGCCGATGACGGCGGCACAAAACAGCGGGCCATGCGGCATTGTGGATATGGTGGATTTGCCAATTGATGAACTGGCGCAGGGGTATGACGACTTTTCCCGCTACCGCGAGCGTTTCGGCGGCAATCATACCGGCCTGGATATTGGTTTTGACCGTTGGGGCGATCCAGTTCGGGCGGCAGCGCGTGGCCGGGTGACATATGCCAATCCCGAAGGCTGGGATACCGAGAAAGGCGTGGTGATTGTCGAACACCTTTTCCCGAACAACACTATCGCCTATAGTCTCTACGGCCATGTTGAGGAACGTGACTCGGTTACACTGCCATCGGTTGGCTCATGTGTCGAGCGCGGGCAGATTATTGCCACTATTGGATGGCCTTCACGCGGCAGGCCGCACCTGCACTTTGAGTGGCGCGACTTTTTGCCAAATGACGGCGGCCCCGGTTATGTCACTGGCAACCCGCTGCTGGACGGCTGGTATAACCCACTTGAGTTCACGGCGCTCTGGCGCTTGAGATTCAATCCGGCTTACATCAGTTCAACCGTTTTTGACGGTATTCCGAACCTGCCACCGCTGCCGCTGGAAAATGGCGCTTATGCCGTCGCCAGTGGCAACCTGGTTGAATATGTGCTGCCCGGCGGTGATGCGGCCTGGCGCATCCAGACGGATGGCGCAGTCACCGGGCTGGCGGCACTTGCCGGTGACCGCCTGATCGCACGAACGGAAACTGGTCAAACGCTGGCCTTGCAGGGCGGGCGCTACGCCGCCATCTGGACGGTGACAGGCCCCAATGCACCCATTTTAACCCTGGGCGAAACGCTGATTTTCGCGGCTGAAGGCGGAAGCCTGCAAGCCTATGATGCAGCGGGCAGTTCACTCTGGACGCTGCCAGGTGTGGGTGACTGGTTGTGGCTGGACAGACAGCGCGACACCATTGCGGCGGCTTTTCAGTCTGGCACAGGCAGTGTATGGCGGCTGATTGGCGCGGATGGCGCGGTCATCGCTGAATATCCGCTGGGACGGCTGATAGCTGCTTCAGCAGACCCGGCAGGCGGTTGGGTGGCGCTGGCTGGCGCGACGCTCAAACACCTTGACCGTGACACCAATGCCGATTTACTCATGCTGGATACACCACCGGGGCGCTCGGTACAGCTCGCTGTTGATGCGCTTGGCAGTATTTATATCTACAGTGGCGATAGGCTCATGGCCTTTGCTGTCGATGGCAGCCCACGCTGGCAGGTTGATTATCCCTTCCCAGCTGGTGAATTCGCGCCGCTGATGGCGGTTGGCGGCGGCTGCCTGCTCTATACCCTCGATGCTGATGGAATGCTCAATGTTTTTAGCACAGCAGATGGCGCGCTCGTCAATCAGCTTCAATTCTATGCCGGGGGCAGCCGCAACAGCAGCCAACGTGCGAGAGTTCTGCAAGCCGACACCGCGACAGAGCGTCTGACTGTCGGCGCAGGTTTCCTGAGCCTGGTGACGCTTGACGGCAGGCTTCTGGGCGGCGCATCATCAGGCGAATGCCTGCTGGGATAACAACGTTCCAACAATAGGCGAATCGTACCATACCTCCTCAAGCCATTTACAAGCGGATTTAATATATATTGGAATTATCCGCTTTTCATAGCAAAAGGACTTGAGTAAATGGCTATGGCGACTATGCCTGAAGTTAAGAGAGAGTCTTCATCTTCAAGAGGTTTAATGCTGGTGGCGCTTTTACTGCTGGTGGCGCTCGTCGGTGGGACAGTTTTTGTGCTGATGCAAACACGAGTAGGGGCAAGCACCATCGAAACTGCTCCCCTGATTGAGGCGCCCGCTGTCGTTGAACCAGCGGCTAATATCGTTCCGGCGGCAGCCCTGGCTGATGCCAGCGACAGACTGCTCGTGTGGCAAGGCGTCGGCGCGGGACCCGGCCAGCAGTCTGGGCGGCAGCCCGGCCAGCTTGCCTTCATGGATGGGACTGGCGCACTCACACCAATCATGGAAATTCCGGCCAGCACCAGCCGCGTTGAATTATGCGGTGATAAAGCTACTTCCCCCAATGGCAACCTCACCGCGCTTTATGTTGGGCTGAATGAAGGGGCGCTTTATGTCATGAAAGGGACAGATGCTCCGACCAAGCTGGACGATGTAAATGCCCTTACCTGTCTCGGCAACGGCACTTTTCAGTATTCGCCGGACGGCGCACGGATGGCCTATATTGCCTACGAACCAGGCGCAGAACAGAGCGAATTTCCTGATGGTTTCCTGCATGTTGTCAATACTGGCGACCTGAGCGAAGTTTATACCTATGAAAATGTCACCGCCTTCGACCTGACCAATGATGGCGTAGCCTTTATCAGCTTTTTCACCAACGACAAAAATGAGGCTGATGAAGCGGCGGTGATGTGGTGGAGCGGCAGCAGCGAGGTCGAAGTCGCAACCCTTCAGCCCAGCAGTGAAAGCTGCAAGTTCACCAGCGGCCAGCTTACCACCGCAGCCGATGGCAAATATGTGGCAATCCTCGGCCATCGCTGCAAGAGCGGCGATACCCGCACTGCATGGCAGTTGTATTCGATTGATCCCTCTGCCCGCAGCGCCACGCTGGCAGCCAGCGATTTCCAGGCTGGTCAGTTTGCTGCCTTCGCGCGGACGAATACCCTGTTCGCCTCACCCGATGGCCGCTATGTCTATTTCACTGTGCCGGATGGCGTCACTGCTAACACTGTCGCGCTGAAGGCTATCAATACAGCCGATATGTCGCTGACCGATGTGCTGGACAGGCAGGGTCTCATGCCAACCTTCAATGGCGCGGCGAATGCTTACCCACAGGTTTCACCAGACGGCAAATGGCTGGCAATAGTTGTGACCTCTCCTTCGAATGACAATGTGATAAATGTCTATAATCTGTCTGATCCGGGCGTTGCACCGGTTACATTAGCAGCCGGGAGCCGGGGGGACACAATCTCAGCGCTGGCCTTCGCGCCGGACAGCAGCCGCGTCATCGTTGTCGCTGGCGGGGACAGCACCGCTAACAACGCTCTCATTGCCCTTGAACTGGCGACGGGCAATAATTTCCGCATCAGCCGGGGACGTTTTGGCAAAGGGATGACACTTGCGCCGGATGGATCGGAAATCGCGCTGCTGAACTGGCAGTTCCTTGAAGACCCCAAAGAACCCCCCTTCGCCAACACTGTTTTTGTGAAGGTTGAAACCAGCGAAACCGCCACCGTTTACACTGGTGCGGAAATCATCGACGGGAAGGTCGAAAATCAGACCTTTGTCTTCCCGCTGGTGTGGCGTAAGGTATAAGCTTTCAGAATTACAGAAGCGATGCTTCCAGGGGCGCACGATTTGTGCGCCCTTTTGCATTATCGTGAGGGCGGTTGGACGGAGCGGCTCGGTGCTTGCGGAACAAGCGGATGCTGCGCCCGCCGTCCAAAGATACGGGTCAAATCGAGGCCATAATAGCCCAGCACGCTTAACAGCAGCGCAGTTGCCGTCGCCTCGTCAATGTTACCAACCAGGGGGAGGTTATCTGGCAGAAATTCCAGAATACCCAATGTGGGGTTAATCAGGTAAATAGCCGCGGCTATTCCCAGAAAAATGATAAACATTTCTTTCAGCAGCCGCATCAGGTTAAGACCTCCCGGATATATCATGCGTTACTAAAAATTATACGCATCTACAACCGTTTTGATGCGGTTTTGCCTGTTAGAAATCCATTATTGTTTGAAGGAGGCTAAACGCTGACGCCGCAGCAGCCATTGATTGCCTTCAGTACGTCCGAAGGTTTGAAAGGTTTATACAGTACGGCATCCACACCAATCTGGCGGGTGAAAGCGGCATCGCGCACGCGCGGCCCGGCACTGTAAAGGATAACCGGAATATGGCTAACCAGCGGATCGCTCTTAACGCGCAGGCAGATATCGCCTCCGCTCAGGCCGGGCAGCATATCGTCCAGCAGCACCACATCCGGCTGATAGCGATAAATCATTTCCAGTCCTTCTTCGCCATGCACAGAAGTCAGGACTTCGTAACCTCCTTTTGGGAGGATCATCTTCATGATTTCGAGAAAATTACTCTCGTCATCAACCACCAAAACGGTGTGTCCGCTCATCATCAAACCTTTACTCGTGAGAAATTGCTATTGACGAGAAGCTTAACCAACACTTGAGGCACTCATTTTTTGCCCATCAAGTATGAAGAAAATATGAATAATGTTGCAGGATAGTTATACTTCTCAGCTTCATAGTAGCACCAATTTCCCAGATGAAACTAAATAAGTATTAAGATTCTGACGGTCTAGCACAGAAAATCATGGAGTTCAGAGAAAATTTACGGGTTTTAGGTTATGTTTCCCATGTAGGAAAATAGTACCAGAGGCATCAACGGGGCTGTAACAGTGGGACTGAACCCACTGTTACAATCTTTATAGCAATTGAGAGGATAAACGCTACAGCAAATGTTCACGAACCCGGCTGGTGAACTCGCCGGTTGAGATAGCACCCTCACTATAAATATCGATTGTGTAATCACCTTCGTCAAGAGTCGCACGCACTGCGTTTTCGATGCGTGCTGCTTCTTCCAACCGCCCCCACTGATGCCGCAGCAGCATTGCCAGACTGAGAATAGCCGCTGTAGGGTTGGCAATACCTTGCCCGGCGATGTCCGGTGCGCTGCCATGAACCGGCTCAGCAAGGGCAATACCTGTCCCCAGACTCAATGAAGGTGCGAGACCGAGGCCGCCGCCCCAGGCCGCCGCCATGTCGGAGAGGATATCACCGTACAGGTTGGGCGTCAGAATCACGTCAAAGCGGCTGGGGTCTTTGACCATCCAGTAGGCTGCTGTGTCCACAAACAACTCATCGGTGAGGATTTCCGGGTAATAGCCCGCAATTTCCAGCGCCACCCGGCGGAACAACCCGTCTGACTGTGGCAGGACATTGGCTTTGTGAACGATGGTCACTTTCCGGCGGGAGGTGCGAACCGCCAGATCGAATGCCAACCGGGTGACACGTTCGGTGGCCTCGCGGGTAATCACTTTTTCGGCAATACCTGTCTCGCCGCCATCTTCGGTATGTTCATGGCCGATATACAGGTCTTCCGTATTTTCCCGCACGACCAGCAGGTCAACGCCCTGCCGCGAGGTTGGTACAGGCAGATATTTGGTTGGGCGCAGATTGGCAAAGGCGCGTAATTTCTTCCGCAGCCGCACAATGGGCGAATAATAGCCTTCTACCGGATAGGCGGGGGAAGATGCCGCGCCAAACAGCACCGAGCCGCACTGCACAGCAGTTGCCAGCGTATCATCGGGCAGAGGCGTTCCGGTCTGCTGAAAGCATTCCCATCCTGCGATGGCATAATGCAGATTCACATCCGGCGCGACCAGGCGCAGTAACTCGACAGCCGCCGGGATGACCTCATGGCCGATACCGTCGCCTTCAATGACACACAGTTCCGGTGACTGGATTGATGGGTGTTCGTTGCCGTTCGCTTGCATGAGTCCCTCTCCGCCTGCTCAAACAAAAAAGCCCTGAATGAAAGCAATAACTTCGCGGTTGTATTGAGGAAAACTGCCTTTGAAACGGCTGCTGAGTGAGCAAAGCCCACCCAGCGACATTGTGACACACGTCTTAAAGTTTGTCTACCTTTTGTCGCAAATGCGGCTGCCTCGAAGCCGCAAATGCCTGCTCAGGGTATCTCCTTCAGGCCGGCGCTGTCCAGCATGAAAACTTCCTGACAGTTGAAAGCCTGTTCATCCTCTGCTGGCGCTGCCCGTGTGTAAGTGCCATCTGTCTCCATACGCCATGCCAGCACATTGTCCTCAAGAAAAGTCGCCAGAATACGGAGCGCCCGCTTTTGCAGATTCACATCCAGTACTGGAAACACTACCTCCACCCGGTTGAGCAGGTTGCGTCGCATCAGATCAGCGCTGCCCATATAGATACGCTGATCGACGGGCGCATTCTGAAAATAGAAAAGTCGACTGTGTTCCAGATAGCGCCCGACATGGCTGATAACCCGAATATGGTCGCTGTAACCGGGAATGCCAGGGCGTAAACAGCTCAAACCGCGCACAATCAGGTCAACCTGTACACCTGCCTGCGATGCCTGGTACAGCTTTTGGATCATCATATCTTCTTCAAGCTGATTCATCTTGAAAATCAGCCGTGCCGCCTTGCCCGCCCGCGCCGCCGCAATTTCGTTCTCAATCAGCGCGACCAGGCTGGTGTGCAGATACTCCGGCGCGACCAGCAGGCGCTTATAAACTGTGTTTGGCGCATAGCCTGTCAACCGGTTAAAGAGGCGTGATACATCATCGGCAATTTCAGGGTTAGCAGTCAGCAGCCCCAGATCGGTATACATGCGGGCAGTTCCAGCATTATAATTGCCCGTTCCCAGGTGAACATAACGCCGCACACCATGCGCCTCCCGCCGCACCACCAGCGCCACTTTAGCGTGGGTTTTCACGGGGAGTTCTTCCACGCCATAGGTGACATGCACCCCTTTTTCTTCAAGCTGCCGCGCCCATTCCAGGTTGTTTTCTTCGTCGAAACGGGCCTTTAGCTCAACCAGCACCGCCACCTGTTTGTCCTCATCCCGTGCTGCCAGCAGTGCCTCGACAATGGGCGAATTTTTGCCGACGCGATAGAGGGTTGCTTTGATTGCCAGCACATCATTATCCCGCGCTGCTGACCAGAAGAAATCTTCCACCGGTTTAAATGAATCGTAGGGATGGTGCAGCATAATATCGCCCTGGCGGATGGCAGTGAAAATGTTGCGCTCTACCAGCGGTTCGGGGATGCGTGGAATATAGAGTGGGAATTTGAGTTCCGGGTGGTCGATCGCTGATAGTTCAAACAGACTGCTAGCCCCCAGCGCTCCATCAATCACGTATACGTCGCGTCCGGGGTCAACATCAAGCTGCTGAATCAGCGTATTCAAGGTGCGCTGGCTGATATTCTCCGGCACACTCAGCCGCACCACCGAGCCAAAACGCCGCTCGCGCACGCTCTCCTCAATAATTGAGCTGATGTCCTCACCAACGTTGTCTTCTTCTTCCTGTTCGTAGTCAATGTCGGCGTTGCGCGTAATGCGAAATGGGTAATGCTCCACAACCTGCATACCAGGGAACAACAAATCCAGATTGGCTGAAATGATGTCTTCCAGCCAGACAAAGGTATCTTTTACACGGTTGTCTTTGGTGTAATTTTGCAGCACCTTCCCGACATCGACCAGCCGGGGCAGCACATCCGGCACTTTCAGCCGCACAAATTCATGCTCATAGGCAGGTTCGTCTGCCCGCTTGAGCCACATACCCAGGTTCAGGCTCAGATTGGAGATGAAAGGAAAAGGCCGGGCATGGTCAACCGCCAGTGGTGTCAGCACTGGGAACACCTCATCATAGAAATAGGCGCGAATGGCCTCCTGCTGAAAAACCTCCAGTTCCTTCACCTCGGTCATATGGATGCCATGAGTTTCCAATTGGGCAAACACCTCGCGCATGGTCGCCCGCTGTTCTTTGACCATCTCCAGCACTTGTTCACGAATTTCGTTCAGCAGCGCCGCTGGCTGCACGCCATCGGGTCGGTTAGTGGGCAGACCGGCTTTCATTTTGTCATGAACATAAGCCACCCGCACCATGTAGAACTCGTCCAGATTATTGCTGAAAATTGCCAGAAATTTGATCCGTTCCAGCAGTGGCAGCGATTCGTCCCGTGCCATCGTCAGCACGCGCCGGTTAAACTCAATCCACGCCAGTTCACGGTTAAGATAGGTATCCGGATTGAGTTCCGGCAGTTGCTCATCCTCAAGGGCAGCAGTCATAAGTTGTAAATCCGGTGATTGCAGACTTGATGTGTGGCGCAATAGTAACGAATCTGTTTCGCGGCCTGCAACCCTCTGGCCTGTAGAACAAATCCATTTCTATTGGCTGGCTTACACTTACAGCTTCACATTCAGACACCTGAGTGCTTGACCTGCGCTGATTGAAATCCTTATCCTGCAAACATACTTTATCACGCTGAGGTCACAGAAGAATGTGTCCTGAGTGCCGCATCAATTATCCGCTTTCAGGAGTTATCAATATGGAGCGAAGGACATTTTCAGCGCTGGCAGTTGGCGCAGGGCTGATAGTCGGAATTATTGGCACACTCTTCTTTTATCGCAAGCTGATAGGCATTTCCTTCCTGTTGTTCACACTGGTGGCGCTGGCGGCGCTGTTCCTGGTGGCGCGTCCTGTTGGTCGCCCCATTCAACAGCGTAACCTGTGGCCGCTCATCCCGCTGTTGATTTTCGCTGCCATGATCGCCGTCCGCGCCGACCCCCTGCTGACTGCCCTCAACGTGCTGGCGGCACTGGCGCTGGGCGGTCTGGTGCTGCACTATTTCACCCTGCCACGTCCGGTCGATGAAGAATCCTTTATGGAACAGCTTGGCAGCGTTATTGCAGCAGGCGTGATGGTGCTGCCCCTCGGTCTGTCGGAATCCGTCGAGTCGTGGGCATGGCTGCGCGAACGGCGGCACAGACCCGGCGGTCAGCTTGTCTCGGCCATGCGCGGCGTCGTCTTTGCCCTGCCTGTGCTGGCGGTCTTCGGCTTTTTGCTTGGCTCGGCAGATGCCGTTTTTGCCCGTTATGTGACGCAGGCCTGGGATGGCGTGCGGCGGGTTTTTGGTTTGCAGGTTTCTGGTGATACCTTTGGCACAGTTTTTACAACGCTTTCGCTGTCACTGCTGGCAACAGGTGGACTGAGCTATGCGCTGGCGCGGCGGCTGCCCCTTGAACCTCAGCCGGTTGAAGCAGTTGATGAAGATGATGGAAGCACTGATGATGGCGAACTGCGCCAGGCAGAGGCGATTGTCAGCCCGGCTAGACAAGCCGTTGAAAAGCGCAAACCAGCTTTCAAACTGAGCATGATTGAAAGCACGATTATTCTGGGAAGTGTCGTACTGCTGTTCGCCGCTTTTGTCGTCGTCCAGTTTGCCTACTTCTTCGGTGGTGCGGCTAATATCGGCGTCGAAGGTCTAACCTATGCCCAGTATGCGCGGCGCGGTTTTTTTGAGCTGGTGGCTGTCTCCGGTCTGCCGCTGGGGCTGGCACTGCTGCTCGACCAGGTGACAATCCGACAGCCGGGGCGCGAAAACATCCTTTTTCGCAGTTTATCGGTTGCCCTTGCCGGATTGACGACAGTGATGCTGGCTTCGGCGGCACAGCGCATGTGGCTGTATGAAGAAACTTATGGCTTTACCCAGCTTCGCGTTTATACCCATGTCTCGATGGTCTGGCTGGGCGTCATGTTCGGCGTTTTCGTGCTGGCACTGTTTCGTGTCCACAAAAATGTTTTTTCGCTGGGCGTGCTGCTGGTGCTGATCGGTTATCTGGGGACGCTCAACTTTATGAATGTTGACCACTACATTGCCGAACGCAATATCGCCCACTACAGTCAAGGCGAAGAACTGGACACTGCTTTTCTCAACACACTGTCAGTCGATGCCACTCCTGCCATCATGGAGTTTTACCGCGCTAAAGCTGAACCCGGCAGCAAAGCACATCAATGGGCGGGACAGTGGCTTGCCAGACAGCTAAAATGGCTGCAAGATGCGGACGCAGGCTATGGCAGCACAGTCTTCTCTTTCAATCTCTCCCGGCGGCTGGCGCTGGCTGAACTTCAGACTTACGAGCGCATCCTTCCCATCTACGACCCATCGCTCTATTGGGGTTCATACAGCATGTACTCGGATACCTACGGGTATGGCAGAAACGAATATTCCTCCGGCTGGGAATATGTCGTCACCCCTACCGATGGTCGTTAGCGGAGAATCAAAACCTGAATCTACAGGGTGAATATTTGCACCCCTGAGAGCCAGACTGCCGGAGACTGTAAATTCAGATTGTTCAGATGCTGCAAACAGTTTTTGAGGGGAGTCTTGCCGGCTACTCCTACAACTTAAGCCCCGCCAGCACCGAATTCACCCGGCTGGCGACATCGCGCAGGTTTTGCACACTGGCTTTGACCTGCATGGTTGTACTGAGGGTTTCGGTTGTGGCATGTTTGATCGTCCGCATCGCCTGGGTCAGTTGATCCATGCCAATTGTTTGCTGGCGGGTGCTGGCCGCGATCTGCATAGCCGCCAGTGCTGCTTCTTCAATGGCATGTGCCAGATCACGAATCGAATCGCCCGCCCGGTTGACAAGCTGCTGTCCCTGGTCAACGCCTTTACTGCCTTCCTCTGTCACCATTACCGCCGCATTGGTCGCTCGCTGGATTTCGCCCAGAATCTCGCGTACCTGAATGGTTGCATCACGGTTCTGATCGGCCAGATTGCGAACTTCCAGCGCTACCACTGCAAAGCCCTTACCTTCTTCACCTGCCCGCGCCGCCTCAACCGAGGCATTCAGCGCCAGCATTCGGCTCTGGTCGGCCAGATTATTGACCGTAGCAATGATTTCGCCAATCTGCTGAGTATGCTCCGACAGCACAAGGATATTATCGGCAATGTCTTCCACGCGGCGGCGAATAATCTCCATGCCGGAGACAGTCTGCTCCACCGCGTCTGTCCCGGCGCGCGAAATATCGACTGAAATTTGAGCAGTTTCGGCCACACTCTGCGCCCGTTCCGCCGTTTCAGTTACTGTCGCTCGCACTTCGTTGACAGTAGCAGTGGTTTCGGTTACCACCGCATCCTGCTCGTTCGCCATGCCAATCTGCCGCGCCGCCGCCCCCAGAATTTCTGCTGTATCATGTTCTACCCGGCTCAATGCCTCACCGATTTCCGTCACCACATCCTGCAAACGATCCAGCATTCGATTAACGGCATCACCCAGCCGGATAAGTGTCCGCTCCTCGTTGGTTCGTGCGCCGATGCTGCTCACGTCGAGCCGCTGGCGCAGATCACCACGCACCACATAATCGAGTGCCTGCACATAGCTGTCCAGCAGCCGGTCAAAGCTCGGACGAGTCAACATGTGCATAATAATGCCAAAAATCCAGCCGCCGACTAACGATGCTACCACCCACAGCACCATTGTCAGGGTGTCCATTGCTGTTGTGAGGCTCATCAGCAGGACGGGAACCGCCGCCGCAACCGCCATCGCCAGCACCATGCCGCCCGTCGCCGTTTCAACCATCTGCCGTGTCGCGCTGTCTCCCCGCCCGGAATTGTCAAGTGTTCTGTTCATGCATCCCTCCACCGAGGATTAAGCGTTGATCTTCAAAGAGTCGCGTAATGTCCAGCAGGACAACTTTGTCTCTGGTGATGCCCTGCGAATAAGGCATGTGTTCCACAGCTTTCACCGCGTCTGCGCCAATTGTCTGCACACCGACTACCTGGTGCGCCAGCAGCGCCATCTCCAGATGAAATGAGCGAGCAATCACCACCTCATCCGGCACAATGACCTCTTCTTCGCGCACACCAAAAAACAAGCGTAAATCCAGAACCGTCAAAATCTGCCCACGCAGGTTGATAACGCCCCGGTAAAAGTTCTGCGTCCCCGGAACAGGGGTCACTTTCCCCAGTGGTCGAATGCCGCGTACACGCATCACATCCACACCGTAGCGTTCACCGCCGAGATCAAAAATCAGCACAGTCAGCGCATTTTCCGGCGCGGCCTCTAGCATACGCGCAGGGGCAGCATAATGCTGGGCGCGCTGGCGCAGCCGTTCATGGTCTGCACTCTGCTGGCGTTTTTCGTCGTCCCAGTTCAGGCTTTTCCAGACAGCTTCCCAGTCCACCGAGCGCTGTTTTGACATGGTATTTTGTCCCCAGAAATCTGCTTTCAGTATACACCGGACTGAAAAGGCACACCTGAATATATAAAACAGGCGAGGGTTTGAAGTCATCGTGATCTGCTATGGTGTTCCAGTCTGGTTGAATGGCAAATGACTTGGCTATAATGGACTCACCTGGACATATGGCAAAGAATAGCGTGCCATTACGCTACATTTACATTTCTATTCGACCAGAATTTGTAAGATGAGGGCAGAAACATGACCACCAATGGGGTTCATACCAACGGCGAGAAACAGACCGGAAGCGAAACCGTCAAACGCGGGCTGGCGCAGATGCTCAAGGGCGGCGTCATCATGGATGTGGTTAATGCTGAACAGGCAAAAATTGCGGAAGACGCGGGCGCGTGCGCTGTCATGGCACTGGAGCGCGTCCCGGCTGACATCCGGGCGCAGGGCGGCGTGGCCCGTATGAGCAACCCCGATATGATTGAAGCAATCATCGCCGCTGTCACTATTCCAGTGATGGCGAAGGCGCGTATCGGCCACTTTGTCGAGGCGCAGATTTTGCAGGCATTGGGCGTCGATTATATTGATGAGAGTGAAGTGCTGACTCCCGCTGACGAAGAACACCACATCAATAAGCACAAATTCACTGTTCCATTCGTTTGCGGCTGCCGCAACCTGGGCGAAGCGCTGCGCCGTATTGCGGAAGGCGCGGCTATGATTCGCACGAAAGGCGAGGCCGGGACAGGCGATGTGGTCGAGGCCGTGCGCCATGCCCGAACCGTCAATGGCGAAATCCGCCGCCTGACGGCGATGGACGAAGACGAACTTTTCGCCTACGCCAAGAATATTCAGGCACCCTATGCCCTAGTGAAAGAAGTCGCCGAACTGGGCCGTCTGCCCGTCGTCAACTTCGCCGCTGGTGGTGTGGCGACACCCGCTGATGCAGCGCTGATGATGCAGCTTGGGGTTGATGGTGTGTTCGTTGGGTCGGGCATTTTCAAGAGTGGCGACCCGGCCAAACGTGCCAAAGCGATTGTTGAGGCAGTTACACACTTCGACAAGCCGGAAATCCTGCTTAATGTCAGCCGCAACCTCGGCGAAGCGATGGTCGGCATCAATGTCAGCTCAATGCCGGAAGGCGAGAAAATTGCCGTGCGCGGCTGGTAAGGCTGCTGTTCGCGTTATCCCTCAACCCGTGCCTAAATGACGAAGCTGCGGGCGACATCTGAATGATATTATCGGCTACCCTGTTGCCATCACTTTTCAGCAGGATAGCCGATCCTCCAAAAATGCTCACAGCCTGTCATTTGGCGACAGAGCAAAATCCCCTGAATGCAGTTATAAGTCACCTTGCTGCTTTAATCTGAAAGTGTCATTTCTTACTAGCAAAAGCTGAGTTTCGGCAGGTTAAAACATCCCGTTAAGCAGATACGCTAGAGGCAGTGTAACTTCCGTTCCGGGTTCTGCTTTGGGGAGAAACCATGCGAGCCATTTCGACAAAGACGGCGGAAGCTCCATCCGATGATAAACGCTGGCGGCTGGTCAATGCGACAATGCGGCGACATGGCAACGAGCCGAATGCGTTAATCGAAACACTGCACACTGTTCAGGAAGCCTTTGGCTGTCTGGATGATGAATCCCTGCGGTATGTAGCCTCCAATCTCAAAGTTCCTCTCAGCCGTGTTTATGGCGTTGCCACCTTCTACAATTTTTTCACCCTCAAACCACAAGGCGAACATAACTGTGTCATCTGTCTGGGGACGGCCTGCTACATCAAAGGCGCGCCGCCAATCCTGGACGCCGTTAAAGGTCTGGCAGCGATCAAACCAGGTGAGACGACACCTGACCAAAAGGTGTCGCTGCTGATTGCGCGATGTCTGGGAACCTGCGGCCTCGCACCAGCAGGCGTTTTTGATGGCGAAGTAGTTGGCAAGCTCACTACTTCCATCGCACTGGACAAAATCCAGGAGTGGATGCAAACATGATCGCTGAAGACCTCCTTCAAATCACATCTCATGAACAAGAAGAAACGCGAAAATTCAGACATCACATCTTCGTTTGCAGTGGCACGGCTTGCCTGTCTGCACACAGCGATGAGATACGGGCGGCACTGGAAAAAGGCATAGAATCACGCCATCTCGATCAGGTGTGTTCCCTCAGCGGTGGCGGTTGTCGTGGCTTGTGTGCCAGCGGGCCAATGGTTTCGGTTGAGCCGCAGAACATCCTCTATCAGGGTGTGAAAGCAGACGACGCGCCTGAAATTCTGGATAGTCTGGAAACACAGCCCATTAAACGGCTGGAATGTTCAACATCTGCCCCATTTTTTAGCCGACAAAAAAAGATTGTTCTGGAATACAACGGAAAACTTGACCCGGAACGTATTGAAGCCTACATCGCGGCTGGGGGATACAGCGCGCTGCTCAAGGTACTGAGTGAAATGACGCCAGGGCAGGTCATCGAGCAAATAACCCGCAGCGGCCTGCGAGGGCGCGGAGGCGCGGGATATTCCACCGGCCTGAAATGGAGTACCGTCGCTAAAGCCCAGGGCATACATAAGTATGTGATCTGCAACGGCGACGAAGGTGATCCTGGCGCGTTTATGGATCGCAGCGTCATGGAAGATTATCCCTTCAAGATACTGGAAGGGATGACGATTGCGGCCTACGCGGTAGGGGCAGATCAGGGCTATCTCTATGTCCGTGCGGAATATCCGCTGGCCGTGAAACGGTTAAAGGCGGCTATACGCCAGGCACAAAAACATAATTTACTTGGCAGCAGTATCGGCGGCACGACTTTCAATTTCCAGGTTGATGTACGTCTCGGCGCTGGTGCTTTTGTTTGCGGTGAGGAAACAGCCTTAATCGCCTCGATTGAAGGCAGGCGAGGCACACCCCGCCCCCGTCCACCCTATCCGGCAGAACGAGGATTGTGGGGCTGCCCCACGCTCATCAACAATGTAGAAACTTACGCCAGCGTTACGCCGATTATCCGTAACGGCGTGGACTGGTACACCTCGATTGGGACGGAAAAGAGTAAGGGAACAAAAGTCTTCTCACTTACCGGCAGCATCAAAAATACCGGGCTGATTGAAGTACCAATGGGGATGACGCTTCGGGAAATTATTTTCGACATCGGCGGTGGCATTTCTAATGGAAGACATTTCAAAGCTGTGCAAACCGGCGGGCCATCCGGCGGCTGTATCCCAGAAGATTATCTCGATATGCCCGTCGATTACGACTCTCTGCTTCACCTGGGCACCTATATGGGATCGGGTGGCATGATCGTGATGGATGATAGCGCCTGCATGGTTGATGTAGCCCGCTACTTCATGGAATTTTGCATGTCAGAATCCTGCGGTAAGTGTGTTCCCTGCCGGGTTGGCACCGCCCAGATGTATGACCTGCTTGACAAAATCACCAAAGGTGAAGCGACGCTGGACGATCTGGCAATGCTGGAAAGCTTAGCCGACATGGTGAAGCACACCAGTTTATGCGGCCTGGGTCAGGGTGCGCCTACGCCTGTTCAGAGTACGCTGCGCTATTTCCGCGATGAGTACCTGGCACATATTGTCGATAAAGACTGCCCTGCCGGGGTATGCAAGATTCATCAACAGGCGGAGGTGGCACGATGAGCCGTGTGGTTACATTGAAAATCAACGATCAGGATGTCAGCGGACGCGAGGATGAAACCATCCTGGAACTAGCGCGTGAAAATGACATTTTTATCCCCACTTTGTGTCATCTGGAAGGACTTTCCGATGTAGGCGCGTGCCGGCTGTGTCTGGTCGAGATCAAAGGAGTAGCGAAGTTAATGCCCGCCTGTGTGATCCGTCCGCAGGAAGGCATGGAGGTTTATAGCGATTCAGAACGCCTGAAAAAATACCGCCGCATGGTGATTGAACTGCTGTTTGTCGAAGGAAACCACATCTGTTCTGTCTGTGTGGCAAACGGACATTGTGAGCTGCAAAACCTGGCGGTGGCGCTCGGTGTCGATCACATTAGCCTGCTCTACCGGAACCCGCGCCGAACCGTAGACGCTTCGCATGAGCGCTTCGCCCTCGATCATAACCGCTGTGTCTTGTGTACACGCTGCGTGCGAGCGTGCGATGAGGTTGAAGGCGCACACACCTGGGATGTGATGGCGCGTGGCATTCAGTCCCACGTAATTACAGATTTAAATCAACCCTGGGGCGATGCGGCATCCTGCACAAGCTGTGGCAAGTGTGTGCAGGTATGTCCCACAGGTGCGCTTTTCGTGAAGGGTAAAGCGGTTGGCGAAATGACCCGACATCAGGGCTTTCTGGCGACACTGGCACAAATGAAGGAGAACGAGAAGTCAACTACCTCCGGCTAAAGTCAGAGGCTTGCAAATCACCTAGCCGGGCGTTCCCGGTCTACCGTTCGCGTGCGGGGCATTGACTGACCCCCTGCGACTAATGTTAATCGCAGCGTTTATATCGGCGTGGGAGACGAAACCACACGATATACAGGAGAAAGTAGCTTGAGTAAGACGATTTCTTTTATCCACACAACCGCAGGCAATACACGTCCGGCTGGTATTGCGCGGGTCAACCAATACCACTGGTATACCTGCGAGTTCGGCTTTGTAAGCCACAAACGAACGCAGTTGGTGGAACGACCAGCTATGCAGCGTGTCTCGTCTCTTACGCGGGACGGTGACGCGATCACGGATACCCTCAAGATTTTCGAGCGCAATCCCGCGTCCAGTGCCTTTCGCAATATTGACAAGCTGCTTGCTGATACAGTGATTCACATCACGGGCAAAACGCTGTTCTTTGCCCGACAGGTGTTTGAGCAGGCGCTTGGCCGAGCGTGTGCCTCTCTTTTGCAGTTTCCGGCGCAAGCGGCGGTGACGGTGACGCACATTCAACAGGTGTTTGGCGCTGTGGATATTGCCGTCACTGTCTACCGCAATATTTTTCACGCCCAGATCAACGCCCAGGAAACCCTCAACCTCAATCGGCGTATCATCAGGCACGTCACAGGTCGTAAACAGATAGAACACGCCTTTGCGGTAAATCAGGTCGCTTTCGCCTTGCTGATAGGCCAGCAGCGCCAACTGACCCGAACCAGCCGTAAAGGGAATGGTCAACCGTCCGCCGACCGACCAGATTACGATCTCGCGCTTATCGGTTTTGAACGTCAGATTGTGACTGTCAAACGGAATGCCGCCCAACTTCTTAAACAGGCGCTTGGTTTTCTTGTCCAGTTTGTATGCGCCAATCACCTTGCCGATACAGCGCACCGTGATTTGAGCGCCCAGGTCAAATTCAGACCGTACCGCATAGTAAGTCAGGTGGTGCAGGCGCGTCATGTTAAACGTCTTGGTTTCCCAAGCCTGCTCACTAATCCAGTTGCAGGCGGTATTGGCACGTTCAAGCGTCTGGTAGAGGTATTGCTGTTGTTCGTCGTTCGGCAAGAGTTTAATCATGGCCGTCAGTTTCATTCGCAAAGTATAGCAGAAATGTTCAATATATTCAAGTACTTGAAAGGAGTTTCGCCTTCCTCCCCCGCCTTGCGGTAGCCACCGTAGGTTAAGGCGCGGGTCTCCGGCGAATATTTTTATGACGCGCAAACGACTGGCGACGGTCTGGCTGGACGGCTGCTCTGGCTGCCACATGTCCTTTCTCGATATTGACGAAAATTTACTGGCGCTGGCCGATCAGATTGAACTGGTCTACAGCCCTCTGGTAGATCGAAAGGATTTTCCTGATCAGGTGGATATTACGCTTGTTGAAGGTGCTGTCAGCAGCGAGGAGGATCTGGAGAAAATTCGTCATATACGGGAGCATACGCAAATCCTGATTTCACTGGGAGACTGCGCTGTCACAGGTAATGTGCCAGCCTTGCGAAATTCAGTCGGTGCGGAGCCAGTGCTGCGCCGCGCCTATCTTGACCCCAACCTCTCTAACCCGCAATTGCCGAACGAGACTGTTCCGCGTTTGCTGCCCATCGTGCGCCCACTGCATTCCGTCGTCAAGGTCGATATCTATATCCCTGGCTGTCCCCCTTCAGCCAGCACCATCCTGTACGCTCTCACGGAGTTATTAGCAGGCCGCAGCCCGAATTTGTATGGCAGAACGCGCTTCGGCGCTTAGGAGGCAGCATGTCACAAAAAATCATCATCGACCCGGTGACCCGGATTGAAGGCCATGCCAGAATTACCATTCATCTGAATGACGCGGGCGACGTGGAAGATGCTCATTTCCATGTCACCCAGCTTCGGGGTTTTGAGAAATTCTGCGAAGGGCGGCCATTCGACGAAATGCCCTCTCTGATGGCGCGTATCTGCGGTATTTGCCCGGTCAGCCATCTGGTTGCCTCTGCTAAAGCGTGTGATGCACTGCTGGCAGTACGTATCCCACCAGCGGCGGCCAATCTGCGGCGGATTCTTAATCTGGCACAGATTGCTCAGTCCCATGCGCTGAGTTTCTTTTATCTGTCATCTCCCTATTTGCTGCTGGGCATGGATTCTGACCCGGAAAGGCGCAACCTGTTCGGCGTCGCGCAAATACAGCCACAGCTTGCGCGTGATGGCGTTCGCCTGCGCCAGATGGGTCAGCAGATTATCGAACTGCTGGGGGGCAAACGGATTCATCCAGCGTGGGTGGTGCCGGGCGGCGTGAGTGAACCACTTAGCCCTGAAAAGCGGGATGCGATTCTGGCGATGCTGCCTGAAGGAATTGAAATCAGTCTCCGCACACTGGCTTGGTTCAAAAGTGTGATTGCTAACTATGCCGAAGAAATCCGTGTATTCGCATCGATTCGCACGCCATTCCTCGGATTAACCAACGAGCGTGATCAGCTTGAGATGTACGATGGATTTTTGCGCCTGGTAGATGCTGACGGTCAGATCATCGCTGATGGCCTGGTTCCAGAAAATTACGACCAGTTCATCACCGAAGCGGTTGAACCCTGGTCATATCTTAAGTCACCATTTTATAAACCACTTGGCTATCCGGCGGGCATCTACCGTGTTGGGCCGCTGGCACGGCTGAATCTCGTAAAATCCTGCGGCACAGTCCGCGCTGATGAAGCCTTAACCTATTTCCGCACCCTCGACTCACAAAGTTCATTCCATTATCACTATGCCCGGCTGATTGAAATCCTATACTGCTTCGAGAAAATTGATGACCTGCTGCATACAGACGACATCCTCAGCGACCGGGTACGCGCACACGCCCAGCCCAACACTGAGGAGGGAATAGGCGTTAGCGAAGCACCGCGCGGCACGCTGATTCATCATTATCAGATTGACAATAATGGCCTGGTTACGCGGGCAAATCTGATTATTGCTACCGGACACAATAACTTTGCGATGGACAGAAGTGTGCTGGAGGTCGCCAGGCATTTCGTAAAAGGAGCGAGCTTGACCGAAGGAATGCTCAATCGGGTCGAAGCTGTCATCCGCACCTTCGATCCCTGTTTAAGCTGCTCCACCCACGCAATTGGGCAAATGCCCCTGCAAATTCAGCTTGTCGCCCCGGATGGCGAGGTCATCGAAGAGGTCAGGCGATGATTCTGATAATCGGATATGGAAACCCACTCCGTAGTGATGATGCGATTGGGCAGCACCTTGTGCGGCTTCTGGAACGACGACTACGAGGCAGCGTTGAAGTATTCACTGCCTATCAGTTGACCCCGGAACTGGTCGAGCCTGTTTCGCACGCCCGGTTGGTGATTTTCATAGATGCCCGTGTGGGAGAAACACCCGGCACGATGATTCAGGAAATCGTCGAACCGGCGGCGGATGCAGGCGCCTTCACACACAATGTCAGCCCTGGAACATTGTTGGGCGCGGCGAAAACCCTTTATGGTGCGACCCCCAAAGGTATTCTGATTTCAATTGCTGGCGCGGTTTTTGACTACGGCAGCGAACTTTCACCCGAACTGAATCGTTTGCTCCCGGCGCTGGCCGATCAGGTAGAAGCAGTTCTCAAAACCAGCAGCGCTTTATCTATTGAGGAGGAAATCTATCATGCATGAGTTTGGCATCGTCGAAGGCATCGTCAATAACATACTGCCGCAGCTCCATAGCGCCAATGTCAAAAAAGTCAGCGAAATTCATTTCCGGCGAGGCAGTGCTTTTTCAGAGGATGCCCTGCGGCAGGCCTATCAGGCAACAACCCTCGGCACCCCGCTGGAAGGTGCAGCGCTGATGATTGATACGGTAAACCTGGATTATATGTGCCGGTGCGGCTATGAGCAGGTCATCACCAGCGACGACCTTGAAGGTCACATGTTCATCTGCCCAAAGTGTGGGCATGTCCACGAGGTCGATGAAGCACATGACCTGGAACTGGTCGAGGTTGTCGCAGAGACAGGGTGAGCCAGGATGGAACGTCGCCATTTGACGATAGAGGGGGTGGTACAGGGGGTAGGATTCCGCCCCTTTGTTTATCGACTCGCTCATGAACTGGAACTGGGCGGGTGGGTCGTGAATTCACCACAGGGAGTGGTGATCGAAGTTGAAGGGTTAACAGCACAACTTGATACCTTCCTGACACGCTTACAAAATGAACTCCCCCCTCATGCAGCCATTCAGCATCTTGACTGGCAAATCATCCCTCCCAGGGGAGAACATACCTTTGAAATCCATCACAGTGAACATAACGGCGCCAAAACAGCGCTTGTCCTGCCTGATTTAGCGACCTGCCCGGCGTGTCTGCAAGAAATACTTGACCCGAACGACCGCCGCTATCGCTATCCCTTCACCAACTGCACCCACTGCGGCCCACGTTTTACCATTATTCGAGGGCTGCCCTATGACCGCCCGCACACCACCATGCACACATTCATCATGTGTGATGACTGCCGGAAAGAATACGAAAATCCGCTGGACAGGCGCTTCCATGCCCAACCGACTGCCTGCCCTGTGTGCGGCCCACAGCTTGCACTCTGGAACAAAAGCGGTGAAGTTCTCTTTATCCGTGATGAGGCGCTGCTGGCAGCAGCGGCAGCCATCCGCCAGGGCAAAATCGTTGCTGTAAAAGGGCTGGGCGGATTTCACCTGATAGCTGATGCGCGACAGGGAGAGACTGTTGCCCAACTGCGGACGCGCAAACACCGCGAGGAAAAACCGCTGGCTTTAATGTATCCCTCGTTAGCATCCATCAAATCCGATTGTGAAGTTTCACAATATGAAGAAAAACTGCTCACATCGTCGCAGGCACCAATTGTCCTGCTGCGGCGAATCAGGGGAGATGTGGCCGAAAATGTTGCACCCGGCAACCCCTATTCAGGTGTGATGCTGCCTTACACGCCGCTGCACCACCTGCTCATGCATGAACTCGGCTTTCCCGTTGTGGCAACCAGTGGCAATCGGGCAGGCGAACCAATCTGTACCGATGAAAATGACGCACTGAAACGATTAGGTGGCATTGCCGATTTATTCCTGATTCATAACCGTCCGATTGCGCGACACATGGACGACTCGATAGTCCGGGTTGCAGCCGGAAGGGAGATGGTAATGCGCCGTGCGCGAGGGTATGCGCCGCTTCCCATAAAGCTGCCAAAGTCTGCACCGAGCATGATTGCGGCAGGCGCACATCTAAAAAATACAGCAGCGGTGACGGGCGGTGAGCAGGCTTTCATCAGCCAGCATATCGGGGATATGGATACATCTCAGGCTTATGAGGCTTACCAGCACGTAATTGACGATTTTCAGCAGCTTTATGAGATGCATCCCACAAGCATAGTCTGTGATTTGCATCCCGATTATCGTTCGACACACTATGCCGAAGCCTCCCCATTGCCCCTCATTCGTGTTCAGCATCATTATGCCCATGTGCTGTCCTGTATGGCAGAGAATCAGATCGAAGCCCCTGCCCTGGGTGTGGCCTGGGATGGCACGGGATATGGGCTGGATGGCACCGTGTGGGGCGGCGAATTCCTGCGAATCAATGATCGGTCATTCGAGCGGGTCGCCCATCTGGCGACCTTCCGGCTGCCCGGCGGTGAGCAGTCGGTGAAAGAGCCGCGCCGTTCCGCGCTGGGACTGCTGTATGCCCTGTTTGCAGAGGATATACCGGCAGACCTGCCACCCATCGGAACTTTTTCTGCATCGGAACTAATGTTATTGAAAATCATGCTGCGAAGCGGGATTAACGCGCCTTTCACATCCAGCGCCGGAAGGCTGTTCGACGCGGTAGCTGCGCTCCTCGATCTGTGCCAGCGCGCCAGCTTTGAAGGACAGGCGGCAATGCTGCTGGAGTTCGCTGCGGATCATATAAACACCGACAAATGCTACCCATTTGCCATTACAGACAACACTCGTGAACCAGGGGCTTCCGGGCGCATACTGGACTTAAGCCAGACCCTGCTGGCCATGATTGATGAACTGCGTGCTGGCGTTTCAGTGAATGAAATTTCAGCCGCCTTTCATAACACGCTGACAGAAATGATTGTTGAAATTGCGCGGCAGAGCGGAGAAGAACGAGTGATTTTAACAGGTGGCTGTTTCCAGAATAAAAGACTGCTGGAAGGCACGATTGAGCGCCTGCGCGCAGCGGGATTTCAGCCCTACTGGCATCAGGCCATCCCGCCGAATGACGGCGGCATCGCCTTAGGTCAGATTATGGCAGCGCTCAGGGAGCAATCCGTATGTGTTTAGCGGTTCCGGGAAAAATTATCAGCATCAAGGACGCCGCCGCACTGCTGGAACGAACCGGCAGAGTAAATTTTGGTGGCATCGTAAAAGAAGTGAGCCTGGCTTACACCCCGGAAGCACAGGTTGGTGATTACGTCATCGTACATGTTGGTTTCGCTTTGAGCATCGTGGACGAAGCCGAAGCGACAAGTGTATTTGAATATCTGGAGCAAATGGGCGAATTGGGAGAACTGCAAAATGAGTGAACGAGTTGTAACAACGATAGACGGTAACGAAGCGGCTGCCCGTGTCGCCTACAAACTGAACGAAGTAATTGCGATTTATCCTATTACCCCTTCTTCTCCGATGGGTGAATGGTCGGATGAATGGGCAGCCGCCGGGAAACCAAATCTATGGGGAACCGTTCCCCAGGTGGTGGAGATGCAGAGTGAAGGCGGCGCCGCCGGAGCCATTCACGGGGCGCTTCAAGCCGGAGCATTAGCAACCACCTTCACAGCCTCGCAGGGTTTGCTGCTCATGATCCCTAATATGTATAAAATTGCCGGAGAACTGACTTCGGTCGTTTTTCATATCGCAGCGCGTTCGTTGGCGGCGCAGGGGCTTTCAATTTTTGGCGATCACAGCGATGTAATGGCCGCCCGTGCGACGGGATGGGCCATGCTGGCGTCAACATCGGTGCAGGAAGCGCATGATTTCGCACTCATTTCCGCCGCTGCTACACTCGAAACACGCCTCCCGTTCGTACATTTCTTTGATGGTTTCCGCACCTCGCATGAAGTCGTCAAAATTGAACTCCTCACAGATGATGATTTACGGGCGATGATCCCCTATCAGCGTATTCTGGAACATCGTGCACGCTCACTGTCCCCCGATCACCCGATCATGCGGGGTACAGCGCAAAACCCGGATGTTTATTTTCAGGCGCGTGAGACAGTCAATTCCTATTATGCGGCCTGCCCGGAAATCGTACAGCAGACAATGGATACATTCGCCGGCCTGACTGGACGGCAGTATCACTTGTTTGACTATCATGGTGCGCCTGATGCTGAACGGGTGATTGTCATGATGGGATCAGGCTGCGAGGCGGCCCATGAAACAGTTGATTACCTGACCGCACAGGGCGAAAAAGTTGGCCTGTTGAAAGTGCGGCTGTACCGTCCGTTTGATATGCACCGTTTTGCTGAAGCGCTGCCAGAAACAGTCAAAGCCATTGCCGTACTGGATCGCACCAAGGAGCCGGGCAGCGGTGGCGAACCTCTCTATCTGGATTGTGTGACCGCATTGTATGAAGAATGGCGACATGGCCTGATTCCCGGTGTTGTGGGTGGCCGCTACGGCCTTTCTTCCAAGGAATTTACCCCGGCAATGGTGAAGGCGGTCTTTGATAACCTGTCCCAGCCCAAACCCAAAAACCATTTCACCATTGGTATCCACGACGATGTGAGCCATACCAGTCTGGAATATGACCCGGAATTTTCGATTGAACCGGACTCAGTGGTTCGAGCGGTTTTCTACGGTCTGGGCGCGGATGGCACAGTTGGCGCAAACAAGAACTCAATCAAGATCATCGGCGAAAATACGGACAATTATGCCCAGGGTTACTTCGTCTACGACTCGAAAAAATCCGGCACCATAACGGTTTCGCACCTGCGTTTTGGGGCGAATCCCATTCGCTCCAATTATCTCATCACTAATGCGAGTTTCGTAGCCTGTCATCAACCCGGATTTCTGGAACGTCACGATATGCTCAAGGATCTCGCGCCCGGCGGCGTTTTCCTGCTGAACACAGCCTACAGCGCGGATGAAGTGTGGGGCAGCCTGCCCCAGCCTATCCAGGAACAGATCATCAGCAAACATCTCAGATTTTATGTGATCGACGCCCTGAAGATCGCCCAGGAAGTGGGCATGAAGGGTCGCATTAACACCGTCATGCAGGTCTGCTTCTTCGCTATTTCCGGCGTGCTGCCGCGTGATGAAGCGATTGCAGCCATCAAATATTCCATCGAGAAGACATACGGCAAGAAGGGCGAAGAAATCGTCGAGATGAATCTGAACGCGGTTGACCGCACGCTGGACAACCTGTTTGAGGTCAGAGTACCAGCGCAGATCACCAGTAAAGTCGGTTTCATTCCGCCCGTCGCTGTAGAAGCGCCCGACTTTGTGCGAAATGTGCTGGGCGAAATGATTGCCCGTCGTGGTGACTTGCTGCCCGTGAGCGCACTTCCAGTAGACGGCACCTATCCAACCGGTTCGGCACAGTGGGAGAAGCGCAACCTGGCGACAGAAATCCCGGTGTGGGATTCGGACATCTGCATCCAGTGCGGCAAGTGTGCGCTGGTCTGCCCACACGCGGTCATTCGCATCAAGGCTTACGAACCGGCTCTGCTGGAAGGCGCGCCGGAAACCTTCAAAGCGATGGATGCTCGTGATACCGAGTGGAAAGGCTTGAAGTACAGCATACAGGTATCGCCAGAAGACTGCACCGGCTGCGGCATCTGCGTGGATGTCTGCCCGGTCAAAAATAAGTCAGCGGCCAATCTGAAAGCCATCAATATGGAGCCACAGCCGCCAATCCGCGAAAGTGAGCGCGATAACTGGAACTTCTTCCTGCAACTGCCGGAAATTGACCGGCGCAATATCAAGGTCAGCACTATCCGTCAGCAGCAGGTACAGCAGCCCCTGTTTGAATTCTCCGGCGCTTGCTCCGGCTGCGGTGAAACACCTTATCTGAAGCTGATTTCGCAGTTGTTCGGTGATCGCTAGGTGATTGCCACCGCGACTGGCTGCTCGTCGATTTATGGCGGCAACCTGCCAACAACGCCCTGGGCCAAGAATGTGGAAGGGCGCGGGCCAGCCTGGTCAAATTCCCTGTTTGAAGATAATGCTGAATTCGGCCTGGGGATGCGGGTGGCGCTCGACAAGCAGAACGAAATGGCGCTTGAACTTGTGCAGAAGCTATCCGGCGAAATTGGCGATGTCCTGGTTGAGAGTCTGCTGAATGCTGACCAGTCAGACGAATCCGGTATTCATGACCAGCGAGAACGAGTCGCCCTTCTGAAAACCAAACTGGCAGCGATGCAGTCCGAAGAAGCGGTACGGCTGCTGGCTTTGGCCGATGCACTGGTGAAACGCGATGTATGGATTGTTGGCGGCGACGGCTGGGCCTATGACATTGGTTTTGGCGGCCTTGACCACGTAATGGCAAGTGGCCGCAACGTCAATATTCTGGTGCTGGACACCGAAGTCTATTCGAACACTGGCGGCCAGATGTCGAAAGCTACGCCACGCGGCGCCGTCGCCAAATTCGCGGCGGGCGGCAAACCCGCAGGTAAGAAAGACCTGGGACTGATCGCCATGAGCTACGGTAATGTATATGTAGCTCGGGTGGCGATGGGTGCAAAAGATGAACAAACGCTGCGCGCCTTCCTCGAAGCTGAGGCCTACAGCGGCCCATCGCTGATCATTGCCTACAGTCACTGCCTCATGCACGGTATTGATATGAGCAAAGGGATGCGAAACCAGAAGGCAGCGGTCGAATCCGGACAGTGGCCGTTGTATCGTTACAACCCGGAACGCGCCACGCACGGCGAGAACCCAATGTTACTGGACTCGCGCGCACCGAAAATCCCGGTCAAGGATTACATGCGTATGGAAACCCGTTTCAATATGCTCCAGCTCAGCAAACCAGAGGTGGCAAAGGTGCTGTTTGAAGAAGCCCAGAACGATGTCAACGCACGATGGGCATTTTATGAATATCTGGCGTCCCGGCCATCGCCGTCTTCAAACGGACATAACAGCTAAGGAGAATAACCTGTGGACATCCGCACGACTTATCTCGGAATGACCTTACGTTCGCCGCTGGTGGCCTCGGCATCGCCGCTGAGCGAAAGCCTGCTCAATATCCGCTGGATGGAGGACGCAGGCGCGGGGGCAGTGGTTCTGTTCTCGCTGTTTGAGGAACAAATCCGCCGCGAGCGGGAGGCGCTGTATCATTATCTAACCTATGGCGCCGACAGTTTTGCCGAAGCGCTCACCCATTTCCCGGAGCCGGAAACCTACCACGCCGGGCCAGATCAGTATCTTGAGCTGATCCAAAAGGCCAAACAGGCGGTTCATATCCCGATCATCGCCAGTCTGAATGGCGCTTCCATCGGCGGGTGGACAAAGTTCGCCCGCAAGATGCAGGACGCAGGAGCGGATGCGCTGGAACTGAATATCTACTACATACCGGCTGATATGCATTTGACCGGCCATCAGGTCGAACAAACCTATATCGATATTCTGAAAGCCGTCAAACAGGCCGTCACCATCCCTGTTGCGATCAAACTCAGCCCTTATTTCAGCAACATGGCGAACATGGCGAAACAACTTGACGATGCCGGAGCGAATGGGCTGGTACTGTTCAATCGCTTCTACCAGCCGGACATTGATCTGGAAACCCTGGAAGTAAAGCCAAATGTCATCCTCAGCACCCCGCAGGCGATGCGACTGCCGCTCACCTGGATTGGCATCCTCTACAAACGGATCGAAGCAGATTTAGCAGCAACCAGCGGTATTCATTCCGGCGAGGATGTTATTAAGATGATCCTTGCAGGCGCCAATGTGACCATGATGACTTCGGCGCTGCTCAAAAATGGCATTGACCATCTGCGCGTGGTTGAAGAAAAAATGCGCGACTGGATGGTGCAGCACGAATACGAATCGATCACACAGATGCGCGGCAGTGTCAGCCAGCTCCATGCGGAAGACCCGGCAGCCTTCGAGCGCGTTCAGTATATGCGGGCGCTGACAACCTACAAACCGACTGTTTGACCACAGTGGTGATAACGGGTGTAGTGTGAAATATATCGACGAATATCGGGATGCAAAGGCAGCACGGCGTTTCGCGCGGGCCATCGCACGGATAACAACAAAACCCTGGACGCTGATGGAAGTCTGCGGCGGCCAAACCCACGCGATAGTCAAATTCGGGGTGGATGAACTGCTGCCGCAGAACATCACCCTGCTGCACGGGCCGGGCTGCCCGGTCTGTGTGACGCCGGTTGAGTTGATCGATAAAGCCGTCGAAATTTCCACGCACCCGGATGTGATTTTTACATCGTTTGGAGATATGCTGCGTGTGCCGGGAACCAGCGGCGATCTGCTTTCCTCAAAAGCAGCAGGCGGCGATGTACGAATGGTGTACTCGCCGCTGGATGCGCTGAAAATCGCACAGGAAAACCCACATAAACAGGTGGTTTTTTTCGCCGTCGGGTTTGAAACCACAGCCCCCGCCAATGCAATGGCTGTCTATCAGGCGAAGCAGCAGGGTATCGGCAATTTCTCGATTCTGGTGTCGCATGTCCTCGTCCCGCCCGCAATCGAAGCTATTCTGTCATCGCCGGGCAACCGGGTACAGGGGTTTCTGGCTGCCGGGCATGTCTGTGCGGTAGTCGGCTATTCCGAGTACGAACCACTGGCGCAGCGATATCATGTACCATTTGTCGTCACCGGTTTCGAGCCGCTGGACATTTTGCAGGGCATCTTCATGTGCGTCAGGCAGCTTGAAGCAGAACGCGCCGAGGTCGAAAATCAGTATGCGCGTTGTGTGCGGCGCGAAGGCAATCTACCCGCCCAGCAGCTTGTTCACGATGTGTTTATGATCGTCCCACGTAAATGGCGCGGAATAGGCCAGATTCCTGAGAGCGGCCTGGGGCTGCGTGATGAATACGCTGAATTTGACGCCGAAAAGCGTTTTGGCCTCACCGATTATGGCGTAGAAGAGAACGCAGCCTGCATCAGTGGATTAGTGCTTCAGGGGATGAAGAAGCCACATGAATGCCCGGCTTTCGGGACGCTGTGTACGCCAGAGCATCCGCTAGGCGCGACAATGGTATCCAGCGAGGGCGCGTGTGCGGCTTACCACCGCTACCGCCGTCCCGTAGCCGCCGAGAAAACTATGGGAGCCGAGACCAGATCATGACCATCCTTCATGCTCGACAGTCTGTTGACTTCATGCCATCCTGCCCTATTCCAGTTTCAGACTATCCCAGGGTACTGCTGGCACATGGCAGCGGCGGCAAGCTGATGCACAATCTTTTAGAAAAGCTGATGTTACCCGCTTTCAATAATCCGCTGCTGGAAACACGGCATGACGGAGCAGTATTTCCAGTAGGGAATGCCCGATTAGCTTTTACGACTGATTCGTATGTGGTAAACCCCCTGGTTTTCCCTGGCGGTGATATTGGCACTTTAGCCGTCAACGGCACCGTGAATGATCTGGCGATGTGTGGCGCAAAACCGCTGTTCCTGAGCGCCGGTTTTATCCTTGAAGAAGGGCTGCCCATGGAGACCCTGTGGTACATCATCCAATCCATGCAAAGCGCGGCACAGGCGGCAGGCGTGCAGATCGTCACCGGCGATACCAAAGTGGTGGATAGAGGCAAAGGTGATGGAATCTTCATCAATACCGCCGGGATTGGTGTGATCGAGCATCACCTCACAATTGCGCCGTCCAGCCTTCGCCCTGGCGATATGATTCTGCTGAATGGTGACATTGGGCGGCATGGCATGGCGATCATGGCAGCGCGAGAAGGTTTGGAATTTGAGAGCCAGATTGAAAGTGACTGTGCGCCTCTGGCTGAAACTGTTTTAGCACTCATTGATGCTGGTGTTGAAATTCACTGCCTGCGCGACCTGACACGCGGCGGTCTGGCGAGCGGTCTGGTTGAAATTGCGACCGGTGCCGGGCTGCACCTCCATATAGATGAAAATGCCATTCCGGTCAGCGAGGATGTGCGCGGCGCGTGCGAAATCCTCGGCCTCGATCCCCTCTATGTTGCCAACGAAGGCCGTTTTATCGCCTTTGTCCCGGCTGAGGAGGCCGAAGGTGCGCTCACCATCATGGGGGATGATGCCTGTTTGATTGGCACCGTGCAGGACGATTCTTCAGCGCCTGTCACTATGCGGAGCGCCATCGGCGCAACCCGTATTGTGGATATGTTAAGCGGCGAGCAGCTTCCCCGTATCTGTTAAAGCCCCATTTTATGTTCGTAAATCATCGGACAACGGCGCGGATGGTGTCGATTTCCGAAGCGATTGTTATTCCTGTCATCCCAAAACACGCCTTATGTCATTACCGAAAGTGCCGCTTTTGGAATGACAATGTTTATATAGTTCCCCAAACATATTTTTATGGAGTATCGGACAATGGTCACTGCTACAAAAACTGTTGCCGTCAAAAAACAAACCGATGGGGCAGCAATAACCCCTCCCCGGAGATGGGTCTATCTCTTTAATCAGGTGGAACAGGCCGAACGGGAAGTTGGCGGTTCATGGGATAAGGTGCGGGCGCTGCTGGGCGGCAAAGGTTCCGGGCTGGCAGACATGACTCGTGCAGGCGTTCCCGTTCCGCCGGGATTCACCATTACCACACAGGCATGTAACGCCTATCTTGCGGAAGGGGAACAGTTCCCCGATGGAATGTGGGAGCAGGTTCTGGAAGCACTTCAGACCGTTGAGAAACAGTCTGGCAAAAAGTTTGGCAGCGTCAAAAATCCATTACTGGTGTCAGTACGTTCCGGCGCGAAGTTCTCCATGCCGGGCATGATGGACACCGTTCTCAATCTTGGCCTGACTGACCCGGTAGCTGAAAGCCTGGTCGCCCTGACCGGCGATGCCCGTTTTGTCTTCGACTCCTATCGCCGCCTGGTACAGATGTTTGGCTCGGTCGTGATGGAAATGCCCGATGAGGTCTTTGAAGATTACCTCACTGAGGTGAAGAAGAATCGAAATGTAAAATCTGATGTTGACCTGACTGCCGAAAACTGGCAGCAGATAACCCAGCAGTTCAAGCAGTTCTACCGCGAACATGTCCAGGAGGATTTCCCTCAGGATCCGCTCGTACAACTTCGCCGTGCAATTGAGGCTGTTTTCAAGTCCTGGAATGGCAAACGCGCCATTGATTATCGGAATGCAGCCGGTATCACACATGATCTGGGAACCGCCGTCAACATTCAGGTGATGGTCTTTGGAAATATGGGTGAAAGTTCTGCCACAGGCGTTGCCTTTACCCGTAACCCTTCCACCGGCGAGAAAAAACTGTTTGGTGATTACCTGATGAATGCCCAGGGTGAAGACGTGGTTGCAGGTATTCGCACACCGGTACCCATCGCCCAACTGGAGCGGGAGAATGCCAGGATTTTCGCTCAATTTGTAGAAGTTAATCGCAAGCTCGAAAAGCACTATCGTGAAATGCAGGATGTTGAGTTCACTATCGAGAATGGCAAGCTGTGGATGCTGCAAACCCGCGATGGCAAACGTACTGCCCGCGCTGCTGTCCGCATTGCTGTTGAGATGGTGGAAGAAGGCTTAATCAGCAGAGAAGAAGCCGTCCTCCGGGTTTCACCCGCGCATGTATTGCAGCTCCTGCACCCTCAGTTTGACGCGGACGAAAAATTGAACGCCGAAAAAACCGGTCGCCTGATTGCCAAAGGTGTCAATGCCTCCCCTGGCGCGGCAGTTGGGATTGTGGCGTTTGACGCTGATGTCGCTGAAAAATGGGGCAAGGCTGGAAAAGCCGTCATCATGGTTCGACCAGAAACAAAACCGGATGATGTACATGGAATGCTGGCTTCAAAGGGTATTCTAACCAGCCGAGGTGGAGCAACCAGCCATGCAGCAGTTGTCGCCCGCCAGTTTGGAGTCCCCTGCGTCTGTGGTGCAGAATCGCTGGATATTGATGTTCGCGCTCGCATGTTTAAAGTTGGAACGCTCGAAATTCGTGAAGGAGACACAATCTCCATAGATGGCGGCACGGGCGAAGTTTTCGTTGGCGAGATCAGAAGAGTTGAGCCGGATTTCGCACGTGAAACCTACTTACGGAAACTGCTCGGCTGGGCAGATGAATTCCGCCGTCTCGGTATTTATGCCAATGCGGATTACCCTAATGATGCTCGCCGCGCCCGCGATTATGGTGCTGAAGGTGTCGGCTTATGCCGTACTGAGCATATGTTCTTCCAGGACGAACGGCTGCCAGTCGTTCAGGCCATGATTCTGGCCGAACCGAACAGTGAAACAGAAAAATATCACCTGGATAAACTTCAGCAGTTCCAGCATGACGATTTCTATGGCATTTTCAAGGCTATGGAAGGGCAGCCGGTCATTATCCGCCTGCTTGACCCGCCGCTGCATGAGTTTATGCCTCCACATGAGCAACTGGCGCTGCGGGCGGCTGGCTTACGCCTGATGGGGGATCGCCCCAATGAACTCCAGCGCGTCGAACAGTTGATGACCGCAGTCGAAGGATTGCAGGAATTCAATCCGATGCTTGGCCTGCGCGGCAGCCGGCTGGGGATTTTGCGCCCCGCTATAAGCGAGATGCAGGTACGGGCGTTGTTTGAAGCAGCCTGCCAGTTGGCACTTGAAGGCGTGGAAGTTCATCCTGAAATCATGGTTGCCGTGACCAACCACGCTAATGAAGTGAAGTTCCTGCGCGAACTGATTGACCGGGTGGCACAGGATGTGATAGGGCGCACCGGCGCAACCCTGCACTATAAAGTCGGCACGATGATTGAACTGCCGCGCGCAGCCATTATCGCTGACCAGATGGCCGAATACTCGGAATTTTTCTCCTTCGGCACAAATGACCTCACCCAGACCACATTCGGTATCAGCCGTGATGATGCCGAAGGCAAATTCCTGCTCTATTATGTCGAGCATGGACTGCTGCCGGAAAATCCGTTCCAGGTGCTTGATCGTGACGGTGTAGGATATCTCATCCGTATAGCCGTCGAAAAGGGCCGCAGCGTCCGCCCGGACATCGAAATCGGTATCTGTGGCGAACACGGTGGCGATCCCCAGAGCATCCATTTCTGCCATGAAGCAGGTCTGAATTATGTAAGCTGCTCGCCCTTCCGTGTACCTGTTGCCCGCCTGGCAGCAGCGCACGCAGCGCTTAAAGAACTGGGAGTAAAGGTCAAGGAAGACAAATAAGCACACTAAACTGATCTGAAAGCAGGTGAGGGCGGAGCAAATGCTTCGCTCTCACCACTTCAATCCTTAGACCTGTCCCAGCGCGCCCCGAAAGTCCGCAATTAAATCTGCCGTATCTTCCAGCCCTGCCGAAATCCGTACCATACCTGGCGATAAACCGGCAGCACGCAGTTCAGCATCATTTAACATGCTGTGACTGGTCAGAACGGGGATACTCACCATTGTCTCTGGCCCGCCCAGATGAGCAACATTGAGAGCGACCTGCAAATGATCGCACAGGGTTTTCGCTGCTTCCAGATGATCGAGCGCGATGCACAGCATACCTCCGCCTCCTCGCATCTGCTCCCGTGCGACGGCATAGCCTGGAGACGAGGATAAACCGGGATAATAAACTGCTTTTACCTTCGATTCATCGGCAAAAAATTGCGCCAGCGCCAGCGCATTAGCGTTATGCTGTGCCATACGAAGGTCAAGTGTCTTCAGACTACGGTCGAGCAGAAAAGCATCATGCGGGCTGGGAATACCACCGAACACTTTTCGTGCTGAAAAAATGGGGGACAGCATAGCCCTCGACCCCATGACCGCCCCCATTGTGATGTCGTTATGACCGCCGAGGTACTTGGTAGCGCTGTGCAGGGCAATATCAACACCTAGCCTCAACGGCATCTGATTGATCGGTGAAGCGAAGGTATTATCCTTCACCACAACCGCGCCGATACGTTTGGCTGCTGCGACAACGCGCCGTATTGAGAGGCAGTCGGAACGGGGGTTGGTCGGCGTCTCGAAATAGACGACTTTAGCCGCCGGTACTTGCTGGTCAACAGCATAAAGTTTTTCTTCATCCAGCAGAACAACATTCACGCCATAGCGGGGCAGCCAGTCCCGTAAAAATGTGAGCGTGCCGCCGTAGAGTGCGTTAGAGGCGGCCAGCGTATCGCCACTTCGCAGCAGTGCCAGCAGCGTCGTGGTGATGGCGCTCATGCCGCTGCCAAAGAGCAGACAGTCCTCTGCATCTTCCAGTTTCGCCAGTTTTTCGGCCACATTTCGCAGTGTAGGGTTATCATAGCGTGTATAAAAATACTCGTCGCCGCCGTAATCATTGATATGAGTAAAACCATCACTAGCCGGGACGGAGAAGGCCGCTGTCTGGTAAATCGGATAAGTCACCGGGCGCAGGCCAGGTTCAATTTTGCCGTGAATGGCGTCAGTCGCTCTGCCGCGTGGGGTCATGGTTATGGGCATCCTGTTCTATAACTGAGAGCCGCGAATTGTAACCTGAGGCATCCCAAAGCGGGTATAATCAGCCAGTACATTTACGCAGCCCGTTGAAGCTGATCGTCCAGCCAGCCCATGATAAGTTTGGTAGCACTGTTTTTATAAGCGCTGCGTGGTGAGAAAAAAGCCGTTCCATGCAAAGCGGTATTGTAGACATAAAATACGGCTTCGCCGACGGTACGATCAAAAAGCTTGCGGGTGTCATACAGGACGTTGTCCTGTCGCCCCACCACAAATAAAATTCCGCGTTCGCTCATTTCCTCAAAAAGAGTGTCGTCCAGCAGTGGAAAATCGCCGGGCGAAATGGCAATCGCCGTCATACAGGCTGCATCCCATGCACAGCCCGCCAGCGCTGGCACAGTCCCCATACTCGATCCAATAATAGCGATGCTGTCATCACCAACAGTTGGCTGCTGCCGCATCCAGATCAGCCAGGTTTGCACATCACCAATCATAGCGATCATGTCACGATCACCACCGGTTTCGCCATGTGCGCGCTGGTCAACTGCCAGCACATTAAACCCACCTTCCAGCAGCGGCCCAATTAAGGTTTCCCATTCGTGCCTGCTGCTGGTGCTGCCATGTAAAAGTAACACGCCGGGCAGTTCACCTGCTGCATCCGGGACGGCATAATAGTCCCCCACCAATGTCAGCCCATCTTCAGCAGTGACTTCAATCCGTTCAGGCAGGATTTCAACATCCTGGGCAGCAACAATGGAAACAGAAATGAGTAAAAAGATAATCATGACCAGAAAAAAAGCACGCATAAAATTCTCTCCAATGCAGTATGTCGGCACTGCTTCACTGTACCGGTAATGCAGTATGACGTCCATCATTTCGCATAATCGAATTTTTGTGCTATGCTGGAACTATTCACGAATAAGGGTTAAATATGTCAGCAGATCCGTCTGTAACAGTTCACTTGCGTATTATCTGCCTCAATCCACCAATTGTGGATGGCGCTGAATTCGGATTACAGGATAAAACACCTGCCCTCCATTTTGGCGAACGCACAGCCGACGGTGCGCTGATTTTCACGTGTGATCTGCAAGCCAAACCGGGCGCGGCTGGCGGTGTGCATTTCACGGGTTCGTTCGCGCATGGAACACCGGCTGGGCGCTTTCTTTACCTCAGCCTGGGCAAGCTGGAAAGTGGAACTTGGAATTGGATAAAACGCCTGAAAATTCCGCTCAAGTCAATTTCGTGGGCGCAGGTGGAAGCGGATGGCATACTTGAAGCAGGCGTGGATGGACGGGGTGCGGCCACGGTTCCGCTGACAGGCGCAGGCTGGACGATAAAATCCTTTTAACTTTCTACCCCGGCGGCGGATAGACATCCAGCACCCAGCGCAGCATGGTATAGTGTGCTGCCAGCCCGGCAAACGCACCATAAGGTGCAAAAGTCGATACGACCTGTTCCGGGCGCAGCCTACCCACCCCGCCGTGAAAATACCGGTTGGCGGCAGCCTGCAATACAACATCATTATCGGCCACCCAATTTTTGTGGCCGAAAGCTCGCTCCAGCGTGACCACCGCCGTCCAATGACCGATGCCTTTGATCGCCAGCAGCCGCTTATAGGCTTCATCTGGCGGCAGGGTGTTCAGGCTTTCCAGATTGAGGCTGCCAGAAGTGACCTGCCCGGCCACGTCAATCAGCAGCGCCATCCGCTTGAAGGTTATCTTGAGCGGTTTAAGGTCATCAATAGATGCCGCCGCGATGCGTTCCCGTGTGGGAAAAGCATAGAATGAACTTCCGTTATGGTCAATGCGCTCCCCAGCCCACTCCGTCAGCCACTTTTGGGCTCGCAGCGCAGCCACCCAGGCGATTTGCTGCTCGATAATGGTTTTCGCCAGCGCCTCGAAGGCTGTCGCTGTTCGCCATTCGGGCATTCCTACCAGCGACTTCACCACTTCCCACAACCGTTCATCCTGCTGCGCGATTCGGATGAAATCATGCCGTGCGGCTTCAATATGCAAGATGTGCCGCAGCGACTGAATGACCCGTTCACGGTCAATCACACCCGTTTGTGCCACCATGTGAACAGCAAGCGCGGGCGCGTTGGATGTCCCATGGGCTTTGACTTTCAGCAGGGCTGTTCCTTCAGCAGTGGATAAAGCACGCCAGTATGCTCCGTCACGGACAATTTCTACTGAGGGATGGGCAAAACGGCTCAGAATATTCAGCAGCAGCGCAAAATTATAAGGTTCAGTTGGATAGAAAGTCGTGAGCAGCGTCATCAATTTGTACTCAACAATTTACACGTGCATTATCAGGGGAGGAAATGTGTCCCACCGCGCTGGCGGAAGGTAGAGGGGGTCATGCCGGTATGCCGCCGGAAGAGTGCCGTGAAATAATGTACATCAGGGAAACCGCTGGAAAGCGCCACTGCCTTGACCGACAGACTGCGATCAAGTAAACGCTGAGCTGCAATTTCCAGCCGAAGCTGAGTCAGGTAATCCAGAATTGTCATGCCCATCACGTCCTGAAACAGGCGGCTGGTATGGCGTTGGCTCAGATGTATTTGTGCCGCCACGTCGCGCAGCAGCACCCGACGGTTGTAGTTGTCCTGTAAATAACGGGCGATTTTTTGCGCCGTCTGTTCAGCCAGGCTGACCGGAGATTCTAGCGCTGGGGCAGCAGGTAAGTCGACAACAGCGCGGGCGGCATCCAACAGCAGCTTCACCAACAGAGCGCGAATAACCGCCTGATAGCCGGGACGCATCAGCATAATTTCCTCGGTCAACAGCGAAAGTACCGTTTGCAGACCGGGGAATGAACTGGCCGGACGGGCTGAAGTGAAAAAGGCCTTCACCAGATCATCTTCAGGCAGGGACTCTGTGTATGAATCGAGCGCCGGCGTCAGAGTGTACGACCAAAAATAAATCCCCAGCGGATGATCTTCCGATGAAATGATTTCATGCGGTTCGCCCGGTTTTGCGACGAATACTTCGCCAGCATTCACCACATGATCCTTCTCATTAATGCGAAATAACCCGCGTCCTGCATAGGCGTAACAGACCTCGAAGAATGAATGAACATGAAGGTAGTTACGCCACCATGTAGGCTCAAAGAAACCCCATCCCAGCATTTCACTCTGATAATTTCCCAGTCGTATACTCCATGACAGACGAGATAAATCGGTGAAACGGGCAGCATCAGGCAGCATGACAACTCCAGACTTTCATGGCAGGTTGTGTAACAAAAGCCTGGAAATATAGTATGAGCGGGTATGCAGGAAGTCTATCCAAAAACAACCCTGTATAGAGATGATCTGGTGAGATGGGCTATTTTGATCAATGAAAGGAAGGCTAAAGCACAAGGACTGATAACCCTCCTCATTTTGCTTTGCGTTACAGCACTGCCCCGCTTTGCTCTCGCGCTCCAGACGCTAATGCCGCCGTTTCCTGAATGGCGAGGTCGATGAAAACCGCCGCCGACCAGCCATAAATAGGCGCGGATTTGGGCGGACGTTCACCGGTTAGCGGGTTGTAGTATTCGTAAATATCAGAATGCCGCATCAGCATAGCCAGCGTCTTGCGACGAAGCTGATGCGCCAAATCGGGCAAATTGTTCCGGTATAACGCCTCAATGAACAGGTAGTTGATGTTGGGCCAGGTTGGGCCGCGCCACATCTGCATCGGATCAAATTTAGGATCAGACACAGCAACCGTCGGCAGCGGCCACTCCGTCCAGAAAGTGGATGGGTCGGTCAGGTTGCTGACAAGGCGCTTGACGATGCTATCAGGCAGGCGGGTTGTCCACAAAGGCAGTAAATTAAATGGCGTTAAAACGGAGACAGGCTGCCCCAGATGAGTCGCCCAAAAAATGCCCCGTTCCTCTGACCACAACAAATCCAGCATTTGCTGCGCCATTCGATCTGCCCCCTCCCGGTAGCGAACAGCATCATCTGGCAGGCCGATCAGATCAGCGATCCGCGCCAGGCTTTCCTGTTGAATACAGAGATAGGTGTTCAAATCGGGCGAGACAACCGGCATCCCATCGTCCCACAGTGGACTGTCATCCAGACCAGATGAGAAAGGATGGCGGTATTCGCTCAGACCGTTCTCGTTCACACTGGCGGTCATCCACCAGTTGTGCCAGCGACAGAGCGGTTCATAAATTTCTTCCAGAAAGTCTCGATGACCGGATTTTTCATAGAGTTTGAGCGCTGTCCAGGCAACCAGCGGTGGCTTTGTCACATCAGCATCAACCGGATAATTGAGATGGGTGACGAGGCCTTCATCATGGATGGCATCGGGCAGCATTCCATCAGCACGCTGGTGGTCAAGGACGATGCGAATCTGGTCTTCGGCTAACTGCGTATTCACATGGCGATACGCGATGGCATGAAAGAACTGATCCCAATGCCAGACGCCAACATAGTGAATTTTTGAGGGGGCCATCGCCTCGCGAGTGAAAAAATAGCGCGTATTGAGCAACCCTCCGCCCATCACCCACCAGGCATAATCATACTGCGCCTGATATTCGTCCAGCACAGGCGGCGCGGCATCAAACCAGGCCTGCCAGCGGCTGCGCGAGGCATTCAGCGCAGCATCGGCGGCAGGAATAGAGCGCGAAAATGCCAGACGCGGAGTGATGTTCAGCACCAGACCGTCGCCGTCTTCAGCCTCTAGCTGAATGTCCACATGGAAGTAATGGTTGTCGCCAGGCGCGATGGTATTGCGGAGCAGGCGGGCGTTGGTGCTGTAGGCAATGTTGCGCCGGCCATGAAAGACGCCGCCCCGCCGGTCAACCTGACCGTCATCCGACAGTACAACGAAGCGCAGCCCAAAACAACCCGATGGCAGTCCCAGCAGCATCGTCTCCGGGTCGAGGAATGTCCAGCTAAAGGTGCCTGCGGTGGTCGAAATCTGAACAAGGTGGGGATAAGTGTCGGATGTAAATTCGAGCGGCTGCCCTTCTGCGTCGAGGAAGGAAAGACGTTCGATCACAGGCGGGCGCTGGCGGTAATGGCCGTACTCTTTCTCCCATTTCGTCCAGCGTTCAGCCAGCCGAATGGAAAGCTGGTGCTGCTTACGAAACATCAGGAGACGGGAACCACGATCAGTGAAGGGGAGGTTGACCAGATCAATACGGTTATGTAGATTTTCAAATGCCGTCATACGCTAAAATTTTAACCCTTTGGGCTTATTGATTGTATGTTAACCAGCGTACCTGATAAGCCATTAGAGGAATATCACCGGATAGCAGCATTTCCCCAGTCAGTAAATCAGTGAATGCTGCTTCGCCGTCCAGATGTGCCGTCTGGTCATCGGCTGTCACATTGAATAGGGCAATGATGCGCTCCTCACCATCTGGCGACACCCGTTCCAGGCCGAAAATATGCCCGTCATGCTGCTGGAACGCACGCTGTGTCCCCAACGGGTGAAAAGCTTCCTGTTGCAGGCGTATGCCAATTAACTGATTATACCCTCGGAATACCCGTGCGCGGAAACTTCCCATCTGAGCAAGTTCAGTCTCAACTATTTCTGCGTTCAGCTTCGCCCGATTAATAGCACGAGGATAACCGAGTCGCTCCAGTCCTTCCAGATCATTGCGCGATCCCAGCAGGCTGTGAATATAAATAGCCGGAATGCCTTTCAGGGACAGCATCACAGCCTGAGACAGCAGAAAGCGGGCGATATGCTGCGCCTCATCTGCTCCGGGCTGGGCGGTTGCATCCACATAAGTGATATTCAATTCATACGGGCTGCGGCTGCCATCAGGATTAGCTTTATAGGACACACGGCCACCATTAGCCTCGACATGGCTAATGAGCCGCATGAGCTCGTCTGGTGTCAGAATACCTTCCACCGGACGCACACCGATCCCATCGTGCGAGGCAGTGAAATTGAAAAAGGCGGTAGTATCCGAAGATGTTTCCAGCGTATTGAGCCAGTCCACCAGTTTACGGGCGTCTCCGGCGATTATAGTGTGCAGCAGCAGCGGCGGCAGCGTGAAATTATAAACAAGCTGAGCTTCGTTCGTCCCATCGCCAAAATAGGTGATGTTTTCGGCGTGCGGCACATTGGTTTCCGTAATCAGCACCACCTGCGGAGCGGTTGCATCCAGAGCGGCGCGCAGCAGTTGAATAACTTTGTGAGTTTCCGGCAGATGAATGCAGGTTGTGCCAGGCTGCTTCCACATATAAGCGATAGCATCCAGACGGATGACTGATGCGCCCTGCCGTACATAAAACAGCAGCACATCCAGGATTCGCAGCAGTGTCTGCGGGGTGCGGTAATCGAGGTCAACCTGGTCAGCGCTGAAGGTCGTCCAGACATGGACGGTTTGCCCATCACGTCGTTCAAAGGCCGTCAGCAGCGGCGTAGTGCGCGGACGGGTAACACCGCTCAGATCCGTTTCGGGTGATTCCGTGAAAAACAATCCTTCATAAGCCGGATCACCTGCCAGAAATCCCTTAAACCAGTCGCTCTGTGCCGACATATGGTTGATAACCGCATCGAACATCAGCCGGTAATCACTGCTGAGCTGCCGGACATCCTCCCACGAGCCGAGCTGAGGATCAATGGCATAGTAATCGATAACCGAGAAGCCATCATCAGATGAATAGGGGTAAAAAGGCAGAATGTGAACCGTCGAAATAGCTTCTCGCAGATGTCTGTTCAGGAAATGGTGCAGGCTTGACAGCGGCAACTGCCCCACTCGGTGCAGACTGTCGCCATACGTGATGAGCGTTATCGTGCGTTCGGAAAAATAATCATTCGATGATGTTGACGGCAGGCTGGCGCTGGCGAGCATCCCCATCAACTGCTCATACACCGCTCCCGCCTGATCGGGATAAAGCTCACTCAGTAGTTGTCGTATCCGATCATGAACACTCATGCCAGCGCCTTTTCCACATCAAGCGCCAGCGCTCTGCCGGTTTCGGCATTCATCAGGCGGACAAGATGTGTCGGGAAGCGCAGCCATACCTGTTGATCGACACGCACCTCCATATCGGGGCGGGTTGAAACTTTGAGCACCTGATCGCCTACATGGATGGTGAGCAAATTCTGCGAACCTAGCGGCTCTACCACTTCAACTTTCACAGGCAGGGCGTCATCGTGGGGCGTGGTCAGTGTTTCCATCCATTCTGCGCGAATACCAACCAACACATCCTGACCTTCATAAGCGGACAGAGAAGGTTGCAACGCCACCGGAGGTGTCAGTGCGAACTGCCCAATCTGAACCACATAAGCGCCATCCTTCCGCCCGACCCGCCCGCGCAAAAAGTTCATGGGCGGGTTGCCAATAAAACCGCCGACGAAACGGTCAACCGGCAGATCATAAACCCGTGTGGGATGGTCAAATTGCAGGATGCGACCGCTGTTCATGACGGCGATCTGGTCGCCCATGCTCATCGCCTCAATCTGGTCATGGGTGACATAAATAGTGGTCACACCGAGACGGTTGAGCAGCGATTTGAGTTCAGCACGCATTTCCAGCCGCAGCAGTGCGTCCAGATTGCTCAATGGCTCATCCATCAGCACCACATCGGACTGGAAGGCAATCGCGCGGGCAACAGCGATGCGCTGCCGCTGGCCGCCGCTCATCTGGCTGGGATAGCGTTCCAGCATCGATTCGATATGCAGCAGTTTAGCCGCTTCCTGAACCCGCTCCTGAATCTGAGCTTTGCTTTCTTTCCGCATTTTCAGGCCAAAGGCGATGTTATCAAAAACGGTCATGTGCGGGAAAATGGCATAATTCTGAAAAACCATCGAAATATTGCGATCACGTGGTGGCAGATAGGTCACATCGCGGTTGCCGATCAGCACGCGGCCAGAGTCCAGCACCCCCAATCCTGCAACAGCCCGCAGCAGCGTGGTTTTACCACAGCCGCTTGGCCCAAGCAGCACAACAAATTCATGTTCGTTGACTGTCAGGCTGACATCATTGAGCGCGACAAATTTACCAAAGTGTTTGACCGCATTTTCGATCACGATTTCGGACATACGGCATCCTCTCTACTTGTTGATCTGCCCCCACATATTGAACAGATAGCGCCGGATGAAGAAAATAAAAATGAGCGACGGAATAAGCATAAAAAAGGCCGCCGCAAATTTAAACGGGTCACTGGATTTGTCCAGTGAATACAACACCTGCGCGGGTAGGGTTCGGTTGCTGGTCGTCAGCATGATCGAGGCGAAGACCTCATTCCACGACAGCACAAATGTCAGGATGGCGGCAGCGGCGATACCCGGCAGCGCCAGCGGCAGCACCACGCGCCAGAAAGCCTGAAAGGGCGTGCAGCCAAAAACCTGAGCAGCCTCTTCCAGTTCATACGGCACGCTGGCGAAAACGCTGGAAATAATCAGGATAGTGGTTGGCAGCGTCAGCGCGGTATGCATCAGCGCCAGTGAAACCGGCTGGTCGAACAGGCCGAAACGCAGGAAAATGACCGCCAGCGGCACCGCCAGCACCACAATTGGAAAAGCCCGCACCGAGAGAATAGCGAGGCGGATGGTATCGCGCCCGCGAAAAATGAACCGCGCAATGGCATAACCCGCTGGCATGGCAATGATCGTTGAGATAACCAGCGTCAAGATGGCGACGACGATGCTGATGATAGTCGCCCGAATAATACCCTGACTGTTGAGAAAGAAATTCATCGTATCCAGCGAAACCGGATTCGGGATGAGTGATTTGGGAAACGAGCGCACACCGGCGGGTGTGCTGAAGGCCATCGTCGCAATCAGCAGAATAGGCAGCAGCACCCAGAAAGCCAGCAAAAAGGCTGTCGCATATACCCCCGCCCTCCGCCAGCGGAGGCGGTTTAAAGCGCGCCGCTGGAGAACCCTGGAGTCGGCTGCGCTGGGGCGAACGGTTACTTTCGGATAAGCCTCGGTAGTCACAGTGTTTTTGTCCTTTCCTCCTGCGACTGGACAGCGCGCAGGTAGAACAGGGATACACCGAGCGAGATCAGCATGATAAAGACGGCATAGACAGCGGCGACATTGGGATTATTAAAACGTGCTGGGTCATACCAGCGATAGGTTTCATTCGCTAAAACCGTCATAATCTCGCCGCCAGTGATAGCGACCACCACCGCGAACACCTGAAATGCCAGGATGGTGCGTAAAATGAGCGCGACTTGCAGGCTGGGCTTGAGCAGCGGCAGGATGATATAGCGAAGGCGCTGCCACAGCGACGCGCCAAAAACTTCACCCGCCTCAAGATAATCACGCGGGATAGCCTGCAAGCCGGAGACAACAATCACCATAACGATAGAGGTCGCCCGCCAGATTTCGGCAATCACGATGGCGAAAATCAACCAGGCAGTATTATCGGCCTGAATGAAGATGAAGGGGCGTTCCAGAACCCCCGCCGACACCAGAAACGAGTTAATGAACCCGCGCTGGGTAAAAATAGAATACCAGAGGATACCGGCAGTCAGATCAGAGATGCCGAGCGGAATGGCATAGACATACAGAAACAGGTTGCTGCCGCGAATTTGAGTTTGCAGCACCAGCGCCATGATAATCGCCAGCACAAACTGGAAAGGCAGAATCAGCACGATCAGCATCAGGGTCGTCAGCAAGGCATTGCTGAAACGGAAATCCTGAAACATGCGCTGGATGTGCGTCAGCGTCCACTCGCGCACAGCCTCACCGCTGGTCACACGCGCCGCCTCCGAGGTGCGGCGATTTTCGATGAAGAGATTGCGCTGGCTCACCCAGCCTTCAATACTGCTCCCCGCCTCATCAAGGCTTTGCACCTTAAACCAGAAGACCGGGCGGGTTTGCCCGTTGGGAAGGGTTTCCTGTTCTTCAGAACGGTCAATGACTGTGACAACGGTCTGAAGCGGCACAATCCCCGTCGTGCTGGCTTCCGGGGTGGGTTCAGCCCGTAGATTCAGGAATTGCCCTTCGCGTGTCAGGGCAAGCTGGAAAGACTGCACCATCGGATACAGGAAAAAGAGTGCCAGGTAGAGGAGCGATGGCAGCAGCAGGATGTAAGGCAGCCATTTATTTCTTTGCATAAAAATAACTCAATTTTGAGAGGCAGGGGCGGCATGTCACCGCCCCCACATCACTAATTTTACTGTTCGAGCTGGCAGGGGCCTTCGCTGGCCGGGTCAGGTGCCCAGCATGGTGCGCCGGTTTCATCGAGCAGGGTTTGCAGCGTTGCCGCTTCTTCGCTGAGAACCGTCTCAATCTCCTGGCCTTCAATAACGATCCGGTTGAAAACATTGCGGTAAATCTGATTGAGTTCACCGCCCCGCGCTCCCAGACCGATTGGCAGCAGTGCGACGATACCATCTTCCGAAGCCGATTGGGTGGCAACCGCTTCTAGCTGTTTGGTAGCACCGGGCGACAGATTGCTGGTATCCACACCATCAATAATCGGATAGAAGCCCAATTCGCTGAGGATTGCGCTTTGTACTTCGGGGCTAAGGACGAACTTGAGCAGTTCGCGTGCGCCATCCGGGTTGTCTGATGTAAAGGGGATGCCCATCCCGGCGACTACCGGCATGAAACCGCGTCCGGCGGGACCGGCGGGAGCAGGGAAGGCCACAAAGTCATCCGCCGCTTCATCAAAAGCGGGTTTCAGGCGGGCCACATGATCGAAGGCCAGCAGTACCTCGCCGGATAGCAGCGGCTCATTCATGAATTCATAGTTGATTGACTCCGGGTTAACATACGGCCACAGGTCGTCCCGCATGAATTCCATCATGGCGACAGCTTCCGGGCTGTTGAATTTGGTCACCATGCCACCTGTGAATGACGGGAACAGATAGCCTTGCAGGAAGCGGTGGAACAGGCCGCCCGCCCCGGCTGGCAGGCCAAGTTTGGCTTCGCCGGTTGCGTCGTACATATTCTTCGCCCAAACGGCAACTTCGTCCCAGGTCAGCGCATTAATATCTGCACCTTCTGGGAGATACTCCAGCGCATCGTTGTGGGCGGCCATCGTGTAAGTCGCCTGCATCCAGGGGATGTAATACTGGTAATCCTCTGTTCCCAGACGCCCTAATTCAACGTAAGCATCAACGACATCATATTCGGCTTCAATTTCGGCCAGCAGGTCGGTGAGATCAAACATGAGATCACTGGCGGCGAGTGTCGGGAATGTTCCATGCAGCGACCCAATCAGATCATTCACACCAGAACCGGCATCTGCCTCTGCTCGAAGCAGATCAATCATCGGGCCTTCTTCTGAGGTAATAAACTCCACCGTCCCGCCGGAGAAATCAGCAAGGAAGGCACGCGCTTTTTCGGCTTCTTCAACAACGTTAAATTGGGTGGAAATAAAGGTGACAGTTGAGTCCTGAGCAGTGACGGTTGTCACCAGCAGCGTCAGGAGGACAAGGAACAAAAGGTAAAAACGGGTTTTCATCTTCTAAAATCTCCAGTGCAATTTATACGGGGTCATCAGGACAGGTTGATTGGAAATGTCTATCAATAAGCCTCCTATTCTGTCCGAGGGTTTCCACTGGACTCACGAACGATCAATTCGGGAGGGAGGACAACTTGCAGCGCTGTAGGCGGCTGTCCGCTGATGATGTTCACCAGCATTTCGACCAGGTGTTGTCCAATCTGATAAATCGGCTGGCGGATGGTTGTCAGCGAAGGGCGCGTATATTCGGCTGCTGGAATATCATCAAAACCGGAAACGCCGACATCGCGCCCAACCTGTAAGCCACGAATTTGTAATGCGCTGATCGCGCCAAGCGCCATCAGGTCGTTGCAGCAGACCAGCGCGGTTAACTGTGGATGGCTGTCGAGTAACTTGCTGGCACAGGCAAAGCCGCCATCACGCAGCAGATCGCCATGAACCACATAATCAGGTTGATAGAGCAGGCCTGCCTTCGTCAATGCTTCTCGATAACCGCGATGACGGTATTCCGTGTAGGCAATATCACTCGGAGGCAGTATCAGCCCAATATGGCGATGGCCTAAGCGCACAAAATGATCGGTGATGAGAGAAATCCCGGTCTGGCTGTCCACATCAATAAAGGGAAAATCAGAAACCTCTCCCGGAGCGCCGCGCCCGGCGGCTACAAAGGGGTGCTTCCGCTGCTGTAAGTAGGCAATGCGTTCATCGTGCTGCCGGGTACGCGCCAGAATAATTCCATCAACGCGGTTGCCACCGACAATGCGCCGGTAGGCATTCATTTCCTCTTCACCCGGCACCTGGCCGCTCATCAGTAAATCATAATTCTGAGCCGCAGCCGCGTCGCTGACGCCGATCATTAACTGTGTGAAAAAATCATGGGAAGAAACACGGTCAGTCGAAGGGATGATAAAACCGAGGGTGTGGGTGCGCTGGTTACGAAGCTGCCGGGCAACCTGATTTGGCTGGTATCCCAATGCCTGTGCCATCGTGGTAATGTGGCGGCGTGTCTCCTCATTTACGTCACTGTAACCGGCTAAAGCACGTGAAACAGTCGTGATTGAATAACCGGTTTTCTCAGCAAGATCGCGCAGCTTAATCGTCATCTACAAAAGCTTCATTATAAAAAAATAAATCCAAAACGTTTTGGGGAATGTAAACCAAAACGTTTTGGCTGTCAAGCAATTAAAAGCTTCACGACCTGAAGATGGGATTTTGACAGGAAGAGTTGCTGTCCGGTATCAGTATGTGTATCGGGTGCTTAACAGTCTCTCGGTTCCGGGTGGGGAGCATGATCAACCGCCACCGCAGCGATAAATCCAGCCGTCAGGGAAATATCGCTGATAACCCAGTTTCCCAATGTAATGATGCTGGGCTGCTCCAAGACAGGGATGGTGAAGGTTTGAGCGAGTTTAAAACCATCACCCTGTGCTTTCATCAAAGCTTCTTTGCGCGTCCAGGTTCGGTAAAAAGCACGCGGTTGGCATTCGCCCGGAAGCGCCATCCAGTCAGCCTGTTCCTGGGGCGAAAATGCGATCTGTGCCATCTGCATCATGGTTGCGAGTGACTGTTCACGCTCAATATCAATGCCAACTGCGTGATGAGCAACTGCTACAAGCGCTCTGTCGTGCGAATGGGCCAGATTAAATTCACAGGCATGTCCCCCGCAAAGATAAGGTTTGCCCTGTGCCTGATAGCCGAAGCTCAAAGATTCGGGTGGAGTACCTGTGTAGTTGCTCAGGATCAGGCGTAGTCCGGCGCGGGCGGCCATAAACCGCTGGCGTTTTGCCGAGATCACCAATCGATCAGCTCGTGTGCGCTCATCAGCAGACAGGATGCGGACATCAGCAGGTGAATCTAAATCAATCTGCCAGATGAATACCTCACTGCCATTGAGTTGAAGCTGATCGATTAACAGCGGATTCACGAACGTTTATATCAGGCGCGACTGTGGCACATAGCTTTCGTAAACGGGTGCGAATAGCAAGCCCTGCATTTTCAAGGCCTGCACACGGTACAGATAAGCTGCACCGGTCATGATCTGCCATGCAGCATCGGTCACATGACGGTTGGCCGGGTCTTGCAGGTAGGTTCCCTTTGTCCAGGCGTTGAACGCGCCCATCGCAGGCCCACACCAGATCTGATAATCGAGTTCGCGTCCCTTTTCGCCACTGTTTGACCAGCGTGACGAAAGACCCAGATACCAGCGAAAAATGAGCGCAATTTTTCGCTTCGGATTATCCTCGGCACGGCGAATCTGCTCCGGGTCGCGCTCCATGAAGTAGGCAACCGTATCAACCCAAATATCATCCATTGGACGTTTGAGAATTTGCTTTTCCAGCTTTTCCCGCTCATCAGCAGGGATTGCTTCGACGGAATCATACTCACGATAGAGTTCATACAGCCGCTGCGCGCGCATCGGGAACATTGTCCCACGCTTGAGAAGCTGTACTTTGACACCCATCTCGAACATGTCAGCGGCGGGTGCCATCATCACATCCGCCATATCGGCTTCACTGAGGAGCTTCTTGGTGTGCGGCGATGCGCCCGCTTCGACACACGATTGATTGACAGACCCTGTGACAACGTAGGCCGCGCCCATCATAAATGCCGCCAGCGCAGACGACGGCGTACCAATGCCGCCAGCCGCTCCTACCCGGACAGGTCTGGCAAATTGATATTTCGCTTGTAGTTCGTCGCGCAGACTCAGGATCGACGGCAGGATGACCACCAGGGGGCGGTTATCAGTGTGGCCGCCTGAATCCGCCTCTACCGTCACGTCATCTGCAACGGGAACCCGCCCCGCAAGCTGCGCCTGTTGTTCGGTAATAAATCCCTGTTCAACCAGCGGACGCAGCAGCCGTTCGGGCGCGGGCTCCATGAATTTCTGCGCGGTTTCCCGGCGCGAGACTTTAGCGATAACGCGGTTGCCAATGATGATATTGCCATGTGCATCAGCGCTCAACCCGGCGGCGCGGTAACGGACGACATGCGGTGTGAGATCAAGAAATGCTGATGCCTCGACGGTGGTCACGCCGTATTGCAGGAACAATTCAACAGCGCGGCGTTCCATCGCTTCTTCACTGGGACTGTGAATGAGATTGAAGGCATAAGGCGCGTTCGGGAGTGCCGCTTGAATTTGCTGGATGGCGGCTTCTAAACGCTGCCCAACGACCCCTGCTGCGCCAAATGAACTCAACAGTTGTGCCTGTCCCATCGCGGTGACAAGTTCCACTGATGCAATCGCATTCGCCATCGCGCCGCTGGCATAGGCCAGTTTGACCCCATAATCTTCACGGAAAGACGCATCGCCAAGCTGTTCCGGCTTTAAAGACAGTGTGGAGGCGTAAAGCGAATAGTCGCCATCCGGCGCTTCCTGACCCGTGTTAGTAAAACCGATTCGCCCATTAGCAGAAATCACGTAAACAGGTTGATCGAGCCGGTTCAAACAGGCTTTGATTCCCGCCTCGTCATAAACAAGCGTATTCAGATCACCGCGCCATTTTCTGGATAATATGTCGCTCGTTCGAACTGTGATGCCGCTGTTGGTTTGGGCTGTATTATGCATTTAATGCTCTTCTCACTGATTGGGGGTGTTCACAAGACGCACACCCACATCTTTAAATTCGTAAATTCTCAGCGACTCTTTCCACAGGCTGGCATCCGCCGTGATATTGACTTCCTGGCCGCTGCGCTGCACCTGCCTGATATGAACTTCCACATTTACACTGTTGATGTTACTTAATACCTGCCCACGATATTTCCACGCAGTTTCATGATTTTCAACATGCCCGAAGCGTGGTGACTGCAACCCTTTATCCAATCCTGCTTGCAGAGCATACGCCTGGATTGCCTGGATGATCGTTTCCAGACCTAGTGAGCCGGGCATCACCGGGTCCTGATGGAAATGGCAGGCAAAATACCAGTCGGATGGATGTACCGTTTTGGTGGCATAAATATAACCCTGTCCATGCCTGCCACCCTCAATATCAATAATCACATCGTCGAGAAAAGCCAGTTGCCGCCTTGGAAGGCTCATCCAGGAAGACCGGCGGAGCGATGAATCGCGCTGCCCTTGCAAATGCACCAGGGATGCCTGGGGATTAGCGACGTGCCATTTGGCCGGTGGATTCCCCATATCGAGTCCTGCCTGGCTGGACAAGGCCTGTTTGGTGAAATAGCCGAATGTGGAACTGCCAGTATAGAACGATTCGCCGTCAACCAGCATGTCAAAGGTGTACTTCTGGATGATGATTCCCTGCAAGACCGTTGATGAGCTAAGCTCCACCCGGTTAACCAGTGTCCGCCCGCGCAAATCAACTTCGCGCAGCAGTTTAGCGTTTCCATCCAGGTTGCGGAAATAGAAGTCAATGTCGGGAAAATCGAGTGTTGGCCCCATATAGGCGGACAGAAATCCGCATGGCTGCAAGGCCATTTCCATCAGCATCGAATAGGGCGTAAACGGGTAAGCATTATCCCGGTAAAACCATGCGTCAGCAGGGACATCATACTCAGCCACCATGCTGCTGCCTGTCCTGGTGACCAGCCGTGTCGCCTGGATTTCAACCACCCGCGTGAACAGCATCAGATCCGTGTTGGGAATGCGTGGGGCGCGGCGCTGCTCGTCAATGACATATTCCGGCCCAAAACACGCGGCAATTGATCCACGTGCGAATTGATCGATCTGCACGGTATCGAAAAGCGGGGGACGCTGCACATAACGCAAGGGAATCGCTGATGCTGTTATAGCTGGTGGAGGCGCAACAACCACCGCAGCAGGTGACGGTGTGACATTTTGGAGCTGCCCCCGCAGTGTTGTACCCATCTCCCGCAATCCTGCCAGGCGGGTTTGCAGAGCGGATGCATGAGCATTTGCAAATGAGGTTTCCAGCACCGCAGATTGTTCCAATGCCTGTTGAGGCGCAGTGTTATAGATTGGTTCGCGTCTTTGCGGCTTGCGGTCACCGATCAGACGGCGATTTTCCTCGCTGAGAATCACTGACCGGACGGGTTCGCCACCAAGTGTGATTTTGCGCGGCAGGCGCTTATTTTCCTGGGCGGCTGCAAAGGTATCCTGGTACAGTACCGATAAATCCAACGGCACACGATGGCTGACCAACCGAGCCACCAGCTTCATCAAAGCGGTGTGGTCGTCAAGCCGCAAGGCATCAATCGAAACCGCCAGATGTTCCCGCTTTTCAGCACGCAGCGTATCATTAATCCAGCGTGTGCAGGTTGAGCCGGGTCCCAATTCGATGAAAATACGAGCGCCATCTCGATAGGCGCGGTGAATCAAACGGGGAAAATCGACCTGCTTGCAGGATACCCGTGCCAGACTGCGTGCTACCAGGTCTTTATCCAATCGCATCGGTTCGTAATCCGCAGCCGAGTAAAAGGTGACATTTTTTGAACTGTGATGTACAGGTAGGTGATACAGGCGATAAAAAGCGTCGTATTCCGACAGGATGGCTTCGTTGTGAATCACCGTCTCAAATGGTGCGCGTATCGACTCGCAGCCAAGCCGCTCGATAACACGCTGACACGCTTCCGGCTCACCCGCGATGACCACTTCTTTGGGTGTGTTGATATGCGTAAAGTAAACCCGTGTCTCATGCGAAAGTTGCTCGTACACATCCGCCGGTTCAGCCACCAGCACATAGGACGCCCAGAAATCATCGCCAGCAGTGGCGGGCAGTCCCCATGCTTCACGTACCGCGTCCTTCCGACCGGACAACCGCGATTGAAAAAGTGGTGAATGGTGCAGCAGTGTGTGGGCCTCTTCACTGTCACGCCATACTTCCATCGCCCACAGCATACTGCTTTCGCCCAGGCTGTAACCGAAGGTCATATCCGGCTTGATCTTGAATATCTCCCGCATGACATGGGTGTACAGCACAGCAAACAGGGTGCCGGATTCCATCATGGCGCGGTGATTGTTTGCCAGACGGGCGCGTTGTGCGCGTACCTGGGCGCGGTCAGGTGCAGCAAGGCTGCGCGGATACAGCAGCGTTTCCGCAACCTGTTCACCAATATCCCACCCCAAAGCAGAAATGGCATCGAATGAAGGAAACATGTGCAGCCAATCACGTCCGTGATCGGCATACGAATTGAATGCACCCGGATAGACAAAGGCAATACCACCCTTGCTGCTGAGCGGGTTCGCGCTGAAAGCACTGCCTGCGGGCGTCTGCCAGTCTCCGCCGCGCTCAAAGGCCTGGGGAATCCCCTTGAGCGCCAGTTGAATCTCGCGCTGAAGCATTTCCCGATCACGACCGAGAATGACTGCTGCATAGCGCCCATTACGGAAGGCATCGAACGTACTGCGTGCCACTTCTGGCAGCGTTTGAGCGCTGTCGAGCGCACTGGAAAGTTGCTGCAAACGATGGACGAGCTGTTCGCTGTCATCGGCATCAATCGGAAACAGATAAGGTGCTTTACGTTTGAGATAGGCACTGCCTGTTTCTACAGGAGGCTGAACACCTGCATCAGAGAGAATGACATGGGCGCATGTCCCATCCTCACTGATGCCGCTGATCGCCGCCCGGCGCGGTATCCCTGTTGGGCTGAACCACGTCCGCGAATGTTGAGCAACATAGAAAGCGCTGTTTTCCCAGGCATCAGGCACTTTTGGGCCTGACCACTGCGGTGTCGCGGGAATAAAACGCCGCTGCAAACACAAGGCCGCTTTGATCAGACTGGCGATACCTGCCGCCGCGCCGGTATGCCCAATGTTGGCTTTCACACTGCCTAACGCCGTTGGCGGGATGTCGGATGTGCTGACATAGATGCGGTTCAAGCCCAGGATTTCGGCTTCATCCTGCGCCATAATGCCGCTGGCAGAGGCTTCAACATAGCCAATATCGTGCGCTGAAACCCCTGCAATCGTCAGCGCATTTTCAATAGTCTGTGCGACAGTATTCACATCAGCGCCGGGTAGGATAGAAACGCTTTCGAGGGTCGCATAGATGTGCTGGTCATTGACCCTGTCGGCACGCTTCAGCACAACCGCGCCCGCACCTTCGCCCGCCATCCAGCCGTTCGAGTTCTGGTCAAAGCTCAGGGTGACAGCGCCGGTATTGAGGGGGTGTTGTTCACGCCGCACAACCACATTTTCTACCCCGGCAGCGAGATCAATCGCGCCGACGACGACAGCCTCTAAGTCAGTATCGGCGAGTAAAATTTGTGCAACTTCGAGCGCCTTATACACGGAATTTTCGGCGGACGAGAGTGTAAAAGCCGGGCCAAAGAAATTCCACAGCGCACTCACACGGCTGGAGACAATGTTACCGATATAGCTGGTGTACTGGTTGACCTGGGCCGGTGGACTGATTGCATCCTTGACGATCTGCTCAACATGACTGAGGTCAGTTTCCAGGGCAAGCCCGCTGGATGCTAAACTCTGTTTGATCTGCCAGGAGAGATCAAGGCGGGAGCGATACTTATGCAGGCTGAGTTCTGTCCCCAGCACCACGATCACTGCGATATTACTGTCCTGCGATAACCCCGCATCCTGGACAGCATTATCCGCGACCTTGAGCAGAAGGAGATGCTGCGGCGTCGGCTGGTCATCTTCCTTGGGAGGAAACTTAAAGCGCAGAAACTCAATTTCAAACGCCTCAATATAAGCGGCGGAAGGAGCATCATCCGCCAGACCTTTCCAGCGTTTTGGCGGCAGCGGCGTAAAATGCTGTGTGCCATCGTAAAGAGTCTGCGCGAAGGCTTCCAATCCATCACACCCGCCAAATTGAGCATCCATACCAACAATTGCCAGTTTGGGCTTATCAATTTGTCCAGCAGGGATAGTCTGTGTGCGTTTGGAGGAGGCGGGATTCTGCAAAACAAGATGTGCGCTGCAACACACAAAGACAAAAGAATAAATTACTG
>CAYUTY010000015.1:0-104679 GCA_964447795.1 uncultured Anaerolineaceae bacterium
ACCTCGTTTATTCTTCATCTCTTTTGCAATTGTACTATGACAAATGTTTCACCCGTCGCCCCATTTCCCTGCTACACTGTTCTTATGCTGCCTGTATTTTCGCCTTTACTGACGAGTAAAAACTGTCTGCTAATGACTCTCTATGGTGATATCTCTTTTCCGACAACTGGAAACTGGCAGCTATTGATAAAATGATCGATTCTTATTATCAACATTCTCATCATCTATCACAGCCAATGACTACCGGCCACCAGCTACCAGCCTTTTTCTGGACTGAAGCTATCGACTACAATCCGCCATACCCGCGCAGATCGCTCCTCTGCATCCGCCAAAAAATATTTTTCATGGGTAGTGGCGAAATCGGTATGCTGGCAATGGCTAGTTCTTTTACTTGAAATTTGCCCGTTGGCGGCGGTAAAAGCGGATGAAAAATTCACTGCCATCGCCGCCGCCGCCAAATCAAGTATCGCACCAATTTATTTTAGGTGAGGGTGATTAATGCTTCGGCGGCGCGGGCGGGGCCACCAAGCGCGGCGAAAGCGGCGGCAAGCTGATGGGCGTTGGCCTGAATGCGAGCATCGCTCATGAGCGCCTTTGCACCTTCCAGCAGCGCACCGTGACGGACTTCATGGGCGGAAAGATTGAGGCCGACTTTGGACTGCGCGACGCGGCGGGCGTTGCCACGCTGGTCGGCTGCGTGGGGAACGGCCATCTGGGGGATACCATGAACAACCGCCGCGTGAGTCGTCCCCATGCCGCCGTGATGGACGATCAGCCGAGTCCGAGGCAGGAGGTGATCGAAGGGCACCCAGTTCAACAGGCGCGTGCTGCCGGGCAAGGCCGCTTTTAGCTGGGCTTTTTGTTCCGGCGAAATCGGATTCCGGCCAATGACGACAATGGGCAAACAGCCGACACGGGCGGCAGCCTGGGCAGCCCAGCTAAAAAAGCCGAGATCGCCGGTGAAGACGCTGCCGAGTGTCACCAGCGCCAGCGGCACATCCGCCGGAATATCGGTTAGCCAATTGGGGGGCGGATTATTCGGCTGATTGGGCATTCCGCCGACAAACAGCGTTTGGGGCAGCAGGTTATTTTCGTCGGCCTGATACCAACCCTGACTGAAATAACTGATGTGCAGATGCGGACTGAGAACAGCAGGCGTGGCACCCTGGGAGAAGTTCACTCCCTGTAAAGCAAAACGCGCTCGCAGACGGGCGATGCGTTCATGGCTTTCGCTTGCCAGGGTCTTTTGTACTGGAAAGAGATATTCTTCGTCGAGTTCACGCAAAGCGGGCCAACCGCAAACCGCCAGCGGTACATCGAGCGCTTCCGCCGCGAAGGCTGCCGCGCTAATGAAGGGGTCAGCCACGATGACATCCGGCTTACCCTGCTCCCGCGCGAGGTCGATAAAAGCCTCGACTGCTTCCCCCACAAGGTCTTCGCTCAGCCAGGTGTCGAGGGCGCGTTTGTAGCGCAGCATGACGGCCTGCGCCGGGGGAATAGCTGACAGGTCAGGCGCGGGGGGCGGCGGCCAGAGCCAGCCGGTGCGGCGGGCTGGCATAAAAGGCAAGCCTGCTCCCGTCACTGCTTCGGCAATGGGCGATTCGCTGACCCACCTGACCTGATGCCCCTGTGCCTGCAAGTGCTGGGCGGTTTTAAGAAAGCCACCCCAATCGAGGTGACCATGCAACGGCGCAGATATAAACCAGAACGTTTTTCCCATCAGCAATCCCATGAATAAAATGTGAAAATTGTAGCGAAGGTAAGTGTCTTAAGGTTTTTAACAGACAAAATGTGATTATGCTTAAGTCAATCAAAAACAAGGACGAATTACGGAAGGATTAATCAAGATGGCCTGGTTCAGCCCGACAACCTCTGAAATCTCAGCAATTGAGCAGATTGAAACCGCCTTCCATGATGCCTCGATGGAAGGTAATCACCGCGAGAAACTTATCCGCAAATTGTGGGCCGAACTGGAAAAGGCACACGGCAGCCGTGTTCTGAGCCTGGTTTCCCCAGAAGGCACCATTATTCAAAGTCCATTTGAAAACGCGCACTAAGTCAACACGCCCTAACTCAACGCACACTAAGTCAACAGGAATAACTCATGCTTCGTAATATCACCACCTCGTTTCGCCGTCACCGTGAATCCGCCCCGCCTCCCCGCTGGCAGGTCATGGTCGCCAGCTTTTATATCGGCGCACTGATGTACCTGGCTGCACACCTGAGCGGTCTTCTCTAAGTTTCCATTATCGCTTTCCATACTCATTATTGAGGGTATCCCGGCTATCAGGATACCCTCAATCTGATTCAGCTAGCGTCTACCCGAATCAGGTATCTCAATGCTGGCATTCAGCCAGACAGGTTTCAGCTCTGCCTGGGGGCTGTGGAGGACATGGAAAAGTCTTTGCGCCTCCGTCCATAAGGCAGCCGAGCGTTCCATCTGCCCCAGGGCAGCCTGCTGCTGACTGTAGAGGCTCAACGCTTCTGCCAGCGGGCGACGCATATCCGCCCGACGGGCTAACCCAACCGCTTCCTCCAATGAGGCAGTCGCTTTATCGGGCTGATCGTCCTTGACAGCCGCACGCGACAGACCGATGAGGCCGCGTATCACCACCTCTACATCTTCGCTGGCGCGGCCATCTGCCAGCGCAGTTTCCAGCAGTTCCCTCGCTTCAGCCAGCTCGTCCAGGGACAGCAGCGTTTCAGCCAGATTGATTTTGAAACGATTCTGCCAATGGGGAACATCCAGCACATGCGCCAGGTCAAGCGCCTGCCGGTGATATTCCAGCGCCTTCGGAAATTGACTCAGATGATCGTGCGCCAGTCCCAGGTTATCGGTCTGAATGGCCACCTGAAGACGCAGCCCAAGTGACTGACTCTGGCGCAAGGCAGACTCCAGCACCGCGATGGCCTGCTGAGGCTTATCTGTCGAGAGCAGATACCAGCCATAATTGCCGCGCCGGGTGGCCTCCGCCGTATCATCGCCCAAGCGCCGGGCAATAGCAATGGCTTCGTTGAAAAAAGCCTCGGCAGACTCGACATCACCGCGATCAACCGAATTGTTGGCCGCGTTCGATAAGACCAGCCCGCGCGTTTCCCAATCATCATTCACACTGCTGAGCAGCATGAGCGCTTCTTCATAATCGCGGGCAGCGCGCTGCCCCTGTCCCAGATATTTGCGAGCAGCGGCCATATCACACAACAGACGCGCCATCTGTGCTGGTTGATTGGCCGCTTCATAAACCGCGAGCGCCGCTGACCATTCACGCACTGCTTCAGCCATGCGCCCATGCCGCGCCAGCAGTAAACCCAGATCGCGCCGCGCCTGGGCCGCTTCGAGCTTTGCGCCTGCCGACTGCGCCTGTTCCGCCGCCTGTTGATAAGTGACCGCCGCTGCCTCTACGTCACCGCTCTCGGCCCGTGCCGCTGCCAGCGTCCGCAGCAGTTCAACCGCAGTCAGCGACGAGACACCTCCGGCCAGGGGCGCGAAAGCCGCCGCTGCCGCTTCCAGGTGGGGAACCGCTTCGGCAGGCTGCCGGGCGGCCAGGAGCGCCATGCCTAATGCACCTTCAGCCTGGGCAAGCAGCGCCGAGTCACCGAGCGCCCGGCTCACTTCAAGTGCGGCGCGAGCGTGTTCCTGCGCCTCGTTCACTTCATTCATGCTGAGCGAAACGCGGCTTAAGAGGCACAACACTTCGGCACGTTCGGGCGAATTAACGTTTTCATCCGAGAGAGTCAGCACCCGGACAAGATGGGCATAGGCTTCGGCATTCTGACCTTCGGCAGCAGCGCGACGCCCCAGCACGACACTCCACAGGCGTTCATGCATCCGGTAGCCGATCTGTCGCGCCAGCCGCAGCGCTCGATCCAGGAGCTGTCGCCCTTCACTGTCACCACCAGAAGCGACGAGCGCTTCTCCCAGGCGTCCGACGAAATAACTGCTCAATTCGATGTCGCCGGTCATATTCATGTGTGTCAGGGCTTCGCGGAGGAGATGAACAGCATAGCTGGCATTGCCTTCATGCAGATAGGTATCAGCCAGAAAACCGAGCGCCCGGCCTTCCGCGCCAACTACGCGGCCTTCGCGGGCAGCATCAAGTCCCTGCTCATAATAGCTGCGGGCGCCAGCCCAATCACCCTGCGCCTGCGCCAGCACGCCCATAGCATTGAGGGAGTAGGCCAGTTGAATTTTCTGCCCGGTCGCCAATGCCTTGTGGTGAACGGATTTGAGCAATCCATCAGCCTCGTCCCAACGGCTCATGCGGGTATAGACTTCCGCCAGCACATGAGCGATGACCGCTACCGCCGTTCCATCGCCAGCCGACTGCGCCAGCCCCATCGCCCGGTTGAGTGCCTCTAAGGCGCGGGGATAATCCTCGGCCCACTTGGCACGCTGGCCCTCATCGAGCGCGACACGCAGCGGGGACTGCTCACTCTTGCGAGGCAGCGATGACTGCGGCCTTAGCCATGTTTTCAATTGTTCGATGATATTCATGAAAATGTGTTACAGCACTCCAGCAAAACTGATTCTCTCTATTGTAACCCCAGAGCGAGGTGCTGGTAAAAATTTGTGGGAATTGCCGATTCAGCGTGAATCAATGAGGCCGCTTTGCAGCGGCCCCAAGAGAGGAGAGAACGGGATAACAAAGGCACAATCTCTCATGCCTCTGCAAATTTACTTACGGGTAAAATCCGCGCGTGGTGAGGGCATCCCCGACGCGCTTGATGGCGGTCATCTGCGCGGCAGTCCGCATATCGACGCCGCTTTTCTCGGCCAGCGTCGCCGTCCGGTCATAGGCCTTCACCAGAATACGCTCAAGCTGGCGATAGACTTCATCAGCATCCCAGAAGAATTCCTGTAACCCCTGCACCCACTCAAAGTAGGAGACAGTCACACCGCCTGCATTCGCCAGAATGTCCGGGACGAGGAAAATACCCCGGTCGTTGATGATGTCGTCCGCTTCAGTGGTAGTTGGGCCATTCGCGCCTTCGACGATCATGCTGGCACGAAGATGAGGCGCATTGTTCTCGGTAATCTGACCTTCCATCGCCGCCGGGATGAGAACATCGCACTCGATGGTAATCAGTTCGGCATTGGTCACTGTATCAGCACCGGGGAAACCGCTGAGGGTGCGGTTCTGGCTGTAATAAGCGCGAACCGCCGGGATGTCCAAACCATTTGCGTTGTAGATGCCGCCATCAATATCGGTGACACCTACTACTTTAAAACCCAATTCATGGGCGTAGGCTGCCGCGTGGGAACCGACATTACCGAAACCCTGAATAGCAATTTTGATATCGCTGTGGTTCATCAGGCCGCGCCGTTCGAGCGCCTCGACCATACAGATGATGACACCGCGCCCGGTGGCTTCGGTACGGCCTTCGCTGCCGCCAATATTGATGGGCTTACCTGTGACGACGGCGGGGACAGAATAACCAACCGTCATGCTGTAGGTATCCATAATCCAGGCCATTTCCTGCGGCCCGGTTCCCATGTCCGGCGCGGGAATGTCTGAATGAGGGCTAATGAGGGGGATGAGTTCGGAGGCATAGCGACGAGTCAGCCCTTCGCGCTCACGCGCACTGAGGCTCTTGGGGTCAACCAGCACGCCGCCCTTCGCACCGCCGTAAGGCAGGTTGACGAGCGAGCATTTCCAGGTCATCCACATGGCGAGGGCGCGAACTTCATCCAGCGTGACATTCAGGCTGTAGCGGATGCCGCCTTTGGACGGGCCCATGACGGTGCTGTGATGGACGCGGTAGCCGGTGAACATCTCAACTTTGCCATCGTCACGTCGCACCGGGAAATTGACAGTGAACTCCCGCCGGGGCCAACGCATATATTCAACCACATTGTCATCAATATCGAGGCGTCTCACGGCACGATCATATTGTGCCAGAGCGGTTTCATAAGCGCTGGGGATTTCGTCCATCGCATGTTGATGAACCTGATTGAGGGAAACCACCATTTTGAAAAAGGCTCCTTCACCAGTTTTAGGCTGGCGCTGGTTATTCTGGATAATAAAATTCACTCTCTTCTATCCAGTATATCCAAAAGATATGTAGAAAAGAAGTAAAATTTTCATGAATTTATGCAAAAAGTCCATAATTATAGCGCCTATATTTATGCAACATGCCCATACAGCACTTTGTCCCCTATCTTCCAAGCGGGAGATGCTGCTTCGATCCGTCTTTAGACGGAGGGATTTCCCGGCTGAAAGTCGCAGCGAAATTCGATCTTTTGAAAGTCGTGGTAAAACTAATGTAACGGTAAATTTCGTATAGGTCGTCTGAAAAAGCTGTCGATCAATACAGCCGTACCCATTCTTTTGTGAGGAGGAAGACGCTCATGCTTCGGAAATCAATGCTATTTTTGGTTATTTTGACGGTTCTCGCTGCCCTGCCCGCCGCCGCCCAGGATGACGCGGTTGCCAGTGGCTTCACATTTCCGCGCGGGTTTGCCTATGACGAGGACGGCAATCTGTATGTCGCCGAAGCAGGCACAGCAGGCGATATTACGCTTGAGGTACTGGAAGATGGCACCTCGGTCATGGCCGGTTACAGCAGCCAGATTGTGATGGTCACACCGGGTGGAACCAGCACGCCGCTACTCACCAACCTGCCCAGCATCGGCGGGCCGATTGGCGATACGGTTGGCATTCAGCGTGTTATCCCCAACGGCGACTCGCTGTGGCTGGTGGCAGCAGAGGGCAAGGCGGGGGTGCCTCTGTCTGGCACCGTGATTGAACTCGACCGGGAAAGCCTGCGAATTTTAAACCTCATCGACCTGTGGGCGTATGAACAGGCTAACAATACCGATGGCACAGAAGAAATCTACAGCAACCCATCGGATGTTAACTGGGATGCGGATGGCAACCTGGACATCGGTGATACCGGCGCGAACACGGTATTCACCTGGTCAGAAGAAGCTGGTCTGACACCCTTCATTAGCTGGATTGACAACCCGGTGCCAACAGCAATTGATTTCGCCCCGGATGGCACGGTTTATATCAGCCATCTGGGTCAGGGTATTGCCCCCGGCTCGGCACATATCGAACACTGGTCGGCAGATGGCAAAACCCTGATCGAAACCTTTGAAGGGCTGACGGCTGTCACCGATGTGCTGGTGGATGATGCGGGGACGGTTTATGCGGTGCAGCTTATCACAGAGTTCGGGGAACAGGGACCAAACCCGGTTTCCGGCGCGGTTGTGAGCGTCAGCGCTGATGGCCTCCCCCCGCTGGCTGAAGGGCTGGCGATGCCGTATGGACTGGGGCAGGATGCTGAAGGCAATCTGCTGGTGAGCGTTGGCAGCGTGTTCGCCGAGCCGGGCAGCGGCGCGATTGTCAAGGTTGCGACAGGCGCATAAGGTGTATGATGGGGGGCGGCGGCACAGCTCCGCCCCTATAAAAGATCGACCATCATTGAGGAAGAAGACTTCATGCAGCGAAAGCTCATTCCGCTCATCACCGCGCTTATCGTCCTGACCGGATGCAGCGGGGTGATAGCCTGGATTGGCCTGGTTCAGTCCGGGGCATCCAGTGAAAGTGAAAGCGAAACGATTGTCGGTGACGCAGCACGCGGGGCTGAGCTGTTCCACACAGGCATCGACGATGTACCACCCTGCTCTGATTGCCACCGAGTCGGCGACCTGCTAGGCGGCATCGCGCTTGGCCCTAATCTGAGCGGCATCCAAGACCGGGCAGCACGGCGCGTTGAAGGGTTATCGGCAGAAGCCTATATCGCCGAAAGCATTCTTGACCCGTCGGCCTATGTGGTGCGCGGCTTTCGAGGCAGCATGTACAACAATTATGGCGACCATTATGATGACCAGGACATCGCCGACCTGACCGCGTATCTGCTCTCTCTCTGAAATCAGCCCTCGCAACATCCTTCCCGGCAGCGATGTATAATAAGCAAGCACACCATTATGAGGGAGGGATTTATGGCGGTTCGAGACGACCTTTCACCATCAAAGCTGACTCATCAGGCCAGCCGCATCAGGGATTATCCGGCGGGTGGCATCGGCTTCGACAGTCGTTTTCTTCTGCTGTGCCTGTGGCTGGTTGTGGGGGTGTATCTCGATGGGTGGGCGCACAATCACATCGGCGCTGACCTTGACCCGTTCTTCACGCCCTGGCACGCCGTGATGTATTCCGGTTTCGCAGCGGTGGCGCTGTACCTGGGCTGGACACACTGGCGCAATCAGAGCCGAGGGCATGTGTGGGGGCGAACCGTCCCAGGGGGCTACAATCTGTCGCTGGCGGGTGTGGTCGTCTTTGGCCTGGGCGGGTTCGGTGATTTCCTGTGGCATATGACTTTCGGGCTGGAACGGGGCGCGGAAATCTTCCTCAGCCCGACGCACCACCTCCTGGTTGTGGGCATGGCAATGATTGTACTTGGCCCTTTTCGCGCCGCGTGGCGACGACGTGAAAACCCGGCCCGTGCCGGTGAATGGCTGGTCATGATCGGTTCGGCCACGCTCTGTCTGTCGGTCATCACCTTGATTTCGCAGGCCATGCACCTGTTTATTTCCCCTTATCCCTTGTTCAGACGGAGTGATGAAATTCAACTACTGAGCGTCACCAGCGCGGTCATTCAGTCGATGCTGCTCAGCGGTTTCATGCTGATGATAATACGACGCTGGCGCGGGTTGCTGCCGATCTGGGGATTTCCGCTACTGATTATCAGCAACGCGCTGGGACACACCTCTCAGACCGATCTGTTTCTACTGCTGCCTGCCAGCTTCATTACGGCCATCGTCGCGGGAGGAATTTACTGGCGCATCCGCCCAGCGCTGAACGCTAACCAGCCGGGAGCGCATTTCGGACTGCGGTTGTTCGCGGGGATTGTCCCGGTGGTACTGTACGGACTCTATTTCCTGACGTGGACAATCGTCGCACCAGGCGAGATTAACTGGCGTATTCATTCGATCACGGGGATCATCAGCGTGGCCGGGTTCGCAGGCTGGCTGCTCTCCTATGCCATGTTCCCGGCACCGCTGCCGGAGGAAAACAAGCCCAAGATATAATCGAACTCTCATAAAACTGCGGGCGGCAGGGCGTAAGGTTATGTATAGTAGCGCGTCTGTTACAAGCATAACCTAATTATATGGAGCCAATTGTGGTCACTGTAAAGCACTCCCCCGCAGCAGTCGATCTCCATGAAATTATCGAACGCCGCCGCAGCCCACGCGCGTTTTCATCGCCGCCTGTGGCACCAGATGCGCTGCGATGCGTACGGGAGGCGGCGCGCTGGGCTGCGTCATCGACGATCGCGCAGCCCTGGCGTTTCATCGTCACGACTAAAGAGCAGCAGCCAGAGGCATACGAAAAATTAGTGAGCGTCCTCAAGGAAAGCAACCAGCGCTGGGCGGCCAAAGCGCCGGTGCTGATACTGGCCGTCGCCAAAACCGTCGCTGAACATGACCCAACCCAAACCAACCGCCATGCCTGGTACGATACCGGAGCAGCAGTAGCACAACTCACGGCGCAGGCCACTTCGCTGGGGCTGGCGCTGCGGCAGATGGGCGGATTTTATCCCGAACAGGCACGCAAGGCGTTTGGAATTCCTGCCGGATTTGAACCCGTAGTGGCGATAGCACTGGGGTACGCCGACGCGGCGGATACGCTGCCGGACGACCTGCGCGAGCGCGAACTCGCCCCGCGCCAGCGCCGCCCACTACACGAAATCGTCTTCAACGACACCTGGGGCGACCCGCACGATATTACGGGGTGAGCAGGCGGAGACACAGCACCGCTGCTGGGGGCGGAGACACAGCACCGCTGCTGGGGGCGGAGACACAGCACCGCCCCTACTCTGCGAAGAATAGGCTGTGATTTATCGACCAGTTTCAGCGGGTGAATCACACAGACTCACCCAATTGTGTTTAACGCACTAGCAGTAATCGGCGTCCGGCTTTTCGTCGCAGGTGGGTGTGGGCTGCACAGGCGGCGCATTCGCGGGCGGAGGCGGCGGGGGCGACCATTCGCGCTGAATCGCCACTAACTGGCTGCACTGCTCACCGTTGGCAGCGGTAGCAATCAACTCCACTTGCAGCGTTTGGCCGCCGCCGACGGCATTGGTGCTGACATCGGCTTCCAGGCTGGTCTGACCGTTGGGCGAGTCAAAGCCCGCCAGCAAGACACCGCTGGCATACAGGTTGATGCGGTAGCTAACCGCGTTTTCCAGCGCGTCCCAGTAGAAGGTTGCCTTGCCGTTGGGCAGCCCGCCGAGGGGCGAAGTCAGGCGCAGATTGCCGCAGTTGAGCGCGGGAGGCAGCGGGAGGAAGCTTTCTTCTTCAACAATCTGGGATTCATAGTAATCATTCGGAAAAAAGTACCACCAACAGGCGAGTTGGGACATCAGGATCGCGATCAGGCCAATCATGAGCGGGTATTTTGGGTGTTTGAACATGGGATAAGCACTCGTTTCCGCTAATAAAATATGACAGATTGCTTCATTATCGGGCGAGCGAAGAGCTGACAGAGGTTGAGGATTTGTGAATTATTCGTTTAGGGGATGTGAGCAAAAACAGGGCGAAGCAGCGCTCCGCCCCTACGAAAATTCAATTCTTATGGCACATCAGGCGTGTTCGGCCAGTTGCAGGTAGGGGCGGAGGTAGCGCCCAGTGTGGCTGGCATCGACAGCGGCTACATCCTCTGGCGTGCCGACGGCGATGATGCGCCCGCCTTTGTCGCCACCTTCCGGGCCGAGGTCGATCAACCAATCCGACACCTTGATGATGTCGAGGTTATGCTCGATCACCAGCACGGTGTTGCCGTTATCGACCAGCGTTTGCAGCACTTCGATCAGCCGTTTGACATCGGCGGCGTGCAGACCAGTAGACGGTTCATCGAGGATGTAAAGCGTCTGGCCGGTGGCACGCTTGGACAGTTCGCGGCTGAGCTTGATGCGCTGCGCCTCGCCGCCGCTGAGAGTGGTGGCGGGCTGGCCGATGCGGATGTAACCGAGACCGACAGCGCCGAGCGTTTCCAGCTTGTTGAAAATGACGGGGATGTTAGCGAAGAATTCCAGCCCTTCGCTGACGGTCATATCCAGCACTTCGGCGATGCTCTTACCTTTGTACTTCACCTGAAGAGTCTCACGGTTGTAGCGCGTGCCGTGACAAATATCGCACATGACATAGATGTCCGGCAGGAACTGCATCTCGATTTTGAGCTGCCCCTGCCCTTCGCAGTTCTCGCAGCGTCCGCCCTTGACGTTAAAGCTGAAGCGCCCCGGTGTATAGCCGCGAATCTTGCTCTCCGGCAGTTCGGAGAACAGGGAACGGATGGCGTCGAACATCTTGGTATAGGTGCTGGGATTGCTGCGCGGCGTGCGCCCGATGGGACTCTGGTCGATGTTGATAATCTTATCAACCGCATCCAGCCCATCAATCGCCTGATGTGCGCCGGGACGTTCGCGGCTGCCGTTGATGACCTGCGCCAGCCGGTTATAAAGGATGTCCACCATCAGGGTGCTTTTACCGCTGCCGCTGACACCGGTGATGCAGACCAGCTTACCGAGCGGGATGTCCACGTCGATATTCTTGAGGTTGTTTTCAGTTGCGCCGCGCACCGTGATGACTTTCCCGCTGCCGGGCCGCCGTCCCTCTGGCAGTTCAATCCGCAGCCGCCCGGAGAGATAAGCACCGGTCAGGCTGTCTTCGACCTGCATGACCTGCTCAGGTGTGCCTTCGGCCATAATCTGACCACCAAACTCGCCCGCGCCGGGGCCGAGGTCGATGAGCCAATCGGCACAGCGCATGGTTTCTTCGTCATGTTCGACGACCAGCAAGGTGTTACCGAGGTCGCGCATCCCAACCAGCGTTTGAATCAGGCGGGCGTTATCCCGCTGGTGCAAGCCGATGGAGGGTTCATCCAGGACATACAGCACACCGGTCAGGCGGCTGCCGATCTGTGTCGCTAAACGGATGCGCTGGGCTTCACCGCCGCTGAGCGAACCCGCCGCGCGCGCCAGCGTCAGATAGTTGAGGCCAACATCATTGAGGAAGCCGACACGGGCTTCGATCTCTTTCAAAATCTGGTAGGCGATCTCCTGATCGCGGGCGTTGAGGCGGGCTTCCTTGCCGTTCAAGCCGCGCAGTGACCAGACCCAGCCAAGCAGTTCTTCCACCGGCATGAGCGAAACATCGTAAATCGAGCGGTCAACGACGGTCACAGCCAGCGCTTCCGGGCGGAGGCGGCGTCCCTGGCAGGTCTGGCATGGCACCTTCGCCATGTACTGCTCCATCATCTCGCGCATCCCCTCGGAGCTGGTCTCGCGGTAGCGGCGAGAGAGGTTGTTGATGATGCCTTCGAAAGCGGTGGTGTACTCACGGTAGTCGCCGCGCGAGTTGTTGTACTTCAGCTTGACCTTGCGACCATCTGTACCATAGAGGACGATGTTCTGATGTTCGGGCTTGAGTTTCTTCCAGGGGGTGTCCATGCTGAAGCCGTAAGCATTGGCGACACCGCTTATCAGACCACGCCCCCAGCTTGTCTCATCATCAAGATTCCAGCCATTACCGCTGACAGCGCCCTGCGCCAGACTGAGATCAGGATTAGGGATAATCAGATCAGGGTCAAATTCGAGCTTGAAGCCCAAACCCTGGCACTCTGGACAGGCACCAGTGGGCGTGTTGAAGCTGAAGGTGCGCGGTTCGATCTCCGGGATACTGCCGTGACCGTTGATACAGGCCAACCGCTCGCTGAACAGAATATCTTCCGCCGGTTCGACGCTGAGGTTATTGACAATAACGACACCATCGCCAATTTCCAGCGCCGTCTCTATGGCTTCAGTCAGACGAGTCTCGGCGCTGCGGGCTTCTTCTGTGGTTGGGTCGTCGTATTTACGAATGATGAGACGGTCAATCACCACCTCGATATTGTGAATGACGTACCGATCAAGGGTGATGTCGTCGCCGAGATCGTAGCTCTCGCCGTTGACGCGGGCACGGGCAAAACCACCCTTTCGCAGGTCTTCAAAGACTTTTTCATGCGTGCCTTTGCGCCCCTTAATGACGGGCGCGAGAATCTGGATACGGGTGCTATCTGGTAATGCCTGCACCTCATCGACAATCTGCTGGGCGCTCTGGGCGATGACTTCTTCGCCGCAGACCGGGCAGTGGGGGACGCCGATACGGGCGTAGAGCAGACGCAGATAGTCATAAATTTCGGTGACTGTGCCGACGGTGGAGCGCGGGTTATGGCTGACACCCTTCTGGTCAATCGAAACTGCCGGACTCAGCCCTTCAATCTGGTCCACATCCGGTTTTTCCATCTGGCCGAGGAACTGGCGGGCATAGGCGCTCAGGCTTTCGACGTAGCGGCGCTGCCCTTCGGCAAAGATGGTATCGAAGGCCAGCGATGATTTACCTGAACCGGAAAGCCCGGTGATAACGACCAGCTTGTTGCGTGGAATTTCGACATCAATATTCTTCAGGTTATGTTCGCGCGCGCCGCGCACCACGATCTTGTCCTGAGTCATTTATAGTTACCTGCCTATGTCTTAGCCGGGCAGAAAAGGGGAGCGTACAAACGTTCTATTCTACTCGCCGGGGCGTGAGTCCACAAGGGCTAATATAGTCCGCTTACGTCAGATTATGGCTGTACGAAGATGAGAAAACGCTGTGGGATTTTTCAGGACAAAAATGAAGTAAAATAGTCATGAGGCGAGTTGAGAGGTTGAATTAGATGGTTACAATCACTGTACCAGATGAACCAGGAGAAACGCTGGAAGCAATTGCGCGACAGAAGAATCTTTCGCTTGTCGATGTACTAGCTGATTGGGCTGCGCGTGAACAATTTGAACCCGCAACTGAAAAGAGTACGAATTGGAATCTGATCGCCGGTATAGGCGACGAAAATGTAACGAATATGTCAACCAGTGTACGCGAAACAATTCGCCAATACTTTAAGGACAAATATGGCGGCACTGATTGACAGCAACTTTTTACTCGCGACCATTTTTCCCAATGATGAGAATCACGCCAAGGCTCTCGCTGCAACTAAGAATTCAGAAATTAGACGTGCAATTATCCTTGCTCCGGTTTTGCAGGAATTTTTCTATATTGTAACTATCCGCCCGCTAATTGAACGTGACTTTCAGCGTATGTTGGAAATCATGGAAAAATACGCATCAGCGGAATTTGACTACACCGATACGGCGATTATGGCAGTGGCAGAACGGCTGAATATCACCGATATTTACACCTTTGACCGGCGCGATTTTCAGGTATTTCGTCCGCGCCACTGCGACGATCTACGCTTACTCCCCTGAAATTCCTTCCCATGTGGATTGCGCCGTTGTATAAAGCCCGCTACAATAGCATCGTCAATTGATACAGGCTTGCGGAGAGAGTTCCCACGATGCATGATGGGACGCCGAAGGGGCAAACTGCCTGGCTTTGCTGGCCGGGGAGTGAAACTCTCAGGTTCAAGGATTCGCACGCCCGCCACTCTGAAGGCCCGTTACCGACAGAGCGCACAGCCTATTTTTTCGCCTGTGCGCTCTTTTTGTTGTTAAGGAGAGGAAGATGACGACCCTGAAATTCCCCGCCGATCTGAAATACACCAAAAATGATGAGTGGGTTCGTATCGAAGGCGATAGCGCCACCGTTGGCATCAGCGATTATGCCCAGGATCAGCTCAACGATATTGTGTACGTGGAACTGCCGGATGTGGGCGCGGCGTTCGCCCAGGGTGGATCGTTCGGCGTGGTCGAGTCGGTCAAGGCGGCGTCGGATTTGTACCTGCCTATTGGCGGGACAGTGACAGAAGTCAACAGCGAACTACAAGACACCCCGGAACTGATTAACACTGATCCCTTTGGCAAAGGCTGGATTGTGAAGATCAAGGTGAGCAACGCCGCAGAAGCCGACAGTCTGATGGATGTAGAGGCGTATAAGGCATACTGCGAAAGTCGATAGTCTACCCCATCCCCTAATCCCCTCCCCGTATACAGAGAGGGAAAATCGAAGCGGAGATTCGAGACAGAACCCTATGAGTTATATTCCCCATACCAATATTGAGCGGCAGCAAATGCTGTCGGCGATTGGCGTGACGACGATTGAAGACCTGTTTGAAGCTGTGCCATCAGCGCACCGATTCCCGGCCATCAATCTGCCCGCGCCGATGAGCGAGATGGATGTACTAGCCGAACTGCAAGCGCTGGCCGAGGCCAACGAACATGCTGGCGATTTCGCCATTTTTCGCGGGGCGGGCGCATACCATCATTTCATCCCCTCGGCGGTGAATCATCTGCTGCTGCGCGGCGAATTTTTCACGGCTTATACGCCCTACCAGCCAGAAGTCAGCCAGGGGACGCTGCAAGCCATCTACGAGTATCAGAGCATGATGTGCACGCTGACCGGGATGGACGCAGCCAATGCCAGCCATTACGACGGCGCGACCAGCCTGGCCGAAGCGGTGACGGTGGCTATGGAAGTAGCACGGCACAAACGCAAAAAAGTCATCCTGAGCCACGCCATTAACCCGCAGTACCGCGAGGTCGTCCGCACCTATCATCAGGGGCGCGACATCAAAATTGTCGGCGATAAGGGGCAGGCGACGGTTTCTGACCTGATCGACATGCTGGACGACAATATAGCGATGCTGGCGGTATCGTATCCCAATTTCTTCGGCCAGATTGACGACTATACCAGACTGGCGGAGCGGGTACATGAAGTTGGCGCGCTGCTGGTGATGGTGGTCAACCCGATGGCGCTGGCGCTGTTTAAAAGCCCCGGTGAACTGGGCGCGGACATTGTGGTCGGCGAGGCACAGCCGCTCGGCATCCCGCTCGGTTTTGGTGGGCCGTATCTGGGTTTCTTCGGCTGCCGTGAGGAGTATGTTCGCAAAATTGCCGGGCGCATCATCGGCGAGACGGTTGACCAGGACGGACGGCGGGCCTATGTGATGACGCTGCGCCCACGCGAGCAGGACATCCGCCGCGATAAGGCGACCAGCAACATCTGCACCAATCAGGGTTTGATGTCGCTGGCGGCCTGCATTTATCTGTCACTGATGGGCAAAAACGGCCTGCGGAAAGCGGCGGAACTGTGCTATCACAAGGCACATTACGCGGCTAAAGAGATTGCTGCGCTGCCGGGGTATCAGGTGGACACAAGCAAGCCGTTCTTCCACGAGTTTGTGGTGAAATGTCCGCGCCCGGTGGAAGCGATCAACCAGGCATTAATCGAAAAGGGCATCATCGGCGGCTACGACCTCGGCCCGGAATACCCCCATCTGCACAATCACCTGCTGCTGTGCGTGACCGAGATGAACCGCAAAACGGAAATCGACGCGCTGGTGGAGACATTGAAAGAAGTCCATTCATGACCGAACCACTGATTTATGATATGAGTTCACCGGGACGTGAGGGGGCGCTGCTGCCCGCCTGCGACGTGCCAGAAAGTGACCTGCCAAAAGACCTGCTGCGGGCTGATCTCGATTTGCCGGAAGTGAGCGAATTGCAGGTCATCCGCCATTTCACGCGGCTGAGCCAGTTAAATTACGCGATTGACCGTAATTTTTACCCGCTCGGTTCCTGCACCATGAAATACAATCCCAGGCTGAACGAGGATACGGCGCGACTGCCCGGTTTCTCTCAACTGCATCCGCTGACTGACGGCGAAGGGTCGCAGGGGGCGCTGGCGCTGATGTACCAGCTTCAGGGCTGGCTGGCGGAAATCAGCGGATTTAAGGCGGTCAGCCTGGCTCCGGCGGCAGGGGCGCAGGGCGAGCTGGCGGGCATTCTGATGATCCGCAAGTATCACCTTGACCGTAACGACAGCAAGCGCACCAAAATTCTGATTCCCAACAGCGCACATGGAACGAATCCGGCAACGGTGACGATGGCCGGATTCACGGCAGTCGAACTCCCGGCGGATGCCCAGGGTGATGTTGATCTGGAAGCGCTGCGGGCGGCCTGCGACGATACAGTAGCGGGTATGATGATTACTGTCCCCAACACGCTCGGCCTGTTCGAGAGCAAAATTGTCGAGGTCATCAAGGCGGTGCATGACTGCGGCGGCCTGATGTACATGGACGGCGCGAACATGAACGCGCTGATGGGCATCGTCAAGCCGGGCGAACTCGGTTTCGACGTGATGCACTACAACCTGCACAAGACTTTCTCGACCCCGCACGGCGGCGGCGGCCCCGGCAGCGGCCCAGTGGGCGTAGGCGAGAAGCTGATTCCGTTCCTGCCCGGCCCGGTGGTGAAGATCATTGAACCCGCAGAAACAGAGGATGACGCACCGTTGTATGGGCTGGTGATGCCGGAGAAATCCATCGGGCGTCTGAAGGCGTTTCAGGGCAACTTCGGGATGCACGTTCGTGCCTATACCTATATTCGGATTCACGGCGATCAGGGCATCAAGGACATCTCGCGCCATGCGGTGCTGAACGCCAACTATATCCGCGTGAAATTGCAGGACAGCTACAAAATCCCTTATAACCGCTACTGCGCCCATGAATTCGTGCTGGAAGGACATTTCGAGGATGCGCCGGGTATTCACGCGCTGGATATTTCCAAGCGGCTGATGGATTACGGCATCCATCCGCCCACCAATTACTTCCCGCTGCTGGTGCATGAAGCGCTGATGATCGAGCCGACGGAGACGGAAGATAAGGCCACGCTGGATGAGTTCATTGATGTGATGAAGAAGATCGCAGCGGAAGCGCGGGAAAACCCCGACCTGCTGACGAGCGCCCCGCACACCGCGCCCGTCTCGCGGCTGGACGAGGTGCGCGCGGCCAAGCAGCTTGTGCTGTGCTGCCGCCCCATCCCGGAGTACGAGGCGTAGAGACGGATTTAGCTCACGCTCACCAAAAGTGTAAGGGAAAGATAGAAACAGGGTGCTGTGAAGTACCCTGTTTTTGTTAAGGAGACGCTACAATAGCACATAAAATTTTTGAAGGACGATTATCATGTACGATCTGCATGTTTACCGCAGCAGCGCTGAACTGCCACATCCATTTTATTACCAGGCACAGGCTTTCATGCGAATCACCTGGAGCGACAGCGATGATTACAACATTGATCTGGGCCTCGAAGAACCGCAGATTGCGTTTGTGGTCGTGGCACAGGGCAACCGGTTGATTTCCTACGCCGAAGTGATCTGGAAAACCCTCCTCCACGCAGACGAACCCTATAAATGTTATGGCCTGAGCGGCGTGCTGACCTTCCCGGCCTTTCGCAAACGCGGCTACGGCGGGCAGGTGGTTGAAGCAGCCGGGAAATTGATTCAGGAAGACCCACAGGCTGACATCGCTCTGCTGTGGACAGCAGGCCACAACGCCAGCTTTTACATCCGCTACGGATGGGAGGCGATGCCAAACCTTGAAACGCTGGTCGGTGACCCGGAAAAGCCAACGCTTTACGACGAGGAACTGCCAATGATGCAGTTCATCTCCGCAAGAGGACAAGCGGCACGGGCAGCGTTCGCAAGCGGACGAGTGTATGTGGGCGAGGAACAGTGGTGACACTGGCGGCTTTATTGTTCATTATTCACAAGAAAACCGCATTCAGCTTCGTCTACCACCTTCAGACAGGGAATGATAGACTGACACAACTTTCAATTCCAATAGGGGGTTTGTCAGGTGTATACAAAAGAAACCGTACTCCGTGATATTGTGGACAACCAGATTGAGCTGATTGATCTGCAATTCACTGACATTCTGGGTGTGGTGAAGAGCGTCACCATTCCCGGCAGCACGCTTGAAGACGTGTTTGAGCGCGGTCTGTGGTTCGATGGGTCGTCGATTTATGGTTTCGCCCGCATTCAGGAAAGCGATATGCTGCTGATGCCCGATCCGGTGACTTATCGTGTTCTGCCCTGGGTCGAAGAGCCGCCACTGCGGGCACGGATCATCTGTGACATCCTGACAGCGGATGGCGACCCCTTCCCCGGCGATCCCCGTTTCGCGCTCAAGCGGGCGGTGGCAAAAGCCGAGGCGATGGGCTTTTCTTCATATAACATCGGCCCGGAACTCGAATTTTTCCTGTTTCGCAAAAATGGCGGCCATTCGACGCTGGACGCCGTACCGCATGATGTAGGGGGTTATTTCGACTTCAGCCCGAATGACGAGGCGGAGCGCGTCCGCAGCGCCATCACCACCACGCTGCAAAAGCTGAACATCAAGGTGGAGATGAACCACCATGAAGTCGCCATCGGCCAGCACGAAATCGACTTCCGCTACAGCGACGCGCTGCACAGCGCTGATAATTCGGTAACGTTCAAATACGCCGTGAAGGGCATCGCCGTCAAACACGGTCTGTTCGCTACCTTCATGCCCAAACCGATTTTCGGGCAGAATGGCAGCGGGATGCACTGCCACCAGAGCCTTTTCAGCGGCAACGACAACGCCTTTTATTATGCCAACGATGAATACCGGCTGTCGCAAACCGCCTATCACTTCATCGCCGGTTTACTGCACCACGCACGCGGCATGAGCGCCGTCCTCGCACCGACGGTCAACAGTTACAAACGGCTGACACCGGGTTACGAAGCGCCGGTTTACATCTGCTGGGCGCAGCGCAACCGCAGTGCGCTGATCCGCGTGCCGCGTTATTCGGTAGGGCGCGAGAAAAGCGTGCGGGTTGAACTGCGCTTCCCTGACCCCAGCGCTAACCCCTATCTGGCGTTCGCGGCGATGCTGGAAGCCGGGTTGGATGGCATCGCCAATAAAATGACACCGCCTGAACCCATCAATCAGGATGTATTCGAGTGGACGACTGCCGAACGTGAAGCTCACGGTGTAGGCGTGCTGCCGTATACACTGGAAGAAGCGATGGACGAACTGGCGGCGGATGAAGTGGTGCGCGGCGCACTGGGCACGCACATCTACGAAGCCTACAACCGTGCCAAGCGAGCGGAGTGGGAAGCGTACCGCCTGCACGTTTCTAACTGGGAACTGGAACGGTATCTGGAAACGGTCTAAACGGTTTTCAACCTGAAAGCACCGGAGCGGGTCATTCTGCATAAAATGACCCGCTTTTTATTTCAGAATATTTTTCGCCCTGGATGGCACAAGGGCAGGATTTCGTCGTTGAGTTTGTTGAACGGCTGGGCAGGCTCAAAACCCAACCGGAGCCTATCGCCGGGGCATAAGCGCACGACAAATCTGTTATAATTGTCGCAATATTCAGCTTATGAGCGGAATGTGGACAATATGATCGCACGCATCTGGCACGGCGTCACTCGAGCGGAACAGGCAGCAGAATACCTGAACTATCTGGAAGCGACGGGCATACCGGATTACAAAAACACACCCGGCAATCAGGGCGTGCAGGTGCTAGAGCGCATTGATGGCGATCAGGCACACTTCACTTTAATTTCGCTGTGGGAGAGCTACGATGCCATCCGCGCTTTCGCCGGGGATAGCATCGAAAAAGCGCATTACTACCCTGAGGATGAAAAATTTCTGCTGGAGTTAGAGCCAACTGTCACCCATCATGAGTGGAGCAGTTATTAACGCACACCCCGCGTCCTGGATGAGCAATAATCAGGCTTCAAACCCCGGCTTGCGATGTTTACGCTTGTGTCGACTCGTCCGCCATTCGAGAAGTCGATGTGTAACCTGCCAGATGCCAAAACAGATCACGGCAATCAGCAACAGACCGATCATAATTACCGTGAGCCAATCCTCAATTCGGCCTCGCTGGGAAGACGCAGCGGTCAGCAGAAAGATCAAGCCAACGATGGCTACAAGCGCAAGCAACAAACCGACAACTGTTCCTATTCTGTCGGCCAGGCGTGCCACCGGATGAGATGGCTGTCCCTTCATTTCCTCAGCGGCAGTAACATCAACCAGCGCAGCTTCTAATGGAACGGAATCCAGAATTTCGCCATCCGCGCCGACGACAGGCTGAGGCGGTGTTTTACGTTTTGGCATGGGTTGCAAGCGCTGTTTCTTCACGACAGAAAATCCTCTGTCCCATTGAACATCCCGTTTTTACTATACTATGATTCCCGCGCCAGAATATGCGCGACGACGGTTGCGCCAGTGCCGCCAATGTTCTGTGTCATGCCCAGCGCGGCGTCTTTGACCTGATTCACGCCTGCATCGCCGCGAAGCTGGGTGATGAGGTCAACCAGTTCGTAAACGCCCGTCGCGCCGACGGGATGCCCCCGCCCTTTTAGGCCGCCCATTGTGCTGATGGGGATGCGCCCGTTGATAGCGATTTCGCCATCCCGCGCCAGATAGGGCCCGCAACCCGGCTCGGCGAAACCTGCCGCTTCCAGACTGAGCGCCGCCATGATGGTGAAAGCGTCGTGCGCCTCAAACACATCCAGGTCGTCCGGCGTAATTCCGGCCTGCTCATAAGCTTTGCTGGCGCTGCCTTCGACGGCTTCCAGCTTGAGCAGTTCGCGGCGGTCTGCCAACGCCAGCGAGTCGGTTACGGAAGCACTCGCCAACACGCGGATGATGGGTTTGCCGAGATCACGCGCTATCTCCAGCGGGGCGAGGATGATGGCCGCTGAGCCATCGCAAATGGGCGAACTGTCGTAGAGATTAATCGGTTCGGAGATCATGGGAGCGCGGTCATAGGTCGCCTGGGAAAGTGTGCGGCGGAACATGGCATTAGGATTGTTCGATGCGTTGAGGTGAGCATTGATGCTGAAAGGTGCGAAGGCTTCATGCGGCACATTATAGTGGTACATATAACGGCGCATGATAAGGGCGTTAAGGGCGACAAACGACGCGCCCATCACCCCTTCATAATCGGCGTCAGCAGCCGTCGCCAGCGCGGAAGTCACTTCGCCAGTGGTGGCATCGGTCATTTTTTCGACGCCACAGACCGCTGCCACGTCAATCATGCCGCTGGCAACCGCCCGCAGCGCGGCCTGAAAGGCTGCCCCACCGGAAGCGCAGGCCGCTTCCACTGTTGTCGCTTCGATGCCGCGCCAGCCAGCATGATCGGCGACCAACGCACCGAGGTGTGCCTGATTGCTGATGCGCGGGGCGAGCATGTTGGCGACGAAGAGCGCGTCCGGGCGTTCGATGCCCGCGTCTAGTGCTGCGGCTTGCAGCGCTTGGGCGGCAAGCTGGCGCAGGCTGAGTTCCCAGTGTTCACCAATTGGAGTCTGGCCGATACCAATGACCACGACGGGGCGCATAGAAAGCTCCTGTGCTATTTTTCACAAGAAGTGACGATAGCACAGTTCGACTGTCAAAACCTACCGGGATAGGGCAATTTATGCGTTTTCAAGCTGCTCTAAAATGGCGATGACGAGTTTTTCGTCGGAGGCAGCGCCGTTGGAGCGTTTTTTGGCGGCCACTTTTTCCAGCGCGTCGGCCAGTGTACCGTCGAGATATGCCTCAATCACCAACGGATGCACGTAATACTTGCGGCAGACGGTGGGGGTGTTGCCAAGCTGTTCCGCCACCTGTTTGATAACGCTGGATACGCTGCGTTTGAGCTGGGTCATGGTTTCGCAGGGTTCGCAAGCTTGAAAAGCTCTGATTGCCAGCAGCGTCCCGCCCCAGGTGCGGAAGTCTTTCGCGGTGAAATCCTGCCCGGTGATCTCGCGCAGGTAGGCGTTGACATCGCCTGCCGTGATGGGGTGATGCCCGCCGTCCTCATCGATATACTGAAACAGCGCCTTACCGGGGACATCCTTGCACATCTGGACAATACGGGCGAGGCGGCGGTCTTTCAGATCAACGTCGTGATCCTTGCCGCTTTTGCCGCGAAAGCTGAAACGCATGGTCGTCCCCTCGATGTGCACGTGTTTGTCGCGCAGTGTAGATAGGCCGAAGGATTCGTTGGAGCGGGCGTATTCAGAACTGCCGATGCGGATGTGCGTCGTATCGAGCAGTTGGACGACAGCGGCCAGCACTTTTTCGCGCGGGAGGCCGGACTGTTTCAGGTCTTTTTCCAGCCTTTGGCGCAGCGCGGGCAGCACTTCGGCGAAAGCGATCATGCGGCTGAATTTGACGAGGTTACGCCGTTCGCGCCAGCGCTCATGGTAACGATACTGTTTGCGACCTTTGGCATCGCGCCCGGTCGCCTGTAAATGGGCATTGGCATGTGGGCTTATCCATACCTCCGTCCACGCGGGCGGAATCCCCAGAGCACGGATGCGTTCAAGGTCATCCTCATCATTCAATGTTTTGCCATCCGGGGTGAGATAGTGAAAGCCTTTGCCCTTGCGTTCACGGGTAATACCTGGTTCATCGTCCAGCCGGTAGCGTAAACGTGCGCTGCGAGCGGCAGCAACGGGGTCGCCAATTTCGACTTCAACTTTGCTCACCATCACTTCTGCCTCAATTATTTTTAGAATACATAAGAACCGGACGTTCGTGCTGTGAACGTCCGGTAGATAGCTGAAATTCCGTTATGTGGGTTAAAGTCTGGTGTACTGACTGGCATTGCTATTCAGTAGAACATGGCGGATTGCACCTATGCTGTCAGGATCAGCTTCCACGATGAGGAGCTTGCCACCATCACGGACAGCGTTGGCGTACCATTCAGCTTCTTCATCACTCATATCTGTAAAACTGGCTCTGTCCAGCAGGTAAGCACCGGTCATGCTGGCATCCGACAGACCGAAAAAGCCGGGCAGAAAGAGTGGTACAGGGGCAGCAGCGCTGGGATTATGGTTCGCGTGGTTGGCCGCGCCAAGTCCGGCTGCAACCGCTGTTTCAGAAGGAACAGCAGGTGCTTCATAGTGGCGGTCAATCACCTGCACATCATTAAAACCCTGTTCGTACAGGCGGTTCAGCGCAATTTCCAGGTCAGAGTCGTTACCAAAAACGCCAATTACCTTTGTCATGGGGGATACCCTCCTTACTCATACCATATCCGCAGTAAAGCAGATGGGTATATATGCTGTATAGGAGGTGTATTGGCGGCATGTAAGAATCAGGCGTCAGCGCTGGCGGGCAGCCATTCGAACAGCGCTTTACGAACCGAATCGCTCAAAGCCAGGTTGAAGCCGATATGCCCGGTTGCATCGGCAACGATGGTCGGGCGCATTAACAAAGCACCATCTGGCCGCAGCCCGAAGGAAACATAAGCCTGCCCAGTGCCAACCTGCCGCGTCGTCTGCAACCCTTCCACCGGCTGTAAACGCGCCAATACCCGTGCCAATTCCTGATAACGCGGGCGCAGAGCGATTTCCAGTGGGCCATAGCTGGCTGAAAGGGCGATATAACCACCCTCCCGGCGCAGCGCCACCACCGGGCTGCCGGGCGCATCGCCAATGGCCGTCAGAGTCAACAGACCTGATTCTTCGTCAATGGTCACGGTATCCAGCATTTCAAAATTTCGCATAACGTCCCCTGCATTACGCCGACATAAACGGGCGACAGTATAGCACAAAAGCGCCAGATTCAAACGGGAGCAGTGTGTGTTATAATCCGGTAAAGATTGTGAAATCAGTCACAGGAGTTTTCATGTCTGACCCGCAAAAACCCTCCGGCCAGAATTCACGGCTGGTTTTGTTTGGTACACTGGTCGTCGCAGTTATTGGCGGCCTTGTCATTCTGCTGGCACTGCTCAACCGTCCCACACCAGAGGCACAAAATACAGGCCTGGCGATCATTGAAGGCGAAGCATTTGACGGCATCACGGCAGTTGATCCACCGCGCCCGCTTCAGGATTTCACCCTTGTTGGTCAAACAGGCGAGCCGGTCAGCCTGCGTAATCTGCGCGGCAAAATGACGCTGATTCTGTTCGGTTACACCCACTGCCCGGATGTCTGCCCACTGACTCTGCTGGAATACAAACAGATTAAACAAGGATTGGGTGAACGAGCAGACGACGTGAATTTTGTGTTCATCAGCGTGGACGGCGAACGCGATACGCCGGAAGCGATGAATGATTATATCAACCGCTTTGACCCGACCTTCATCGGCCTGACCGGGGACGAAGCCACCCTAACGCGCATTGGTGGCGATTATGATCTGTACTTCACCAAACGACCAGACCCCAGCGGCTCAGCAGAAAATTATCTAGTCGATCACAATTCCAGCACCTATCTGGTGGATGTGGAGGGCAACCTGGTCGCTCTATACGTCTTCGGCACTGAGTCGGACGTAATCGCGGCGGACATTGCCGGACGCATAGAAACGGCATAAATTAGCGGCGGGCCATGCGCGGCAAAATCGTCGTCACTACTTCGTAGTTGATCGTCCCCAGGCGGGCGGCGATGTCGTCCGCCCTGATGCGCTCGTCCCCCTGTGTCCCCAGCAGCACTACCTCGTCGCCGATGGTCACATTGGGGATGTGGGTCACGTTGACCGTCGTTTTTTCCATACTCACCCGCCCAATGATGGGTGCGCGGTGGCCGTGAATCAACACCTCGCCATAATGTTTCGGAGCGCGACGTAAACCGTCGGCATAGCCTACTGGAATGATCGCAATCCGTTCTTCGCCCTGCGTCTGATAAGTACGGCCATAGCCGACAGACGCACCGGAGGGCAGCGTTTTCACCTGCGCCACCACTGATTTCCACGCCAGCGCCGGGCGGAAATCATCCGGCACAAGGACACTTTCCGATGGCGACAGGCCATAAAGCGCCAACCCGACGCGCACCATATTGAAATGATTGTCTTTTGAGGCCAGCATCCCAGCGGAGTTGGCCGCATGGGTATAGGCAAAATTGAAGCCCGACGCCCGCAGCGGCTTCAGAATCTCGCGGAAGGTCTTGACCTGGTGCGCGGTAAAATCGGGGTCTTCGTCCGCCGCCGCAAAGTGGGTATAGATGCCCTCGATGTCCAGATAACGCAGCGTGAACAAATGGCGGAACAGCGCCATGGCCTCGTTCGCCAGCACACCCAACCGTCCCATGCCCGTATCAACCTTGATGTGGACGGTCAGCTTGCCGCCGAGTTCGCGTGCTGCCCGGTCATACGCTCGCGCCAGTTCGAGATCGTAGACAGTGAGCGTGATTTTCTGGCGGATGGCCTGCCGCACCGCGCTGACCGGCGTGTAACTCATCACAAGAATGGGGGCATCAATTCCGGCTTCGGTCAATTCCAGCGCTTCGTTGACCGATGCCACCGCCAGATATTCCGCGCCGTTGAGAAGCGCCGTCCGCGCCACCGCTACCGCGCCGTGACCGTAGGCATCGGCCTTGACTACCGCCATCAGCGCCACCTGATCGCCAACCAACCGTTTAACGCCGCGCGTGTTAGCAGCAACCGCATCCAGATCAACCTCGACCCAGCTCAAGCGCGTAGGCTGCACCAGCGCTGATGTATCCCAATCGCCTTCCTGACGGGGAAGCTGTACCCGGTCATTTTCGTCACGCAAAAGCGCCTGCACCGCCAATTCCATGCGGGCTGAGGGGCCACCCGTCACCAACACCGTATCGCTACTGGAAAGCTGATAACGCTCGGTCAGCGCGGCCACCGCATCCTGGACACTGTAGGTCATTTCGACATTGGAACGCGATTTACCCCGGTCAAGCGCGGCACGTCCTACCACGGCTGCATCGGTGCCTTCGGTAATGATGATGTCAGCCACTTCAGCCGCCCGCTGCCCGACGAGACGATGCCCGGTCTGGCTGTAATCGCCCAGATGATCCATGTCGCCCATGACAAAAATGAGCCGATGGCGATTTTCTGGTGCGCGTTCGTTATTCACGGCCTGAAACCAGTTGAGCGCCGCCAGATTGGATTGCGGGGTCGCGCTGCATGTATCGTCAATAACCAGCGATCCGTTCAGGCCATTGAGCGGATTCATGCGCCCTGGCAAATAGGGCATCCCGGTCAGCACGCGCAGTGCATCTTCCAATGGCACATCATAATGCAGGCCAACAGCGAGGGCATCCAGCACAGCATACAGTTGATGTTTCCCCAGCCAGGGCATCCAACGCCCTAAGTAGCGTTCGCTGCCATAACGCAGGTCAAAGCCAGTTTTAGTCAGCCCTTCGACCACATTGTAGGCCATCAGGTCTGCGCCGAAACGTTCAATCCCGACAGTCAGCAAGCGCGCCCGCGTCGCCCCGGTGAGTGAGGGTGTATGGTCATCATCAATATTGAGTACTGCCAGGCCTGTTTTCGGCAGCCGGTCAAGCAGCAAATGATGTTCGGCAACAATTTCTTCGATACCAGCGAAGGAATCACGCTGCGCCTGCCCAATGGCCGTGATGAGAGCGACATCAGGCTGTACTGCCCCGGCCATCTCCGCCATATCGCCAGGGTTGCGAGCGGCCATTTCCAGCACAACAAACTGATGTTCTGGCGACAAGCCCGCCAACGCACGCGGCACAGCCAGCCTTCCATCACTATAGGCATCCGGGCTGACATGGACGGTATAGCGTGTTTCCAGCACACGACGAACGGCGGCCACTGCCAGCGATTTACCAGTTGTTCCGGCAACAGCAATCACCTGTGTGCCAAGTTTATCCAACACATAATGCGCCCAGGCCATCAGCGCAGCTTCGGCATCCTTGACAATGATGACCGAAATGCCCTCGGTATCAAAATCCGGCGGCTGGGTGCATAATACGCCCAGAACTCCCTGCTCACCCGCCTCGCAACAAAAAGCTGTGCCTCTTTTGCCCGGCGGTAGGCAAAACAAAAATCGGTAAAAATATGGGCGGCGGGTTCGCCAAATAGCTGGCCGTTGGAGGCTTCGAGCACATCGTGTAAGCTAATCATGCGATGACCTCTGCTGCGTTATCCGTTTCGCAACATCACGTTATGTTATAATAGCACCGTTTGCAATTCGGGACATGCCATGCCATTCACATTCGAGATTATCAATACTCTGGGCCGCGCCCGCGCGGGTATCCTGCACACACCGCACGGCCCGATTCCCACACCCGTTTTCGCGCCAGTAGGGACGCAGGCGACGGTCAAAGCCGTTCCCCCTCGTGATCTGCACGAAATCGGCGCATCGCTGGTGCTGGCGAATACCTATCACCTGCACCTGCGCCCCGGTGACGAACTGGTGCGCGATATGGGCGGGCTGCACCGTTTCATGGCCTGGCCGGGGCCAATCCTGACCGACTCCGGCGGCTTTCAGGTGTTCAGTCTGGCGGAAATCAACCGTATTGATGACCAGGGGGTGACTTTTCGCAGCCACATTGACGGCAGCAAACGCCGCCTGACGCCAGAAAGTTCGATGAAAATTCAGGAAAATCTGGGCGCGGACATCATTATGTGTTTCGACCAATGCCCACCGCCGACAGACCGCGCCGCTGTTGAGACGGCTGTTGCGCGTACCAGCGCCTGGGCAGCACGCTGCCGCGAAGCCCACCCCGACGACGAACAGCAGGCACTGTTCGGCATTGTGCAGGGCGGCGTTTTCGAGGATATGCGCGCCCGTTCCGCCGAATTCCTGCGAACGCTCGATTTTCCCGGTTACGCGGTTGGCGGGCTGGCAGTCGGTGAAACCAAAGCCGAGATGTATACAGCGCTTGATTTTACAACACCGATGCTGCCGGAAAATAAACCGCGCTATCTGATGGGCGTGGGCGACCCGGACGATCTGGTACAGGCGATTCAGCGAGGGATAGACATCTTCGACTGCGTGATTCCCACTCGTCTGGCACGGCATGGCGCAGCACTCACCCGACACGGGCGGATTAATATGAAAAATCTTGAACATGCCACCAATCCTGAACCAGTGGAGGCAGGCTGCCGCTGCTACTGCTGCACTCACTTCAGCCGGGCCTACATCCGTCACCTGCACAAGGCCGATGAAATTCTCGGTGCCTATCTACTGAGCGTGCATAATATCCATTTTCTGGTAAATCATGTACGAGCGATGCGACAGGCGATAATAGACGGTGATCTCACGACTTACAGCGAGCGATTTCTGGAAGACTATCTCCAACCGGCATAGAGGAGAGCGCCTATGAAGCCATCAACGAATCATCCGCCCGATTTTGAGATTATCCCCCGCCACGTGCGGGGCTGTTGTGATTAGAAGGTGGGCGGTCAATGCGGCGGACGAAACGCGCCCTGGCAATTATGGCGTTCACGCTGGTGAGTTGCAGCACCAGTGTTGTCCCCGCGTCCACACCCACGTCTGACGCCGCCGTCCTGCGAATTTATGCAACTACTCCAGTCATTCCCCTGCTCAATGAATTAACCTTCAGTTACAGCACGCTTTTCCCGAAAGTGACATTTGAAACAGTCAGTGGGAATTACGATATGATGTTCGAGCGCCTGCTCAGCGGTGAGACACCCTACCTGCTCACTAACCACCTGCCAGATGACCTAAGCGAATCGAGTTTTATAGCCTATCCAGTCGGGCAGGATGGTATTGCCATCATCGTCCATCCCGATAACCCGGTTACGAACCTTTCCACTGACCGGCTGCGCGGCGTTTACCTCGGCCATACAGGAAACTGGAATGCATTGGGCGGAGCAAATGAACCGATTACTGTCCTCAGCCGGGAGGACGGCTCCGGCACACGCGCCGAATTCGAGCGTCTGCTGATGGGTCAGCGCAAGACCACCCAATCGGCACAGCTCGCCCCATCCAGCACAGCGATGGTCGAAAGTGTGGCGTCAACAACAGGCGCAATAGGGTATGTCTCGATGAGCTACCTCGATGAACGAGTGCGTGCAATAACCATAAACGATGTCAGCCCGACACTTGACGAGGTTAGTAGCAATATCTATCCCCTGCGTGCCACTATTTATGTTGTAGGATTAGCCGAGCCGAACGACGAGTACAGAGCCTTCATTAGCTGGATACAAAGTCCTGATGGGCAGGCCATCGTCGCAGCCCGTTATGCGCCGCTGCCGACGCCGTAATTAGCTGACACTGATGAAGGTGAAAAGCATGGCGTATAGCAAGCCAATAACCAGCAACCACATAAATGTCAGAGACAAATCGCGCCACATACGGATACGCCCCCGGTGTTTCTCCATCAGAATTTCCGGCCCGCGAATCCGGTGCAGCGCCCCCGCCGCCGCGCTGTTATGGGGATTAACACGCAGCACGTTATCCAGACAGACCGAACTCTGGTCGAGCGAATCCACTGCGACACTCATCCATAACCAGGCCGCCTCAAAGTTACCATCTTCATGGACGAGTTCGCGCAGGAGCGCCACTGCTTCCTTACGGCGATCTTCCTTCAATAGTTCAATTGCGTCAAGCAGCCGGTCAACACGTTCTGCTTCCTGTTCGGGTGTCATCAGTCATCCTTAATTTGTCACTACTCTTTTGATACCATAGCTTTCTTTATTCACGCAACCATTCTATTTTACGCCTATTGCGGCACACTATCAGGAAAACCAATGACCTGATGGCTGCTGCCGCCATTATTGAGATAAACCAATACACCATCGGGCATCATATGCTGAGCAAATCCATAAGTGAAACTTTTTAAACTGGCCAGGCAGGACATCTCATCCGGCAGCCGAAAACTGGTCCCGATTTATGCGGGGATTTTAGTGCCCTTCGCGCTGGTGCCGGTGTGGTATCGTTTCCCCAGATCACCCGGTTCGTTCGCCGTCGATTACAGCCTGGGTTTCCTCATCTTCTGGCCGATGTTATGGACAGTCGGCTGGTGGCTTGTGGGCGGGCTGCCGGGTTTTTCCACGCTGCGCCGCGACCGGGTGCGCTGTCTGTGGGCGCTGGCGCTGCTGCTGCTAGTATGCTGGGCGTTTCTGTCATGGTCGTGGGCTTTCACACGCGGATTCCGCCCGGAAATCGTCGCAGGTTCGGCACTGCCATTGGGCGTATCAGCCTTATTTGCGTTAGTGGTGGCCTGCGCTGCCCCACCGCTGCGCTGGATTGTTGCCGTGCTGGTGCTGGGTCTGGTCGTCAACAGCGCGGTTGCAGGCTGGCAGACGGCGCGGCAGGGGCCAACTGACCTGAAGTTTCTGGGCGAATTCAACATCAATCCGGCTAACTCCGGCGTCAGCGTTGTGCAGGCCGACGGCGTGCGCTGGCTGCGGCCCTATGGTTTGCTGCCTCATCCTAATATGCTGGCGGGCTTTCTGGTGATCGGGATAATGGCGGCATTTGTGCCAACGCTGGTGGGAAAGGGCTGGCGGCGTTATGGCGGGCTGGCGATATTGCTGTTCGGGCTGTGGGCGCTGCTGCTGACATTTTCGCGGGGGGCGTGGCTGGGGCTGGCAGCAGGCGCATTTGCCATTTTGCCACTGTTATGGGGGCTGCGTTCGCGGCTGTCGTGGCGCTGGCTGGCCGTTACGGCACTGCTGATTAGCATAATGGGGGCTGCCTTTTTCGCGCTCTACCGCCCGTTTCTGGTGGCACGTGCCGGACTGGGTGACCCAACGCTGGAGCAGCGCTCGATAAGTGACCGGGCCATCTTTACCGAATATGCTTATACTGCCATTGAAAAATCACCCGTACTGGGGGTGGGACTGGGCAATTTCCCCTGGCTGGCTGCGCGTTTGCTGCTGGCGACGGATTATGATCTAAAAGGGCTGCCGGTTCATCATGTGCTGCTTTCGGCATGGTCTGAACTCGGTCTGGTCGGATTCGGGCTGGTGGTGCTGGTGCTGCTGTTTGGCATTGAAGCCGTTTTCAGAGCCTTGCGCGGCGACCAGACGACTATGATTTCCCGCAGTGTGCTGCTTGGGGCAGTCATCGCGCTCATGGTGATTGGCCTGCTCGACCACTATCCCTGGACCACCCTGCATTTTCAGGCGGCATGGTGGGGGCTGCTGGCGGCGGCGGGCAGACCAGGTGATTGAAGGAGGCGGGCATAACAACCCGCCTCACATGAATGTCTACTCTATGGCATCCATCACGAAGGTGTAGTGAATGGTGCAGCCTTCCGCGCTGGCGACCATCACCCCTTCCATGTGCGTCGGTGAAATGACACGGATTTCAAAGCGAGAGGTAGCGCCCTCTATATTGAAATCAATCACATGCACACCCGGTTCAGGGTTGCTCAGCGTCATGCCATCCATCACCTCAAAGGCATTGGCCGCGTAGACGGCCTCCAGAGTGAACTCACCTTCCGGTATGGTGAAGGTACTGCCCAGTGCACTGTCCTGCACAGGGGCGGACTGAAGGGCCTCCGTAACTATCGCCGGGCAGCCTTCAGTTGCCAGATTGCTGAACACGCTCGTCCAGGTGCCGGGGACGGGGTTCAACCCGCCCGCAGTCGATGATGGGTCAGGTGTGGCTTCCGCTTCTGCACCCATTGTCACCGGACGTTCGAGCAGACTGACTGGCAGTGCTGCGAGTGCTTGCGGGTCATAGGGCTGCGCTTCGGCTGGGGCGCCGCTGACATTCAGATCAGCATCAACTTCGAGAGTGGTATAGGTACCAGCCGGGACAGTTACACTTTCGCCCTGCGCTTGAACTTCTGCCTCGCCTTCCAGCAGGATGATGGACATCTCGCCACCCGGCTGTGCCTGAATATAGGCCGTCGAACCCAGCAAAACATCTGCACCATTCATCGTCAGTTGAATTTTGCCCGCACCTGCCGGTGTCTGAATCAGGATGCCACTGTCGGGCGCTTCAGCGCAGGGGGCATCATTGGCACCAGTCTTGAAATAGAAGGCCTGCATCGGCGGAAACTGCGGGATTTCCGGGCTTGTTACGCCTTCCACATTGGATGGCACAGCGTTCTGAATTTCGACATCGCCAAAAAGCAGTAATGTTACATTCTGGCCAGGGAGTGTGTCAGGCAGATTGGCCTGAAGCTTAAGCAGCGCCACACCCCAGACATTGGTTTCTTCGTCCAGCGGGCTGAGGCGCAGGGTTTGCACACCAGCCACATCTACGAGGTCGCCCGGTGCGGTGAATTCAAAGGCTTCTATGCCTTCCTGTGGTTCGGCTTCCAGATTAATGTTGCCATAACAGGCCTGATTGCGCCCGGTTTCAGCGCACGCTTCGTCGGTCGCAGCCAGCGCAGTCTGTACAATAGCCGGGCAAATCGCGTCCTGTGCGGCAGCGACAATAGCAGTCGATAGCAGCAGCGCAACAGCGAGTGGATACAAAGTGCGAAATTTGCGAAACAAGTTAAGAGCCTCCTGCCTGCTTCAAATCCGTTCTGGCATGATAGCAAACAGGAGACTGGCGAATCATCAGCCTTTAGCCTGATCTTACTGGCAGCGGCGGCATATCGATCATGGATAGCGTTCCACAGGAAGTGCTGGCAACCGTTGCATCCGCCGCAATCCACACGCTATCGGTCAGCCGCCACCAGAGCGCACCATTGCTGCCCTGCGCCCGCGCATCCGCTGTGCTGTAAAAACCGCCCGGCACTCCCTGCCGAATCGGGTAATCTGTCCCTGGCCCCTGCCGCAGATTCACATCCCCTGTCCAGGCGACAGTGCATTCTGCATCCGCCGGTATAGCGCTGATAAACCCCGTCCCTGGCGTGAAAGGTTGAATGATACCCCCCAGCGAAAACGGTAACTCAAATTCGCGCGGGAGCAGCACCAGCGGCAAATAGCGGGCGCGTGACCAGTGATAATCTTCCGGTACTTTGAAAATGATGCGCGCGCCCTGATAACCGAAGGTGATGCGCCGTCCCGCCCTCAAACGCCGGATTTCGCCGCTGGCCGCGTCAGGATACTGCGCTTCGCCTTCCAGAACGCTCAAAACCGTTTCATTCGTTTCCGTCGATTGCAGCCAGATGGTGCCATTGAAAACCAGTGCCGCATCATTCACGAACAGCGTGGCAAATACACCATCGGGCGTCTGCGCCAGCACACCGCTGTCAGGCGCACCCGCGCAGGGCGCATCATCAATGGCCGCATCGAGATGGAGCGTTTGCATCGCGCTCAGGTACGGCATTTCTGGCAGCGCATCGGGGACAGCCACTCGTAAACGTGATAAATCGAAATCAGCACGCATCAGTTCGGTTTTAACCCAACCGGCAACTGCCGAAGTATCCACCAGCAGCCAGGTACTATCCTGCGTCCGTCCGATGCCCGTCACGGCCTGACCTGTAACAAGCGATCCAACCTGTTGGGCCGATTCATCCGGCTCAGCACGCAAATTAGCACCCTGCGGCCAGCTCACACGAACCGGCGCGGCGATGAAATCAGCAGGCTGCGGACTGCGGTTTTCCAGGCGCACATCGCCCACCATCAGCATTGTTACGCCCCCGTCCATCAGGCTGGCGCGTGTGTTCAAAATCGCCAGCCCGCGAGTAGCGCTGCTGGATGCCAGTGTACCGGATGTAAGCGCATCAATGGCACTGAGATCAACCGTATCGCCCGGTCTGCGAAAGGTAATATCAGCATCTTCCCGCGCCTCAACGGTCAGCGGGCCGCTGCCGTAACAGGCCTGCCCACTGCCAATTTCAAGGCAGGACTCACGCGCTGTTTCCAGCGTGCGCTGCACCAGCACCGCACACTCCACATCCTGCGCCAGCGCACTGGTCATCGTTAAGAGCGCCAGCAAAGTGAGCGCACCCGTTCTTGCAAAAAATTTCATGGCTTTCAGACTACCATCTGGCCGGTACGTACTTCAGCGACAATCCGCCGCAGTGTTTGTGCCCGACGGCGAATCGTGTCCAGCGCCAGATGCCCGTCCCCCGTCAGCCAGCCTGCCATGCCACAGCAGGTCGCCCCAGCACGCAGGAAATCACCCACATTGCCATCATGCATCCCGCCGTTACACATAAATTTCACTTCATCCAGCGGCCCGCGCACCGCTTTGAAATAATCGAGGCCGAGTGAGCCAATGGGGAAAATCTTAAGCATTTTACAGCCCATCGACCAGGCATTGACAATTTCGGTGGGAGTCATGACGCCGGGCGCGACCAGCACATCTGCCGACATCGCTGCCTCGACCACTGCCGGGCTGAAAGCGGGTGAGACGATAAAATCCGCTCCGGCGTCCAGCACTCGGCGGGCTGTGTCTGCGTCCAGCACTGTCCCCATGCCGACGCAGGCATCCGCGCCAAATTCGCGCTTGGCAGCCTGCATGGCTTCGATGGCCTGCACCGAATTCATGGTGAACTCGAAATTATTGATACCTTCCTCGACCAGCACCCGTGTCACTTCCAGCGCGACATCCGGCGGAAAGTAGCCGCGCATCCCGGCCACCAGCCCGCTGCGTTCGATGTATCCGTAGGCGGTTGTTGCATCCATGCCTGTCATTCTCCTGTTGCTGCTAACGAGCCAATCCAGCCTTCAGTTGTAAACTGCCAACTGAAAACTGTCGACTCCAAGATGCATTGATTATAACCCCCGCCTATAATAAGCCTAGAGGCGGAACTGCCCCGAAAGGTTATCACACGATGAAATTAATGCTTTTGAAAGTCCATTTTGTGCTGCTGCTGGCGTGTGCGCTGGCCGCCTGTGCGCCCCAGACGACGGTGCTGCCCACGGTTATCGACCTGGATGGAACCACGACAGCAGAGGCGGAAAATGCAGCGGCTACCGGAACAGCCGTTAAAAGTTTCGCCGCGACCAACCAACCGCCGACACTGCCGCCCACCTGGACACCCTCGCCTGAGCCATCGGCCATTCCTGCCGAAGCCATCACTGGCGCAATGCCGACCAGCGCAGCGAGCGCGGGCAGTATCTACTATATTTTTAACGGCGATTCGGTGGCGCGGTTGGCCGCCGATGGTTCATCCGATGATCTGATTTTAGTAGGCAGCGCACCGGATGATCTGACACTTTCGCCGGATGGTCAGTTTCTGGCTTACAGCGCCCAGGGCAACGGCAGCGCCCGTGAGGTATTCATCAGTAATCTGGATGGCACTTATACCCAGCGTATTTCCTGCCTGGGCTTCGCCCGCATTCTGTCGCCAACCTGGAGCCGTGACGGGCAGCGCATCGCTTTTGGCGCTTCACAGATGCCTGATGGAGCGGTTGGTGTGTACATCGCGGATGTCGCCGGAAGCGGGAGCTGCCCTGATGGAAATAATCAACGCCGGTTAGCCCAGATCGAAAATACAGTTCTGGACACCATCACCTGGTCGAATGATGGGGCGCTGCTGTTCTTCAGCAGTCTGGGGATTTATGGACTGCGGGTGGCAGAGGGTGAGTTATTCCCGCCGCTGACTTCGCCGAGCGGTTATGGCCCGGATTTTAGCCTGGCGCATAACCCGCTTGCACCGCAGTTGTTTTATCTGAAAACAGACCGGAACGACGCAACCGGTGTGACGGGCGGCGTTATGTACCAGTTCAGTACAGCGCTTTTGACCGGAACCTCAGTGACGGAAATTCGCGGCGCACCCATTTTTGTGCGAAATCTGCGCTGGAGTGCCAGCGGACGTTATCTGCTTATCGCAACGGAGCGCGATATACTGCTGCTCGACCAGCGCACCAACACATCGCCCCAAATTGTGACCGGGACAAATTTTTATCCCGACCCGGTTGTAAGCCCGGATGACCAGTTTGTGGCTTATATCAACGGCGGCGCGGCTGATCTGGCCGTACCGCAGATTTACACGATCCGACGCACCGGGGAAGCGCCGACACAACTTACCTTCCATCAGGAAGGCACCATCAAGGATTTGAACTGGGGAGCAGAGTAGCGCCAGTTAGTCCATCCAGACTGGATGACCATTGAGAATTTGGGCAAGGTAGCTGCTGAATTCCCGGTGAGGCAGTGGTTTTTTTCTGATGAGACTGAAAAATCCCTGTGCTTCCAGTTCAGCGCGCTGACCGGCCCATTTTTCTTCACCGATAGCGACTATTGGCACACCGGCCAGCGCGGTTTCCTGGCGCAAGGCCTGACAGATAGCAAAGGGATCACCTTCGGGCAGGTCAACATCCAGCAGAATCAGGTTCGGCTTCACAACATCAGCCTGGCGGGCAACGTGCTGACCGCTGGTGTTGCGTTTATACTGGATGCCCAGTTCAGTCATCAGATTGCTCAGCGCCCGCAGTGTCTGGGCATCGGCTTCAATAATAAGCGCCTGAACATTTTCGAAACTGGTATTGGTGGAAAAGGTGTGTGCTGCTGTCAACATGGCTTTAGTCCTAGATAATTCGTTATAAAGACAGCGTAGCACACACGATTTGCAAGGTGGCGGAATTGTGTAAAAACATTTTGAATTTTCTGTCAAAAATTGAAACGTTTAAGGTTACGGTATAACAGAAGGGGTATGAGAGGGTTTAGAAGCCGTTTATCTGATGGGATACGGCAGATGTCAGCGCTACTGGTTAGCGTAAACCGATTGGATGAGCGCGGTGATGGGCTGCGCTGGTGGGTTTACGCCAGCGGCGGCGCTGACCACGATGATATAGCCCTGGTTTAACATGGGGGTCAGGCGGGAGCGAACGCGCTCACCTGCCTGGTCGGGTGTAGCATCCTTCAAAAATTCACTTGCCGTAAAAGCAGCCGCACTGATGCCGCGACCCTGTAGATTAGCTGCCAGCAGCCGGGCGGCCAGGCGATCACCCAGGGTTGCGATATTATCCGCTTCGGCGGGGGTTGGGGTACGATTGGCGAGTGATTTACCCAGCCAGTTATAGGAGTCGAGCAGATCGGCAATGTCCTGAATCAGCACCTTGCGCCCGCCTTCATCCCGCGCAAGGCGACGAGCAGCGCTGTTGTGGCTGGCGAGCAGTTTGGTGTAGACACTGGCGTAATTGCCGTGCCGGATGCTGTCCAGCAGCAGATCATTGACTCCGGCCATCGCTGTCACCACCGCAACGATCCGCTTACCAGCCGCCTGATGTGCAGCCAGCGTATCGGCAATCTGAAGAACGGCATCGCCTCCATCGAGGTCAGCGGCAGTGAAATTCAGGACGAGCAGTTCCATAGCGATATAATCCCGCTTTTTGGTCGCGCAGAACGTTACCACAGAGCATTAGCAGCAGCAATATCGAAAGGAATATTCCAATGAAAATTCTCATCGCACCCGGCGCGTTCAAACACAGCCTGAGCGCCCGCCGCGCTGCTGAAGCGATTGCACGTGGCCTGGAACGTTCCAATCTAGGTGCAAAACTGGTGATTCTACCCATCGCTGACGGTGGTAATGGCACGCTGGATGCCTTCCTCGCTAATGGCGGGCAGCGGCTTATGCGGCAGGTGGCTGACCCGCTGCTGCGCCCGATCAGCGCGGCCTTTGGGATGCTGCCGGACGGCGAAACGGCAGTGGTGGAGATGGCGCTGGCTTCCGGGCTGGAACTGCTGCGACCCGGCGAACTCAACCCACTTTTGACCAGCACTTATGGCACAGGCCAACTGCTGCAAGCGGCGCTGGAAGCCGGGGCAAAGCGCATCATTGTGGGCATGGGCGGCAGCGCGACTGTAGACGGCGGCGCGGGCTGTCTGCAAGCGCTGGGCATTCGTCTGCTGGACAGTTATGGTGTGGATGTGGCAGCAGGCGGGAACGGTTTGAGCAGCATTTACACGGTGGATACTGCTGGTCTTGACCCGCGCTGGCGTGAAGTGGAAATCATCATCGCTTCCGATGTCGATAACCCGGTGGCAGGTGAACGGGGCGCAGCGGCGGTTTTTGGCCCACAGAAAGGGGCTGGGCCGCACGAAGTCCGGGTGTTGGAAGGCGGTTTGCGCCACTTTTTCCGCCGAGTACGTGACCAGCTAGGCGTGGATGTAATGGAAACGCCGGGAGGGGGCGCGGCGGGAGCATTGGCCGCCGGGTTAATGGCTTTTCTTGGCGGGCGCATTGAGTCCGGCGCTGATCTGGTGCTGGCACACAACGGTTTTGATGTTCACCTGGCCGATGCTGATCTGGTCGTCACCGGCGAAGGGCAGATGGACGAGCAGAGTATCGGCGGCAAAGGGCCAATCGGCGCAGCACGACGGGCGCGGGCATCCGGTGTGCCAACAGTGGCATTGGTGGGCGGGCTGAATGTGGACGATGCGCTGCTCCATGACGCCGGTATTCAGGCTGCCCTGCCAATCATGCCGCGCCCAATGAGTCTGGAGGATGCGCTGCGGGGCGCACCCGATCTTCTGGAAAGCGCAGCCCTGCGGTTGGGGTATCTGTTGCAGATGTTTCGTTCCAAGCGCTGAGTCACAACTCAGATGGTTAAGACTGTGTAATACCTCGCTCAGCACGCGCTTTTTATGCTGCTTCACCAACCTGATAAACAGGTAGGAACAGGTAATATTTCAAATTATTACAAAATGTTCACTGACGTTGTTAGCGCGTCATCCGCCTTACAGCTACAATATCAAAAGCGCAGCGGCTTGAGTCCTGTCGATGATAAACGAACACCAGGGTCCAAAACGCAAAATTTTCATCAACTACCGCCGAAGCGACCACCCCGATTTTGTCGAGCGTGTACGCGACTGGTTTCTGCTGCGTTACGGGCGTGACAGCGTGTTCATGGATTTTGACACTATTCCGCCTTTCACCCGTTTTGATCTATTCATCCGCAAACAAATTCAGGAATGCGATGTGCTGGTCGCCATCATCGGCCCACAGTGGCTCGATATGCTGCGTGAACGGCTGGCGAACCCTGATGAGGAAGATTTCGTTCAGACGGAGATTAAGCTGGCGCTGGAAGAAGGTAAACTGATCGCGCCCATCTGCATCAAAGGCGCACAGCCACCACGCGCCATCCTGCTCCCGCCTGAACTCCGTCCGATGCTGGCCTATCATGTCGCCCATCTTAATTCAGGACGCAGCTTTTTAGAGAACATCGAGCCAATTCTGGATGCTGTTGAACGCCAGTTGGTCGAATTGGACGGTTTGCGGGTTGTCAACCAAGATATTCACCGAGTTGAAGAAGGCCGCTTCAATATGCGCGAAGCTATCACCAGCTTTCAGATGGCAGAAGAACACCGCGACTGGAAAACAGCACTCGACTGGCTGACGCGCATCCGCCAGTCCGGCTATATGCCGCGCTTTTACCCAATAGAGGACTATGAGCGCGAAATCCGCGAGGCGATTGTCCGCGAGGAGCGCGAACGTGATTACGAGGTCATACGCATGATGGCCGCCCGCGCTGACACAGGCCGGGAAAATCCGAGCCGTGTGCTGGCGGCGCTGCAAACCCTGTGGGAAACCCAGCCCGGCTATGACCCGGACGACATCGCCGCCCGGATGCGCCGTATTCTGGAGGATGTGGACTATCTGCACCAACCTTCTGCCACGGGTGATTTTGACATCGAAGAAGCCTTAGCACTCCAGCGCAAAATTTATGCGCGTACCCCTATCCAAAACTTCAACAGCGCCATTCTGGACGGACTTGATAATATCGACATGGCGGAGGCCGAGGCACTATTCAACCCGGATAACCTCGAAGCGATCACACTGCAATTCAGTGCTGACAAAGCGCTAGACTACGATGAAGCCCTCAAACGCGGTCTGATTTCCGATGAATAATCTTGGTGCAAGGGTTCCTCTATGGTGAAATCCATGATTTTCACACAGCCTTTAGCATCTGCTCGTGGAGATTGATTAATGCCAACGACCCGGCTTGTCCTGCCGCGCGGACGCCGCCGCCGCACCCGTTTCTATCGCTCCCTGCGGGCTGTCTACCGTGATACCTCGGCGCTGTGGTCAGAATTCCGCCGACCGATCATTGCTTTCCTCACGGTAACGCTCGGCGGTGGCTGGCTGTATGGAGAACTTTATCATCAGGCGCGGGATGTTTTTATCCCCCTGCATGACCGCCCTTATCTGATGTTGCAGCTCATGATTCTGGAAACACCGGAAGAGGTTCCGCCAGAATTACAGCTCGTCGTTTTCTGGTATCTGCTGCCGCCGATTTTCATTTTCATCATTGGCAGTGGTGCTGTAGAGTTCGTCCGTCTGTTTTTTAATCGCGGGGCGCGCCGCGATGCCTGGGAGGAAGCTGTGGCATCAACCTATCGTAATCATGTGATTGTCGTCGGCGTCGGTCATGTCGGTTTGCGCGTCATCCGCACACTGGTCGGCATGGGCTTTGAAGTCATCGGCATCGACCTGAAAATCAAACCCGAAATTGACGCTGAATTGAGCGAACTGGGTGTCCCGTTGATTGTGGAGGATGGGCGAACTCCGGCTACGCTGGAAAAAGCGGGACTTCGCTACGCCCAGGCTTTCATCGCCTGCACCTCCAGCGACCACACCAATCTGGAAACGGTGATGCGCGCCCGCGATCTCAACCCGGATGTGCGGATTGTGTCGCGTATGTGGGACGGGCAGTTCGCCAACCAAATGAAACGCTTCATGAATGTGCAGGCTGTGCTGTCCGCTTCCGATCTGGCCGCGCCGGTATTCGCAGGGTCAGCCGTTGGCATCGAAATCACGCAAACGCTGCATATCCATGGCGTCGATTACAGCATGATTCGGCTGCACGTGGAGCCGGGGTCGTTCCTGGATGGCGGCACCATTGGGGAATTGCAGAAAGCGCACAACATGGACATCGTGCTGCACGGGCGCGATGGAGAGGTTGAGGTACAACCAGATAGTAAAGCCACTGTGGCCGGGGGTGACATCCTGGTGATCTTCGCCCGACACGACAAAATTATTGATCTGGTGGAGCGTAACCGCAGCGCACTCGGCGACCGATAAAAAGAACCCTCACACCATTTTTCAGGCGTGAGGGATGAGAACGAGAGTTCTAGGGAATTAGAGGAAAATCAGACCGCGCCGCTATCCGCCGAAACCGGTTCGGCATCCGGTGCTACAGGTGGCATCATATTGCCCGGCCCACGCCCGCCAAAGCCACCATTGCCGAGCCCATGACCACCAAAACCGCTGCCCGGCCCGCGCCCGCCAAAGCCGAAGCGCCCCCCCATCAGTTCAGTTTCCAGCGTGAGGGTTTCACCTTCGCGCACGACCGTCAGCGTCAGCGTTGGGGTCTCCATATCAGCCAATCGCTGTGCCAGTGCGACCAGATCAATTTCGCCTACTGCCTGCCCATTGACGCTGGTAATCACATCGCCCACTTCAAGCGCTAAAGGATTACGATTGGCGGACACCGCCGCCACACTGTAGCCCTCATCAGCGGCTTCCAGGTCAGCACCCAGCAGCCGTTCAGCCAGCATCAGCGGGTCATGGTCACCCATTAACCCACGTCCGGGACGATCCCCGCGCAAAGCGGTGGGCCTGCTGCCCAGTGTGACTTCCACACTTACTGCTTCACCGTTACGGAGCAGATCGAGCGTTACCGTGTCACCGGCTGCGGCGGATTGGACGGCTGCACCCAGCTCGCTGGCGCTGGCAATTTCAGTGCCGTCGAAAGCGTTCACCACATCGCCAATCAGCAAATCGGCTGCTGACGCGGGTGAGCCAGACCGCACCCGCGCGATGACGACTTCTCCATTCTGTTCAACTACCGCTATACCCAGCCACGCGCTACTGGTGGTGGCCGACGTTTCGGTGGCTTCCTGCGCAAAGACCGCTGTCATTGACGCGGCCAGCGCAGCCACTACCAACATGCCACTGACGATAAATTTACGCATACGACTGTATCTCCTTCTATGATCGTTCCTGATGTGCGGCTTGCTGCCACTACCATCAGACTATCACTCCTGCCGCAGCATGTGGTTATCACCGTCCTAAATAACCTTAAATCGGATTTAAGATGGAAAGTTTTTCACCTTTGCAGGCTTAGAACTTTTGTGCTACAATTTTGAAACAAACATGAGCTTTTTGAGGGTTTTCCATGTACCCCGCCAATACCTATGAAGGCATTTACCGAGAGCTGTTCAATCTGCCGCTGCCCGGTGGTGTTCACTATGGCGACAGCACTGCCGAAATCATCCGCCCGGCGCGCGGCTTCGTCGATGGGTTCGATTTCACCATGCAAACGCAGGTCGGCTGCCCGGCAGGATGCCTCTTTTGTTACGTTCCATCTGGCCCACGCCTGACTCCCGCACCAATTCGCGGCGAGAATGGCGAACGATGGGGTTTTGAGGTACGCCGCAAGCGCGATGTAATCGGCCAGTTTGAAGCGCATATCGAGCGCGGCACGCTGGCGGGCAAAACGCTCTACTGGAGCGGCGTCACCGATCCCTACGCCACCCCTACCGCCGAAACCCGCGCCATCTGGGAAAGACTGGCGAACACGCGCACGCATCTGCGCCCGCGCCGCGTCATTGTTCAGACACGCTTCCGCCCTGACCGTGATGCTGACCTGATGGCACAGTATGAGCAGTCGTCGCTGCCACTGGACGGTGGCCCGGCGGTGGTCATCAGCTACAGCATCGGCACAGACCGTGACGATCTGATTCGCGCCTGGGAGCGGGCTACACCGTCTTTCAAACAGCGCCTGGGGGCGATTCAGAAACTCCGCGCGGCTGGCCTGTGGGTCGTTCCAACGCTCAGCCCATTTGGATTGTGGGACGATCTGGCCGGGACAATGGGACAATTCCGCGATTGGGACATCCCCTACATCACCGCCCTGTTCTTCAAAAAGGACACCCATTCTGCCAATACACCCGCGCCCTTTCTGGATTATCTGAGCCATGAATACCCGATGCTGCTCGACCCGGCCTGGCAGAAGCTGCAAACCCGCGTGCTGCATCAGGTCTATGCCCCGGCGCGTGTCCTCTATGGTAAACCGGCTTTCGCCTCTCTCGCCGCACCGCAGCGGGTTGTCATGCAGGAGCAGCAGGCATCGTAAACAGCGCGGACAGCAATCGCCGCAGCCCACTTCCAGAAAAACAAGCGGATTTTTAGCGGCAATCCGTTATTGCAAAACGGCAATGAAAGTTCTCACGACCAGACGATTTGGGAGATAATATGTTCACGACCAACAGACTGCGGGACATTCTGGCGCGAAATGATCTGGCTCAATGGACAGATTTACTGCTGGAAGAATCACGTCCAGCCGTTCAGATTACCACTCAACTGCTGCCTGATGAAAGACTCATTCCCGTTGGTGCATCGAAATTAGGAGGTTCGCCCGATGTGCCAGACGATTTCATCTGGCCGGACTGGAAGGGCAAACCACTCACGTTTCTGGCGCAGTTTCGTTTGTCAGAGGTCGCGCCACATGAAAGCGAACATGCCCTGCCACTCAGGGGAATGCTCTATTTTTTCTATGATGTTGACGAGCAGCCCTGGGGCCACGACCCGGCGGATGAAGGTCGTTCGCGGGTGATTTATGTGGCCGATGATGCGCTTCCGCTGTATCGCCTTCCCCATCCTTATATGGAAGGGATCTATCAGGACATCAGGCCGCTGCGCCCCTGCGCCATCCATATGATTCACCAGATGATGCTACCGATCACCGAGCGTTCGCTCAATACGCTCGAACATAAAATGTCGAGGCTGGAACACGAACATTATGGCGAAGTCGTCTTCGACGAGTTCATCATCCAGCGCCCCGATGTCTGGCATCACCTGCTTGGGTATCCCGATGAAGTGCGGGGGGATATGCAGATCGAATGCCAGCTCGTCACCAATGGTTTATATCTTGGAGATGAAAGCGGCTATGACGACCCACGTTTAGCGGTGCTGGAACCCGGCGCGGCAGACTGGCGCTTACTTTTGCAACTGGATACTGATGAGGATTTGCAACTTGAACTGGGCGATGCGGGACGCTTATTTTTCTGGATTCGCGCTGCTGACCTAAAAGCGCGGGATTTCTCCCAATGCTGGACGATTCTGCAATGTTTCTGAACGCAAGGCGATAGAGGGAGCAACTATCAGGACAGCCAATTTCTGATTCAAATTGCTGGGGCGGGTCAAATTTATGTCCGCCCCACTTGTTTCGACTTCGGATTAGCTTTTCTTTTTGGGAAAACGGCTTAAGACCGTCGCCGGTTCAGGCATCGGGACTTTATCACCCAGACCCAGTTCGCCCGGCGCTTTCCTGGCTTTCGTCCGGCTGCTTCCGGCGAAGACGCTGACCGGTGTGCCATCTTCGGTGAAGTCCTCAGCGAGATAAACCTGCCCAAGCTGATAACCATCGCTGTCGATGGAGCAGCTTGTCACCACACCGATGACCTTACCCTTTTTGTCCAGCACCGGGTCGCCCTGATGCGGTGGGCGCGCACCTTTGTTATCCATGCGGAAGCGAGTCACCACAGCGTCCCGTTTCAATTCATGCTGGATGTAGGCTGCCTTACCGACAAAGTAGGGCTTCCACAATTTGACATAGGTGCCGAAGCCCGCATCCGCCGGATTCAGGCCGAGCGGCCCGGCCAGTTCATGCCCGTACAGGGGCAAACCGGCCTCAGTACGCAGGCTGTCACGCGCCGCCAGACCGCAGGGTACAGCGCCCGCCGCGATCAGCGCCCGGAACAAATCCGCCGCGCGGTCAGGGTGAACGAACAATTCAAAGGCCGTCCGTTCGCCGGTATAACCGGTGCGCGAAACAATCAGATCGAACCCACCAATTTCCGCCCGTGTCACGCCCGCCCATGCCAGCTTATTAACGCGGTTGACGGCTTCATCACTGCCACCTAATGCCGCCAGCATATCCTTACTTTTCGGCCCTTGCAGCGCGATGTCCACCCGCCGGTCAGCGCCGGAAGCACCGTCGCGAAGGTCACGCAGGGTGAAACTGCCCCCTCCAAAAGCCGGGTGTGCCTTGAGCGCTGTCAGCCAGTGCCAGTTCTTGTCGTTATTGGAAGCGTTGACGACGATCAAAAAGTGATCGTCTGCCAGCCGGTAAATCATCAGGTCGTCCAGCGGAATGCCGTTGGCATCGAGAAAATAAGTGTAGTGAGAATCACCCACTGCCAGCTTATCGACCTCGTTGGTCGTCACCAGATTGAGGAAGGCCTCCGCGCCAGCTCCCTGCGCATCAAACACGCCCATGTGCGTCACATCGAAAACACCCGCCCCTGTCCGCACCGCCTGATGCTCTTCCATCACTGAGCTGTACCAGACGGGCATATCGTAGCCTGCGAACTCCACCAGCTTCGCGCCTAATTCTTTGTGGAGGGAGTGTAAAGGCGTCGTCAGCAAGCTGTCAAACCCAGGTTCCTGCCAGTCGAAGACAGGAAGCGGTTGGGCTTTTGGCCCGGCGTAGTGTTCACCGTTCATGCCGATGAAATACGCCTTTCGCGCGTAACCGATACCGTCGTTCCAATCCGCTTTAACATTGGCTTTTAAACGCCCGGATTCGGTTGTACCAATAGTCTGTACATCTACCGGCCCTGGCACTTTGGCGTAAGGGTCAGCCGTATCGAAAATCACAAAACCATCGGAGAGCGCCCGCAGCCAGGTTGCCACCCGCCCGGCATTCTGTTCGACATGAAGCAAATAACGTTCGCCGTCGCGCTCCACAACTGCCCGCGTCATTGGGCTGCCATCTTTTTCCAGCAGCCAGGTGGCGGTCTGTTCGCCCGCTTTGAGCGCCGACACATCAGCAGTCAAGGCCGTTTGCAGGAATGATTCCGCTGCCACGCCTGTGACCGCCAGAGTCGTCCAGCCTTTGCCCGCGCCATTTTCCATATAAAAGAAGTGTGGATAATCATCGGCCTGGGCGTCGGTGTCAATGCCAATGCTGTCCACCAGCTCGCGCACCGCCAGTTTTGCCGTTTGCAGCGCGTCAAAATCAACTTTGGCGCGCGGTTCAGGGCGGCGTTTGCCACTGTAGCTAAAGGGTACGCAGGCCTGAAGCAGATTAGCGATAATGTCTGCCATGCGGTCAATTTCAGCGAAGCCAAAGCCGCGCTGAGTCACCCAGGGTGTGCCAATTCGCAAACCGGACGCTCGCAAAGCGCTGGGATCACCAGGGATGGTATTACGGTTCAACACAATACCCGCCAGATCAAGGATTCGCGCCGCCATATCCCCACTCAGGGTCGTGCCGTCTGCGCCAACGATGCTCTTGCAATCAACCAGCAGCAGGTGCGTGTCCGTCCCATTATGAGGAATTCGCAGGCCGCGTGCCGCCAGCCGTGCCGCCAGCCGTGCTGCATTTTTCACCGTCTGGTGCTGAAGTTCGCGGAATTGGTCGGTTGCTGCCAGCCGCAGCGCCACCGCCAGCGCCGCAATGCTGTTGACATGCGGCCCCCCCTGTTCACCGGGGAAAACCGCCCGGTCAATTTTGCCCGCCAGTGCCGATTTGTGGGTGATGATGACGGCTCCACGCGGCCCCGCCAGCGTTTTATGAGTCGTGAAGCTGACGACATCGGCAATGCCCACCGGCGAAGGATAATCCCCGGCGATTACCAAACCGGCAACGTGAGCAATGTCTGCCAGAAGATAAGCACCAACTTCATCCGCAATTGCTCGGAATTTCTGCCAGTCCGGCGCGAAAGGATAGCTGGTATAACCAGCAATAATCATCTTCGGCTTGTGTTCCCGCGCCAGCGCCGCAATCTGGTCATAATCCAGCAACTCCGTTTCCGGATGGACACCGTAGCTGACAATTTTGTAATTGCGCCCACTGCGATTAACCGGGCTGCCGTGTGTCAGGTGACCGCCATGCAGCAGGTCAAGCCCCATAACGGTGTCACCCACATTCAGGAGTGCGCTGTAAACGGCATTGTTGGCTGGTGCACCGGAGAGCGCCTGTACATTAACAAATAGCTGATCGGCGCTGTACTTTGGGGTGGCAAAAAGTTCTGCCGCCCGCCGCCGCGCCAACGCTTCGACAATATCAGCGTATTCTGTTCCTTTATAATAGCGCTTGTCGGCATAGCGGCGATATTCCGGCAGGCGTTCGTTGTAATTCAGGATTTCTGCCTGAGTCATCGTCCGCGTTTCATCCAGCGGGTAGCCCTCGGCATAAATATTATGGAAAGCAGAGCTTAACGCCTCGCGCACGGCTTCCGGCACAGTGCTTTCCGACGGAATAAGAATGAGATAACGCGCCTGTCGAGCGGTCTCATGCCGGATGAGTTCGGCCACATCCGGGTCAAGTTCGGCCATCTCGCCGCGAAACAAAAAGTCCTGATTGGGCATGGGCAAAAACCTTCAACTGTTCGGGGATATTCGCAGAGAATTGTAACACGCGCCTCATGACCAGAACAGTGAACACCTGTACTAAATGTTTCCTTAAGGTTTGCGGTAGTTAAGATAACGTTATTTAATTCATGAAATTTGTGATGGTACTTAACTACCAATTAAGTCTTTCTTAGGACTTTTAGGCTAAGTCACTCCCTTGTTTTCCTAAAAACGTATACGTATTGTTGTAGTAGCAGGTAGAAGCGCCATGTGGCTATGTTGCAAATCTACCCCAATATGGAGAGGAGAATCGTTAAATGAGCATTAAGACAACCATCATCGGAGGAGGCGCTCGCGGGCGCTGGCAGCAAACACTCATCCTGTTGAGTATTGCTGCATTCATCGTACTGTCCTTCTCGATCACGGCAGCGGCCCCCGCCGCGCAGACGCAGGCTGCTGGCGGCCTGGGTGTGGGCAGCGGACAGGGGCAGGAAACCGGGATCAACCTGACCGCCATCAATCAACTCAAGGCCGATATTGGAAAAGGCATGTATGACCGGCCCTGCACCGCCGCCGAACATGACCCAACCAAATGGCATACGCTGGTCAACATCCAGGCTAAATGCCATTACGACCATATCCATGCCGATGACCCGAATTATGTCAATGACATCTTCGGCACCCCCGGCGCGTGGTTCGGCAAAGCGGGACAGGAAATTTCCTATCCCTGGCAGACTTTCAAAGCGACTTCAAAATATGAGCCGAACACAGCTTTCATTGCCAACAAGCAAATGGAAAATGATCTCAAGCACGAGGGCTATATCTGGATTGTTCGCCGCGACCAGCCCTGCCCCAATGGCAACTGCGTCCGTGATTTCCGGCTGCAAACGCACGCGATTTTCGGCGCACACGATATGCCTGTTCGATTTCACTCATTCAGCCTGGAAGCACGGCTGTGCGTCAATGGCAATGATCTTAAGACATGCGGCATCGTGCGTTATGGTGGATGGATTGATATGGGACGGCTGTTCACCACAGCGCCCGGAGTCATTAGCTGCAGCCATGATGTAAATGCAGTCTTCATTCCCTTGCCAGCAGATAATCAGTTTATTGTGGACGGTGACCCGGATGCCCGTGATGAAATTCGCTGCCATCCGATGATTACCAACCTGCCAGCATATCCCAGCCAGCGTCCTCTGGCCGAGTGGTGGGGCTTTGCTGGCGGCGAAACCCGCTTCCAGTTGCGTTCCTACGATCCAATTGGCAATGTCAATGTTCAGGATCCGGCCAAGTGGGAATTCTTCTGCGCGCAGACTGATATGAACTGCAAGTACGATGCCTCCATTTTCTCAGCATTCATCGGTTATACGCTGCATATTTTTGGCACAACTTCAGGCACAACTGGTGTGCCCCTGGATCGAAATGGTGACAAACGCACTGATTTTGTCGGCTATTTTGATCGATGGGGAGGCTATAAAGCAGACTGCACCGCACCTGCGCTGGACTGCGTGCCGTACAATTACGACAATGTGCCTTTCAACCTTTACAATAACACTGAGGCACGTTACTTCCACACCGTTAACGAAAGTGCCCCCCGTTTCGATCATGACATTTCGCCTGCTGGGCAGCGCTGGATCACCTGGTTCTATCGTTACGCGGCTGGTCACAATATGACCCCGACACCTGTCGCACCGACCCCAACACCGGTTGTGCCGACTGCGACCCCGACTCCGGTTACACCCGAACCCGTCACACCGACAGCGGTTCCACCAACGGCTAACCCGACCAATCCATCAGTTCGGATTGACCTGAGCGCGGTGACCGCCAATGTGGGCGAAACGGTGACGGCATCTCTCAACCTGTTCAATGTGAACAACCTCTATGGCTTGCAGGTACAATGCGCCACGGATCCGAATGTGTTGTTCGGCGCACAGGTACTCGACGGTGACCTGTTCGTCAACAGTGTCAACAGTTTCTTCGTCAACAATGGCTTCCAGCCGGATGGTAAATGGATTGTCGCGGCTAGTCGTTTGCAGCCTGCCACACCGATCAGCGGTAACGGCATTGCCTTCAAGCTGTCTTACACGGTAATGAACACGAGTGGCAGCGCGGTGAACTGCGCGGTGCTGGGCGTGGACGCCAACGGTAATGAAATTCCGCTGGAAGTTGTCAATGCGACCTTCAATGGCGGCGGCACCAACCCGGTCACACCGACGGTTGAAGTACCGACGGCAACCCCGATCACGCCGACGCCGACCGCTACAGTGGTTGAACCAACCCCGGCAGAAACACTGCCGCCGGAAACACTAAGCGTGATTAACGGTACAGTCTCGTACCAGAATCGCCCGAATAACAGCGGCATCTCAATTGAACTATTGAGCAACGGCTCGGTGGTCGCGGCGCTCGCCACCAACGAAAATGGCGCCTTCACCTTCACCGATGTACCAGTTGGCGAATACATCGTTGTCGCCTCTGCCCCCAGCCATCTGAAGGTTGGCTTTACCGTATCGGTGACGGCAGATGGACAGACCATCCAGTTGAACGCCGCCACCCTTCCGGCGGGTGACACTGACGATAACGGTACGGTGGATGTCAGTGACGCCAGCCTGATTGGCGCGAACTTCGGCATCGCTGCACCGCCTGCCCCGGCGGGAGCTGACCTAAACCTGGACGCGACTGTAAACATCCGCGACCTGGTGCTGGTTGGTGGTAACTACGGCAAAACCGGGCCAATCGCCGGTCAATAACTCTGAGTTTTCGATAAGAGGGATGGGCGCATCACTATCGGATGCGTCCATCCACACTGTACTTTCTGATGAACAGCAGACCTGTGTGAAAAAAGGACAATCGCACTCATGAAGGGCAAATTCGTACTCATCAGCATCATCATCTTCGTCATGACTGCCTGGACTGCGGGCGCGCAGGACTCGTCGCCGCGTGTCTGGCTGTCATCAGAAATCGCCGAAGCCACCGCCGGACAGGAGTTCACAGTGACGGTTAATGTAGCTGGAACCAATGCAGTCTATGGCGGCAGCTTCCAGCTTACTTATGACCCGGCGCAGTTCGAGGTCATCCTGACTGAGAACCTAGCGGTTACACCGGGCGCGTTTTTCGGCGCTGGCCCCACCTTCACCCTGAAAAACACTGCTGTCGATGGGGTTATTGATTACGCCCTGACGCTAACGCAGCCTGCCACACCTATCAGTGGTGATGGAGCGCTGGGGACAATCACATTCCGCGCACTGGCAAATGCTCCAGTGAATATCACCACCGTCAAGGCCGACCTGGTTTCGCCCGAATTCACCGAAGTTGAAGGACGTCTGATTGCCCAGCGCATTAACCAGGTTACGGCAGCAATCGAACCGATGACTGCTGCTGGTGCAGTTGTCCAACCCGCTGTCAGCGCTCCTGCAACGGCATCGGTATCAGTGGGTGCGGCTACAACAGCGGTCAATCAGCCGGTACAACCCGCTGTCACTTCCGTCCAGCCTGCTACTGAAGGCCGTCAGAACAACAACATGGTACTGCTGGTAGCTGGTATCTTCTTCGCCGCCGGGCTGCTGCTGCTGACCATCAGCGTGGGCATGTATTCCAAGATGCGTACCCGGTTCAGCCCGATCAGTGATGGGGTACTGGAGAATTATGTATGAAGCAAAAAATACCGAATTACCTGATTGTCGCAATCATGGGCCTGCTGTTTATTACAGTAGGTCTGGCGACCATTCTGGCAAATGAAAGCGCAGAAGCAACTGCTGAGCCGGAGGTCACGCTTGACCCGGCAGTAATGGCATCGCCCACGCCAACCGAAACGCTGATTCTGGCAGAAGCCACAGAAGCGGTTCTACCGCCTCTTCAGTCTGATCCGGTTGTCGTTCAGCCCGATCCGGCGCTGGTCGTTGTTCAGCCAGTTGATCCGGCCATCGTTGTGGAACCCTCACCCGACCCGAACAGCGTACCGCCGATCGAGATCATCCCGACGCTGGCCGCCCCAAACCCTGTCGCGCCCATACCAACTGCAATGGATACAGTTCCGATAACTGATCCGAACGGTGACCCACCTGCCACACAGGAAGTTGTGCCAGAACTACCCGAAGGTGTTGTCCCTATCCCAACCGCGATAGATGCACCGCCCTTAGCTGATCCCAATGCCCCTGTGCCTGGCCGGACAGAAGGCGAAATCCCTGTTGGGGGCGGGGGAGCAGGCGGAGCCATGCCCATCGTAGAAGGGGTCATCGCTGCACCACTGCCGACCAGTGCTGCGCCAGTCGAGCCAATCACGCAACCGACAGCCATCAGCCCGGTTGTCGAGCCGACGGCGATTGACGTAATTGCCCCCGTGTCATCGCCTGTTTGCGTTCCAACCGCGCAAACACCGGTTTAAAGTGTGGTCAACCCGCCGACACTGTAATTAGCTTCACCAGCGGTGCAGTCGATTCCAGGGCAGGTTTCCGGCATCATCACTTTCCCAATGGCCGCTGACCATACAGGTATCAGCGTGGTGTTGACCTTACCGGACGGCTCGACTGTGCAAAGCCTGACCACTGCCGCCGGGGAATTTGTTTTCCCGAATCTTCAGCCAGGTGCATACTATGTCGAAGCGCGACACGATGGTTTCCTCGCCCGCAGCCTGGATTTCACGCTGGCCGAAGGGCAGGCTTTTAACCTCCCTGCATCCTTCCTGGTAGCAGGCGATACCGATCTGAACGAAATCGTTGACCTGAGCGATGCAGCGCTGATCGCATCGAATTTCGATGGCCCGGCGGCTGTCCCGGTCGCCGATCTCAACCGCGATGGCTGGATTGATGTGCGCGATCTGGCACTCGTCGGTGCAGACTTCGGCCTTTCTGGCCCAATCCCCTGGCAGTAAATCTCCGTTTTAGTAACCAGGAGGCGTTCGCAGGAGCGCCTCTTTTTTTGGGCATTTCCCCCGTCGTTCGTTACACTGGACTTTAGATATTTTTGGAAAAGGAATTCACGATGCAATATCGCACATTAGGGAAAGCCGGGCTGGACATTTCCGAGATTGGCTTCGGCGCATGGGCCATCGGCGGAAGCTGGGGGCCACAGGATGAAAATGAGTCACTGGCGGCGCTGGAACGAGCGCTCGATCTGGGTGTCAATTTTATCGACACTGCCGCTGGCTACGGAGACGGCAAAAGCGAAAAACTGATTGCCCAGGTTTTGAAACATCGAAGCGAAAAAGTCTGGGTTGCCACCAAGACACCGCCGCTGCCCGGTCACTGGCCGCCCAGCCCTTATGACGTGGCCGACGAGCGCTACCCGGAAAGTTATTTGCGCAAGAATGTCGAGGAACGGCTGCAAAATCTGCAAACCGACAGTCTTGATGTGCTGCAACTGCACACCTGGACACGCGCCTGGAACAAAAACCCAACCCCTTTTGAAGTGCTGAAAAAACTGAAGGCTGAGGGCAAAATCCGCGCCATTGGTGTTTCGACGCCGGAGCATGACCAGAACAGCGTTATTGACCTGATGCGCGGGGGTTATGTCGATGTCGTCCAGGTAATTTACAACATTTTCGAGCAGGAGCCTGCGGCGGAACTACTACCCGTCGCGCTGGAGCATAACGTCGGCATCATCGTCCGTGTCGTCTTCGATGAAGGCGGGTTGACAGGCAAATATACGGCTGACAGCAGCTTCCCAGAAGGAGATTTCCGTAAAAATTATTTCGCGGGGGACAGGCTGGCGCGTACTGTCAAACGCGCTGATGCCATCAAGGAGGCTGTTGCTGATACCGGCCTGACGCTGCCACAGGTCGCGCTACAATTCGCGCTGGCACACCCGGCGGTCAGTACTGTCATCCCCGGTATCCGCACCGTTGCTCAGGCCGAGGCCAATGTGGGAGTTTCTGACCTGCCGAGCTTAACTGACGACGTGCTGCTCAAACTGCGCGAACACTACTGGCTGAGAGCCTTCTGGTACAGCGGGAAATAAAGAATGCTAAACTGGGCCAATCTACCAGGCAAAACCCAATTAAACCGCCTAGCGCAGCAGCTACGAACCTCTGAAAACGCGGTGCTGATGGCGTTAGCGGGGGTTCTGGGGCTTGCAGTCGGTATCGGTATTCTTTTTTTCAGGGAAGGTATTGAAATCTTCCATGAATTGTTTGCAGTCGGATTGACCGAAACACTGTTCAGCCCGTTGATAGGCTCGGTAAGTATCATCCTCTCGCTATCGCTGGCGGGGTTCATTGTCGGCGCGATCATGCAACGATTCATCGGCGAGGAACGGCATCATGGCGTCGCCGGGGTGATGGAGGCGGTCGCGCTGGCAGGCGCACGGCTGCGATATACACGGATGCCATTTAAGGCTGTAGCAGCGGCGCTCTCATTGGGTGCGGGTGCTTCAGTTGGGCCGGAAGATCCTAGCGTTCAAATCGGCGCCAACCTCGGATCATGGTTCGGCCAGCGCTTGCGCCTGAACGAAGATCAGGTCAGGTTGCTAGTGGCGGCAGGCGCGGCCAGCGCGGTTGCTGCGGCTTTCAAAGCTCCAATTGCCGGTGTCTTTTTTGCGCTCGAAGTCATCTTGAATGGAGCATTTGAAACACGTTCTTTTGGGGTAGTTGTACTGGCGGCAGTCGTCTCGGCGGGCTTCACGCAGGCTATAGAACCAGCTCCAGAAATGGGGCCATTCGCTTACACCCTGGGTTCGCCGCTGGAAATCCCACTGTTTATACCCCTTGGAATTCTACTCGCGTTCGTTTCAGTGGTGTTCATGCGGGCCGTTAACTGGCAGTATAATTTGTGGCATCATCTGCCTCTGACACGCCCTGTCAAAACGGCATTGGCTGGAGCGCTGGTCGGCATCATTGCCCTCTTTTTACCCGGAATTATGGGCCCAGGGCGTGAAACCATGAGCGCCGTTCTCGGCGGCGAAACCAATTTCACCATCGTCATGCTGCTGGCACTGGCTGGGTTTAAACTGCTGATGACGGCTGTCAGTCTGGCAAGCGGCTTCGTCGGCGGCATTTTCGCGCCCTCTCTTTTCGTGGGCATTATGCTGGGCAGTGTCTATGGGCGAATTGTCAGCAGTATCTTTTCGGTTGACGCAGTTGGCGATCCCCAGGCTTACGCCATTGCAGGTATGGCAGCGGTGATGGCTGGCATCGTGCGGTCACCCATCACCGCTATCATGCTGGTTTTCGAGTTAACGAACGACTACCGTCTGATTTTGCCGATTATGCTGGCAACAGTCATCTGCGTCTATGTGGCCGAAAAGATCGAACCACATGGGATTTATATGTCAGGACTGCTCCGCAAGGGCATTCGACTGCCACAGGGTCGTGAAATTGACCTGATGCAGGGTGTAACCGTTGGCGAAGCCATGATTGCACCCGCACCTACTATAATTGAAAGCGCTTCACTGCTGGAACTGCGCGATATGCTGCGTGTCTCCCGCAGTAATTCGTTGTGCGTCGTCGATGAAGAGGGGCAGTTGTCCGGTATTGTCACGCTTTCTGACTTACAGCGTGCCTACAGCCTGGAAAAAGATCATTCTCAGTCAGTAAGCGATATTTGCACACGCGATGTCATCATGCTCTATCCTGAAGATACAGTCTGGACAGCTATCCGCGCCATGAGTACCAGAGACATCGGGCGTGCGCCAGTAGTTAAGCGCGGCACACGCCAGTTAATCGGCATGATTGGGCGGCATGGTGTAATGCGCGCCTACAATATTGCTATCGTTCGTAAGCTGGAAGATGCCCACATCGCTGAAAGCATCCGCCTGAATACTATGACAGGCGCTCACGTTTTTGAATTTCGCGTCGCGGCAGGTGCACCCATCATCAGCCAGCATATCGCTGAGATTCAGTGGCCGCTCGAAAGCACGATTGCTTCGATTAGACGTGACAACATGTTAATCATTCCACACGGCAATACTGAAATAAAGGCGAACGATCTGCTCACTATTGTCGCTGAGCCTTCCGCTGCAAGCGATTTGACAAAATTAGTTACACCGTCATAATGCAGAATCGCTTATGGGGTACTGTAAAGGGTATATCTTGACTGACATACCCCTACAGATCGAACGATATTACCCTTACTAGGGCGTGTTCCCGCCGCCAAAATCATCAAATAGCGAGTTAGTGGAATTGTTGACCCACAGACCGATATATCCTGTGCCGGTAGCCAGCGGCCAACCACGTGCATCCACTGTTGTCAGCAAATTGCCGTTGCGGTAGACCTCAACGAAGCCATCCGCCCGCGCCCGCGCTCCAAATTGATCGCCTACCTGGAATGTCACCGGAATGCTCGTCCCCCGTTGAATCCAGTCCTGCCCGCCGCCGAAGGTATACACTTCAACCCGATTGGAGGCTGGCAAATAGACAACCAAGATCAACCCGTTTTGCCAGGTCGTGCCACTCTGCGACTTCAGAATGAGATCGTAATCAATGCTGGCGAGGTCGATAGCTCGCAGCGTGACATACACTTCCTGCGTATTTCCGAAGCGCGTGTTCCAGAGTGTAAAACTGTCACTGTTCGTCACCACATCCAGTTGATTGCTGGAAATCTTGAAGTGTCCGGCATAGCCTCCCCAGTTCGCACCGATATCACCGTTGGTCCGGTTGAAGTTATCCAGAATACCTGTGAGCGGGAAGTTACCCGCAACCGGCGATGATGTATGAGACGGTGTTAGTGTCGGTGTTGGCGTCTGTGATGGCGTGAAAGTTGCCGTCGGCGTTGGTGAGAACAACGGTGTCGGCGTGCGTGTTGGGGTGTTGCTGGGCGTCAGCGATGGGGTCGAGGTTGGTGTGCGTGTTGGGGTTAGCGTATTCGTCGGTGAAGGAAGCGGTGATCCACCCGCGTAAGTAGCAACGACACTGTGATTTGCCGCGCTTACCGTGACGAAAGCAACATTGCTTCCTTTGATGTTTTGTGTGGTGAACCCCGCATTACTGCCATCAACGGTCACACTAGCTAAATTGCTACCCTGATGGGTAAGCGGCAGCATCAGGGAAAGTGTCGTTCCTGACAGGGTGGGAGCGCTTAGATTGAAGGAGAGCCTCCGCGCTGAGCTATTCCAGTTCAGATTGTTGAAATTGGCACCATAACGTGTCTCGGTAAATGCTAACCAGCGATCAGCATTCCACAAAGGCATCCCCTTGCTCGCCGCATACGAGACAGTATTCTCCGCCCAGGTGCGCGCTACCCCGTAATAATCGACGTGGAACTGAGTCATGATCGCGGCATAATCGCCACCAACACTGGCATCAATCAACTGCTGTGAAACAGTCGTCGCTCCGGCAACGGTCAGGTTTTCATTCTGGCTACCCGCGCCCGCTCCGCCGATAAGCTGTTCATCAACCAGCGCTGTTACCTGTTGAAAATAAGGCACAATCGTGCCATTCGATTTGATGAACTTCATTGGCTGCCCGCTGCCATTGATATAGCCATGCGCCCAGGTTCCGTTGGTTCTGCGCAGCCAGGTTCCCCAGGCATAAAAGTTGGTATCCAGCGCCATGCCGCTTGAGGATGCGATGTCTGCGCCGTCAGTCCAGCCTTTCCAGGCCACCTGATGATTACGCACTGTGCGGGACTTAGGGCTGGTGTAGGTCATGCCGAACCAGTTGCTTAATACCGTAAATCCCTGATCGAGGCTGGTGATGTTATAGGGCGCGTAGGTATCGGGACGGTAGGCATAAGGATGAATGCCAAATTCATGCCCCTGACTACGCCAGGTCTGTACGTAGGTGTTGGATATACTGCCGCCAATTGAAAAGTAGAAAGTCACATCCGCGTTGCGGGCATTCATGGAATCGATCAGGGTTTGATGCCAGGTCAACGGGTTAGCATGGGCATCGCTGGTAATGACCAGCACCGATTTGGCGGTGCTGGTGAAATACCACAACTGCGGCAGCGGATGGGCATTGGAGACCGCTTCCTTAACCATGCGCGCGAATAAACGCTGCTGTTCATCTGCCTGGGGAATTGATACTTTGTCGAGATTAACCCAGGGAGCATTACTGCCGGGTGCGTCAAACAAATCAATCGTTCGGAAAACCCCGTCCCCATCGATGTCAACATTGGCATTGGAGGGGTTTCCCTGTCGTGTGTAGGCAACATTGCGTGCCAGATCATAGAGGAAGGCTGTCGCGCGCCCGTTTGAACTTCTGACAACTGCCGGATAAGTGGTGGAAGCGGTAGCGCTGCTGTAAAGCTGGGCAATGCTCACCGCCCCGCTTGAAAGAGTATAGCGGCTGGTATCGCCATGTATTTGCAGCGTGGCGGTTGAAAGTCCCTGACTGGGGCCACTACCAGGCATCTTGATGTAACCGTCTGTTTGAACCCCACTGGCGGTGTTCAGGCCAAACAAATTTTTAATCTGTGCATCAGGGCGCATGGCGACCAAGTAGCCGCCGCCGTTCACGTAATTGTTAAACAGATTTGCCTGCGCTGAGCTGAGTGTCGTCTCCGCAAGCACCACGACTCGATATGATGTCAGCAGCGAGGCATTCACGCTGCCCAGGCTGCTCATATCAAAGCTGTTCAGCCCTTCAGCACGCAGGATTTCGCCCAGATAGCGGCCAAACTTATTCGATGCGCTGTCGTTATAAACGACCAGGATTGGTCGCCCATTGCCCTGTGCGCTAACCGGCTGTGCAGTCCCTGCGCTCAGCCCTATCAGAATTACAAGCGAAAACCACAGCCACAGAAAGCGTAAAAATCGGTTCAAAATAATCCCCCCCCGGAGTCGTTTCACCGATATGTAAATTAATTGTGGTTCGTAGCTGAATGAGGCAGACCAACGCCCGCCCTAAAATCTTAATTTATGTTTTTAGAGATGCGATAGAAAACTTTCCGCCAACAGCTTATTAACCGCTTACTAATATTATAGCACTTTATTTTTTATTCACCAGCACTTGGTCTATATGGTTATATAGGTAAGACAAACAATAAATGCCGGAACGGAAATGTTATTCCGCCCCGGCCACGGTGACAGCCTGCCCACGTTCTATCCAGTATATTCCTCATACCAGCCTTCGCGGTTGGGCGCAGGCGTATAAAAATCCGTCCAGGGGCGACCATCAGTTTCAACGATTGTCCGAAGCCTGTTCAGCCGATCCAGCGCTGTCCCGCTCAGGAAGGCGGCGCGGTCAGCAGAAGACATAGCGATACATTCTTTCCAGATCGCTCGCCCACCTAAAATCCCACTCGCCCCGGCACGGCAGGCCACTCGCACCTGGCGCTCAAAGGTATCGAAATTGACCCCCGCGCTCAACAGCGCCCAAGGAACGGGTGAAACTTCACTGATGGCTTCACAGGCCGCCTGCCAGGCGACTTCATCCTGATTGAAAGCGACATTAACCGGAAATTCCATCTTCAGCACATCCACGCCCAGCCCACCTAAGCGCCGCGCCGTTTCGCGTACAATCCGGGGAAGCTGCGCCGCGAAGGACTCACTTTTTAGGGGTAGTGCCGGGTCAATGCTGTAAGCCAGCGGCTCGACGAATAACGGCAGATCATGTTCACGACACTGGTCAGCAACCATCTGAATGGTCTGCTCAATGTCTGCTGCCAACGCGCCCGCCTCCGGGTGATAATAGGCCAGCAATTTCACACCTGTGCCGCCCACCTGTTTGATTTTGGCGACTGTCCAGCCATCATCGAAATCGATCCGCCGCGCTGTTGGTTCGCCCGCATATCCCGTTTTTTCAATCGGCATCAGCAGACCACAGTCACCCGGTAAAAGCTGCATAGCCGGCAGTCCATATATTGGGTCAAGCAGTACAGCCGTCGTCCGTGAAGCCAATGCGGCGATCACTTCAGCTTTAATCCCTGCCGCATCATCGAAACTGGCATCTTTTGGCAGCATGTCGATATAACTGCCGCGCTGGTCAAATGCCAGAATCGAAAAAGTGTGATTGGCACTGGAAGACGCTTTTAGCCCGCGCCATTTACCAATGCTTAATTCCTGTGTCATCAGGTTTATACCTCTATACTAGAATATTTGGCTGCTCATCAGTATGCACAGTCAAGGGCGATAGCGTCAAAAATTGACTGGCTTGTCAGCAGACAGGTGAAAACCATCAAAGCTTATCGCTACCTTGTTCAAGCCTTAAAAGAATTTCTGGCAATCTTAACATTGACGGGTTATACTACAACATGTACGGACAGGTTGGGACATGATAACGATCAATATCGCCAAAGACAGTTCGCTGCCCCTGCATATGCAATTACTGGATGAACTCCGGCATAAGATCAGGAGCGGCCTCATCAAAGCACATGAGCGGCTGCCGGGCGAATGGGAAATCGTTTCCGCGCTGGACATCAGCCGTGCCACCATCCAGCGAGCGTGGCAAGCCGCCGAAGACGAGGGCCTGATTTACCGCATCCCCGGCAAAGGCACCTTTGTCGCTGAGCCGCGCCCGGAGTCTGTAGTACGGACGGCGGTTGGACTGGTGACACCCGACTTCCGAGGAACCTTCGCCGGCCAGATGTTAAGTGGCGCGGAACGGGTGCTGCGCCAGCAGGGTTATTATGTGCAGCTTGCGTGCAGCGAATACTCCATCGCGGAGGAAAATCGTGTGCTGTGGCAGATGCGCGAAGATGGCGTCTGCGGCTGGATCGTCTGGGGAATGAAAAGTGATGGCGAACAACGTTTGTTAGCCTCGCTGGCACAGTCCATGCCTGTCGTGCTGATTGACCGCCCGGTGGATGATCTCAAACTCCCCTGTGTGACCAGCAACAATTACAGTGGCGGGTTACAGGCTATGCAGCACCTGATTGACCTGGGCCACCGCAGGATCGCTTTTCTGGCACGCCCACACCTCAATCTTTGGACAGTAGCAGAACGTTACCGCGCCTATCAGGATGCCCTGCGCGCTGCTGGTTTAGAGCCACAGCCGCCGATTCTGGTCGGTGATGAGAATGAACTCAGTTCCTACAATGCCTATCTGGTGGGTGACGAGCAGCAGCTTGAACCCCTGCTGTCACGGCTGCATCAGCCAGACCGCCCAACTGCTATTTTTGCCGTCAATGACTGGATGGCGATGCGTGCGCTGCGGGCGGCACAGATCGCCAGTTTGCGTGTCCCGAATGATTTATCGCTGGTTGGCTTCGACAATCTGGATGTGACCGATTATCTTTCGCCACCGCTCACCAGCATCGCCCAGAACAGCGAACTCATGGGTTCAGAAGCCGCGCGCCGTCTGATGGCGCTCATCGAAGGAGAAATACCACAGGATGTCCTGACACTGCTGCCAACAACACTGGTTAAGCGGAAATCAACCGCCGTACCACCGTCAACCTAAAATACTTACATTTTTTACGAAGACTGAGCGCTCAGTAGTGGGTAGCCCGCGCGCAGGGTTATCCAATTTAATAAATTGTCCACCAGAAGGAACAGGAGTGAGGAATGTTTAAACGACTTTCTTTCATGTTTGTATTGGCTGCTGTCCTGATGCTGGCGCTCGGCGCTGGCTTCGGCGTGGCGGCACAGGAGCCGATCACCCTCACCATCGCTGGTATCAGCGGCGTCGAACTGGAATGGCTGACGAATACAGTCAAACCGGCTTTCGAACAAAAAATGGCTGATGCCGGGACGCCTGTCACTGTCGAACTGATCGACAGCAGCAATGTCAGCGGCGAAGATCAGAAGCAGCAGTATGTCCTCGACCTGAGCGTTGGCGAAGGCGCAGACATCATGACATTTGACGGCTTCTGGCTGCCAGAGTTCGTTGACGGCGGCCTGCTGCGTCCGGTGACGGAAGTCGTAGGTGACTCGACACTGGATTGGGAAGGCTGGGAGCAGATTCCTGACAGCCTCCAGCAAATCCTCAGCTACGACGGCGGACTCTATGGCATCCCCCGCGGCACCGATGTCCGCGTCATCTGGTACAACCGCGATGTGCTGGAACAGGCTGGCCTTTCACGTGACTGGCAGCCGACAAGCTGGGCAGAAGTGCTGGACGCCGCCCGCGCCATCAAAGCAGCCCTCCCCGAAGTCACGCCGCTGCAACTGAACGCTGGCACGGCGATGGGCGAAGCCTCGACGCTGCAAGGCTACCTCATGGCGCTGCTCGGAGCAGGCCATCACATCTATGATTTTGAAGCGCAAAAATGGATTGTCCGCAGCCAGGCTATCCTCGATACGCTCAATCTTTTCAGCACCATCTATGGCGAGGAAGCACTGGGCGATTCACGCTGGCAGTTGGTTGAAAATGGCCGTGATCTGTCCTTTGAAGCTTTCGCTCAGGGCAACGTCGGAATGCTGGTGGAAGGTGACTTCTTCTGGCGCTCTGTGCTGATCGAAGGCGGCACCTTCCCGATGGAGAACCGCGACGAAACCGTCGGCTTCGCCCTGATGCCTGCCCAGGAACCCGGCAGCGGCTACAACGGACAGGATTTTGTGACCATCTCTGGCGGCACAGGCTTCATCCTGAATCCTAACACCCAGCACCCGCAGGAAGCATGGGAACTGCTGACCTTCATGTTCAGCAAGGAATCGCTGGATGCCCTCCAGGAAGTCCAGCCGCGCATCCGCGCTCGCCTCGATGTGCCAGTTACAGGCGATGAAACCATGAGCGCGCTGCTCGAAAAAGGTCTACCGCTGACCACCATCCGCCCGCAGCTCCCCAACTACAATCAGGTTTCGGAGCAGGCACGCCTGATGACCGGGCGCGTTGTGTCTGGGGAGATGACACCGGCAGATGCGATGGAAGCTTACGCTGTCGCTGTAACCGAAATCGTTGGCGCCGACAATGTGATCGATCTTCCTGTCGGCGAATAAACACACCTGATTTTTCGGGGGTAGGGTTCGCCCTACCCCTGCAACGAGAAACGAACCCATGAAACGCGCCAGTCTTCTCTCCCGCCCTGCCAGCGCCGCCTTCATTAGTCCGGCGATGCTGCTGATTATTATGTTCCTGATTTATCCTTTCTTTTCAATTTTTTTCATGAGCTTTACCAACCTCAGCCTGACAGGGGCAGCCGCGCGCAACCCCGAATATGTGGGGCTGGAAAATTATGCGAAGCTGTTCGACTTCAGCACCTGGATGAACCGGGGGGAAATTGGCTCCAGCCTGCTCATCACGACACAATTCGTCATCGGCTCAGCGCTCATCGGACAGGCGGGGCTGGGGCTGCTGATTGCTGTCCTGTTTTACCGTCGCAATGGCCCGCTGCGGCAGATTATTTATACACTGGTGATCCTGGCCTGGATTATGCCTGATGTGGTGATCGCTTTCGCCTGGTTTGCGTTCCTCGACCCCTTCGGCGGCACACTCAATAATTTTCTCGGTGCGCTTGGCCTGGGTAAGCCGGATTGGGTGCTGGATTATCCGCTTCTCAGCATCATTTTTTTCAATACCTGGGGTGGGACAGCCTTCTCAATGCTGCTGTTCACGTCTGCGCTGGCCTCGATTCCGCCATCCTATATGGAAACCGCCGATGTGATGGGAGCGACCCGCTGGCAGAAATTCCGGGATATTCTGCTGCCGCTGCTCCGCACAACCATCGCCACTGACCTGATTTTAATTACGCTGTGGACATTCAATACCTTTTCCCCCTATCTGTTGACAGGCGGCGGCCCGAACTACCGCACTGAAGTTATTTCAATCTATACCTACCGCACCGGCTTACAATATTTCCAGTTTGGGCGGGGCAGCGCGGTAGCCGTCGTCGTGATGCTCATCAATCTGGCGCTCGCCAGTGTGTACCTGTTCATCTCGCGCCGGAGGCGAACGACATGAGAACCCTGCCCAAATTAATTGCCTCCATCATCGCCATTGTGATCGGCATGTTCTTCGTTGCGCCGCTGCTGTGGTTCATTTTCGCCCCTTTTGACGAGACACCCAGCCTGGCCGCTGAACTGCCGGAAATCTGGTCATTTGCCAATTTTCAGCAGGCACTCTCTAACCAGGCGGCGGTGCGCGGCCTGTTCATCAACAGCCCCATCATCAGCGGTGGCACCATGATCGCCGTCGGTGTGCTGGCGGCGCTGGCGGCTTATGGCCTCTCACGTGGCAGCCTGCCGGGACGCGGCCTGCTGAGCTATATCCTGATTCTGTTCTCATCGGTTGTTACCGGAACAGCCAGCATGGTGCCGATTTTCGTGCTGGTATACAACCTCGGCATGTTCAACACCTATCACGGCGTCATCCTGACCATGACCGGCGGCCTGCTGCCCACATCGATCTTCATCATGCTCGACTTCGTGGAAGGAATGCCCAAATCCTATGAGGAAGCGGCGATGGTCAGCGGCGCATCACCGCTCCAGATTTTCCGCGACATCGCACTGCCAACACTGCGTCCCGGCATTCTGGTAGTCGCTATTCTGGCTTTTGTCAGCGCCTGGGGATCATTCCTGACGCCGTTGATTCTGATTCGCAACCCGGCCATGCGCCCGGCGGCCATCGCCTTCTATCAGTTCTACGGCGAAGAAGGTAATCCCAATATACCGGTAGTAGCGGCTTACGCCGTCCTTTACACCCTGCCGGTGCTGCTGCTCTATCTGCTCATTAACTGGCGCTATGGTTTCCGCTTCTTTGGGGGGATTAAACAATAAAATGGCTTCACTTAACCTGGAAGCACTGCTCAAACAATTCGGAACCGTTCGCGCCGTCGATGATGTAAACCTGGCCGTCAGTGATGGCGAATTCATCGCCCTGCTCGGCCCATCTGGCTGTGGCAAAACCACCACCCTTCGCATGGTCGCCGGGCTGGAAATGCCCGATAAAGGCAGTATCCACATCGGCCCACGTAATGTGACCAACCTTGCCCCGCGCGAACGCGATATTGCGATGGTGTTTCAGGATTATGCGCTCTACCCGCACATGAGTGTGCTGGAAAATGTCGGCTATCCACTCAAAGTGCGCGGCATTCCCGCTGATGAACTCGCCCGCCGCGTCCGCGAAGTTGCCACAAGTTTGCAAATCGATCATCTGCTTGAACGGCGTCCGGGGCAGCTTTCGGGCGGGCAGCAGCAGCGCGTCGCCCTGGCCCGCGCCGTTGTCCACCGCGCCCAGGTCACACTCTATGACGAACCCTTGAGCAACCTCGACACCAAATTGCGAACCGAAGCCCGCGCTTTCCTCAAGTATTTGCAGCGGCAGGTGGGGCAGACATCGCTTTATGTCACCCACGATCAGGCCGAAGCGATGGCGCTGGCTGATCGTGTGGTTGTCATGAACAGCGGCAAAGTGATGCAGGTCGGCACGCCAATGGAAGTCTACCGCCGCCCGGCCAATACCTTTGTCGCCGCCTTCATCGGCAGTCCACCCATGAATCTGCTCCCCTGCCAGATTGACAGCGCGGCGCGGCAAATCCGCCTCGACTCCGGCGAAAATCTGCCGCTGCCGGAAACACTGCCATTCTCGGCGGAGTCATTTGCATCAGGACAAAAGCTTACCCTCGGCATCCGTCCCGAAAATATCAGCCTGCACCACCAGCCGCTTGAAGGTGCGCTGCCTGCCAAACATTATGTGACACAGATGCTCGGCGGCGAAACGCTGGTGATGGTGCATGTTGGAAAACAACTTGTCTCGGTTCGCATCTTTGAGGACGAGGTGCAGGTGCCGGAGCATGTCTGGCTGGAACTGGATGCGAAAGCAATCTTTTTATACGACCCGGAAGGAAACTTACTCGCATGACCGCCCCGCTTCACCTCCTGCTGCAAGGTACACTGGCGCCGGAACAGACACTCACTTACATTCATCTCCCGTTTGATGTACCCGAAGGTATTGGGCGGATTGATGTCGCCTACGAATACGATTCGGCTATCGCTTCCGACCCGACGCTAACCGGTGGCAACACCATTGACATCGGCATTTTCGACTGGCGCGGCAGCGACGTCAAGACGCAGGGTTATCGCGGCGGGAGCGGCAGCGCCCGCAGCAGCTTTTTCATCGCGCATGACAGCGCCACACCGGGCTATATGCCCGGCCCAATCCAACCGGGAACGTGGTATATCTGCCTCGGTGCTTATAAGGTCGCTCCGGCAGGCTGTCACTACCGCGTTACCATCAAGCTTACGCCGGCGGCGACAGCAGTTGAAACCACCTTCCCAACCCTGCTCCCTTTGCGTGACAAACCGCCCATTAACTACCTCAAGCCGGACGGCTGGTACAAAGGTGAACTGCACTGCCACACAGTCAACAGTGACGGCGACTCGACACCAGAAACCATTGTCCAGTTGGCGGAAAAGCTGGAACTCGATTTTCTGGCGATCACGGATCATAACAATCAGAGCCACCTGGCGGCGCTCAACCACATTCAGACTAATCTCATCCTGATTCCCGGCTACGAAGTCACCACCTATTTCGGCCACTGGAATATCTGGGGCGGCGCGGGCTGGGTTGATTTCCGCCTCCTGACCGCGGAAGACCTGAGACAGGCCATCGCCGAAGCCAAAAAACGTGGCTATCTGGTTTCGTGCAATCACCCTCGCCCGCATGGGCCGGACTGGGCATTCTCCGAAGTCGAGGATTACGATTGTGTTGAAATCTGGAATGGCCCCTGGGAACTGCTCAACCAGACCGCCCTTACCTTCTGGGAAAGACGACTGGCGCAGGGTAAGCAGTTTGTGGCTGTAGGCGGCAGTGACCACCATTTCAGCCATCGGGAACACATCGCCCGACTCGGCCAGCCAACCACCTACATCTACTGCGAAGGACTGCCTTCCACAGCCGCCCTGCTGTCCAGCCTGCGTGCAGGACATGCTTTTATCACCGAATCACCGACTGGCCCACAAATTGACTTTCGTGCTAATGGGGCAATGATGGGTGATCGGGTGAAAAGTCCAGCCTCCAGCATCCTTCGTGTTGACCTGCATATCCGCGATGCAGCAGGCGCAACGCTTCAACTGGCTGGCACAGCAGGCACTTTATCAGAAGTCGCCGTCGAGACTAACGATTTACGGCTGCCTTTGAACCTCGACACGACTGACACATCCTGGATTCGCGCCCAGCTTATCGACCCGCTATCAGGCCGTATCCGGGCCATCACCAATCCGATTTATATCACGTGAGGTTCGATAAGCGCTGCCATGCGGACAGCATGTGGGTCATAATCACCGTCCGCCTGTGACCAGCTTGCGCTGAGGCAGGTGAAGACAAAGGTATAAGCCAGCAGGCGTACCCGCGCGATATGCAGTTTATCCGCTAAAATATCGGCAGTCCGCAGCAGGCGGGCTTCATTTTCAACAATTTCCGGGGTTTCAATCGGATTCCACAGCACATTGCCAATATCGTAAGCACGCTCCCCGTATAGGCCAACGGCATCGTAGGCTAACCAGCCGCGCCCTTCTTTATAGCGGATGTTGCCGTGATGCATATCACCATGCAAAACCCGCTCATCCTGCGGATTTGCCAGCAATTGCTCTGCAATCGGCGCGGCCCTGGTGAGGATGGTCGATAAACCTTTTTGACTGTCGGCTTCTGCCTGCTCAAACAGCGGTTGAAACCAACGTCTCAGCGGGATTAAGGCTTTCGGCATCGTGGGGGCGATCTTAGCGTGAAGCTGGTTCAACACCTCAGCGATGATCGTCGTCGCCCGCTCATCATCACCCTGCTGCACCATCGAGATTAAATCATCACCTTCAGCATATTCCAGCAGATGCGCCCCTTCGTCACTTTCGAGAAGCCGCACCGCGCCATGCCCATCGTAATGTCGCAGCGCCGCACCAGCATTACCACCCTGAGTCGCACCCTCGCCCCTCAGCAGCTTGAGGACAGCCCGCTCCCCGTTAAATATGACGCAGTAAATCTCGCCTGTTGCCGTCTTCACCAGCGGTTCCGGCGCGGATAATTCCCACTTTTCGAGATAGCTTTCAAGCTGCACCATCAATCAGACAACCTGTATGCATTAAAAGAAGACATTTTAACGCATCGGTAAGCTACGCCTCCAGCATACTTTTGCCGCTTGAGCGTGTCAGGGTATAACCGCCTTCCACCGGCAAAATTATCCCGGTGATATACCCGGCCAGATCAGACGCCAGAAATGCTGCTGCATTACCAGCATCACTGGCGCTGCCTGTTCGTGCCAGCGGAACACCAGCGCGGATATGTTCCTGTGTTGCGGCATCCAATAGATGGAAATCGGCGGATTCCAGCCAACCAGCGGCGACAATATTGACTGTAATGCCATGTGGGGCGAGATCAACCGCTGCCATCTTCGCCAGTGTCGAGATCATCGTCAGCGTCGTGCCGAGGGCCACCGCCCCGGAGAAAGGCATTAAACTCTGCAACGCCAACAGAAAAATAATGCGTCCGCTGCGCCCATTTTCCACTAATTGCCGCGCCACTGCCTGTGCCATATAGGTTGGCCGCTCAAAATTAAGCGCCAGCGCTGTGTCCCAATCCGTCGGTGTGCTTTCCAGAAAGGATTTCAACTGGCGCCACGCTGGTTGAATCACAGCAATGTCGAACGTACCCAGTTCGGTAATCTGAGCCCGGATTCCGGGCTGGTCGCCGGCTGTGACCGCCACGCAGCCATCAACAACTGACGCACCTGCTGCCCGCAGCGCTTCGGCCACACCGTCCATCACATCGCCGCCCGCGCCCAGCAATAAAGCCTTTTTTTTCTGTAAATCAATCATTCTCAACCGTCTTTAGTTTATCGTTTTGAGTCGTCAGTTATCAGTAAAATATTAGAGATAACTGCCTGCTGATGCCTCAGAAAGAATATTTGCTGATGCCGAGGCCGCCATCGACACGCAAAAACGCCCCGGTGGTATAACTGGCGTCGGACGAGGCGAAATACACCACTGCCTGCCCCATTTCGTCATTTGTGCCAGCGCGCTTGAGCGGGACAGCCTGCCGCTGCGCTTCAACACCCGCCGCCGTCTGCAATTCGGGCGAAGCGTCATTCAGGGCTGACTCCACCCATCCGGGCCCAATGTGGTTAACGGTGATATGGTAGGGGGCGAGTTCCAGCGCCATCACGCCAACCAGCGTATGCGCCGCTTTTTTGGTCGCGCCATAGACCGGCGTGATGGGGAACTGCATATCACTTTGCACCGACGAGGTGAGGATGATACGTCCGCCCTGCCCCTGCGCGATCATCCGTCGCGCCGCAGCCTGGCAGACATAGACATTGCCCTTGATGTTGACGTTGACGATGGCCTGCAAACTGGCCGGGGTGATGTCCAGAAAATGCTCCCAGCGGATGATGCCCGCGTTACTGACCAGAATGTCCAATCCACCTAGTGCTTCCACCGTTTGCGCGACCATCGCTTCAGCCTGCTCCGGTTGGGTGACATCAGCCTGCACCGCCACGCCGCGCCGTCCCAGCGCCCGCAAGTCCTCGACAAGGGCAGCCAATTCATCCGGCATAGCGATGTCATTCACCGCCACATCCGCACCTTCCCGCGCCAGCGCCCGCGCGATTCCCCAGCCAATACTACGGTTTGATGCTGCCCCTGTCACCAGGGCGCGCTTACCGTCCAATCGCATGATCTTAGCTCCAAACCGGGCGCAGCAGCGTCTTGATTGCCGTCTTACGCTCAAAGCCGTCAAAGGCCGCTTCCCATTCGCTGACCGGGTATTCCGCCGTAATGAGCGGCCTGGTCTGCACTTTGCCACTTTCCAGTAATTGCAGCGCCCGAATCCAGGCCGATGGTACGCTGGCGTTGCTGCCAGTGACGATCAACTCTCGATAACAGACCTGATCCAAATCCCAGTTTACCGACTTGCCGAACAGACCAATCTGGACATAGCGGGCGCCGCGCCGGGGCAGTGTCAATAGTTGAGCGGCCGCCGCGCCCGCACCAGAACATTCGTAAACGACATCCGCACCCAGACCTTCCGGGGTGATAGCCTGTATCAGCGCTTCCGGCCCTTCCTGCTGAACATTGAGCGTGTAATCCGCGCCCAGTTTTTTCGCCAGATCGAGCCGGGCTTCGTCGCCATTCGCGCCCAATACAACGGCTGTCGCACCAGCAGCCTTGACCACTTGCAGGGTCAGCAAACCAATCGCGCCCGGCCCGGCGATCACCGCCACATCCCCCGGCGCAACCGTTGGGGTCGTCAGCACGGCATGGACGACACAGGCCAGCGGCTCGGTGAGCGCCCCCGCTTCGAAATCAACGTGCTCCGGCAGGCGATGCAGGTTCTTGGCCGGAACGACGACATAACTGGTAAAACCACCATTGACCGCCGACCCAATTGAACGACGGTTCAGGCACAAATTTACCCGTCCTGTTCGGCAGTAACGGCACTCGCCGCAGGTAGAAAAGTAGGTTTCAGTCGTCACACGCTCGCCGAGGCTGACCCCTTCCACATCCGCGCCGATTTCGACTACTTCCCCGGCAACTTCATGCCCCAGAACCACCGGTGGCACGGAACGAAACTCATCTTTAAAAATGTGTAAATCAGTCCCGCAAATACCCGCTGCCTGCACTTTAATCTTAACCTGTTGTGCAGTGGGGGATGGTTCCGGGATGTCGCGCAGCTCAACATTGCCGATCCCACGCGCCACTTTCATGACAGCCTGCATTATTTTTCCCTTGTATAAAATCCTTTTTGCGCGATTATGCCACTGTTGGTAGAATCATGCAATCGATTGCATAACGTTCGATGAGACAAACTGATTTATAATATTTTACCTGCTCCTACCTGTTTTTCAGGATAATTGATAATGCACAGCCAACAACGACAACGCACCCGTGACCTGCTCCATAAACGGGGCATCGAACGCGCCCTTTTCGCTCACCCTGAAAGCATCACATGGCTGACCGGCTTCGCTCCGCTGCCTGATTTGGGTGTAGCTGCTTTCTCTGGCGGGCCTGCGCTGCTCTGGTACGAAGATGAGCATTTCACCCTGCTTATTCAGGATGGTTATGTTCAGTTCGCTTCCGGCCTTAACGATGAGCCGGATTGCACACTACTCGTATATGAAGGGTACACCATCCAGCGCCCGATTCAGGCCGTCGATAACCTCAATGCCTTGCTCAAACGGGTGGTGGGTCGGACGCACAGCCGAGGAAGCCTGGGCGTGGAGGTCGCGTCATTGAGCGCGGCACAACAAAACACGCTGCATGAAGCGCTCGATATTGAACATACCTACCGGCTCGATGGCTGGTTAAAACCGCTGCGGATGATCAAAACCGATGAGGAAATCGTCAAACTGCGGCGGAGTTTTGAACTGGCGGATATTGGCTTCGCCGCCGCCAAAAAAGCGGCCATCATAGGCGCTCAGGAAATCGAAATTTGGATGGCGTTCCAGAGCGCGATCAGCATCGCAGCAGGCGCACGCTGCGTGGTCGGGAACGACTGTACTGTTGGCTATCGCCAGAATAACATCGGCTCACTGCCCCTGAATCATGCCCTGCGCGAAGGGGATTCGCTGATCGTGGACATCAGCGCCGTTCACAACGGCTACTGGAGCGACGGCTGCCGCACTTTTTATGCAACTGAACCAACTGCTGACCAGATCAAGCGCCACCGCTTCATCAACGATGCACTGGATTATGCCATTTCGCTCATCCGGCCCGGCATCAAAGCCAATATGATCGACGCCAGCGTCCGCGCCTTCATCGAGCGCGGCGGCTACCCAGTTTATCCGCATCATACCGGGCATGGTGTTGGTGTTGGGCCACATGAAGAACCGCGCATCGTACCCTACAATGAAACCGTCCTTGAGCCAGGCATGGTCATCATGCTGGAACCGGGGACGTATGTGCCGGGCGAAACTGGCTGCCGCCTCGAAGATGGTTTGCTGATTACCAACGACGGTGTGGAAATCCTGACGCAGTTTGACCGGGGTGTGCCGTGAGCAGCCGCGCCACCATGTCGGACATCGCGCGGCTGGCAGGTGTATCGGCTTCGACGGTTTCGCGGGCGCTCAACAATCACCCGACGATCCCGGCGGAAACGCGCGAGCATATCCTGAAAATCGCCCGCGAACTGAATTACCGCATGGATGAGCGCGCCCGCAATTTTCGCCTGCGCCGTTCCGGGACGGTGGCGACGCTGTTCCCATATCAGGGCGAAAGCCGCCGCCGTATCTCCGACCCATTTTATCTGGAAATTTTCGGCGCGATTACCGATGCGCTTGACGAACAGGGCTACAGCTCAATCATCGCCCGCGTGCCGAGCGAGGCAGACGACTGGCCGCCGCGTTTTGTGCTGGACAAGCGCGTTGATGGCATCATCCTGATTGACCGCGCTGTCGATGACCGGGGCATTGAAGCACTGCTCGGTCTGGACGCGCGCTTCGTCGTCTGGGGGGCGCTGCTGGCCGGGCAGGAATTTGTGTCTGTCGGGTGCAATGGCGCGGCTGGCGCGGCGGATGCAGTACGCCATCTGGCTAAGTTGGGGCGGCGGCGCATCGGCTTCATCGGCGGTTTTAGCGGAATGATCGAAACTGACGCCCGCCGCGAAGGCTACCTACGTGGCTTACGCGAAAATAACCTGCTCATTGATGAATCGCTGATGATGTTCACCGACTTCACCCCGGAAGCCGCCACCCACGCCACCGAGAGATTGGTCAGCCACGCCCCGGATATAGACGGCCTGCTTGTGTGCAGCGACTTCATGGCGGTCGCGGCGATGGAAGCGCTGCGCCGCGCCGGGCGTGCCGTGCCGCTCGATGTCTCGGTCATAGGCTACGACGACATACCACTGGCGGCTTACTGTTCCCCGCGCCTGACGACCATTCACCAGCCGATACACGAGGGTGGCAGGCTGATGGTGCAAAAATTATTCCAGATGATGGACGGTCAACTTCCAGAAGCTGAAGTCTTAGCCCATCAACTCATCGTGCGCGACTCATGCGGAGGTCGGTAATGCCAGCAAGCGGCGCGGCGTTTCGGTCAACATCCGCGTCACAATATGCGATTCAACACCTTCTTCGACCAACCAGGGCGCAAAGCGCCACAAAATGTATGTGAAACCCGGCCCTTTCCAGCCGCCATAGGCCGGAAAGTATGACTGCCGCGCCATGTCCCCACTGAGCGCGATCTGATCCGCAAAGCCGTTTTCGACCAGCCGCCGGATGAAGAGGATACGCTCAAAGTCTGGGTAATATTTGTCCTTAGAAATCTGGTCATAGCCGAGCGTGACGCCCGTATGTGCCAGCGCGAGATGATAATCCCAATCGAGGTTACGGTCAGTGTGACCGATCAGAATTCGCTCCGCCGGGACGCCACCGGCCTTCAACAGTTCGACCTGTTCCAGCCCCATCGTCCCCGCTTCGGTGTGCGTCGTCACCAACGCGCCGGTTTCGCGGTGGGCTATGGCGGCGGCGCGGAAAACTTTTTCTTCTTCAGCGGTGATTTTGTTGAGGCTCGAACCCGCTTTGATCGCCCCAGCGCGAATAGTTGTGCCATCCATGCCCTGCTGAAGATCGGCGATCATCTCATCAGCAATCTGATGAACATCCCGCCCGCTTGTCCAGGTAGTGTAACTGGCTTCTCTAATCCAGCCGGTGATTGCCACAATATGTACCCCTGTCGCCGACGACAGTCGCCACAACCCTTCAGGATTACGCCCGTAATCCTTCGGCGAGAGTTCGACGATGCAGCGCCCGCCAGCCTCATAAAAGCGGCGAACTTCCTGCTCTATCGCCGCTTCGTTGGAAAGCTCTAAATCACGATCTTTCACGGCTGGCGGCGGCATCGTCAGCAGGTGTTCATGCAGATAGGTAATGCCCAATTCCGTCGCAGTGATGTCGCCCGTTACCGTTCGGATGATACTCATCGCGTCGTCCAGCCTCCATCCACTGCCAGCACCGTCCCGGTTACGAAGCGGGCATCCTCGGAAATCAGATAGGCCGCCGCCGCCGCGATATCTTCCGGCGTACCCATCGCGCCGGTGAGCGGCTGCAACTGCGCCAGCCTTCCGAGGATATGTTCATCGGTTTGCGCCCGCTGGCTCATCGGCGTGGCGATCAATCCGGGCGCGACCACGTTCACCCGCAGACCACGTGGCGCGTAATAAGAAGCCATCGCCCGTGAGAGGCCAATCGCTCCGGCCTTACTCGCGGCGTAAGCGTGGGTAGCGAAATCTTCATCCCCGCCGACCATACCCAATACCGACGCCAGATTGACGATTGCGCCACGCCGTTCCAGCAGATGCGGCACGGCATATTTGCACACCAAAAACATGCTGGTCAGATTCATGTCGAGGGTTGTGCGCCAGCCGTCGAGTGTGCAGGCGTCCACCGGCCCATCGCCGAAGCGCCGCCCGCTGCCCCCGGCCACGTTGAACAATGCATCCAGCCCGCCCCATTTTTTCGCTGCCTCGTCAACCGCGTTTTTCACCGCTGTTTCGTCGGTCAGATCGAGCGTGAAGCCCGCACTTTCGCCACCTTCAACCTCAATCCGCGCGGCAGTTTGGGCAAGGCCATCGGCGTTACGGTCAAAGAGGCAGACTTTCGCACCTTCCGCCGCGAATCGCACCGCCGCTGCCTGACCGATGCCGCTGGCCGCCCCAGTGACGAGCGCAATTTTGCCATCCAGCCGTCGCATCTCATGCCTGCCCGGTCAACTCATGCCGGACGATTTTTGTGCCAGCGACCATGGCGTTCAGCTTGCGCCGTGCCGCCCAACGGGCCGTTTGGCTGAAGCCGCAGTCCGGCGTGATGCTCAACTTTTCCGCCGGGATGTATTTCAAAGCGCGGCGGATCCGTTCGGCGACATCTTCCGGGGTTTCGCAGTAGTAGTTTTTGACATCCACCAATCCCGCCGCCAGTTCCTTATCGTTGGGGAACTGCTGCCAGAGGTCAATTTCCGCTAGTTCGCGGTTGGCAAATTCCAGCGCATACTGGCTGACGTTCATGTCGAGGATGTGCGGGAACAGGGGTTGATAAACGCGGCGGGCTACCGGACGCCCGACAAAGTTGCCGAAGCAGAGGTGAATCCCGATTTTGGCATTCACACCTTCAACCGTCGTGTTGAACAGATCAACGAAGGCTTTCGGGCTGTGCGCGTGAACAGCATACGACGGCTCATCAACCTGAATGAAATCCGCACCCGCTTCCACCAGCGCTTTCATCTCGCGGTTGATGATAGCGGCTACCGCGTAGCCCACTTCCATGCGGTCTTTGTAAATGCTGCCCGGCTTGATGCGCCCCGCCAGCGTGTACGGCCCCGGAATCGGCATTTTGATGGGGCGATTGGTGCGCGATTTCAGGTAGTGATATTCTTCCACCAGTCCCAAACCGTTGGGCGCGTCCAGCGCTTCCACCGCTTCATAGCTCTCCCGCTGGTCATGCCCCAAGACGCCTAATTTACGGCGCGGCGGCATTTCGTTCAAACCGGTCATATGACCGTAAAATTCGGCGGTGAAGAAGCCAATGCGCCGCATCTCGCCATCGGTGATGATGTCCACGCCCGCGTCTTCCTGATCGCGCAGCGCCAGGTCAACCGCGTCGTCCTGCGTCTCTTTCCAGTCGTCCGGGCCGTACTCGCCGCGCTCCGCCGCCGCCAGCGCTGTGTGCAGCCAGCCCGGCCAAGCATACGAGCCGATCACGCTTGTGTAAATCAGCGGAAGGGGGTAATCTGCCATCGTGTCTTTATCCTCTCGATTGCGAAGGTTTTATGATTCAGCCCGTTCTTAAAAACGACGCCCTGATCACCGACATTGAGGCCGCTGCGCCAGGCCCCGGCGAACTCTGCCTGTGGTGGCTGGGGCAGAGCGGTTATGCCATCAAAACGGCGACAGCGCTGGTTTATATCGACCTGTATCTCTCCGAACATCTCACCCAGAAATACGCCGCGACCGAAAAGCCGCACATCCGCATGACCGAGTCGCCTCTGCGCGGCGAGGACATCAGGAACGCAAGCTGGGTTTTCGCCAGCCATAAACATTCCGATCACCTCGACCCCGGCACACTGCCGGATTTGTTCGCCGCCGCGCCGGATGCCCGTCTGATTCTGCCTGCTTCGCTGATTGACCACGCGGTTTCGCTCGGCCTTGACCGTGAACGTCTGATTCCGACGCGGGGCGATGAAACACTGACACTCGATTCAATCACCGTTCACAGCCTGCCGTCCGCCCACCCTAACTTCGCTTATGATGAAGCGCATGGGTATCCCTTCCTCGGCTTCGTCCTCGAAGTGGACGGTTTGACGCTCTACCACAGCGGCGACACGCTTGCCTATGATGGGCTGGCCGAGCGGCTGCAACCGTTCGCGCCGGATATTTTGTTCCTGCCGATCAACGGCACCGACGCCCGACGCGACGCGCTGCACGTCCCGCCGAATATGAACGCGGTGGAAGCGGTGGCGCTGGCGAAAGCGGTTGGAAGCGGTCTCGTCATCCCCCATCACTACGACATGTTCACCTTCAACACGGCGGATGTAAACGATTTTTCCGCGCTGGGCGATGCCGCTAATCTCGATTACACCGTGCTGCAAGCGGGCGCGCGCTGGACGTGGCGCAAACTCTGACTCACCCGCCGTAGACGACCTTCACCCGGTCGCGGTAATCGTCGTAAGTCGCCTCGAAAAGTTCGGCTGATTTCTCCGAACCGATGAGGACACTGCTGGTCAGCACCAGCGGCGGTTTACCCATCGCCGTCAGTTTTTCGGCTATAGCCGATTTCAGCGCATTAACGACCACCGCATAGCCAACTGTCGAGCCGGGGCCAACCGGATAATCCAACCCGTCAATTTCCACCAGCGCGTCGCCTTTCGGCGTGCAGTTATCCAGCGTCAAATCGGCCACATCGATCAGCCGTTTGCCAGTTTTGTGTTTGGGCGGGGTCGCCATGCAGTGATCGACCGATACCACGCCGATCACTTTCATGCCGCGTTCCTTCGCGGCGATGGCGACATCCATCACCACATTATTGACGCCGCTGTTGGAAAAGACGATGAAGGTGTCATACGTCCGAAAAACGAAGTTGCGAAGGATCGTCTCGCCCAGCCCTTCCATTTTTTCGATCAACATCGCCTGCCGCTGCCCGTTCGAGCCTACCACCTGCGTGTGAAACGTCATCGAGAGGTCGATGATCGGGTGAAAGCCGGGGAAGCTGCCATGCCGGGGGAACATTTCTTCGACCGGGATGCGGGAATGTCCCGTCCCAAAGAGATGCACCAGTCCGCCCTGTGCGATGCTGTCCGCGCACCATTCCGCCGCTTGATCGATGGTCGGCATCTGCGTATCCTGCACGGCTTGAACTATCTTCTGTGCTGCTTCGACAAAAGCCAGCGCTGCATTCATGAAATCATGTCCTTATCTAAGCCTTAAGCCCTTCCGCAGGCGTGACTGCGCCGGAAAACAGCGCTCCATCCGCCCGCAAACGCGCTTGTAAATCGCTAACCGACAATTCTGACGGCGCGCTATTGGCCTTCACCGCCAGTGCCGCCGCTGTCCCCGCCGCCTGCCCCATCGCCATGCACTGCCCCATGCTCCGTACCGAAGCATGGGCGTCGTGATCCGCTGAGAGACAGCGCCCCGCCACCAGCAAGTTATTCACACCCTGCGGCAGCAGCGCCCGGTAGGGGATGTCATACGTGCCACCCTCCAGCACATATTCCCAGCGCGTGTCGCCTCCGGCATGGTGATCTTCAATGGGTGCGCCGCACTGCGCTACCGCGTCCTCAAATTTCCGTGCCGCCAGCACATCATGGCGCGTCAGCCTGTACGCGCCATGAATCCGCCGCGTCTCGCGGATACCGATTTGTGTGCTGAAGTTCATCAAAAAGGCGTGTTCATAACCCGGAATTTGCTCGCGCAAAAAGCGGGTGCATTCGATAGTCTGTTTGCGCCCTTCCACCTCGGCCTTGGTCAGTTCAACGGGGTCAGTCCCATCAACGTAGGTGACGCGGGTCATGTTGGTCGCCACCACGCCCGCAATCGGCGTGCGGTGGACGCTGCCTTCTTCGCGTGGCAGCCGATATTCGCCGCTCAGGTTGGCATCCTTCATCTTCTGCACCAATTCATCCCGCTTGACGCTTTTCGCCCGCGCTTCATCGACATTGCCGAGCCGAAAGGTCGTCGTCAGTGATTGGGCTGGCTGTCCGTCCATCCCCGCCGCCTCAAAGGGCGCGCCCGCCCGGAAAACCAGATCAGCATCGCCAGATGAATCGACAAAAACCCGCGCTTTGACAAGTCCCAAACCGCGCTTCCCGGCGACGACGATTCCGGTAATGCGTCCATTTTCAACCAGTACATCGACGCAAAATGTGTGCAGCAGCAGCCGCACGCCCGACGCCAGAGCTGTTTCTTCCCAGACGACTTTGAGCGTCGTCGGGTCATAGGTCACAGCCTGACCTGCGCCATAGCTGCTGGGACGTTCGATCACCATGCCATAGTGATACAGCCGCTCGACAATTTCCCAGGGAATCCCGCCAACGACGCGAACATCACTGCTGGCTGGCGTGTAAAAACCATAGAATGAGTCCAGCACCATTGTCGAAGTGCCACCGAGGAAGCCATAGCGCTCGATCAACAGGGTGTCCGCGCCCGTTCGCGCCGCCGCAATCGCCGCCGTCGAACCCGCCGACCCCGACCCCAGCACAACCACATCGGCTTCATCAAAAACCGGCAGTTCTGTTGTGTATTGCACCGTAAACCTCATTCCTGCTGGCTTGACCAGATAGCCGCGCCGATCACGCCCGCGTCGCCACCAAGCGCCGCAGGGACAATTTTCACCAGTTCCAGCGGTACGGTATGCACCCGCTGTTTCAGCGTTTCGTAGATGGGACGCATAATCCATTCACCCAAATTAGCTACCCCGCCGCCGATGACCACACACTCCGGCGCAAGTATCGTAATCACATTGGCGATGCCTGTTCCGAGGTAATGTCCGGCGGTATCGAGAATGTGGCGGGACGGTTCGTCGCCTTCGTCCGCCGCCTGCGCGATCACTTCGGGCGTGATTTTATTCAGATCGAAATCGACCAACCCACCGATGCGCGTCGTCACACCCTGCGCAACCAGCCGCATCCCCATCGCCGCAATCGCTGGGCCGCTGGCGAGTCCTTCCCAACCGCCGGGGGTGCCCGTGCCATCCGGCTGACCGTGCAGGTCGATGCTGTGATGACCGAATTCTCCGGCGCTGCCCATCAGGCCGAGATATAAACGCCCGTTGATGGCGATGCCGCCGCCAATGCCGGTGCCAAGTGTGATCCCCGCGACTGAGGCCGCGCCTTTGCCCGCGCCAATTGTGGCTTCCGCCAGCGTGAACGAACGGGCATCATTGACCAGATAGACCGGTATGCCAAGCGCTTCCCGCAGGATGGCAATCACGGGTTTGTCGTACCACTCGCCAGGCAGATTCGGCATGACATGAATCACGCCTTTAGCCGCATCGAAGGTCGCCGGAACGCCTAACCCTACCCCGCTGATGCTTTCCAACCCGTCCGCGCCAGCCAGTTCACGGCAGTGGTCGGCGATTCGCGCCAAAACGGCGTCCGGGCCGCCGCTGGCCTGAGTCGGAATGGTCTTGCGCCGCAGAATCGCCTGCGCCTCGCTGTCCCAGACTGCCCCGGCGATCTTCGTCCCGCCCAGGTCGATACCAATATGCAGGCTCATGTGAGCGGCGACTCCAGTTTGATGAAAGATTTCAGGTTGGCCGGGCTGTCCGGGTCGCGACCGTTTTTCAGCGCCCGCGTCTGCCCGATGATATGGGCGACGGGCAGCGACAGCGGGTACAATGCCCATTCTGGCAGTCCGCCCGGCAGCGGCAGGTTCCATTCCGCACCTTCATCCACCCCAATCGCCAGCGTATGCGCCCCTAACGCCCCCATCTCCGCCAGCACGGGTAGTTCATGCGCTGCTGTCCGCGCTGAAATAAAACCGGCCACCAGGCTTCTCTCAGTAGCATTGGCCGCCAGTCCATGACGGAATTCCAGCGTGTGAAAAGACTCGCTCTGGCAGAAGGACATTTCCTTCACCTTCAGCATCGCCTCGCCCGCTACGCCGCGCCAGCCACCCGAACCGAGGAAAAAAAATCGGTCAAATTGGTCAGAATTGCCTAATTCCTGTGCCAGTTCATGACAGTCATTAAGAAATGTCCTGCCCGCTTCTGCCGCTCGCGCCAATGTTTCAACCGCCGGTTCGTCTGCCCAAAGTGCCAGCGCCCCCAGCGTCAGCAGCATCATGCCGGTCAGCGAACCGGTTTGCACAATACTTTTTTCTTCTACCGGGGCGATCAAGGCAAAATCACTGGCTTTCACCAGCGAGCTGTCAGCATCACAGCTTAAAGCCAGGACATGTGCGCCAGGGTAATTTTTGCGGAAAGCTTCGACGGCCAGCAGCGTTTCGCTGGTTTCGCCGCTGCGCGACGGCGCGACCAGCAGCGGCGTTGCGTCATTTACGAAGGTCAGTTCCGGGAACAGCACCATCTCCGAAGCCGGGAAGGCTTGTGCTGGCATCCGCAGCAAATGGGTCGCTGCCGCAGCCAGTGTCAAACCGCTAAAATAGGCCGAGCCGCAGCCCGTGAAGAACAATTGCCTCGACTTTTTCTGCGACCAGAATTCCAGCAGCCCGGCGGCCTTCTCCGCAAAAACGTCAGCACATTTCGCCCAGACTTCCGGCTGACGCATCAATTCAGCATAGGTGTATTCGCCGGGGGCTTTCATGACGATCTCGCATTCAGCCACAGGTCAATCGGTTTCGCCAGATTTTTCGGCGGCTCATAGGGGAATTGGATTTTCCGGCCTTCGCCCGCCGACTGGTAGGCCGCATAAATGATCTTCAGCACTTCGAGGCCATCTTCACCCGTTTCAATCGGCTCTTCCAATCCCTGCACCACATTGACGAAATGCTGCATCTCCTGTGGGAAGCCGTAATTCCATTCCTCGTCAAAGCCGGTAAATGTCCAGCCCTGGGTGGTATCAGCTTTTTCGACCGCGTAACCATAACCAGTTTTGCTATGGGTGATGAGTGCGTTGCCTTGAATCAGGTCGGCTTTGGTGTTACCGGTTGAGCCGTATATCTCGCAGCGGTTATCAATGCCACCGGTTTTTGCCCAGCTATTTTCCGAGATGGACATCGCGCCGTTCTCAAAGTGGATGATGCAAACGCTGTGATCTTCTCCCTGGGTTTTATCCTTGTGGACAAATGTCCCCATGGTTGCCAGCACACTTTTGACTTTCGGCTTACCGAGAATCCAGCGAGCGAATTCGATGGAGTGGCAGCCCATATCCAACAGCACCCCGCCGCCAGACAAATTCACATCCCAGAACCAGGGCATATGTGGCCCATCATGCTGCTCACTCTGTTTGACCAGGAACACTTGTCCCAATGCGCCTTCATCCACCAGCCGTTTGGCGCGTACATACTTCGGTGCGAAGCACAGCATTTCGCCGTAGACCATCTTCACACCGGTCTGCGCTACCGCTGCCAGCATCCGCTCGGCTTCCTCAACCGTCCGGGCAAAGGGCTTTTCGCACAGAATATGCTTTCCCGCCCCTGCCGCGTTGACGACCACTTCTTCATGTAAATAATTTGGCAGTCCAACAATCACCGCGTCGATATCGTCCCGTTCCAGAATCCGGCGGTAATCGTCGTAAGAATCAGGGATGCCGCGTTCTGCCGCGAAAGCCGCCGCCTTATCCGGTGTTTTGGCGGCGCCAGCCACCCACTCGCCCCCATGAACATGATGTTTCAGGCTCATGGCGTGGATGTTGCCGATGAACCCCGCGCCGATCAAACCAATGCGTACTTTTTCCATGATTAAATGACCTTTTGAATAACTTTGCCGCCCACTTTCTCTTTCAAAATCAGCTTCATCCGTCCGTCCGGCATCTTTTCCTCTTTGATGAGGAAGTGCTGATCGTCGTAATCTCGCAGTAGTGCGCCGGTATCGGCTTCATCATCACCGCGCCATTCCTGCAAAATCACTGGCTCCCACTGCTTGCTCTCCGCCGAGCGATAGGCCGCATCCATGATGGCGTTGACGACATAACCATCGTAAAAATCTTCAACCGGTTTTTTGCCACTGTCCAGGGCATTCAGCATATCACTGAACATCTCGATATAACCGAGCGCCCCTACTTCATCGCCCACGGGGAACATCCAGCCTGTAGCGCCTTCAGCTTTTTCAGCGACATAACCGCCTTCACCCACCGCTGTAAACAGGTCAAAACCCGTTCGCAGCCAATGATTCAGCCAGATTGTGCCTTCTGTACCGCTCACCTCGTCACGCAAATCCATCCCGCCGCGAAAAGTCCAGCTCACCTCGAACTGTCCCACCGCGCCGCTGGCATATTTCACCAGTCCGACGGCACTGTCCTCGGCTTCAATCGGGTGAACCTGTGTATCTGCCCAGCACATGACTTCGACAGGCTTCACATTTTTGCCGATGAAACTGCGGCTGATCTCAATGCAGTGGCAGCCCATGTCGATAATCGCGCCACCGCCGGATTGTTCTTTGTCCCAGAACCAATCGCTGTGCGGGCCGGGATGCGTCTCCCGCGAACGCGCCCACAGCACCTTACCGAGCGCGCCGTTCTGCACCGAGCGAATCGCCTTGAGCGTTTTCGGCGTATAAACAAGGTCTTCCAGATAGCCATGAAAAACTCCGGCTTTCTCAACCATTCGCAGCATCCGCAGTGCTTCATCGGCATTCCGGCCCAGCGGCTTGGTGCAGAAGATCGCTTTTCCGGCCTTCGCTGCAAGTTCTACCGCCCGCTCGTGCAGGTTATTCGGCAGGCCAATTACCACCACATCGGTTTCAGGGTCGTTGATTGCGTCTTCCATATCCGTCGTCCAGCGCGGGATATTCCAATCCTGTGCGAACTTGCCCGCCCGCTCCGCTGAGCGTGAATAGACGACGGCCACTTGATCGCGGCTTCGCAAACCATGCAGGCTCATGGTGTAAAACATGCCGATCAAACCCGTACCGAGCATTGTAATTTTGTGCATTAAAAAACTCCTGAATCAAGCCTGACAACTATTGACAATTATCCAAATGTCTAAATATCCGCACTTTTGAGCATAACATAAATTTTAGTGTCTGCCAAAAATGATTTACAGCGTTGTGATGCTCAATTTCTGAAGGGCTTGCAACCATTGTGAGGCACAGAAGTGTCAGGCATTCTCTGTGCCTCTGTAATTTTTACTGTCGGACGCTGCGCTGCCGCCCGTACAGTGTCAGCAGCACCAGCAAAATCGCACCCAGAATCATCAACTGGAACGATTCTTCGACACGCAGCGCCAGCAGCAGCGAGTTAATCACCTGCAACACCAGCGCCCCGGCCATCGTCCCCCAGTAACTTCCCTTGCCGCCAGCCAACACCGTCCCACCGACCACGACTGCCGCGATTGTCGGGAACAGATACGGCTGCCCCAGGTTCAAAAATACAGTCTGTGTTATACCCAGCAGCACAAAACCGCCAAAGGCTGCCAGCGCCCCACCCAGCATATAGGTCAGCACGACGATCAGGTTGACGCGCACCCCGCTCAGCCGCGCGGTCGTTCGATTGATGCCAATGGCAAATAACTGCTTGCCGAAAGCTGTCCGCTCCAGCAGCACCCACATGCCCGCGCCGAATATCAGCCACAAAATGATGACGCCGGGAATTGGCCCGATCAAGGCCTGTGACAGCAAGCGCCCCATGGCCGGTGGGGTTTTGCCGATCAACTGCCCGCGCGTGTAAAAATAAATCACGCCGCTCACGACGCCCGCCATTCCCAGCGTGATAACCAGCGGGGGCATTCGCAGCAGCGCAACCCCCAAACCATTCAGCAGGCCAATTCCTGCCCCCACCAGCAGCACAATCGCCAGCGCTGGCAAAATCAGCGCATCGTCACCATTAGTGATGCGATAAGTCAGAATCGCGCCCAGTGTCACCAGCGAACCAGCGGAAAGGTCAATACCTTCGCCGCCGCTGATGATGACCAGCGTTTGCCCTGCCGCGATAATACCCAGAAACGCCGCTAACCGGATGATGTTTACCGCCTGAGTCGGATTGGTGAAACCTGGCGCGAGAATTCCACCCACCAGAAACAGCATCACAGCCAGCAGCAGCGCTGCCAAAGATGGCGGCATAAAGGAGCGAATCCGGTTCAAAAAAGTATTCATTTCTGTAACAGCCTCCGCGCCAGCCCAATGATGCCCGGAATCGCCAGCGCAGCGATGATGATGAATGCATCTACCAGTGGACGCACCCACGAATCCAGATCAGCGAACGAGATAATATTGCTGATTAGCCCCAGGATGACCGCGCCAATGATCGAACCAACAATATTCCCCTGCCCGCCAGAGAGCGCCGTCCCGCCCAGCACCACCGCCACTACGCTTGGCAGGGTCATCTGATCGCCTGCGCGCGGGTTTCCCGTTCCGCTCCCCAGAGTCAGCGCCAGCGCCGCAAGAGTGGCGAACAGTGCCGAGAATAAATAGGTCGAAAATTTCACCCGGTTAACGCGCACACCGGTTGTATAAGCCGCGTCTGCGTTGCTGCCGGTGGCGAATAAAAACTGCCGGTAGCGTGTTTTTGTCAGAATGATCCAGAACAAAATCAACAAAACGATCACAATTAACGACATCGGAATGGCGAATTCGGGTGTCAGTTGGAGCGGATTACGCCAGAAAGTTGTCAGATCGCGCGGTAAGCGTCCGCCTGGTTGTGGCAATATTTGCAGCGCTATTCCAGAAAAGATGAAACTGGTCGCATAAGTCGTGACTATTGGCTGCAAGCGCAGCACCGTAACACCGAAACCATTGAGCGCCCCGGCCAGCGCCCCCGCGCCAAAAGCCAACAGCAGCGCCCGCAGCACGACATCTGCCCCGGCTTCCTGCGGAATCTGGGTAGCGAGAATAGCATTGGTCATCGACAGAATAGCGCCGACGGATAGATCAACACCACCCGCGATAATGACAAAGGTCTGCCCGACCGCCAGCAAAATCGCCGGGGTGAATACGCGCAGGTTGCCGTTCAGTGGGCCGATTTCAAAAAGGTTAGCCTGGAGCGCCCGGTTGATGACGATCATCACCAGCAGCAGCACCAGTGATAGCAAATATGGATTTCGGTTGAAAATTCGCAGCGCATTGCCGTTCATTGCGCCGCTCCCATGCTGGCCGAAACCAGATTTTCGCGTGTTAGTTGATCGCCCTGCAATTCCGCGCTAACCTGCCCATCATGCAGTACCAGCACCCGGTTACACAAACCGAGCAGTTCGTCGTCGTCGCTGCTGTAAAACAGGATGGCGGTGCCTGCTTCCCGCAGTTGATTCAACAGGTTATAAAATTCGGCTTTTGCGCCCACATCAATCCCTTTGGTAGGATCGTTCAGCAGCAGCAATTTTGGCGAACGCAGCAGCCATTTTCCAATCACCACTTTTTGCGCGTTGCCCCCGCTCAGGCTGTTCACTGGCGCATCGAGCGAGGCCATCACCATTCTGAGTTCCTGGGCAATCTGCGCCCCATCCGCACGCGCCTTCGCCATACGAATCGGGGTATTGTATTTGTTCCAGGAAGCCAGCATCAGGTTTTCCAGAATTGAGCGTATCAGCAGCACTCCTTCGCTGCCCCGATCACCAGGGACGAGCGCAACGTCGGCCTTCATCGCCGCACCAGGATGCCTGAAGTGACGCAGCTCCCCGGAAATCACGATGCGTCCGCTAGAACGAATCGCTCCAAAAACGGCCATCAGCAAGTCGGCCTGCCCCTGTCCCTGTAATCCCCCCAGACCGAGCAGTTCGCCATCATGTACAGACAGGCTGACCCCCCGTAAAACGGCTGTCCGCAAATCCTCCACCTGCAAACGCACTGCCCTATCCTGCCGCGCAGCAGGCGCACGCTCCCGGTGCAGCACGCCAGCACCCTCAATCATCATTTCGACCAGTTCCCGTTCGTTGGTCGTGGCAATGTCGCGCTCGCCGACGGTGCGCCCATTCCGCAGCACAGTCGCTTTATCGGCGATACGAAAAATTTCTTCCATTCGATGCGAGACAAAAATCACCGCCATACCCTGTGCTTTCCATTCCCGCACCAGCTCAAACAAACGGTTGACCTGCTGGCTGTCCAGGCTGGCGGTCGCCTCGTCCAGAATAATGAGGTTGGGATCAAAGCTCAAGGCTTTCAGGATTTCGATAATCTGCCGTTCATCAGGCGTCAGAATACTGATAGGCGCATCCGGGTCGAGATGCGGGCGGTACAGACCACGAAATAAATCGAGCAGCGCTCTCGTCTGTGCCTGCATCTCACGCCGGTTCACTAAGCCGTTTCGCAGCGGTTCATGCGCCAGCCAGATATTCTCGGCCACTGTCAGCGCTGGAATCAGGCTCAATTCCTGATAGACCGCGCTGATACCAACCCTGCGAGCTTCTGACGGTGAGCTAAAAGAAACGCTGCTGCCATTGATGCTTAATTTGCCGCTGTTCGGCGAGACCACACCAGTAATAATCTTGCTCAATGTGCTTTTGCCGCTGCCATTCGCCCCCAGCAGCGCCACTACCTCGCCTGACTGTACCGCCAGGTTGCCGTCCGAAAGCGCCGCAACACCACCATAGGTTTTGACAGCCTGCTCAATTGTGAGCGTAATTTTTTTCATAAGATTCAGCGCAGGAAACCACCTGCTTCAGCGGGTGGAGGAATGCGCTTGCGCTCCTTTCAGGCTAAAATCTGACGATGGAAAGTCAAATACAGTACACGCCTCACGCGGTCTAGAGGCAAGAATGCGACTCTTTGGGCAGAGAGCTGTTCGGTTGGCACAGCAGGGCATGTGAGCGCCGACACCATCAGGAAATAGAGTGCAGAAAATCAGCGAATATGATTTCAAGTGCTGAAATATCGCACCATCTGTGCTACTATCTTCGCTATGAAACTGATCGCGCAGGTGCGCCTTTACCCGACTGCTGAGCAGCGAACCTATCTCTTGCAGACGCTTGAGCAGGCTAATGCGTTGTGCAACCAACTGAGCAAATACGCCTGGCAAAACAAGCTGTTCGGTCAATACAAACTGCACACGGCGATGTACCACACCCTGCGTTCGCAGACCGAGTTGTCGGCTCAGGTGATCGTGCGGGTCATTGCTAAAGTGGCTGATGCCTACAAGTGGGATAAGAAAGTGCAGCGCACCTTTCGGGAACACGGCGCGATTGCCTACGATGATCGTATCCTGTCCTGGTACACCGATCAGCAAGCCGTATCCATCTGGTCGGTAGGTGGCAGGCTGCACCTTCCCTACCAATGTGGTGAGCGCCAAAAAGAACTGCTGAAGTATCGCAAAGGTGAGAGTGATCTGATCTACAGCAAGCGTCAGGATGCGTTCTACCTGCTGGCAACCTGTGATATTCCTGACCCTACCGAACAGGAAACCGAAGCTGCACTTGGGGTTGACTTGGGGCGCACCAACATCCTCACCGACAGCGATGGTGAAATTCACACGAGCGAACCGATTGAGAAGAATCGCAAGCGCATGGCGGGATTGCGAAAGCGACTGCAAAAGCGTGGTACAAAATCGGCGCGTCGCCACTTGAAACGATTGTCGGGTAAGCAGCGTCGCTTTCAACGCGACGTGAATCACTGTATTTCCAAGCGAGTTGTTCTGAAGGCCAAACACACGAAGCGAACGATACGCCTTGAAGATTTGAAAGGCATTCGAGCGCGGACTAGGGTTCGTGGTACTGAAGAACGCGCCAGGCATAGCAACTGGTCTTTCAACCAACTCAGAGCCTTCCTCACCTACAAAGCGAAGCTGCATGGTGTGCGAGTTGAACAGGTTGACCCGCGCAACACCAGTCGTCGCTGCTTTGAATGTGGATATATCGCTAAAGAAAATCGTCGCTCTCAATCTGAGTTCCAGTGCGTTCAGTGTGGGCATACCGCCCATGCCGACAAAAATGCTGCGTTAAACATCGCTTATTGGGCAGCAGTCAATCTGCCTATTGTCTCGGATGCATCCACCACCAACTTTGTTTCCGTCGCAGCGGTGGGTGCAGCGCCAGGGACAAGCCAGCCGTCTTTAGCGGCTGGTTGTTGACGCGTTACTTCTGTCCAGAAAAAGTCTGTTTTCAAATCAAGCCCGGCTCGGAAAACCGGGTCGGGCTTGACAGTCACGCGGAGGGAAAAAGCGTTATTCAGCCGGGAGGAAGAACGTTTGCACTTCTTCCTGTGTCAGTTCACCATCCAGCGTATAGCTTTCCGGCAGTTCGGCTACTTCTTCGTAAATCTCGGTGAAGTTGGCGGGCAGTTCAAATTCTTCGCCTTCCATATCGGTGTAAGTCCATTCCTCATCCAGCACGACGTAGGGAATTGGGACATACAGGGTGTTGCCATAAGGCCCAGCCAGTTGTTCCGGGTCAATTTCGCGGCCCAGCAGCAGTTCAACCGCCACGCGTAGACCGCTGGTGGCGACGCCGGGCGGATTCACCACACCGATGCTCTGGAAGTCGGGATTTTCTTCAAGAATTTCATTCCACTGCTGTACATAGCTGGCGCGAGCCTCGCCAGTCGCCAACGGCCATTCTTCCGGGTTGGCGGTGCGGATAGCCGTCAGCACACCAGTCGCCATGCCGTCCTGCGTCCACACACCATCAATGCTTGGCAGTGAAGCGAGGAAATCGCTCATCACCTGCTGCCCAGTCGCCTGATCCCAGCTCCCGGTTTCGCGGCCCACTACGGTAATATCGGGGTACTCAGCTAAAACTTCTTCCACCCCGGTCATACGAGCAGTGTTAGCCGGGTGGCCGACAAAGCCCTCAATCAGCACAATATCGCCTTCGCCACCCAGCGATTCTGCCAGCCAGCGCATACTGATACGCGCCCATTCTGTCTGGTCAATGACAACATTGACCACACCTTCGCCGTCGATTTCCTGGTCAATCGACACGACAACGATGCCCGCCGCCGCAGCGTCTTCCAGCGGCAGGCGCAGTGCTTCAGCGTCACCGGGATTAACAATGATGGCGTCCACACCACGATTGATCAGATTCTGAATCTGCTGTTCCTGACCAGCAGCATCGGTATCCGCACTCTCAATGACCAGCTCAATTTCGACACCGAGATCAGGGTCTTCTGATAATTCAGCGGCAGTTTCCTCAAAATTCTGAATCATCTGGGTACGCCACTCACTCCCGACAAAGCTGTTGGAAATGCCGATCACAAAAGTCTGTTCATCCTGAGCTGCCACTGCTCCCAGGCTGAAAAGGCCGATGGCTGCCATCATGGCAACCAGAGTCAAAAGTCTCTTACGCACGATTATCTCCTTCAAACTAATCGAATTTTTGTGAATATTCGGACTTTGCAGTATAACTTTGCAAAAGTTCCGTACATCCGCACATTTAAACGAGCTGAACAAAACGAGTCAAATCAACATGGTTTCAAAGCAACTTAAAATTACCGATTTACCTGTTAAACCTGTCGACTCGACTAGCCCTATTCCACTCTACTATCAGGTCGAAGCTGACCTGCGCCTGCTGCTGAACAGCAGTCATGTCGCTCCCGGCGATTTACTTCCAACAGAAATTGAACTGGCCGAAGCTTACAACGTCGGACGCCATACCATCCGTACTGCCCTTGGCCGCCTTGCCACTGACCGCCTGATTACCCGCAAAGCTGGCCACGGTACGGTCATTAAAGGACAGGAAGACCGGCAGCATTTCTCGCTTGCACGCAGTTTCACCGGCCAGATGGAGGAACTCGGCTTGCAACCACACTCCGAAGTCCTGCGTCAGGAAGCGGCAACAGTTCAACCGGGAGACCCCAGACCCCTTCAGAGCAAAGCTGGCGCACCCTGTCTCCTGCTTGATCGCCTGCGTTATGGTGGTGATGAGCCGCTTGGTCTGCAATACACCATCATCATCACAGAGCGCTGCCCTAATCTGGTCGAATATGATTTTGGGACAAACTCGCTCTATGAGGTACTCGCCCATGACTATCAACTCGTCATTACTGAAATTACACATACCATCGGTGCCATCGTAGCTGACAAAAAACAGGCCGAGTTGCTCAAGGTCGAATATGGTGCGCCGCTGCTGGTTGTCAACACATCTTCATTCCTGGCCAACCGGGAGATCATCGAATTTTCAGTCAGCTTTTATCGCGCCGACAAATACGAGTACACGACGACCCAGACATCCGGCTAACGCATGAACTGCTCCAGATAGCGCCTGGACTGTGTGATTGAACGTTCCACATCCGCCTGAGAACTTTCATAAGCACGATCTTCAACTTCGATTGCCACCGCGCCCTTATAGCCTGTATCCGTCAATGCGGAGAAGAAAGCGCCCCAATTAACATCGCCCAATCCGGGCAGCTTGGGGCGGTGCCACTTCACGCCCATGATGCCACGTTCGTACAGCAAATCCGGGTCAATTTTGGTATCTTTGGCGTGGACATGCACAAACCGCCCGCTGAACTCGCGAATGCAGCGCACATAATCAATATGCTGCCAGATAAGGTGTGATGGATCGAAGTTCAGGCCGAAATGGGCGCTGGGAATGCTCTCAAACATGCGCCGCCACACTTCCGGCGAAATCGCCAGATTCTTCCCGCCCGGCCACTCATCCAGCGAGAACAGCATCGGACAGTTTTCAATGCCAACGCGCACATTCTGCGACTCGGCGAAAGCAATCAATGGTTTCCATACCGCTTCAAAATCATCCCACTGATCTTCGATTGTTTTAGCCGGGTCGCGCCCGACAAAGGTCGTCATCGTGCCGATACCCAGCAAATTTGATGCGGCGATCACTTTCCTGATATGTTCGCTATAGGTCTGCCGTTCTTCAGCGTCAGCCACCAGAGGATTAGGGTAATAACCGAGGCTGGAAATCCCGACCTTGTACTGGTTCATCAAGCCTTTGATTCGTTCGGCGTCTGCCGCTGTGAAACTGGTCACGTCAATGTGTGTCACACCAGCATAACGCCGCTCTGCCTTGCCCACCGGCCAGCACATCACTTCCAGGCTGTCAAAGCCGTTGGCCGCCGCAAACTGCATGTGCTGTTCCAGCGTCCAGTCCGGCAGAATCGCTGTCACATAACCGAGATGCATCGACATCGCCCTCCATAAATAATTTTAGGATCATATTTCCTGATAAACAGGCAGGAACAGGTAACATTTCACTATATGTTACGTCGCCACCCACACGCGCTCATGATTGCTCCGGGCAATTGCCTCGCACAGCAGCACTTCCTGATGGCCGTCTTCAAAAGTCGGAAATGGTTTAGGAGCGCTGAAATCGCCCCGTTCGATATAGCCATACACGGCGCGGTAGAGCTGTTTGAAGGTATCGGGGAAACCTTCCGCATGACCGCCTGGCTGGCTGGCAAAGAAGCGCCCGTTTTCGCTCATCAGTGAGGGGTCTTTAATCAAAATTTCGTTGGGACGGTCACGATGGCCGATCCACAATTCATTAGGATTTTCCGAATTCCAGGCTAATGAGGATTTAGAACCGGCAATCTCGAATGTCAGCGCATTTTTACGCCCCGCGCTCACCTGTGAAACACTCATCGAACCGCGCGCACCACCCTGATAACGGAACAGCACCGAACCCCAATCCTCAGTCTGAATGTTCACCAAATCGTATTCACTTGGGCGGCTCTGTTCCTTGCCCTTGAAAGTGGCGATTGCCTGACGCGGTTTTTTGCGCTGTGGGACAAACGTCGCCAGATCAGCCAGCAGAGACTCAACCTTAAGCCCGCTGATAAAGCCAATCAGATCCATCCAATGCGTCCCGATGTCGCCGATTGCTCGCAGGTCACCACCTTCACTGGGCATTAAACGCCAGTTCCAGTCGGTGTCATATAGCAGCCAGTCCTGAATATAACCGCCCCGTACCGCGTAGATACTGCCAATCTCACCGCTGCTGATGAGGTCACGAGCGTGCTGCATCAGTGGGTAAAAACGAATGTTGTAATTGACAGCGGCAGCCAGATGGGGATGGTCGGCAGCCAGTTTGACCAGTTCGGCAGTTTCGGCAGTGTTCATCGCCAGCGGCTTTTCGCAGATGACATGTTTACCGGCCAGCAGCGCCCGCTTCGCCATATCCAGATGATCTTTATTAGGAGTGGTGATGTGAACAGAATGGACATTCAGATCAACGAGGATGTCGTCGTAAGTGCGGTAGGCTACTTCCAGGCCGAGATTTTGTGCGGCTGCCTGGCTTTTTTCTGACGTTGAGCCGAGGATGCCGCGCACACGCACCCCCATTCGCATCAGGGCTTCAGCGTGAACCGGGCCAATAAAACCAGTGCCAACAATGGCTGCGGAAAGCATAAAATGAACTCACTTTATGTGGATTAAATTTATTCAAAAATCGTCGTTGCAATCGATTGCATAAACTGTACCACGCGCATTTTAGAACTGCAACTATCTATACAACCTTCTTGACAGTGTGCAATATATTGTATACAGTTAGCGCAGCTTGAAGATTTTGAATACTGTTTTTTGTGGATTTTTTGAATATGGCGTTTTCTGTCATCCAACCTGTCAGTTTGCGAGAACAGGTCGTCGAGCAAATCCGCGCAGCCATCATCGAAGGCCGCCTTAAGCCCAGCGACCATATTATTGAAAGCGCCCTCACCGCTCAGCTTGGCGTCAGCCGCACGCCTGTCCGTGAAGCCCTTATCCTGCTGGAACGCGATGGTCTCATCATTTCCGAGCCGCGCCGGGGTTCATTCGTCCCCAGCTTTACCCCACAGGATGTTGAAGCCATTTTTACCATGCGAACAACGCTGGAGAATTTCGCAGCGGAACTCATCATTGCCCAACTCACCTCGCGCGATTTCGACCATTTGCGTGCTTCGATTGAACAGCAGCAGGCAGCAATTCGTGCAGGCGACTTCAAACTTGTGCGTTCAGTTGATATGAATTTTCATCAGTACCTGGTTGATCGCAGCGCCCACCCACTGCTTACCCGTAACTGGCGGCAGATCGTGGCGCAAATCGCGGCAGTGCTGTACATGCGAGCCGAAGCGACACCAGATTACGACGAAATGATCGCCATTCAGGATCATCAGGCTTTTGTCGATGCCTACGAGCGCCGCGATCTGGTCGGGGTTATGAACCTTAATCGCCTGATTAACCGTCGCGTCTCTGATGAATGCCAGCTTGCTGTCGAGCGCTCCTTGAGAGGACGCACAACGCAGTAAAGCAGTGGATTGCATACAATATACATTACCAGTCAGATGTCCGCCCTTTTTGGCGGTTTTTATCTGAACGACCACATAAGCAGGTGGCGTTTCCAGACATTACCAGGGAGAAAGGAGTCCTGAATTTTAAAAATGTGATGATAAACCAATCAAATCTATTGTCTCACTTAAGCTTTCCTTTGAGGAGCAGACGCATGTTGAAGAAAGTATTTACCGTTTTTGCAGTGCTGGCGCTGGTTTCCATGCTGGCGCTGACCACCGTCCAGGCACAGGACAGCACCACCATTTGTTTCGGCTTTCAGGATTTGGAAACCGAATTCTGGGTTGCGGGGCATCGCGCCATCACCACTACACTGCGCGATCAGGGTGTGGAAGTGCTGGAATACAACGCTAATGAAGACCCTAACCGCCAGCTTGAGCAGGTACGAGAATGCATCGCGCAAGGCGTGGACGGCATCATCATCATCCCGCAGGATGGCGACAGCGCTGTGACCATTGTCAATGAAGCACAGGCGGCAGACATCCCGATTGCAGTCTTCAACCGTCCCCCGAATGACCGCGCAAAAGGTGTCATCGTTGTTGCCGACAACGTGAGCGCCACCGAACAGGCAGTTGAATTCATCGCTCAGAAGGCGCTGCGTCAGTTCGAGGTGACGGGCGAAGCCGTTACCCCGCTGATTCTGGTTGGCGCTTTGCAGGATACCAACGCCATTGGCCGTCGTGATGGGTTCTTCAACGTCATCACCCGCTATAACGAAAAATATCCCGGCATGTTCAACGAACCGATTGAAGTCGCTACCGAGTGGGACGCCGCTACTGCCCTCGCCAACCTCGAAGCGGCTATTACCGCTAACCCCGGTGTGGACTTCATCTTCACCTCGTCTGACTTCCTGTTCCCGACTATTCGTTCCGTGCTGGAACCGCGCGGCATGTGGGTTCCGGCGGGTCAGTCCGGCCACGTCCTTTTGGCCGGGCTGGATGGCGATGCCACTGCCTGCCAGTTGATCGAAGAAGGATATGTCGATGCTACCGGCGTGCAGGATCTGTTCCTGGAAGCAGAGCTGACGCTGGAGCGCATCCAGCAGTCAATCGCTGATGGCGAAACCCAGCCGAACGAAGTGCTGCTCGACCCTGGCTTTGCGCTGACGGCGGGCAACTTTAACTGGCAGCGTAACGATATGTGGGGCTGCGTGCTGCTGGACGAAGGTTTCCTCGATCAGTAGTGTTACATTTGTGGGGCGTGGGTACTTTACCTGCGCCCTACCCATTTTTAGACTGTCATCCGAGGTGCCGCTTTGTCCACGACAGACGAACGAATTTCATCCATCGCGCCCGGCACGCTGTCCCGTTCGACAGATGTGTCAGCTTCACCGAACAGGGGTACTAAGAGCATTGCTGCTTTCATCCGCCGCCTGCTTCTGTCCGATTATTTCATACTCTATCTGACAATTGTCTTTTTTATTGCTGCCGCCGCTTTCTTTCCGACGCTGGCCCTGCCCACCAATATTGCCAATCAATTCCTGAATATGTGGCCGCTGGTAGCTGTCGCCATCGGGCAGACTTTCGTCCTGATTATCGGGGGTATCGATCTCTCCCAGGGTGCGACAATGGGCATCACCAGCGTTGCAGGTGCGCTCATCATGGCGACGGTGCTGGACGAACCAACCTTCGGTAAAAGCCCGCTCTGGGGCGTGCTGATCTCCGATAAAGGCGGCCTTCTCGCGGGCAGCGAATGGGCGGTGCCGCTTGGTGTGCTGTTTATGCTGCTGGTTGGCACGCTGGTTGGCCTGCTCAATGGCATTGCCATCACACGCTTCAACATGGCACCCTTTATGGTGACACTGGTTTCGATGATTTTTTTCAGTTCGTTTGCCCTCTGGCTGACTGCCTCACGCAATGTTTCCGGGCTGCCGGAAGATTTCCTGCGCCTCGGCACAGGCGATATTGTTTCAATCTACCTCGGCCCTAAACTCGAACCACAGATCGCCCGGCGCGAAATTTTACCCGCTATCAGTTACCCCTTCGTGATCGCTGCCGGATTAGGGGTTGTGGCATCCTTCCTCCTCAGCCGCACCGTCTTCGGCAGACAGATGATGTCGATTGGCACCAACCGCCGCGCCTCGCAGGTATCTGGCATTCCCAGCAAGCGCGTCATCACGATGGTCTATATGTTCAGCGGCTTCTGTGCTGCTGTCGCTTCAATTCTGTATTCTGCCCGCCTCGGCATCGGCCAGCCATCGCTCGGCAGTGGCAATATCCTGCTGGACATCATCGGCGCGGCAGTCATCGGCGGCACCAGTCTTTTTGGCGGTAAAGGAACGATACGCGGCACTTTTTTCGGCGTGGCTTTTTTCACCCTGCTGCTCAATATCCTCAACGCCATGCGCCTGTCGCCATTCATCATTGAAGCGGTCAAAGGGTTAATCATCCTCGCGGCAGCGCTGATTGATGTCACCCGGACGCGGCTTGTCTCGCGGGAGGCACGCGCATGACTCCTGTTTTTGAGGCCCACAACCTGAGTAAAGCTTTTTTCGGCATCAGCGCTGTCAACGACGTGAGCATCAGTGTTGAAACCGGCAAAATCCTCGGTCTGATTGGACAGAATGGCGCGGGCAAAAGCACCCTGATGAACATCATTGGCGGTGTCGTCATCCCCGACAGCGGCAGCATGTTGCTCAAAGGGCAGCCCTATATGCCGCGCATCCCGGCGGATGCCAACCATGCCGGTGTTGCTTTCATCCATCAGGAACTTAATCTGTTCACTAATCTCAGCATCGCCGAGAATATTTTCATCGACAACTTCCCAGTGCGGAAATATGGCCCGCTGGCCTTCGTTAACCGCGCCGAAGTCAAACGGCGCACCCGTGATGTGCTGGATGCAGTTGGCCTGAATATCGCCCCCGACACCCACATCGAACGCATTTCCCCCGGTGAGCGCCAGTTGGTCGAAATCGCCCGCGCACTCTATCTCGATGCATCGCTCATCATTCTCGACGAACCAACTACTTCGCTCACCGCCCGTGAGACAGAAAAGTTATTCGACCTGATGCGCCGCCTGCGTGCAGAAGGCAAGGCGCTGATCTATATCTCGCATATCCTCAAGGATGTGCAGGTGCTGGCGGACGACATCGCCATCATGCGCGATGGGCAGCGTGTGACACAGGAGCCAGTTAAAAATTTCGATGTACGCCGCATGATCTCGCTCATGGTTGGGCGCAATATCGACAACCTTTTTCCACCGCGCACCGCTCATCCCTCGCATGAACCACTGCTGAAGCTTGAAAATATCAGCGCAGCGGGAATTGTCGAAAATATCAACTTCACCCTGCATAAAGGTGAAGTGCTGGGGCTGTTCGGGCTGATGGGTTCGGGACGCACCGAACTGGCACGCATGTTGTTCGGCCTCGATCCGCTGGAACAGGGCGAAATTACCATTAATGGGGTTCGCCTCGGCAAAACTTCGCCCCGTGCCAGCATCCGCCAGCATATCGCCTTCGTCACCGAAAACCGGCGCGAAGAAGGGCTGTTGATGAACATCAACATCGCCGACAACATCACGCTGGTATCGCTCCCTGAATTTGCACGCACGCCGCTTCAGGTGGTCGCCTCACGTGATCTGCACGACTCAGCCAGAGATATCGCCTCGATGTTGCAGCTAAAAAGCGGGGACATCCGCCACCAGACCGCCAAAAGTCTGAGCGGGGGCAACCAGCAAAAAGTGGTGATTGCCAAGTGGCTGCTGGCTAAGCCATCGGTCTTCATCATGGATGAACCCACACGCGGCATCGACGTAGGCGCGAAGTACGAAATCTACAGCATTATTGACCAGCTTGCGGCAGATGGCAGCGGCGTCCTGTTCATTTCATCCGAACTCGAAGAACTGACTGGTATGTGTGACCGCATTCTGGTCATGAGCCAGGGTGAAATTTTTGGCGAGTTCACCCGTGACCAGTTTAATGCTGAAACCATCCTGCACGCCGCCTTCCGCGAAGGAGCAGTGACTCATGAACCTGCGTAATATCCTGCGTTTACTGCTCAACAACTCGACCATTGTGCTGTTTGTGGTGGTGTTCATCATCTTTGGCCTTTCGTCGCCGCGCTTTTTCGAGCCGGACAGTGTGCTGAACAACATCATCAAGCAGGCGTCCTATACCGGCATTATCGCCGTTGGCATGACTTTTGTGCTGCTCACCGCCGGTATCGACCTCTCTGTCGGTTCAAATATGTATCTGTCGTCGGTTGTCGCCGGGCTGCTCATGCGACAGGCAGGGATCAGTGTCCCGGTGGCACTGCTGATTGCCCTGGCCGTCGGCACACTGTACGGCGCGATCAATGCCTTCTGCATCCTGAAGCTGAAAGTCATTCCGTTTATGGTTACGCTGGCGACACTGGTCATCGGGCGCGGTCTGGGGACAGCGCTGACCGAATCCAAACAGGTTGACTTCCCCCAGCCTATGCTGTCCTTCGGGCAAACGCCGGTTGTCGGACTGCCTATGCCAGTCGTGGTTTTCATCCTTGTCGTCATTGTTGCCTATCTCATCCTGGCGCACACCCCCATTGGTCGACAGATTTACGCCGTTGGCAACGACATCGAAGCTGCCAAAAAAGCAGGTATCAACACCGATCGTGTGATGACCCTGGTCTATGTTTTCTCTGGGTTCTGCGCGGCACTGGCGGGTTTCATTCTCATCTCGCAGATCGGTCGCCTTGACCGTTCCTTTGCTGAAGGCCGTGAATTTGACGCTATCGCTGCCTCGGTACTGGGTGGAACCAGTCTGTTTGGCGGTGTCGGCAATGTTTTCGGCGCGGTCATTGGTGCGCTCCTAACCCAAATGGTACAGGCTGGTCTGGTCTTCAACAATGTCAATCTTTATCTGCAACCGATGGTGCGCGCCGCCATCATTTTCATCGCAGTCTTCTTTGACAGCCTGCGCGAAAACAATTACCTGCGGCTTAAACGCCGTTTCATTCGTCCTGTGACACAATAAAGGTTCAACCATGCTCTCGATAGCGCTGATGGGTGCGGGCGGCAAAATGGGCTGCCGCATCACCGATAATATGAAGGATTTACCCCAGTACAAGCTGCATTATGTTGAAGTCAGCCCACAGGGTATCGCCAATCTCGCTGAGCGCGGTGTCACCACCACCCCGCAGACCGAAGCGCTGGCTGCTGCTGACGCTGTCATTCTGGCACTGCCTGACCGCCTGATTGGCAAAGTCACCAGTGAGATTATTCCGCAGTTAAAGCCTGGAACGATGGTCATCGGCCTCGACCCGGCGGCGGCACATGCAGCCGTGATACCCCTGCGCGATGACCTGACTTACTTCGTTACGCATCCCTGTCACCCGCCGCTTTTCCATGATGAAGTCACGCCGGAAGCCCGCACTGACTGGTTTGGCGGCGTCCACGCCAAACAGCATATTGTCTGCGCCCTGCATCAAGGGCCGGAGGCAGATTACGCCAAAGGCGAACAGATCGCCCGCGCCATGTACGCTCCGGTCATGAATGCTTATCGGGTTACGGTTGAGCAAATGGCAATTCTGGAACCAGCGCTGGTTGAAACTTTCTGCGCCACACTCGTCACCGCCATGAAAGAAGCGCTCGATCTGGCCGTCAATATGGGCGTGCCGGAAGAAGCCGCCCGCGAATTCATGTTCGGTCATATTCGCATCGAACTGGCAATCATCTTTGGCTTTGCCGGTTTCCCCTTCTCCGACGGCGCGAAACTGGCGATCAAAAATGCCTACGACAAGATTTTCCTGCCGAACTGGAAGGAGAATATCATGAACCTGGACGCGCTTAAACACAGTGTGGCTGAAATCACGGACAGCCTGAGCTAACGTGTTTGCAGAAAGTGCTTGACAAGCGGCAAGACTTTGGTTACGCTTGCGGTTCAGTCATAAGGAAACAACATGCCCGTTTTAATCGTTCGTCAGTTTATCCCCTGTATGTGTTGTCTGTGTACAAACACCGACGGGGTATTGCTGCCTGCTGACTGAACTACAGTTACTTGAAGGACACACGCCCCGGCCACTACCGGGGCGTTTTATTTTACGCGACAGCGCAAACTGCGTCCCGGCCACTACCGGGACGTTTTTATTGTCCGACTATCTGATTATGGTTTGCGAAAGGGGATTATTCATCATGAAATCGTGTTGTTGCAGCCAATAAGCTTATCACTATCGGTTTTTCTCACTCATTTTAATCGAACTTGATACAAACTCTGGAGAGTTGGAACATGAAACGCATTGAAATTGGCGCACTGTTAGTGCTGCTGCTGGTAGCCATTACCGCCGGAAATGTCATCCTTGCCCAGGAGACACCCGCCCTCGAAGAAGTCCTCGTCACGGCTGAATGGCTGGAGGAAAATCTGGAAAATCCGGCTGTCCGTGTGATCGAAGTCAGCGTTATCCCCGGCGTCTATGAACGCGGTCACATTCCTGGCGCGGTAAATTTCGTCTGGCATACCGATTTCGTGGATACTCTCAGCCGTGACATTGTTTCGGCAGAACGCTTCCAGGAACTTGCCCAGGCTGCTGGCATCAACGATGACACCACCATCATCCTCTACGGTGATAACAACAACTGGTTCGCCGCCTGGGGTGCCTGGATTTTCAACATCTATGGTTTCGAGGATGTCCGCCTGCTCGATGGTGGGCGGGTCAAATGGGAAGCCGATGGTCGCGCCCTTTCAACCAGCGCCCCTGCTTTTGATGCGGGGACTGCAACGGTGGGCGAACTCAACAGCGATCTGCGCGCCCGCCTGACTGATGTGCTGGGAATCGTCGAGGGCGAGACGGTTGGCACACTGATCGATATTCGTTCTGCGCGGGAATATAACGGTGAAATTTTCGCGCCGGAAGGTGTCCAGGAACTCTCCGTCCGCGCCGGGCATATTCCGGGTGCGCTCAACGTCCCCTGGGGGCAGAATGTCCGCGAAGATGGCACTTTCAAATCCATCGACGAACTCCGTGCCCTCTACGCTGACCTCGGTGTCGATGGCAGCCAGCCGATTGTCACCTACTGCCGCATTGGCGAGCGTGCCGCGCTCACCTGGTTTGTGCTGAACCAACTGCTCGGCTACGATGTCGCCCTTTACGACGGTTCATGGACAGAATACGGCAACACTGTCGGTGTTCCAGTCGTGAATCCGGCAGGCACGATCTGGGGAGCGCAGTAAAGCGTGGCTGAAGTCATAACCGGGGGCGGCTCTCTTGGGGGAGCCGCCCCCACTTCAATGCAACTTTCGCGTGGGGCGATGATTCGACTGGTCATCGCCCTGCTGGTATTAGGCGCAGTGGCCGGTGGAGCTTACGTACTGCACACTACGCCGGGACGCGGGGCGGCGACTTCCTTTTCCCTGCTGACTGGTGCCGCCCTCGGCATTATCTTCCAGCGTGGGCGTTTTTGCTTTTTCTGCATCCTGCGCGACTTCATTGAATACCGCAGCAGTACAGCGCTCTTTTCGATTCTCACGGCGCTGGCGGTGGGCGGGCTGGGGTATGTGATCGTATTCGGCGCATTTCTGCCCAACTCCATGAGCGGCAGGCTGCCGCCGGACGCGCACATCGGCCCGGTGAGCTGGGTGCTGGCAGCGGCGGGGGTGGCATTTGGCCTGGGAATGGCGCTCTCCGGGGCGTGCATCAGCGGTCATCTTTACCGTCTTGGTGAAGGTTACGCCCGCGCACCGATTGCACTGGTCGGCGCGGTAATCGGGTTTGGTATCGGCTTTTTCACCTGGCAGCGCGTCTATCTCGATGCGCTCTCCACCGCGCCAGTCGCCTGGCTGCCTGCTACCTTCGGCTACAGCGGCGCACTGGTCATTCACCTGCTGCTGCTGGGCGGCATCGGCCTGCTGCTGCTGCGCTGGCTGCCGGAAATCCCGGCCCGACCCGCTGCGAAGCTGACAGCGGTACGCCTCTATCAGGTTGTCTTTCGGGAGCGCTGGAATCCGCTGGTGACAGGCGCATTGGTGGGCATCGTTGGTGTCTTTGCCTATTTCCGCGTCGAGCCGCTCGGCGTCACCGCGCAGTTAGGCAGTGTCGCCCGCACCACACTCGACAATGCCGGTTTGCTGGCTGAACGACTCAATGGACTGGATACCTTTGCTGGATGCGCTACTGTCGTCATCCAGACCATCAGCGACAACGGATTCCTGATCGGCGGGCTGGTGCTGGCTTCGTTCGCGGTGGCGCTGCTGGGCAATCACTTTCAAATCAGCCAGCTCACTATTCGCAACAGCTTGACCGCCCTTCTCGGCGGCGTCCTGATGGGCTGGGGATCAATGCTGGCGCTCGGCTGCACGGTTGGTACGCTGCTCTCTGGAATTTCAGCATTTGCCGTATCAGGATGGGTGTTTGGCGCGGCTGTTTTCGCCGGAGTCTGGCTCGGCATTAAGCTGAGGCTGCACAGCTAACGGTGGTTATGTCGTTCAAGCTGAGTCGATAATCGATAGTTAAAGACAGCGGCCTTACTTTCATTGTTCCATCACTATGGCAATCATGACATCGGCCTGATTGGCGGCGGCGGCGGCGGCGATGAAAATCAGCGTTTTTATCATTAATCTCTGCCATTTGGTTTCGCCACCGCCGTCAAAAAATATTTTTTGGCGGTTGCAGGCGAGCCATCTGCGCGGGCATGGCGGAACAGATTCTTAACGCAAAGCCGCAAAGAGGCAAAGCCGCAAAGTAAAAGGTACGAGGAATGAGGGATGCGTAAAGGCAAGTTTCGAGTACCGAGTAGCGAGTGCCGGGTGAAAGACGAGATGCGTGTGTCATAGAAACAGTTTAGCAGGGAAATGGGGCGAGGTGTGAAACATTTGTCATGACATTTGTTTCGATTTTGAGGGGAGATTTTTGAGTTAAAAGTTAAAAGTAGAAAGTTAAAAGGGGAATGCGGCGAGCAGCGGAAGTGGGGCAAGGTACGTCATGCCCCAACGCGGCGTGTTAAACAGATGGGAGCGGTGGGGCCAGCCTGTGCATAACAGGCGTCAGGCCGATACACCCGCTACATAAGCGCTTGACCATGCCCACTGAAAGTTATAGCCGCCGATGCGCCCATCCACGTCACAAATTTCACCACAAAGATACAGACCGGGACAAAGGCGGGATTCCATCGTTTCCAGCCGCACTTCCGAGAGGGGTATGCCACCGGCTGTCACTTCGGCATAGGTATAGCCACGATTGCCGCTCACCGGAAGGGGCATCGCTGTCGCCGCCGTCACCAGGGCACGGCGCGCATCACGCCTCAGTTGGGTGGCAGGGGTTTCGGCTGCGATTCCGGCCTCCGCGCACAAAGCCCGCGCCAGACGTTCGGGCAGCCACTCTCCCAAAAAGCGCCCCGCCGAAATCCGTCCTGCTTTTTGCAGTGCAGCATCAAAGGTTTCCGCCGTCATATCTGGCAGCCAGTTGATGAGAAGCTGCGTCCCCGCCGGGTCATCCAAAGCCGCATCAATGTAATAACGGCTGATGTCCAGCACCGATGGCCCGGAAAGACCGAAATGGGTACACAGGGTTGAATCGGTGAAGGCCGCCAGCCGCTTGCCAGTGGCCGCGCGAACTTCCAGCGTCGCCATCACCGTAATGCCACTGAGGCTGCGGATGAAATGCCCACTCGCCAGAGTCAGCGGCACCAGACTCGGAAAAACCCGGCGGGTGATGCTATGACCAAGCGTTTTCGCCAGCTCATAACCTTTGCCATCTGAACCCGTTTTTGGCAGACTGCGCCCACCTGTCGCCAGAATGACTTTTTCGGCCTGAACACGACCCCATTCGCCGGAAACAGTGAAGCCAGCACTGACTTTTTCAATCCCTTCGACCCGGTAGGGATGCTGTATTTCCGCGCCTGCTCCCCGCGCCGCCCGCAGCAAGGCATTCAGTATCGTCTGCGCCTCATCGGTTGTCGGAAACAGTTTGCCGCTTTCTTCGCGCTTCAGTTCCACGCCCATCCCGGCGAAAAAAGCAGTCGTTTCCGCCACATCGAAGCGGCGCAGCACTTTCCGAATGGCATTGCGCGACGAACCGGCGTAGGCTTCTTCACTGACAACATCATGGGTTACATTGCAGCGCCCACCTCCGGCGACCAGAATTTTTGCGCCTAATTTTTTCGCGCCATCCAGCAGCAGAATGCGACGATTGGGATTCGCCCGCCCGGCCCATATCCCGGCGAACAAGCCGGCTGCGCCTGCCCCGACGATCAGCACATCAGCGGATTCAGTCTTCATCCGTCTCCGCGTCGATGATGTCGAATACGGCATCCAGCAGATCATCAGCGTTATCGAGCGCTGCGACTGCGGCCTCATCATCGGACTGCATCAAGGCTGCCACCGCCTCCAGCAGCGACCCCGCCGCCTGCGTCACCAGCACCGCCACATCCTGATAATCATGTTCGGCGATCAGGTTTTCAATCACCTTTCCCGCTTCCCGGCTGGTCGTCAAGGCCTGCTGTAACAATTTGACCGCTTCACCTGAAGTATGCATAATTTCCTCTTCTCCACTCGCGAATGACCCTATTGTAGGCTGTATATGAATATTCTGTCATCCCCCGCTGATGCCGCCGCTGCTTTAGCTAACTCTCGCCTCGTCAGTGCCGAATTCATGTACCGCCCACGCCCAACAGGAAGCCGCGAACGACAGGTCTTTGACTTCACACTCGACTCGCGTCTGTCTGAACTCAGCCGCTATCCCGGCTCGGCTGTTGTGCTGATCTGCAACGATAAAAAAACCAGCACCAGCCTTGCTCATCTGCCTGAACGGTATCCCACGCTGCATTTTACAGCAGCACTGGTTAATCCCAAGCCGCTGCTACCCGACGCCAATGATATATACAGCGTAACGCCCAAGCGCTGTGGATGGCATAATCCGGCGGGCTGGCAGCGTTATGATGTCACCGACCGCTGGGCGCGGATAGGCTTCGCCCTCGAAAGCGCCGCCCTGCTGCCCCAGTCTGGTTGGCTGATGATGCCTGCTCACGATGCCGTCTGGGGGCGCGGTCTGCTGGAAACGCTGATGCGCCTGAGCCAGAAACAGGCCCAAAATGACCTGCCCGCAGCCGTCAGCCCGTACACTTATCACCAGCACAGTCCAGTGACAGGGATTGATATTCCGCCCTTTATTATCGAGGCCCTCAATACGGCCTTCGCCCGCGACTCGTGGCTGCGCTGGCGGCTGCGCTTCGGACGTTATCAGAAGTTCTGGGGCAAAATGAGTCTGCTGCCGTTGGGCATGGCGGCTGAGGTGCGGCGGCGCGTCGAAACGATGGTCTGGGAAGATGATCTGGAGATTGACCGTGTGATTCGAGAAGCAGATTACGGACTCGCCTGCCTGTATGTCAAAAACCCCAGACTGTATCGCCAGTCGCCGCCCGTTTTTGACGAGGCCGGTCTGCGGGCTGTGATTGACCGCACCCTGCACTACTCGCTCAATATCCCCGGCGAAAAAAGTTTACTCGAACATCCCTTAGACATCTTCGGCAAGCTACGCCGCGCCCTCAACCCACGTTTTGCCGCTGCCCTCAAGCACAGCGAGGCCGTTACTGCCGCCTGCCGCGCTGAGATCGAAACCCGGCTGGCACAATATGGTGCATCGTGGGTTGATTGGGGAGCATATCGCTACGCTGTCCGCGTCGGCGACCCGCTAATTCAAGTCTGGAAGTACGACGAAGGGATGCTATAATGTAAATCACAACGTTTAAATAGATTAAAGTGGGCAGGGTTATGATTCCGGCGAGCGATCTTCGCAAAGGCACTATTCTCGATATTGACGGGACGCTCTACCGCGTCATGAACACACAGTACAATAATCCCGGACGGGGCGCGGCTTCCATGCGGGCGCAGTTGATGGACATCCGCACTGACCAGACGCAGTACCGGGTCTTTTCAGCGGAAGAAAGCCTCAATAATATCTTCGTCGAAACAGAAGATGTCAAATACCTCTACAGCGACGGCGACATTCTTTACTTCATGAATCAGGAAAATTACGACCAGTACGAGGTTAATACCAGCCTGTTTGGGGATGAAGTTCACTATCTTAAAGATGATATGGATTTGCAGCTTCGCATCATGGAAGGCGGCAAGGAAGCCTTCAAACGCCGCAAGACGATCTATGAAA
>CAYUTY010000016.1:0-26592 GCA_964447795.1 uncultured Anaerolineaceae bacterium
ACGATTCCAGGCATGGCCGATTTCACTCTCGTTATTTGCCAGAATCAGACCATCATTTGGCAGGTTTACATCCGACCATTTCCACAGAATCACCGGCATCGCCTGCCGTTGGAACTGTTCAATCACCCGTACATTGCCCGGCACGTAGCCCGGCAAAAGCGCCAGCGCTGCCAGCCCACCCAGCACAACGATAATCCATCGGGGGGAGGGGATGAAATCCGCTTCCGTATTGCTCTGTTTCTCTATTTCTCTGCTTTTCTGCGACAGGCTTTTGTCTATCGTCCACCCAATCTGCGCCACGCCCGCGCCCCACAGCGCCGCCAGGCCCACTGTGATTGGCAGCACATGCCGGATTTTGCCCGCGCCAAACCACACATTGGTGAAGGTTGTCGTAATCAGGATGGCGAGGATGCTGTATAGTCCGATCACCATAACAATGCGCCAGTCCACAACGCGCCAGCCTTTGCGCCGTGCCACTACATAGGCGATTACACCACCCCCGATAACCGGCCAGAACGCCCATGCCCCAATTGGGTAGACCGCGAACCACCAGTTATTGAAGTTCCGGTCAGCGTTCATCATCAGTTCCAGCGCCGAGCCGCGCACTGTCTCAGCCTCGCGGTTGGACAGATTCAGCGCTCCATAACCGAGTACCAGATATGCCCCTGCCACCCCAGTGACGACCAAACCCGCCGCCAGCCAGCGCCAAACCCGTCGGGGAGAACGCCGAAGTAACATCAAACCGGCCAGTGCGGGCGCGGCAAAAATTGCCGCCGCCGGGTACTTCAAATATACTGCCGCAATACTGGCGAGGATGCTTCCCATCAGCCAGCGCGGCGAATCCAGCCGCAGCGCCCGCGCCGCCATCCACAATGCCCCGGCGCAGGTTAAATAGACGAATGGGTCAGGGATGGCGAGGCTATTATGTTCCACGATGATCGGCGACAGTGCCCACACCAGTCCAGCCAGCCAACCAGCGACTGCTCCAGCCAGTTCCCAGCCCAGCGCTGCCACAACCAGCGTCGTCAGGATACCAACCACTGCTGCCAGCAGCCGCAGCCAGTAAAAATAATCCGTGATCAGAATCCAGGGACGATTCGCCCAAACGCTGTCCGCCAGATTTTGCACGCCAATGTTGATCCACACATACAGGGGGGGATACCCGGCCAGCCATTCCGGTATGAAGGCCACATCTTCCGCGCCACGCCAGTCCCGCCCCAGCAGATACATATTGTTTTCGTCGGCATAATCGAGGAAAGGCAGGTATCGGTCAAATGTCAGCAGCCGAACGCCCGCAGCCGCTATCACCAGCACCGCTAAAGCCATCAGCGCCCAGCGGTGAGCGATCAACCATGCTCGCAATCCAGCGTGTTCGCCTGCCGGGGAGGAAATTGCAGGGGTAGAAGCAGTTGTTGTCATCCGGGTATCCTCAATTCATAGCGCCGCGAATCATAACACCCGTCTGCCCGGATGAACTACCCTTAAAACGTGTCGCCAGCGCCGATTATGAGGGTTGATTACCTTCAACAGCCCTGCTGAAATTTCGGCAGGCCCAGAATCATGGATGCTGCCTGATAAGAAGCAGCAGTATTCTTTTTATCCGTCAGTGGATTTGCCGCCATGCCGACGAACAGCCCTCCATCCGGGAAATGAAGTGTGCGCTGCGAGGGAATTGAGTTCAGCTTACCCGCGCCAATTTTGTCGATCAGGCGTGGGCTGAAGTAGTTAAAATCATAGAGAGTTGTCAGACCGTAATCGCCTTCGCCCGGTGGTTCCAGCGCCTGTGTATCCAGCGAAACCAGCCCGAAGCCATAATCCGCCGCCAGTTCAGTCCGAAAGAACAGACATGCCTCCAGCATTGCGTCTGCCCCCTGCTGTGTCACCTGCCCGCGATTGGCCGCGAAATATCCCCGTCGCCAGTTGTTCGTCACCACACTGAAGGTCACTTCATAATTGTCCTCGTCTGCGAGGGCGAGGTAAACACTGCGCTGACCGCGTTTCAGGGCAGCGTTCCAGGCTCCTTCTGCCGAGTCGAATCCCTCGTCTGCAAGCCGAAAATGACTCGCCTGCTGCCCGGCGAAAAGGCTTTCGATTGCTCGTCCGATGTTCGCGGGTGTTTTCAGAGTCGTTTCGTCGGGAAAATCAAAAACGATGTAAACCAGTTGGTAGCACATATTCAATCCATTTTGTAAGCAACCAGCGGCACATAAACGCGAATGAATACCTGCTGGTTGGCCGTATACACAATTTGCGCGTCACTGTGAATCACCAGCGTTGATCCATCACTCAGCCGTGTGCCGATGCGCTGGTAATGTCCATAATACTCACTCCACAAGATTTGGGCAGGCACACCTCCCTGAATGGGTTCCAGATGAACCATCTCCGGGCGTACCAGCAGCTCAACCGAACCCTGCATCGGTGTTAGCAGCGTCACCTCACCCAGCGCGCAAATCGCTTTTGATCCCTGCGCCTGTGCTGGTAAAAAGTTGGCTTCACCCAGAAACTGGGCGACAGTTTTGTTGACAGGTCGCATATAAGCCTGATGCGGGGTGTTGAACTGCGCCACCCGCCCATCGAACATCACAGCGATTTGATCGGATAGGGATAGCGCTTCTTCCTGATCGTGCGTGACGAAAATAGCTGTCGTGCCCGTCTCACGCAAAATCGAGCGCACCTCCGCCCGTACCTGCGCCCGCAGCGCCGTGTCCAGATTGGAAAACGGCTCGTCCAGCAGCACGACATCCGGCTGTGGGGCTAATGCCCGCGCCAGCGCCACTCGCTGCTGCTGTCCGCCAGACAGGGTATGAGGCATCCGGTCAGCGAGGTGCGCCAGATCAACCAGCGACAGCATGGTTTTTACCCGCGTCTGTTTATCGCTCCGGCTGCCCTTGAGTCCAAAACCGATATTGTCGGCAACGCTTAAATGAGGGAAAAGGGCATATTCCTGAAAAACCATCCCGACGCGGCGGTCTTCAGCCGGAACGAATACACTCTGATCGAATACCCTGCGCCCGTTAATCGTGATTGTGCCGCTGTCCGGCTGTTCAAAACCGGCGATCATCCGCAGGGTGGTTGTCTTGCCGCATCCGCTCGGCCCAAGCAGCGTGACGAACTGCCCGGCTTTCACATCCAGCGTCACATTTTCGACAACACACACCTCACCGAAGGTGCGCGAAATGCCATGTACTTCCAGTCGATTAGACACCCATTATCCCTGTACAACACTGAGGTAATGGGGTCTATTATCCCTGAGAATGATGATCGCGCCAGAGCAGGAAAGCCAGCGATAAACAGGATACGCCCATCAACAGCAGCCCCGGTGCGCCGATCAGTGCCAGTGATGCCGACTCCTGCGCCGTCCAGATGCGGGTCGCCAGAGTCCTGAAACCAATCGGCGCGAGGATCAGAGTCGTGGGGAGTTCTTTCATAGCATTCAGGAAGACCAGCGCCATCCCGCCGAGGACGCCTGCCCGCGCCAGTGGAACGGTCACCCGTATCAGCGTTTGCCACGAATTCAGTCCCAGGCTGCGGGCCGCATCTTCCAATGCCGGATTAATCTGTGTCAACGCGCTGCTGGTCGAAACCAGGCTGTAAGGCAGGAAACGAATCAGATAGCCGAAGATCAGCAGAGGCATGGTCTGATACAGCGCGGGCAGTGCATTAGCCGCAAAAAACACCAGCGCCAGGCCGATGACCAGCCCCGGCAGCACATTACCCAGATGGGCAACACCCGTCAGCAGCCGGGGGAAACGTCCGCTGCTGCGTGCCGCCAGCAGCGCCAGTGGCAGCGCCGCTAAACCTGCCACCAGCGCAGTCATGCCGCTTACACTGACCGCATTCAGGCTCAACTCTGCCAGATTCACTTCAACCGCGCTGGTCGCATAGGGATTCACAGCCCAGCCTACCAGTGTCCATACCGGCACCAGCACACCGAGCGCGATCAGGACAATCATGAAAATGAATGCTGGCAGCGTCCAATGACCTAACTGTATCGGACGATACCGCCGCATGACGCCCGTTCCGGCGCGGTAGTTGCGCTGCCGCCGCACAATCCGCCCCTGCATCCAGATCAGCCAGACCGTCAGCACCACCAGCACCAGTGCCAGCAGCGCCGCTCGATTGCGATCAAAGGAACTGTTGTAGGCGGTATAAATCGCCCGTGTGAAGGCGTTGTAACGCATCACCATCACAACGCCGAAATCGCTCAGGGTGTACAGCGCCGTCAAAATCGCGCCAGCGGCCATTGCTGGACGCAGCATCGGCAGCGTTACGCGCCAGAAAACCCGCCAGCGCGACAGACCGAGGCTGTGAGCCGCCTCTTCCAGCGCCGGGTCACTGTTCAGTAGGGCAGCCCGCACCGGCAGCACAAAGTAAGGATAGGTGAACAGGGTGATCGCCAGCCACGTGCCGAAGAATCCGTAAATCTCCGGCAGCCGGGTGATGCCCAGCGGCGCTAAAAACTGCTGCACATATCCCACTGGCCCAAACGCCGCTACCAGCGTCACCGCGCCGATATAAGATGGAATCACCATCGGCAGCAGCCCGATCACGAGCCAGACGCGCCGGAAGTGCAGATTGCTGCGCGTGGTCAGCCATGCGAACGGGATACCAATGGCCGCCGAAGCCGCCACAACCGCCACAACCAGTATCAGGCTGTTGCTGATGATGGTCAGCGTCCTCGCCCGCAGCAGGTAATCAATACCTTCTGCACCCGCTCCAACAGCCCGCACCACCAGATACAATACCGGCAGGGCAACCGCCCCTGCAATCATCAGGCTCAGCACTGTCAGCCAGAAAAAACGTGACTGTCGCGCTCGACTCCCATGGATGGAAAGGATCGAGTTCGACAGAATCTCAAGCGATTCGAAATATTTCAGGGTGAAAAAGCGCTGCATTGATGCACTTTCGCTGATCGTTTCAATGGTACAACAGCCTGCCCTCTCGCCGTAGATACAAGAGGGCAGACAAAAATGATTACTCGTCCAGAGCGCCGCTTTCTTCAATCAGCGCCAGCGTTGTTGCCAGATCATCCAGATTGCTCAGATCGAGCGCGGGTGGCTGAATCTGCTCAAGCGGTGTGACCCGTTCATTGACGGCGATACCTGCGATCAAAGGATACTCGTAGGTGCTGTCCACAAAATACTGCTGAGCGTTTTTTCCCAGCAGGTAGAGAATAAAGCGCTGTGACAGCCCCGGCTGATCGCTGGTCGCCAGCACGCCCGCGCCAGCCACATTAATCAGCGAACCGGCATCGCCTGCCGGGAAAAAATGCTGGGCGATCGGCGCATCCGGCGTCTCCGCCAGAATACGGAACATATAATAATGATTGGTGATGCCCATCGCAATCTCGCCGCTGGCAACCGCCGCATTCAGATTGGTGTTGCTGCTGCCAAACGACAGCGTTTCATTGGCAACCATGCCCGCCAGCCACTCAGCAGCGGCATCATCACCCAACAAACTCCGCAGCGCTGTGACATTCGACTGGAATGATGCATTAGCCGGTGCCCAGCCGACCAGCCCTTTATATTCCGGGTTGGTCAAATCCAGAAGTGAGTTCGGCAGCGACAGTCCCAGTGCTTCTAGCTGCTGCGGATTGTAAACCAGCACACGGGCGCGGCCACTCACACCAACCCAAAAACCATCAGGCGACTTGAATGCATCCGGCACACGTTCCAGCACATCCGAAGGCAGCGTTTGCAGAATACCCGCTTTTGCCAGCGCACCCAGCGCACCAGCATCCTGCCCGATATACACATCCGCCGGGCTGTTGCTACCTTCTTCCAGAATTTGGGTGGCGAGGGCGGCGGTATCACCGTACAGGACATCCACCTGAATGCCCGTCGCTTCTGTGAACTGTTGCAGCAGGGGGGCAATTAATTCTTCGTTACGCCCGGAATAAACAGTCAGCCGCTCGCCGCCGTCCTGAGCAACAACCGGGGCGATGGATGCGAAGGCCAGTGCTATCAACGACAACATCCACGCAGCAGGCCGTGATTTAACCATTTAGTGAAACTCCTTGATGACGGGGCGCATCCTAACAGTGGATTCGCCACATATAGCTGTGCAATCATGACCTGTTGTAACAGACTGCCACCGTGATTTCTACGCAGGTGGATAATCCTGTAATTGTCACTGCCTGTTTTTGATTCCTTATCGCCCGACAACATAAAATTAAGTGCGGTTGTACATCAAACCCACGATAACAAAAATTGTTTTTATGCATGAGGTTAATCTTGTAGACGGGGCAGCAGCTAAACGCAAAACAGCAAGCTCCCGTTCAGGGGCCTGCCGCTTTGAACTATAGTGCTGAAAATCGCTAATTGATTCTAGCGTTTGGTGTAGGTCGGCGCCTTACGGGCGCGCTTCAGACCTGGCTTTTTCCGTTCCTTGACGCGGGCGTCACGGGTCAGCAGGCCATTCTCGCGCAGGGTCGGCTTGAGTTCCGAGTCCAGCTTCAGCAGGGCGCGTGCCAGACCAAGCTGGATCGCGTCACGCTGACCGGAGATGCCGCCACCATTGACGTGAACAGTGACATCGAAACTCCGCTGGTTGCCAGTGATGGTCAGCGGTTGCAGCAGAATTTCAACATCGCCAGGGCGCGGCAGAAAATCGCTGCCGTCCTTGTCGTTAATCAGCAGATTGCCAGTGCCGCCGGGGTAAATGCGGACACGCGCAGACGCAGCCTTGCGGCGGCCAATGCCTTCGTAATATTGTCCAGCCATGACTTATTTCTTCTCCGAAAAGTCTAACACTTTAGGCTTGTTGGCCGCGTGTGGGTGTTCCGATCCAGCGTACACCTTCAGCTTCTTGAGCATGTTCCGCCCCAGCGCCCCGTCCGGCAGCATTCCCCGCACGGCTTCAGTGATCGCGCGGTCAGGGAATTTCGCCATCAGCGTCCGCAGGTTAGTCTCCGAAAGACCACCCGGATAACCGGAATAGCGGTAATACATCTTCTCATCCAGCTTGTTGCCAGTGACAGCGATGTGTTCGCAGTTGATGACGATCACATAGTCACCGACATCCTGGTTCGGCACGAAGACCGGCTTGTGTTTACCACGCAGAATAGGCGCAATCCGCGAGGCGAGACGCCCCAGGTTCTGGCCTTTCGCGTCCACAACCCACCAATCGCGCTCAAGTTCGAGTGGTTTGGTTACGAAAGTTTTGTATAGAGCCACGTTGCATTCCTCCGGCGGGCATCTCTCACCCGCGTGTCTTCCTCAAGCCCGCCAGAGAACACCCTGGCTGTCAAAAACGATAAGCAATAAAGCTTTTCAATCACACAATTTTAACCGTTGTAGCGCACCAATTCCAGCGTCAATCCGCCGGGAGGGGCAATACCCCGTACCTGCGCCACATCACGACTGTGAAAAACAGTCTCAAACGCGGCTAAACTCATCTGCCCGCGCCCGACTGCTACCAGCAGCCACACCATCCGCCGTACCATATGCTGTAAAAAAGCGTTGGCCTCAACTGTGTATGTCCACAGCAAACCATAACTTTGTGGCTGGACATCCCACTCGGAGCGATACACGGCTCGTACTGTGTTATCGCCCTGTGGCGGTTGTCCCAGCGCGGCGAAATCATGTTCACCCACAAAAACCGCTGCTGCTGCTGCCATCGGTGCGCTTTCCAGCAGCGTCCCCCGTACATACCAGCTCGTATTTCTCAGTAGGGGCTGCCGCTGCGCCGCCTGAATCACCCGGTAACGATAAAGGCGACTCAGGGCGCTGAAGCGCGGGTGAAAATCTGAAGCTGCTTCACTCAGGTCTTGCAGGGCGATGTCATCCGGCAGTACGGCATTGATTGCCCGTAAAAGCGTTGCTGTTCCCTGCTGCCACTCAGCATTGAAAGCAATCACCTGACCAGTAGCATGAACGCCGCTGTCTGTGCGCCCCGCACCAGCTACGCTCACCTGCTGCTGTGTCACCTGGGCAATCGCGCGCTCGATGGCAAGCTGCACGGTGGGCGTTTCGCCAATCTGTCGCTGGAACCCCTGGTATGCTGTGCCATCATAGGCCAGTATTCCCCGGTAGCGTGCCATCAATCCCTGACCGCTGTCACCTCCCCGCTGTGCAGGGAGGTGGAAATTAACCATTCTTCAAATCCCTCTTTAAAAGGGATTGCGTTTACGCCTCGCGCTCGGTCAGTTCCAGCAGCACCATATCGGCGCTGTCACCCTTACGCGGCCCCAGCTTATAAATCCGGGTATACCCGCCAGCACGATTCTCGAAACGCGGCGCAATTTCGTTGAACAGCTTGGATACCAGATTACGATCATTGTTCAGGCGGCTGGCAGCGATGCGCTGCGCGTGAACGACGCGGTTCGGATCGCTGTGTGCCTGGCTGCGCTTTGCCAGCGTAATCAGCTTTTCCACATGTCCCCGGATGTAATCGGCTTTGGCGCGGGTGGTCTTGATGCGCCCGTGTTCCAATAAGGCAATCGCCAGTGCCAGGCGAAGCGCTTTGCGCTCGTTGGTATCCCGGCTGAGTTGTTTACCAGCTCGTCTGTGTCGCATGATGCGTCCTCACTCGTGATTACTACTACCAACATAATCGCTGTCGCCGTCGGACAGGTAGCCTTTTTCTTTCAGCTTATCGACCAGCTCATCCAGCGACTTTTCACCAAAGTTGCGGATAGCCAGCATCGCGTCCGGCCCGCGCTGGAGCATATCCAGCACATCGCCAATGGTGGTGATGCCGGTACGCTTGAGCGAGTTGAAGACACGCACGCTCAGATCGAGTTCTTCAATCGGCTTATCATAAAGTTCCGGCTTGCGGCCATGCGGCTCGTCCTGCGGTTCTTCGATGCCCAGGCCGTCGCTTGTCCAGGTGTCAGCAACGCCGCCGATCACGCTCAGGTGTTTCATGAGCATCTGGGCAGACTGGCTCAGCGCTTCTTCCGGGCGGATGGTGCCATCCGTCCAGATTTCGATAACCAGCTTATCATAATTGGTGCGCTGTCCCACACGGGCGCGCTCCACATCGAAATTGACACGGCGAATTGGGCTGAAAATCGCGTCCACTGGCAGTTCGCCGATAGGCAGCCGCCCGCGTTCTTCCGCCGGACTGTAACCGCGTCCGCTCTGTACTTCAAACTCAATTTCAAGGTGCGCGTCTGGCGCGTCCACCGTGAACAGATACAGATCGCTGTTGACAATTTCGACTTCTGGCGGGCAAATAATGTCCGCCGCTGTGACAGTGCCTTCGCCGCGATGCTCCAGCCGCAAGCGGGCCGGGCCGTCGCCGTCGTACAGCTTCAGCCGAAGCTGCTTGACCTGCAAAATTAACTGCGTCATGTCTTCCCGCACGCCGGGAACCGCAGAAAATTCGTGATGTACATCCGACACACGGATGCTCGTGATCGCCGCTCCTGGCATCGATGACAGCAAAACACGCCGCAGCGCTGTTCCCAGCGTCAGGCCGTAGCCGCCTTCCAGCGGACTAATAATGAAACGACCATAGTTGCGTGTCGTCGCGTCGCCTTCGACCTTGTGCGGCAGCACCATATTATTTGTAACCAATCCTGAACCTCCCGGTCATCTAGCGCATAGCAATGAGCCAAAGGTAAATTCCAGTAAAACAGCGCCTATAAACAGCGCCGCAGGCTATGGCTATGATGAACTATACGCGGCGACGCTTCGGAGGGCGGACACCATTGTGCGGCACCGGCGTCACATCGGTGATGGAACGCACTTTCAGGCCGCTGGATTGAATGGCGCGGATAGCCGCTTCACGTCCGGGGCCTGGCCCCTTGATGAAAACATCACCTTCCTGCATCCCTTGCCCCTGAGCATTCTCAGCAGCAACCTGTGCCGCCATCCGAGCGGCATAAGGGGTGCTTTTGCGGCTGCCCTTGAAGCCCGATGTACCGGCGCTTGCCCAGGCAACTACATTGCCAAGCTGGTCGGTCATCGAGACAATCGTATTATTGAAAGTAGCGTGAATATGCGCCTGCCCATAAGGTATATTACGGGTGACTTTTTTAGTTGTCCGGCGGCCAGTGGTCTTCCGGGGTGTCCGTGCCATATAATCCCTCGCTCGCGTCCCTGCGGGAAAATGCGCCCAACCAGCAACAATGCAGCGGGGCGCCTGGATACTTACGAATATAATTGTTCAGCAGGGACATATAGCGTTATGCCCCTGCAAAATTGCCAGATAGCGGCTGTACTACTTCTTGGTAGCGCCGCGACGACGGCCACGACCAGGTACAGTCTTGCGGACGCCGCGCCGGGTACGGGCGTTCGTCCGTGTGCGCTGCCCACGTGCCGGAAGGCTGCGGCGATGGCGCAGACCCCGGTAGCAGCCAATTTCAGACAGGCGCTTGATGTTCAACTGCACTTCGCGGCGCAGATCGCCCTCAGTCGTCAGTTTGCCGATTTCCTCACGGAGGCGCTGCACCTCTTCTTCAGTCAGGTTTCGCACGCGCGTTTCCGGGTTAATGCCAGTCACTTCAAGAACCTGGCGACTGGTTGGGCGGCCAATTCCATAAATATAGGTTAAAGCGATTTCAATACGTTTCTCACGGGGCAGATCGACCCCCTCAATACGCGCCATAATCTTCTTCCTCTATATGCCTGGTCACTAGCCCTGGCGCTGCTTGTGTTTTGGATTTTCACAGATAACCATCACGCGGCCATGCCGTTTGATGACACGGCATTTTGGGCAGCGCGGCTTCACCGATGTCGCTACACGCATGAGTATTCCCTTCAGACTTCATTAAGGATGAAGATTTTAGCAGTTTCCCCTTTTCCTGTCTACCGTCAATTTCTAACAATCGTTATGCCACCACTGTCCCGCCATCAATTGCCAGAGCATGGCCGGTAACAAATGACGAATCTTCTGAGCATAACCATAGGACAGCCTGCGCGATTTCTTCCGGTGTACCCAGCCGCCGCATCGGAATCGACCTTACTGTTGCTTCAGCCATTTGTGGAGAGGCTGCTTTGACATCATCCACCATTGGGGTATCCGTGAAACCGGGACAAACAGCATTGACACGGATGCCTTGCCGCGCATATTCCAGCGCCGCCGAGCGCGTCAGCCCAACGACACCATGTTTGCTGGCCGCATAAGCCGACGCATAACGGAAGCCAATCAGCCCGGCTGCTGAAGCGATGTTGACAATACTCCCGCCACCTCCCGCCAGCAGCGCCGGAATTTCATATTTCATGCACAGCCAGACACCTTTGAGATTGACATTCATTATCAAATCCCAGATTGCTTCTTCGCGTTGGTGTGTGAGCAGCATATCTCCGCCCACGCCTGCATTATTGATGGCGTAGTCCAGCCTTCCGAACCGCTCCATTGTTGCGCCTACCAATGCTTCTGCATCCCCTGCGCTCGCAACATCCGCTCGACAAAAAGCTGCGCCACTGCCAATCAGTTTGACCGTTTCCTCGCCACCGGCAGTGTTCATATCACTAACCATCACCTGAGCGCCTGCTTCAGCCAATGCCAGCGCGCTTGCTCGCCCAATGCCAGATGCGCCACCCGTTACCAGCGCTACTTTACCTGCCAGTTTCATCAAGATACCTTTCAGAAAAATGAATCGGAAATATTTCAAAATCTTTTTGCTGGTGTCCTTACTCAACTTCCCACAACCGCAGTGTGTTATCGCCGCTGCCAGATGCCAACAGCGTCCCGTCCGGGCTGAAACCCAGCGCCAGCACCGGCTTTTTATGTTCATGAATCACACCTGCGGGATTGCCTTCTGGTATTGTCCACAACCGGATGGCATTATCTCGTCCACCGGTCGCCAGCAGCATTCCGTCCGGGCTGAAAGCCGCCACATCTGCCCCGCCCTCGTGCGCCCGCAGGCTGAGCCGTTCTGTAGCCGCCTGAGCATCCCACAGGCGAACCGTTGAATCCTTGCTGGCCGAAGCGATGAGCGTTTGATGTGGGCTGACAGTCAGGTTTCGCACCCAGTCATCGTGCCGCAGCACACCCATTACTTCGCCACCTATCACATCCCACAGATGAATGGATTTGTCGCGGCTGCCAGATGCAAGTACGTCCTCTCCAATACAAAAGGTGATGCAGTTCACTTCATCTATATGGCCGCGCAAAACTGTTTTTTCCACACCTGTGGCTGCATCCCACAAACGAATGGTCTGGTCAGCCCCTGCTGAAGCAATTAAAGTGCCATCGGGGCTGAAAGCTACGCTGTTCACCGCATCCGTATGCCCTTTTAAGACTGTCGCCGCGCCGTTCATCCTTAAATCCCACAGCCGAACCGTCATATCTGCACCGCCCGAAACCAGACGATTCCCATTATGGTTAACGGCAATGCGCTTGACCGGCCCCTCATGACCGGTCAACACTCCAAGAACAGCTAACGAATCGACAGCATAAAAATGAATGCCCCCACCGCTGCTGACGGCCAGCGACTTTCCGTTAGGTGACCAGACCAGGCCGCTGATCCACCCCCGCCGTGTCCGCGCTTTTTCACGTAGATGAACGGCATTGGCTGGCGTGATAACGCTGCTCATCTCTTAGGCGGCGCCGCCAGTTGCCGGAATGACAAAGAAGGCAATAGCAAGCATGATATACACCCCCAGCAGCATCGCCCCCTCCAGCCAGTTTGATTCGCCGTCCAGCGCGATAAATGCTGCGATGATGGATGCCCCAACCAGCGCGATTAATTCAAAATTGGTGAACACCAGCAGCAGTGTCGAACCGGGGAATAACAGGCTGATGAATACCAGAACAGGCGCCACGAACAGCGCAATCTGGAGGCTTGAACCAAGCGAAACCGCCAGACTCAATTCCATCTTATTCTTGATGGCAACCTGTACCGCCACCAGATGTTCAGCCACATTACCGACAATCGGGATGATGATGATGCCGATGAAAAATTCTGACCAGCCCAATGCCTGTGTTACAGGCTCGACAGCGCTCACCAGCACTTCACTCATAATAACAATGCCCAGTGTCGCTGCACCCAGTATGATTAGCGACCGCTGGACTGTCCATTTGGGTGTATGATGTTCATCGGCTTCGCGCTGTACGGGGGGAATAGATGCGCCTGTCAGGCCGTGCGGTTCGGTCGTTGCTTCAACACGATGAGTGAATGAGTACAGGACACTCAGCCCATATAATATAATCATGACAATAGCGACACCTTCGCTCAATCCCAGTTCAGCAGCACGATTATCCTGAATGGCAATATCAAATAATGATGGAATTGCCAATGCTACTACAGCCAGAATGAGCATGGTGGCATTTAGACCAGAGGTGCGCGAGTCAAATTTTTGCAGGCCATTTTTTAGCCCGCCCAGCAGCAGACTCAGACCCAGCACCAACAGCAGATTGCCCAGAATGGAGCCGGTGATTGAGGCTTTCACCAGATCGAGCAAACCTTCCCGCAGGGCGAAAATGGTGATAATCAGTTCTGCGGCGTTTCCTAGTGTTGCGTTCAGCAAACCACCGATTTTTGGCCCGGTATGCAGCGCCAGTTCTTCCGTTGCCTCTCCCACAAGGTCAGCCAGTGGGATGACCGCCAGCGCTGCGAACAGGAAAATCAACACCGGGTCAAGATGAAACACAAAATCCGCTAAAAATGCAATCGGGACAAAAATCAGTAAGGCTTTTACGATTCGATCAAATGACATGATGGCTTCCTTTGTGAGTCCGCACACTGCTTAATTCTACATGCTGGACTCACGCCGTCAAACCTCACCTTGAATCGAGCCTTGACGCCGACTCGCACGCGAGTATAATCCGCTGAATAAGGCCCTGTAGCTCAATGGCAGAGCAATTGACTCTTAATCAACAGGTTGTAGGTTCGAGTCCTACCAGGGTCACAAAAGTCTACGTGAAATGAACATCCAGCGGTTTCCCCGTTGGATGTTTCATTTTCCGACGGGATGATGGTTTTCTTCGCTTTATGCTTCGAACCATTCCCCCCATCCGCGAGTTCGCGGAGGTAGGTAAATGGGGGAATCAACTCTAGTCTTAGAACATTTCCTCCAGGGTTGATGACCACTTTACCGACAACCTGCCGCAGAATGTCCCGCTGTCGCGTGACGATCTGCTTCCCAAATCGCTCACCAATTTGCGCGATGACAGCTAAGGCTGCATCAAGGTTAGCGATATACTCCCTATTTTCCTGATTTATCTGGTTTAATGCAAATTGTATCCGTTTTTGCTCATCTTGGTATTCCCGTGCGAGCTGCTGATACATTTCTGCCTGCATACCATGTTCGGTAAAGGCACGCCACAAATTCAGTTCTTTTTCTTTGGCGCGTGCCAAAGCACGTTTCAAAGTTTCAATTTCTTGGGCATGGGTCGTCGTGTGCCGTGTTGCATCTTTGGCATAGGATCGACGGAGTTTCGGCACTAAATCAGGATCAATTTGAATTCTTTGCATGTGATCTGGTACTTGTGCATCGACATCGGCGCAAGGAAAATTGACCGGGCTGCTTGGGATGCAGTAGTAAGATACGCCGTTTTGTGTTCGACCAGCATTAGGCCGTCCGCAAGTAAGTTTGATCAATTCCCCATCGGGCATCTCCATGTAAATCAGCCCTTGAAGTAGGTAGAAATTCTTCTTTTGTGGCGTTGGTTTTTGATTACGGCGTGCCAGAATACCCAGCCCAAGTTCAAATTCTTCCGTTGTGACAATCGGTTGCCATTGACCACGAACTGTTTTTGGTGCGATGTTTGCCCAATCATTTTCTGCGACGACCCATCCAGCGTAAAACCAATTATGAAACGCATTCGAGAGTGACATTTTGCTGGGAAAACGCTGCCCCTTACCGTTAATGCGAATGAAGGGTTTTCCATTTCGCATTCGGTAGCCATGTGCCGCAAGCGCTTCACAAATGTCCTCCAGAGTAGGCTTATCTTGAAGCAGCATGTCCCAAGCGAAGCGCCATACTCTTGATTGTTCTAGGTCGATCTCCACCCATCGTTTATAGCGGGCATGTTGTAGACGCTCGTCTATATTGAGTTCGGTAACTTTGATTTCTCGATTGACGTAGCCATCTGGTGCGCGCCACGGCCACTCACCCTGTAGCAGCTTTGAGAGCATTCCACCGCGCACTCGCCGAGAAATGACACCCGACTCTCTACGTGCCATTCCAAAAAGGATATTGAGATAGAGTCGATCATCTGGGTCTTCAGGATCAAGATCAGGATGAGAGGCAAAACGAATCTTGACACCTAAACTTGCCATTTCATCAATCGCACGCAGTGCTTCGGCTTCGTTTCGCCCGAAACGATCCGGTACAGCAACAAAGATATATGAAAACTTACCGACCCGCGCATCTGACAGCATTCGTTGATAATCTTTACGATCTGCCGAGGTGCCAGTATAGTTATCTTTGTATTCTCCTAGATTGATCAAATTGTGATAGCTGATCAACCGTTGCTGAATGTCGCGGCGCTGAGCATCCTGCGAACGTTCTGGTGCCTGGACTTCCTCATCGCTGGTGCGAAGGTAAGTCACGAACCCAGATTGCGGTTGGATACGTTTAAGCTTTCGTGCCATAGCCTGATCTCAAAATAGTTGGTCGCCGGATAGACCTTAACTTTACAACCTCTCTTGATCGAATGGTTTTTTCTCGGAATTTATTTCTGGATGATCTTTACCGACTATAATGGAAGGGGTGTTGGGACTGATCGATTGCTGTAAAGATATGTCACTATCCGTTGATAATTCGGTGTAAACTAGGAGTTGGGCGACCTGAAAGATGCGTGTCAATAAATGTTCGGGGGTCGGTTGATCTTCCATCTTTACAGCACCTGTTCCAGCAGCATTTGACGAATCGCTTCGATTTCATCAGCCAACCCAAGCCGATATTTCCAGACATTAAAAGACTGTTGAGTAATTCCAATCTCATCGGCGGCACCGCGTTCGGTGCCATGTTGTCGAAAGGCTTCCAGCATGAGTTGCTCGATGCTCTTGCCCTGATCGCGCTCAATGAGCATCATCATGAGGGTCTTGAACTGTCGTTTTTTCATGTCAACTCCTATAAAGCTGATCAAATTCCCATAAATCTAATATATCACCTAGTTTTCTTATCCGCCACATTGATTATTAGATTGTTGGGTAAAAAATCAAAACTACTATCACAATGTCATTGTCAAAGACAGCTTTTTTCGATAATCTATCTATGAATCTAATGATCGGAGTAAGAAAGATGACGGATGATCGCAAAAAACGACTGGGTGAACGTATTCGTAAAGCGCGGCGGGATGCAAACTTAACACAAGGAGAATTAGCGGATAAGCTGGGGATTAGTCAAGGTGTCATCTCGAATGTGGAAACAGGTGTATCCACGATTGATGCCCCTGATCTACCCGTCTGGGCGGAAGTTCTAAATAAGCCCATCATGTATTTCTATGTCGATGAAGACCTTAACCCTCAAGAGCGAGCATTATCTGTGCTGAGTATGTTTCCAGAAGATCGCCTTGAATTTGTGCTTCAGATGCTTGAAAATATGGCTTTGACCATGCACGAACGCGCTGAAAATCCTAGCTGAGTATTCCCTCTATACGGTTCCCATAACAACCTCGATAACTAAATGAGCCTGGTGACGCTGGGTAGACAATGCTCAACTGGCTCAGTAGCAAAATGTTCTATTCCTTTCATCGCAATATACGATTTTTAACCCATAATTCCTATATCATTTTCCGCCGTCGTTTTGCATAAAAGAGAGGTTTTCGTCTTATCAAGTTACCATTGTAATGATTTGTATTGTAAAGGAGTTTTTGCATGGCTAAGTCTCGGTACGAAATAGAGAAACGTACTGCACATCGTTATGCGCTTATTCCCACCAAAATGAATATTCCTCAGATGCACGGTGATTATGTTAAACGCCAGGAGTTGGCAGGAAGACTAATTGATGTTTCTCATTACAAGTTATGCCTGGTTTCCGCCGCAGCAGGCTTTGGGAAAACCCGTTTTGTGGCCGAATTTGCTGCAAGCCGTCCAATACCCGCTTGCTGGTTAACTCTCGACGAAATCGACAATGACTTTACGCGCTTTTGGAACTATTTCATCAGCACACTCCACGTAAAGCATCCGCAAATCGGTCTTGAAGCGCTGCGATTGCTGGACAATGGGCCGACAGGAGAGGCATGGCTCATTTCACTGATGCTTGACCTCGAACAACTTCCTGATCATGATATATTGATTCTCGACAACTATCACATTATAGAAAATCAGACCATTCACGATACGGTTTTCAGGCTCATCGAGCATTTGCCACACCGACTCCACCTTATAATTGTCACGCGCACCGACCCATCCTTCAGTCTAGCTCGGATGCGAGCCAACGGAATGCTGCTGGAAATTCGCACAGATGATTTAAAATTCAGCCCGGATGAGACCAACCAATTTATTCGGACAGTGTTGCGACTCAATCTCCAAGAAGATGAAACGAAACTGCTGCACGAGCGAACAGAGGGTTGGCCTACTGGTTTACAAATCGCTGCCCGCGTTCTGGAACGCACCGAACAACACGAGCCTTTTCTGAAATCTTTCTCTGGTAGTCATCCGTACATCATCAACTATTTGATGGAGGAAGTTTTTCAAAATCTGCCTAAACGCACACGCGATTTCTTGCTGCAAACCTCTATTCTACGCTGCCTCTATCCAGCGCTCTGTACCGAAATCACCGGCATAGAGGATGGTGAGACAATCCTTCATGATCTGGAACATAACAATATGTTCCTTTTTCGTGATGACATCCGTCCATCCTGTTATCGTTATCATGGATTATTTGCCGAGATGTTGCTAAGTGTTCTCCGTCAAACGCAGCCGACTATTGAATCGGAGCTTCATCTGCGAGCCAGTCGGTGGTGTATAGATAACCATCTCATCATTGAGGCGATCCAGCATTCACTGGCATTGGACGACTACACACTCAGCACCCAAATAATTGTTGAGAATACACCTGCCTTGATGATGCGGGGTGAGATGACACAACTGCGGATGTGGCTCAATACCCTGCCTGCGGACTATCTGCGATCAAACCCGCGTTTGACGATTTTGTATGCGTGGACACTCTTATTTGATGGACAATTGGATCCCATTGAGGGCTATCTAGAGATCGCGGAAAATAATTTGAATGGACAAGCCGAAGCCGATAAAATCCCTCAGCAATTTTTAGCCTTACCCGGAGAGATTGCTGCGATCCGCGCTGAGAGTGCACGTCTCCGAGGTGATCCACTCCGCTCCATCCAGCTTGCACAAACCTCCATAAACTTGCTTCCTGCGGATAACCTCTTGATGCGTGGGTTGATGTTGATGAATTTGAGTTTTAACTACGCTGCTTCTGGTGATGTCGAAAAAGCCTTCAATATCTTCTCCGAAAATCATTATCGCCATCCTAATGAGCAAAATGCTTTACTAACATCGGTCACAGTTGTCAATCGAGCTTGGTTCTATGCAGAACAAGGACAACTTCACCGTGCCTGGGATTTACTCTTACAAACCAAAACTGCTATTCTTGAACAAACTCCCGATTGGCTGCCAGTAATAGGAATTGTCGAAGTCTCATTAGGTGAGTTAGCCTATGAGTGGAATGACCTTGACGAGGCCGAGCTATATTTGCTTCAGGGACTTGAGTTAAGTAAACCCTGGCTATATGTGCGCAACTTGCTGCCCGGTTATTTTACATTAGCCAAGATTGGATATGCTCAAGGAAATGATGACAAGGTCACGGTTGTTCTCAATCAAGCTGAACTTCTAGTACGTCGTGTTCATCTCGCGCCGATGCTTAATCAACTAAAAGCATTTGTGACACGTCTAGAACTCAAGCGCGGTAATGTGAGTGCAGCAGTACGCTGGTTGCGACAAAGTGAAACCCATCCACAAGGGGACTTTGAACGCCTGACGCAAGCCTACGTTCTGATCGCTTTAAAACGCATCGACGAGGCACTTTTTATCCTTGAAACGTTAGTCCAAAACGCACGTAATCAGCAAAAACAGTATGCTGAAATTGAAATTTTGACTTTGCAAGCGCTTGCGTATGAAGCGATAGAAAATGCCCAACAATCTGAAACCCTACTGGCTCAAGCTCTCACAGTGGCCGAACCTGAAGGCTACATTCGCGTGTTCGTCGATCATCAGCCAACCATAAGACCGATCTTGCAACGCCTCAACCTCCAGCATCCATCAATTTATGTTTCAGAACTTCTCGAAGTCATGAGCGCTGAATCGGTAGTGGATGAGCAATCCTATATTCTGAGTGAATTCGAACAGATTGAAGCTTTGACGGAGCGGGAACGCGATGTACTCATTCTACTGGCTCAGGGGCTGTCTAACCCTGCCATTGCCGCTCACTTGAGCGTTGGTATAGGAACTGTCAAAACCCATGTCAAAAACATCTTAAGCAAATTGCAGGTCAGCAACCGCACCCAGGCCGTCATCCAAGCTCGTAAATTGGGGCTACTACCTGATTAACTCTGAATATCTTCTCTCTCTTTAGAGAGAAATCAAGAATCTCCCATAAGAGAGAGGGAAAGTGCATGTGTTAAATTTATACTTCCTTAACCTAACTTTATAGAAAGGCTGGTTAAGAATTGGCTGCATTACAGGATGATAAGAGCGAACATGTAACTTGGCGGCGATCAGAACTACTGGCACGCATTGTATTATTACTTGAACAGCTCCCAGACGAGGAAGTGGAAAAGCTTACAGAAACCTGGATTTTAGAGATTCAATCCATGGAAGAGCATGATATGCTAGACATTACAATGCAACCCTATTTGAAAATTGGGAAAAACTGAAAACTGTACAAACTCGCACATTGCAAATGGGTTTTACTGGTATGTATAGTTTAGATCTTAATAACTACCGGCATCGAAGTAGATACATATGTTCTGTATAAGGACTATTGACTTTTATCGCGGGGTCGTTTTCATGGCGGCGCTTCGCTCTGCCTGAAAACGCGGCGGCTGATAATGGGATTATCATCGCGCATACTCAACCTTACTCTATGGGAGGCGTGATAAAAGGCCGTATCCCGACTGGTCATTTGAGGCGACACGCTTTCGCCTAATGAGGCTTTCGCTCAGTTGCCTCGGTTTGGTCACCTCGACGAAATACGGCGCTTTATCACTTTGTGATTACACAAAGCAAAATGAGATTTTCACTTTTTCACTTGCCTCAACCTCATCTAGATTCGGTTCGTAACTGCCTCATGTTGTCCAACGAACTCACGCACTAGTCCCAGCGCCTGATCCGTCTTGGCAATAGACTTTAGACCATCGTTCTCGATACCTGTGAGCGCACGAATGGCATCAATCGTTTCAGGCACCACAATCGCCTGGTTGTAGACCTGATAGTTGTAGAACACCTCATTGCCTTTCACCGTCAGACTGTCCTCCCACAGACCCACTTCCCACATGTCACCACGGGGACGACCCAGGTCAGCCATCATCTCTAGAGTACTGTTCAATGCGACGACCCCGTCCGCTGCTTGCAGAAAAGCAATACGCGGAACAGCACGGAATGCCGCCAGCACTTCATCTTTGGTAGCGGCGCGGGTGAGTTCCACACTCCAAGCGTGCAAATGACTGGTCGTATGAGCGGCTACCACGGCGATGGTGACGACATCCAGATCAGGAACCACAGTCTGGGCATCCGGCCCTTGATGCGATGGAATGGAAGATTCAGGAACAACCGTGTTCATGACACCCGTGTGATCGGACTCCCAGGGATCCGTAGCCCGGCGGATCAACACTCCACGAGCTTTCTTAAGCAATCCAGCCGATTTGAGCGCCCCCAGTGTGCGAACGATGCTGGTCGTATTGCACGAAACAACGCGCGTAGTGTCCCGGCCTAATGCAGTTGTATAATTGGCTTGAGCTACGAAAGAGTGACCCGTTAGGCTGTGCTTTTCGCCACCCTGAAAGATAGACTTCACACCTGCTGCACGATACTTGTCCAGGTTGGCTGAGGCCACTTTCTTCGGTGTAGCATCAGCAACCACATCAACCTGCGTGAGCAGATCATCAAGTGTACCGGCTAGAGGGATACCAGCAGCACGCATGGTGTCAGCCGCTTCTAGATTTGAAGCAAATACGGGATAACCTTTCTCGACCGCGACCTTGATGCGCCAATCGCTGACGACATCGGCGACACCAATTAATTCCATATCGTCTTGGGCGACAACCGCGTCGGCGATACGTTTGCCAATGACACCGTAACCATTGACCACAACACGAACCTTCTCATTAGACATACTTATCTCCTAGTAACTCTTGACGAACAATATACCGTATTGATTCACTTTTGTCGTAGAAAAAGCCCCAAAGCGATCAACCAAAGGAAGCGAAGATGTGTATTAGCCACTTGAAATCCGAATCGATCAGAATGTTTATCATCACCATTAAACCGATAGAGGACAATCCTGCCAAACTCACGACACTCAAAACGCCTCGCTGTCGCTCACGAAAGGCAGTCTGAGCAACATAACAGGTAAAAAGACCACTCGTGAACACGTAGCCCCCCAAGACCCAAAACACCTTGTCTAACCAGTTGCTGAGACCGGGCGCTGTTACTTGAAACTGTTCAGTAGGTAAACCTATATAGAGAATATCCTCTGGCAGCAGCGCAGGACGAATGAGCGCAAAGTAGAGACCCATTCCCATCAGGATAATCCCGCACACCGTAAGCAGGGTTGAAGCGTAAGGTTTCAGGTTCATGACTAGGATCTCTCTTGCATGTTTGACGAAGGGTTCTCGCATATCTCCTGTGTTCATCGAAAACCCTTTGCTTAAAAGTCTGTGGCAACCAGTCTTTCATTCAATCACGACACTACTGTCCACTTTTACCTTTGCAAGTTGCTGTAGATGCTTAGGGGAAAAGCGCGTCAGATTGGATTTAATCAACGGCGCTTTTCCGCCAGCACCTTTGGGTATAGCAACAACACGCTGCACGGTAACAAAGGGAACAACGACGTTCTGCCTTGCAAGCACCTGCTGTATTTGTTCGACGATCGTATCGTCTAGGAATGAACCCCGCACGTTACTTAACAGCAGTGTCAATCCATTTGTGTCCTGGACAATTTGCCAGCCGTTGGTCGGAATGGTGTCCATTACGTGATGAAAGACGTTTGGGTGGACAGCCACTTCTCCGCCTTTCACACCGGAGAAATATAGCGTATCCTCGGAACGCCCCTGAATGCCATCAATCAAAGCAAACGGGAAATCTAATGAATAGGGTTCTGACGCCAGCCGCACACTGTCGTGCAGTTCGTAGCGGATCAGCGGTTGCGTCTGATTGAACAGCGCGGTCAGCAGCACTTTATCCCCGAATACACCCGGCGGCACAGGTCGATTCTGTTCGTCCACGATCTCGAAAATGACCAGGTCCTCAAAAAGATACAGCCCACGATGGTCATTGCGTTCTGCTGCCAGTCCACCACTTTCGGTGGCGGCGTATTCATTGAACAGGATTTTTCCCCAAGCGTCTTCCACGCGCCGCCGCGTCTCATCAGTCAAGACCTCTGAACTCGTGAAAATGACGCTGGGCTTAATCTGAAGCCGTCCCACGTACTGCTCTTCCGCTAAAATGCGCGCCATCGAAGCATAGGCGACCAGAACATCGGGTTGGAAGTCGTTCAGCTTCTGGACGATAGTCGGGAGGGGTTCCGCAGCCGCTAAGCGCAGGGTTGAAACCCAAGGACTCTGAACCGTTAAGCCGACCCGGAAAGACATGTGCAGGGCAGATGTAGACGACACGACCGCCATTTTCCGACGATGCCGCAGATCCACCTTGAGACCGCCCCACTCCTGACCTCGCGCGAACGAGGCGATCACGGTTGCCCATTCAGCACGATTGAAGAGGAAAATGCCGGGTTGCCCGCTGCTGCCGGAAGTCGCTGTGACCCAATAACGATCAAGATAACGCTCGTCGCTTTGCAGCGTACTCATACGCGCCCGGATGTCTTCCAGACGAATAGCCCGATCCGTCACCAGATCGTCGAAATGCTCCATCAGCATGGTTTTCGTCAATATCGGGAGTTCACTTAAAGGACGGTTCATCATCCCTTGGTGAAATCGCTGATAAAACGGCGAGTGTTCGTAGACATACTCGCGGAGCTGGCTTAATGCCTGTGCCTGATGTGCCTGCAACTGCTCGCGGGTCCAATGTTCGTGCTTTCGCAACTGGCGTAACGTAGGTAACACCGTCAAAATCGTTGCAATACTCATGATGCCCCTCCTACCGCAAAAGGCATGGCTCTATAGGTGTGTCGGTTGTCACCTGCTTCGGCAACCATACCAATCAGATGTGACACATCGACTTTAGTCGGAATATAGATGACTTCCGCTTTACTGGTCACATGGCTGACCTCTGCTGTGACCACACCGGGATGGTCAATCAAGCTGTTGTGAACGCGGTTGGCACAGTGGATACACCCCATTCCCGTTATATCCAAGGTGATCCTTTGTACTTGGTCGGCTTCTTCTAAGACCACCTCTTTGTTGAAGAGGATTACGTGGCATTTGTCATCCATGATGATTGTGATCTCCTTTCAAGGCAACCTTTTATCACTCCAAGCGAAGCGCTTGTTTAGCCGAGCTTTGCCCGATGATTTCAGCTCCATAGTAATGGCAAGCGTCATTGCCGATTTTCTGTACAACATTCAGCAATTCACCCGTCGTCGTCATCGCAGGGGCATAGACGATGACACCAACCCCCTGTTTATAGAAGACATCGACCAGCAATACACTGTCCAGTTGTATCAGGCCATTGTGTAACCAGGTTGCGCAATCGGGGCAGTCCATGTTCCAGATGGCTAGATAAACCGCCTCTGCCTGGATAAGCGCTTCACGATCTACGGGTTTTTGGATGAGTTGAGGATGATTGCTCATTCGGTTGCTCTCCTACATACTACTTGCCTTTACATCTAAAACTAAGCACGAGTCTCCCACGCCGGAATTCCCTTAATCCTGTTTTTGAGAAAGATCATCTGAAAGGGCGCGCTTCTCTCTATAAGCTCGAACAACGTTCGGTACATAGCTTAACCAACAGACGGCTAACATGATAATCAACAGCCCGATGGCAACGCTGATAGCCACCTGTCTCCCAAACAGTGGTGCAATGACAAAACCGATTAGGGGCAGTGTACAGAGCCACATGGTCAGAGTCAGCCCCATCGTATTAATTCCGGGGAAAAGACGCTTAATCGCTTGCATGGTCTTTCACTCCTGCTTCTCGCTGAGCGAACTTTTATCTTTACTACAGTGTATGTTGAACCGATGGGGAAAACACGCGCCGAACGCTCATCATCAGGCAGGCACTTTTGCCTACTTTACTGAAAGCCAAGAAGCATTGACGCCCGAGCAAGTTATTGAAAATGTATTCAAACACGATTGGTGAGAGGAAAAACAACTTTGGTTTGGGTAGAAAAAGCAATGAGTCAAGCTGTTGATTAAAGAGCATGAAAGTTTTAAGCAAGTAGGCTATTTGGCGGGGTTGGTGAGAGCAACATAGCGCTTCTGTGTTAAGCGACATCGAAGTACTCTGATGAAAGGAGAGTATATAGTTAAGAAAGGCTAACAAAAATGAAATGCTATTCACATAAAACTCAAGCAATCCCTCATCGCAGACACAATTCAGTGCGAGTCATCGCCTTTTCTGCTATTGTGCTGATAGTTGTCGGCGCAGCAGGATACTTGCTTATTGCCGGCCTTGTCCCCAGACTACCTATCGCTGCACTCAATACAATTGACATTAGCGCCACAATGAGTGGTTTTAGTTCGAATGTGATTCACGTTCGCGCAGGAGAAGAAGTGACTGTCCGCTTAACGAGTCTGGACAATCAATACCACACTGATGGGGGCGGTCAACATCAATGGGCAGTGGATGAACTTGGTCTGAATATCGTCGCGCCCGCACTTGGAAGCGAGTCATTGACCTTTACGCCTGACCAACCTGGTACGTACACCTTTTATTGTGACATCTGCTGTGGTGGCCGCGCGAACCCCAGTATGCAGGGTACACTGATTGTGGAGGCATGAGGCATGACTATACGTCCCCGCGACATTACGATATTATCTTTGCTGACGATAGTAGCCTTTGGCGCTATCGCGTTTGCAGGATGGTGGCATCCAAACGCGCCTGATACTTCTATGCAGATGTATCTACCACAGATTACACTGCCTACAGTAATTATTGCAGGTCTGGTTGATGGCATTAATCCATGTGCATTCACAGTATTACTCTTATTCATCACGACGTTAACCACAACCTTGAAAATTGGGGAACAAAATATCACCCCATTACGCGCTCGGCTCATCGGTACAGGTGGCATCTACATCGCCGCTGTTTTTCTCACCTACCTTGCGCTAGGGGTTGGTTTGCTGAATTCGCTCAGTTTTTTCACACAGCAGCACTTGCCAGCGCGAATCTCTGCACTAATCGCCGTGTTGCTCGGTCTATGGATGCTAAAAGACTATTTCATTCCAGAAATAGGCTGGCGTTTACAGGCTCCAGCGCAGCTTGGTACACTCGCCAGGGAGATGGGTAAAAAGGTGACCGTTCCCGCGCTAATTCTTGGCGGTTTCTTAATTGGACTCTGCACAGTACCATGCAGTGGCGCGGTCTATCTTGCAGTGTTGAGCCTATTGGCTTTGCAGTCAACGGCGCTACTTGGCTATCTCTATCTCGTCCTCTACAGTATCGTTTTTATATTGCCATTGGTGAGTGTACTACTTGTAGCAGCTTCACGCCCAACCCTAAATCGCATCGCGCACTGGAATTTGCATCATAAGGAATGGGTACGATTAGTACTTGGCGGCGGGGTGGTAGTAATGGGGCTGCTGATTCTGGCAACGGTTTAGGGATGCTAAAGAGCCAAAACACAGACAAAATCATAAAAGTGGATTACTTCATCAGATAGTTAGCACCTAAAGGGAACACTTTAGGTGCTAACTGCTGGCAATTCAATGAGGCCGAGTTGGATCGCTTTGGTGACCGCTTCAGTTCGGCTGTTCACCTGCAATTTCTCATAGGTGGTTGCAAGATGCCCCTGAACGGTGCGATCACTGATCTCCAACTGCAAACCAATCCCGCGATTGGTCAATCCAACTGCTGCAAGCCGCAAAACCTTGCACTCGCGTTCTGTCAAGTCATCAACCAACGCTGCCATTCGAGTGCCACCCGCATACTGTGCCATGAGTTTCTGCGCAATAGCTGGCCCTAAAGCAACTTGCCCTTTATAGATAAGGCGCACAGCCGCTGCCAAATGGTCGGCGTCGGCATCTATCAAAAAAAAACCATTCGCGCCCGCTTGGAGACTTGCCTTTACGAAAGGATCATCATCGAAAGCTGATACCATGAGAACCCCGACCGACAAGGACTGCTCACGTATCCAACGAGTGACCTCTATACCGGTCAAACGGGGCATCCGCACGTCCAGGATTGCGACATCCGGTTGATGGGTCATAATGAGCTGCTTCGCGGTTTCACCATCTGCTGCTTCACCTAATACTACAATGTCATCAAAATCCTCAAGGAAACTATGGATTCCTTGACGGCATACGGCATGGTCATCCGCCAGAATCACTCGAATTAGCGACATGTTTTCATGACTCCTCTTTATACTCGTTTCGCATTCATTGAATGCCTGGACT
>CAYUTY010000016.1:26602-94872 GCA_964447795.1 uncultured Anaerolineaceae bacterium
GAAGAAGTATATGGTGCAACATCACGGAATGAGCCTGTCACAAGTCACGGATTGACTAGATGTAAGTCACCAAAATAATTGAACATATATCAATCAAGCCATTTAGCGGGGTTCAAAACGGTTGAAACGGCGCTACAGGTCAAACACAAGCAGGAGTAGGATGAGCTAAAAGGTCAAAAGGAGCTTGTCCAATGGCACGAGACCCCATCTGCGGCATGGAGATTGATCCCCGATCAGCTTTTGCCAGCCGCGAACACATGAACCAAACATTCTATTTCTGCTCTCAGCAGTGCGTGGATAAGTTCGATGCAGATCCGCATCACTATACCTATGTTGCGCCTCAGACAAGCCAACATAATAGCTCAAACGGCAATGGACACATCCAAAACCCTGCGGTGACCACGCACGTTGAATTCTCTGTCGTCGGTTTGCAAAATTCTAGTATTACATCATTAGAGAAGGCAATTGTGATCGTGCCAGGTGTGAGCAAAGCAGTTGTAAATGTCAGCGACAACCGCATCTTTGTGGATTATGATCCTACGCGCTCAAAGGTGTCTGACTTGCTCGAAGTGGTGCGCGGCGCAGGCTTTACGCCTGGCGTTCAGATGCTGCGGCTCAAAGTGTCGGGTCTATACTGCGCGGAATGCGTTGCCCGTATCGAAGATGCCGTCAAAGCAGTGCCGGGGGTATTTGATGCGACAATGAACGCCGCTACTGAAGAGGTAAAGGTCGATTATGCCTCTGCTATCGGCGATTTGAGCCTGCTGACCCAGGCGGTCGAAACAGTCGGACCTTATCGGGCCACCCGCGCAGCGGAAGCCTCCGAGTCCGAAATGGACAAAGATGCACAGACGATGGAAAAAGAATACCGTTCGCTCATGCGAAAGTGGTGGTTTGGGGCAGCAATAGGCGTCCCCACTATGATTCTGTCCTTTCCATCGCTATTCCCCGTTTTGCGCGATTGGTTTCCACACGGAAGCGATAATCTGCGCTCGCTGTGGTACGTGATGGCTGTTACGAGTTTAGCTGTACTCATTTATTCCGGCAATCAGTTTTTTGTAGGGATGTGGCAAGGACTCAAACATCGCTCTGCAAATATGCATACACTGATCGCACTCGGTACCGGTACCGCCTGGATTTACTCGACAATCGCACTATTGTTTCCACAAATTTTCCCTTCGGATGAATTCACGGAGGTGTACTACGATGTGACAGTGGTCGTGACGGCATTGGTCGTACTTGGGCTGGCGATGGAGATCAAAGCCAAAGGGCGCACTTCGGAAGCGATCAAAAAATTGATTGGTTTGCAAGCGAAAACTGCGCGTGTGCTGCGTGACGGACGTGAAAGCGACATCCCTGTTGAGGAAGTCGTCGTTGAGGACATCGTTATTGTTCGTCCAGGGGAGAAAATCCCGGTCGATGGTGAGGTTATCGAGGGACAGTCTGCCGTAGACGAGTCGATGATTACGGGCGAGTCGCTGCCCGTCTCGAAAAAAGTGGGCGACGAAGTGATTGGTGCAACGATCAACAAAACTGGAGCGTTCAAGTTCCAAGCGACTAAAGTCGGTAAGGACACTGCGCTGGCGAGTATCGTCCGGCTAGTGCAGGATGCTCAGGGAAGCAAAGTTCCCATTCAAAGGATTGTAGATCGGGTGTCTGGCTACTTCACCCCGGCGGTGATGATCCTGGCGATCCTTGGCTTCGTCGCCTGGTACAACTTCGGCCCTACCCCATCCTTCGCCTATGCACTAATCGTGGCAGTGACCACCCTTATAATTGCTTGCCCATGCGCATTAGGCATGGCAACCCCAATGAGCCTGACGACTGGAATCGGGTTGGGTGCCCAGAACGGGATTTTGATCCGCTCTGGCGATGCACTGCAAACTGCCGAAAGGCTCAACACGGTCATCCTCGACAAGACTGGGACCATCACACATGGCAAACCTGCCCTGACCGATGTGCTGGTGGCAAATGATGGCGATGAACTAGAAATACTGCGCCTGGCTGCCTCAGTGGAAAAGTCATCTGAACATCCGCTGGCACTCGCCATCGTAGAGGGCGCACAAGCCCGCGAACTGCCCTTGAGTGATGTCCAAGACTTTGATTCGGTTCCAGGTCACGGCGTTTTTGCAAGGATAGAGGGGCATCAGATCCTCATAGGCAACTTGAAGCTCATGGAGCGGGAAGGTATCGGTATAGGAGACTTTGAGGAAAAATCAAACGCACTCGCTAACGATGGGAAAACCCCGATGTACATTGCTATTGACGGCAAATTCGCTGGAATTGTCGCCGTAGCTGACACAGTTAAAGAGGACTCCAAAACGGCGATTGCAGCAATGAAGAAGATGGGTCTGGAAGTCGTCATGATTACCGGCGACAACCAGCGTGCCGCCAACGCCATCGCGCGCCAAGTAGGAGTAGATCGTGTACTCGCCGAGGTACTCCCACAGGACAAAGCCTTCAACGTGCAGAAGTTACAGTTGGAAGGCAAGAAAGTGGCGATGGTAGGTGATGGGATTAACGACGCACCAGCACTGGCGCAGGCAGATATTGGTATGGCGATTGGTACTGGCACTGATGTTGCTATCGAAGCCTCCGATATCACTTTGATTAAGGGTAGTCTGATGGGTGTTGTGACCGCCATCCAGATCAGCCGAGCGACCATGCAGAACGTCTACCAAATCCTCTGCGGCGCGCTCATCTACAATACGGCTGGTATACCCATTGCGCTCTGTGTGCTCTACCCGTTTCTAGGCATTCTACTCTCGCCGATGTTGGCCGCACTGGCGATGTCCTTCAGCAGTGTGACGGTGATCAGTAATGCGAATCGTCTGAAAAGATGGAAGCCCACTAGTTAGTCTATTGACCGATGGCTTGCAGGTGAATACCAATCATTCGCTTGCAAGCCGGTACTGAATAATAAGGAGACAATCTCATGACCCCCGACAAAATTCTCGTAACCCTGCTTGGTCTCGGTGCTATCGCCTTCATCATCTGGTTCTTCTGGCTCGTCAAAAGACCGGGCGTGAAAGCCGCCATCACAACCGGCGGCTACCAGGAAGCGATGGTGCTGGTAAAGGGTGGTTACACCCCGGATGTCATCGTTGTTGAGCGCGGCAAGCCTGTCCGCTTGAACTTTGTGCGTGCCGAGTCCGCTTCCTGCTCGGAGATGGTACTGTTCCCGGATTTTAATAAAAGCGCCCATTTGCCCGAAGGCGAAACCGTTTCAGTGGAACTGATGCCGGACAAAGCTGGTGAGTTTGAGTTCCAGTGCCAGATGGGAATGCTGCGCGGCAAGCTGATCGTTGAGTAGTGAGTATGGAATTGGTGAGGGATGACTTGAGATGATAAGGCTACAAGGGATCTCATTAATCGGTTGGTTTCGATCTCACCTTAAGATTGCTCTATTGGTATTGATTAGCGTAAGCACTTTTCTGATTGTTTTTATCCAATCAGATGACATCGAAAAAGCGTTACCCTATCTCCTAATAGTTGTAGCCATCGTTGTTCACCTTAAGTGGAATCGTGGAAAACCCCGTTACCATGTTCATTAATGATTGTCCGATCTGTGAGAACAGGATTGATATAATGAATGACAATGAATTTAAACAGGCACAATGGCTCCAGTTGACATCGAGGCAGATTTTCTTGATCTTTCTCGTGATAGCTGGTTTCTACCTAATTACCGAACACACTGCCCATATCTTTGGCGCATTAGCCTATGGCTTGCTGCTGCTCTGCCCGCTGCTGCATCTGTTTATGCATGGCGACCATGCCGGTCATTCGCCGCAATCCCAGCGCAAAAGTCAATCTGATAGTCCTCAAAATCCAAGCGAAAGTAGATCTGACCATACAAAGGGACACGTTCACTAAGGAATATGCCAATGAATACGGAAATGCCTACAGGATATCCAGGCATTGACTTGTTTTCCCATTACAGAGGGGTGCTTTCTTGGGGATAAAGTCATTATACAGATTGCTCAACGTTTCAGTCGACGGTGTGACGAAATATATTACTATAAGTGCATATCAATGTATTGATGGTCGTTATCGCAAATCTGGTGATTTTGCACCTTATCATGAAGTGTGACTTGGTCACAATTCGAGTCGATACTGAATATAAAATCTCTGATCTTTTATAATCTTGGCTTAATCAGCAAATTGGGTTTAATGAGAACTGATAAAGAAGAAATAAATTCCACAAACCCACGCGCAACCTTAACAAACACACCACAAACAAGCCATTTGGCGGTACACACCATTGCCAATGAAGAATATTCTAGGAAGAACTGTATACCTCCTATAATGAATCTTGTATGCTCTGAAAGGTTTGAATCATGGTACGAGATCCCGTCTGCGGCATGTTGATTGACCCAAATTCGGCGGTTGCCACACGCGAACACGCTGGGGAGACTTTTTACTTCTGTTCTCAAGAGTGTATCGATAAGTTTGACGATGACCCGCATTATTACGGTCATCCAGACGACGATCACTCAAATGACCTCGGACAGAATCACGATCATTGATCCGTAATTGGATGGATGTGAAAAAGCTGCTACGTTTACATTCCAGCTTCTGGCTGGAATGTTCGTTTAGGGATGTAAATACTCTAACTGTTTGACATTTACCATTTATACCTCAGGCGCAAGCCTCAAAAATGGGTACTCATTAAAGCGTTTCACCGCTTTAACCCCGCCAAATTGCCTACTACTCAGGCGTCAAAGAGCGCATGTTTAGCTCACTCAATCGAACCTATCCTTAAGTAAGACAAACTAATGATTATCATGAGCGTAGTGCTATTTACGCCCGTGAATCGCCTATAAGGAGCTAAAACCGTGACTAGCAGTAAAAGACCCCGTTGGGGTGTATATGTATTAATTTTCTTAAGTGTCGTCTTCAGCCTCTCTTCCAGAGGGTCTCCCTTTATTGGTGTTCGCTCTGTTTCAGCTCAAGATAATCCAATTCAGGGGACAGTCTGGGTTGCCGATGAATTCGGCAACAGCATCACTGTCATTGATGCCAGCACTAACGAGCTGATTACGACCCTCACCGGTATTGAAGGTCCGCACAATCTTCAGGTTTCGCCTGACGGTGCAAGGGTATGGGCTGTAAGTGGACACGACTCCACTGCCGTGGTGATCGATGCTCAGACTTATGAGCTGATCGGTACTGTGCCCACAGGGGAACATCCTGCCCATGTCATCCTGACTCCAGATGGCAGTACAGCCTACGTGACGAACAGCGAGGACAACACCGTTACCGCAATAGATGATGCTACTCTGACAGCAGTGGCGACGATCCCAGTGGGAGAATATCCGCACGGCTTGCGCCCCAGCCCAGATGGACGCTGGATTTACGTAGCGAATACCAATGGCACCACGCTGAGCGTAATTGATAGTGCCACTAACATCACGGTTGCCGATATTGAGGTCGGGCAGCGCCCGGTACAAGTCGCTTTTTCGCCCGATGGTGAAGTGGTCTATGTCTCGCTGAACGCCGAAAACGCAATTGCCAAGGTGGATGTCGCAACACAAACATTGGTGGACACTATCGAGGTGGGTGTTGGACCTATTCAAGTGTTTGTGACCCCGGATAACAGCACTCTGCTCGTCGCCAATCAAGGGACAGAAGACAATCCCAGCACAACTGTATCGGTTATAGATATCACCACATTTGCAGTGGTCAACACCATCGAAACGGGTAACGGCGCGCACGGAGTGGTCATCGAACCCTCCGGGCAGTATGCCTACATCTCCAACATCTATGAAAACAGCGTATCTGTCCTGGATTTAGCCAACCAACAAGTTATTGCGAGTGTTCCCACCGGCTCAGGTCCTAATGGGATTAGCTTCTCGCCGCTTCCAGCATCCCCCGCGCCAGCGCCTGAGATTGCGCTTGCAACGCACGCAGACAGTGCCGAACCCACCGATGACGAACATGCAGCGCACCATCCAGAGACAGAAGCTACACCCACTCCGCTGCCCGATACCACTCCCGATTCCGCGATGGATATGGGACAAATGAGCGGCATGGATATGATGTCGATGATGCAGCAGATGAGCGATATGATGGATACGATGATGGGCATGGAAATGTCCGACGAGATGTGTACCCAGATGGAACAAATGCAAGGCATGATGGACATGATGATGTCGGGTGAAATGATGCCGGGCATGGGCATGATGGACGACACAGCGACACCTGCCCCAATGGAGGGCATGGACATGGGCGGCGGTCATTCCATGGAACCCATCAGCAGTGTGGGAGTGCCACCCGCGACGGAGAGCATCGGCGGGCAACCCCTTGAATATCGGTTGGAAGATGGCGTGAAGGTCTTCGATCTCACCGCAGAGCCGGTAATTTGGAACATCTTAGATGATGTAGCGGTGACGGCGTGGACATACAACGGTACAGTGCCGGGTCCCATGATCCGCGTGACCGAAGGAGATCGTGTTCGCATCAACTTCACCAATAACCTGCCAGAGGCAACCACCATTCACTGGCATGGAATCACTGTCCCCAATGCCATGGATGGAGTACCGGGTGTAACTCAGGAAGCGACCCAGCCTGGTGAAACCTTTACCTACGAATTTGAAGCGCGTCCCGCCGGGACATTCATGTATCATTCCCACTTCGACGGTGATGTTCAGGTGGGAGTAGGCTTGTATGCGCCGTTCATTATAGACCCTGTGCAGCCGCAATCGCCTGCGCCCGATGTCGATGTCACGCTGATGTTGTCTGAGTGGCGCGTGATCGATGGGCAAACTTATCCTGCCATGCCCATGAGCGGGGCTGAACCAAACTACTTCACAATTAACGGACATGCTTTTCCGTCAACGGAGACGATTACGGTTCAGCGCGGTCAAACTGTTCGCCTTCGGTTGATTGGAATCGGACAGTTCATTCATCCAATGCACTTACATGGTATGCCATTTGATGTAGTCGCCATAGACGGGTATCCAGTTCCCGAAGCGGCGCGCCAGACGCGCGATACCCTCAGTGTGGCTCCTGGTGAACGCTATGACATCGAATTCGTAGCGACAGAAACAGGAACCTGGTTGTTCCACTGTCACATTCTGCACCATGTCACGAACGATGGTGTAGAACCGGGGGGGCTGGCACTAGTTATCAACGTGATAGAGTAGTGCTTTTTCGATGCGTATGGCAGGGAAGGGAAATTTCCCTTCCCTACTTGAGAAGCAAGGAGACAACTCATGATGTCAGGAATGGGATTAATCATGTTACTCGGTCTATTCATAGTAGTGATTTTCACGCTTACACTGATACTCCAGCAAGCTAAGTCAGAAAATCACTCCAAACGGAAGAACGATGATTTCATATTTTTCGACGAGGATGATACTATGGATGAGCGAGAGGAAATTTTGGATTTTTCAAAACCTTAAGCGAAACGTCATCTATAATAAGTATCGGCCTCAGTGAAGAGTGTTACATTATATCAATACAGTGGTGGCGAGATTTACTTGAATGCAAAACAGATAGCCACTGATTCAGAACTCTTCAGAATAATTACTGAATGTGCGGAATCGAGAATGTAATCGTCGTACCTTTTCCCTTGAGTGAGACAATTTTTAACTCACCACCTATAAGCTGAGATCGTTCGCGCATCCCGACTAACCCAAAATGTCCGGTGCGAGTTAAATCGGTGAGATAAGATGGAACTTCAAATCCCTTCCCATTATCACACACCTGTAAGCGAATCGTCTTCTTATCAAACTGAAGTTCAACTGTGATGTTTTCCGCTTGTGCATGACGATGCGCATTGTTCAAGGCTTCTTGGCCGATGCGGTAAAGCGTTAATTCTTTTTCAGGATCAACAGTGCAACGTGAACCCGAAACTGAGAACTGGGCACCTACTTCCCGTGCCAGTGTTTCGAGGGCGATTACCAAACCCAGCTCCTCCAGATAATGCGGGTGAAGCGCTCGACTGAAACGCCGGACTTCCTCAATAGATTGAGCTATCATCTGCCGTAATTGACCGATGTGTTCACCGGTTTGAGGAGAAGTACGGTCAAAATTACGCTGTACCATCTGGGCTTTGTGACCCAGCGCAATTAACGTCTGGACGGTTTCATCGTGAAGTTCACGTCCGAGCCGCGCACGCTCTTCTTCTTGCGCTTGGGTGATTGCCCTCAAATAATCATGCAGAGATGCTTGATAGCTTTGCAACTGTCCTGCCATATTATTTAAAGTAACGCGCAAATCCTCAATTTCCCGAACGCCACCAACAGGTTTTGTCACTACATCAAACTGTCCCTGTCCAATTAGATTTGCTCGGGATCCCAATTCTTGTAAAGGTTGTACAACATAGCGAAGCCCAAAAAATAAGGTGAGCAAAGAAATTGCAGTCGCGGTAAATAAAACAAAAGGCATAACCTGTTCAATCCGAATGAGAGGGTCAGTCAAAGAGTGCCAGGCTTCGCGGATAATCAATGACCATCGGGTGTTTGGTACAGGCGCATAAGCGATGACATCACCATGCATTGTATCCGAAGTAAAAAGTACGTCACTTTCCCCTGCCAATACTTCTGAGACACCAAGCCAGTCCATGATTGCGTTGTTAGGCGGTAAATTTCCCCGACTGAAAAGTATACTTCCATCGTAATCAAGCAGTGCGACAGTTCCAACGGCCTGAGGATGTTCAACCGCCAGCAGTGTATTCAAGTCCAAGTCATTTGCCTGAACTTGTTCAACTGGAATGTCATTCCGCCAGGCATAGTTTTCTCTCTGCGATGCAATGAGTCGCGCAAGTGCGCCAATTAGCCGCGAATTCTCCTCTACAGCAAGCGCACGCATTGAACTCTGGTGGCTGCTGACACCACTAAACGCAAAAATAATCAGGAGTATCGTAAGCGGCAAGACCGTCCAGAGCAAGACTTGGGCACGTAAGCCGTGCAAACTGAATGAAAATGTAGGGAATTTCAATCTTGTTTCTCCGGCAAGTGAATCAACGCCATGTTTAAGGCTTTAGTAACCGCTTCTGTTCGACTATTCACTTGCAGCTTGGCATAAATGCTGGCGAGGTGTCCTTGTACTGTGCGATCACTGATGGAGAGCTTCAGCCCTATGCCCCGATTCGTCAATCCCGATGCGACAAGTTGAAGAACTTCACGTTCCCGATCCGTGATTGGCTCTGTAGTTTGAACTGTTTCATGAGTGCTTCCCGCCATATGTGCAATTAATTTTTGTGCCACATTAGGCGCGAGAGCAGGTTCACCACGATAAACTGCATGTACCGCAGCAGTAATCTCTTCAGCCTCTGCGTTTTTAAGAACATAACCATTTGCGCCTGCTTGTAAAGCTGCCATGATAAAAGGGTCATCATCATACGCAGTCAATATTATTACACGCACAGGTAACGCTTGCTCTCGTATCCAGCGCGTAACTTCAATACCAGTGGCATGGGGCATTCGCACATCCAATATGGCAACATCTGGCAGCAGTTCGAGGATTAGCTCTTTGACCTTCAGTCCATCTCCTGCTTGGGCAATAACCTCTATGTCACTGTCTTCTAAGAGAAAATCATGAATGCCTTTGCGAACAACAGCATGATCATCAGCCAGTATCACACGAACTGGGGGCATTGACTTATCCTTACTACATCATTGTTTACAAACGATTTTGGGCCATCCGTTGATTTAAGTATAAAAACATTTCAGTTTGAAAGTACATTCTTCATATAATTGAAAGAGGACGGGAAATTCTTCCCGCCCTCTAGACCACTCGTTCCAACTTGGCAGCATCTAAATTACGATGCAAAATCCAAAATAAATTGTTCCATCATATCAATTTCAGCGCTTTGATCCGCAATGATCTGACCAGCTAGTTCACGCAATTCAGCGTGACCTTCGCCTTCGGGGATACGCTCCAGCAGGCGTTCAGACATATGAATTGCATCGTCATGGTGGTCGATCATCGACTCTGTCCATGCAATCTCGTATTCCACACCTTCCAAACGATTGAGTCCAGCCATCATACCCATCATCATGGCTGGATCGGTAACTGGCGAACCTTCCATTCCATTGTGATCCATACCGCCCATAGCGTCATCGCCCATCATTTCCATCATATCTGCCATAGCATGAGGCTTGTAATCAATGTTGTACCAGTCCAACAGCCAACCTTGCATCTGGGTAATTTCGGCGGTTTGGGCATCAATGATGTTCTGACAGGTGACTGTGACGGTTTCTGTAGTTGCTTTTGCCAGACAATCATTCGCCATATCCAGCGCCATCTGGTGATGGTCAATCATGCCTTCGAGGAAACGCACTTCGGCACGTCCGGCACGTCCTTCTATCGGCGCATCTGCGAGTGTCACAGGTGCAGCAATAACGGTAAATGCCAGCATTACGAGGCTAAGTACAATCCACAACTTCTTCATGAGTATCTCCTGTGTATACATTTCGCGTGACTTACGATTAATGATTCATACCGGGCATACTGTCGGGCATTTGCGTGGAGGACATTTCGCTCGTATCTTGATCCATGCCTGACATTGACCCAGAATTCGACTCAACAATGGAGCTTTGCGATGCGGTGAAAATCATCCAGATGATTAGCAAGGCAAAGACAACTGCGAGTACCCATCCTGCTTTTACATTCCTTCCTCCTCCTGATTTTTCAAGTAAGGGTTGTGACATGATGTTAACTCCGGTTAGGTTAGATTGGACGAAATATTTTCTTGCAACAGCGATAGACCGCGGGAGTAGTGTCGGTTCAGCTTGTGTGAAAGAGTCGCTGATGTACGTTTCATTTCGCGGTCTGCGAAAGGAATTACTAGCCCCGTTATCCCGATCCCGAAAAAGACACCAGACATAAGTCCTATCAGAGAGTTAAATGACCCTATTGCATCACCTAAGTAGAAATTTGCTGGAAAAGCATTGCTCGTCAACACGGCCAGCCAAGCGTTATTGTAGCGGAAACCGGACATCAAACCGTTCATATCACTCAACAGGTGCGTGATGCCATCAAAAGCAAGAGGGGTCAAAAGCAAAACGAACACCCATAGTCGAGATGGTTTCACAAAACGCCGCTGGGAAATCAACCAATAAACTGCGGTAGCAACCCATAGACTTCCATACATATAAACCATTCGATCAGACCAAGCGACTTTCCACCCTAGCACATCGTCCCCACGAAAATCTCGGAGGGCTAATGTGTCGTTCGGGATATTGCCTGTTAGAGTCAGGGGAAGTTTATCCAAGTCGTACATCGGCTTTGTACCAAAAAGGAAAAACGAGCGCTGCGCCATCTGATGACATTGCGTTGAGTAAACGTTATAGATCACGCCACCCACAGCAGTATAGCCTAAGCGCATAGCGATTGGAGCCACAAACGGTAGGAAATTGTAAATCCCAAATACCATAAGGAATGCCGCTAACCAATGCGTTGTAAGCCAGTGAGTGATTTGCACAAGCAGTACGGCTCTTTTCCTGTCCAGATTAGGTTTTGCTCCGATTGGTGTATCCAAGTTTGCTTTACACTCCTCAGCTTAGAACTCGAATTGTATAACCAACTGAGCGTGTGCTTAACCCGCCAAATTGCCTGTTTTTGCGTGTTACAAAACCCGCCAAATGGCGTATGACCTTAACTGGGCAATTTTGCTATTCTTCTAAGCTCGAAACCTGAGACCAAGAATTAGCGAGGAAAACAGGCGTGGGATATTCTCGATACCCCTCCAATGTAAGTGTGAGAAATAATAGTTGGAGAGTTGTTTTGTTTGGTATAGTGATGTTGGGCATTGGGGCAGTGATTGGCGGTATTACTAGCATATTCCTTTTCATTCTCTTTACTGGAGGAACAGCGGCTCCAAGCGCCCCTATCAGCGCTCCTACGCTATCGCTTGAAATGCTCAGTACACCTTCAGCGTCTTCGGGAGTGTTTACCCCTAATTCTCCTACAATGATGCCAACGCTCGTTGCTGGGGTGGCAGTAACGGAAGTTTCGGTAATTCCTACACCTTTGTCCTCTCAGCTTTTCCGTATCGTTTCCGAAGAATCTGAAGCGCGTTTTTCTGTTAGCGAAACAGTACCAATTGGGATAGCAGTAGGAAGAACTAATCAAGTCGCAGGCGACATAATTGTTGATTTCAATAATCCATCAAATTCTCGCATAGGGTTAATTCGAATCAATCTACGCACGCTGCAAACAGATGACCCTGATCGGGATCGCTCTATCCGCTGCTGTGTCTTGCTTTCAGCCCAGGAAGCTTATGAATTTTCCGATTTTATACCTACCTCGATAAGTGGATTACCTGAACTGGTGCAAATCGGTCAGGAAGTTGACATCGAGGTCACTGGCGATCTGACATTACGCGGAACCACACGCACTGTAACGTTCGATGTATCGCTCACAATCATGAGTGCTGATGAACTGCGGGGGCTAGGGCGTACAGTTGTAAATAGGAGTGAATTTGGCATCTTGAATGATGTCGAGAATATGTTTGATTATCATGGGGTTGCTGAGTCAGTCACACTAGAATTTGAGTTTGTAGCGCGAGCAGTACAGCAGTAATAAATTTTCGTTTTAGCTTAAAAGGGCGAGATTTAGTGAAGCAACATCTTCGCTACACAACATTAGTTCTCATCACGATTGTGCTGGCAACTGCTCTGACAGCTTGCAGTTCATCAAGTACATCTATTTCTGAAATGGCAGATGACCGAGCAGTTACGACTACATCAACTGGCGCGTATCAAATCCTGACCATTGATGAATTTGCCAACATCGTTGCTGAGGAGTCTGACGAGTATACGATTGTCAATGTGCATATCCCCTACGAAGGCGAAGTAGCGGAAACCGATATGAGCATTGCCTACAATGATATTGCAGCTCTGAGCAGCGCACTGACTGACAAAAATGCACCGATCATTCTATATTGCCGCAGCGGAAGAATGAGTGAGGAAGCGAGTCGGGCGTTGATCGAACTCGGTTATACCAACCTTTATGATGTGCCAGGAGGCATGAATGCGTGGCAGAACAGCGGACGAGAGCTATTGAACGCCGAGACGATAGAATGAAAATTGCTTGGTTAGGGCTGATCGGACTTTTCGGCTTCGTGTTGGTCGGGTGCAGCAGCCAGTCCGGGTCAGTCAGTGTAAGCGGTGTCTCATTCGATACCGAGCAAATCGCTCAAGGGCAGCAGCTCTACGCACAATATTGTGCGTCCTGTCACGGGGCGAATGGTGAGGGACAGTTTCCTGCTGCGCCGCTTTTGCCAGACCAAACAGGACGATTCGGCGCGCCGCCACATAACGGGAACGGTCATACATCGCATCATCCAGACGATTGGCTGATCCGATACGTGCGCGAAGGTGGTGTGAGTTTACGTAATCCTGAACTTTACTACCCGATGCCAGCCTTTGGCGATCAATTACCCGACGAGCAAATTTCTTTGATTCTCGCCTATATCAAAACGATTTGGAATGAACGATAGATTGTCACTTAGCAACAGAAGCGGATCACTTACAGCATCACGACAGCATGAATGCCATGATGGAGTGAGAATATGATGAGATTGCGTTGGATCGGGTTACTTGGATTGTTTAGTTTGGTATTGGTCGGTTGTGGCAGTCAGCCAGCAGAGATCATCGTGAGTGGGGTCACTTATGACACCGAACAAATCGCACAGGGTCAGCAAATCTATGCTCAGTCCTGCGCTTCCTGCCATGGGCCGAATGGTGAGGGTCAGTTTCCTGCTGCGCCAAATCAGCCCGACGCTACTGGACGTGTCGGTGCTCCACCTCACAATGGCAATGGTCATACCTGGCATCACGGAGATGAGATGCTCATTCGCTATACCCGTGAAGGGGGAATCAGCCTGACCGACCCCGTAAATTTCTATCCTATGCCTGCTTTCGGAGATCAACTCTCTGAAGATGAAATTTTGGCAGTGCTGGCTTATATCAAAACGTTGTGGAACGATGAACAACGTACTCGTCAACAGCAAGCTACCGAAGCTGAAGCTGGAGGGTAAAGCATGATAGACATCTTTGGTGTGTCATAAACAGGCTAAATGACGCATATCAATCTTAATCTGGAGGGCTATCATACAGGATAAGAAACAGACGGTTATGAAAGGAAGGGAGAGTAAAATGAATACTTCTCCACTGAAACCGAATAAAGCTACTGCCGACCATCAAGGCGATCATCAGCATCAGGCTGATCATCATGTACAACCCACAATGGACCATACTGCTCACGTAGGACATGAGTCGCCAGTTGAAGACGCTGCGAATCATGCAGCCCACAGCAAGGATTATCGGGCAAATGAGATACTAGAACCAGACAACATACATGGTGGTCATGGTTCTCACGAGGCTCATGCCGGGCATGGTGTGATGCACGAAGGTCACACGAACATGATGCGGAACCGCTTCTTTGTTTCGCTGCCGCTGACCCTGATTGTGCTGCTGTACTCGCCCATGATTCAGAATTGGTTCAGCTTCTCAATGCCGACCTTTCCCGGCAGTGAGTTCATCGCGCCTGTTCTCGGCAGCATCATCTTTTTCTATGGCGGGCTGCCATTTTTAGGAATGGCACGGCAGGAACTTGCTTTGCGTCAACCAGGGATGATGACCCTGATCTCACTGGCGATTACAACCGCCTATCTTTACAGTCTCGGCCTTTTCTTCTTCCCTCCAACGGATGAAATGGGGATGCAGCCGGGCGTAATGATGGACTTCTTCTGGGAATTGGCGACCCTGATCACCGTCATGCTGCTCGGACACTGGATTGAGCTTCGCAGCGTGGGACAGGCGCAAGGTGCGCTGCGGGAACTGGCGAAACTGTTGCCGGACACCGCCGAACGCCTTTTACCATCAGGTGAAACTGAAACGATTGAGGCGAGCCAGTTACGGGCGGGAGATCGTGTCCTCATTCGTCCAGGGGCAAGCGTTCCATCGGATGGACTCGTGGCGGAAGGTGAAAGTAGCATTAATGAGGCTATGATTACCGGGGAGAGTATGCCTGTCCACAAGCGTCCTGGCGACCAGGTCATTGGTGGCACGGTCAACACTTCTGGTTCGCTGCGTGTCGAAATTCAGAAGGTCGGCGCGAATACCGCGCTGGCCGGCATCATGCGCCTGGTCGAGGATGCCCAGAAGAGCCAGTCCCGTGCCCAAACATTAGCACAGCGGGCAGCATTTTACCTGACGATTATCGCTATCATCGCTGGCATCTTGACCATGATAGGTTGGTTGGTCTTCACCGGTAGTCTCTCAGACGCGGTGCGTAATACGGTGACCGTACTGGTCATTGCCTGCCCTCACGCGCTGGGTTTAGCTGTACCGCTGGTGGTGGCGATTTCGACTACGCTTTCCGCCCGCAATGGCTTGTTAGTGCGTAAGCGCATGGCGCTGGAAACCGCGAAAGACCTGAACTACATCATCTTCGACAAAACGGGTACGTTAACGAAGGGTGAGCAGGGAGTTGTGGACTTTGCCGTGAATGGGCTGAGCCGGGAGGAAGCCCTGGGTATCGCCGCCGGGATTGAGGGAGATAGCGAACACATGGTTGCTGATGCTATCCGCCGATATGTGCAGGCAGAAAATGTTGATACTGTGCCAGTAAGCAATTTTGAGAGTCTGGCCGGGCGCGGCGTAAAAGCAAGCGTAAACGGCACAACATATTACATTGGTGGGCCGCGCCTACTTGAACAGCAGAGGCTTAGTGTGCCACTAATACTGGAAGCTGCTAAACAAAAAGCTGAGAATTCCGGTCAGGCAGTCATCTATCTGGCAAATCAGACTGAAATTGTGGCGCTATTCGCTATTGCGGATGTGATCCGCGAGGAGAGCCGCCAAGCGATCAAACAGTTGCATGACCTGGGTTTGAAGGTAGCAATGCTTACGGGTGACAGTGAAGCGGTGGCGCGTGCGGTGGCGAAGGAACTGGAAATCGACACTTACTTTGCCCAGGTACTCCCCGAACATAAAGCTGATAAGGTGCGGGAGTTGCAGCAAGGTGGAAATAAGGTTGCGATGGTCGGTGACGGAGTGAATGACGCGCCTGCGCTCGTGACAGCCGATGTTGGGATTGCCATTGGTGCAGGAACCGATGTTGCGATTGAGAGTGCCGGGATTATTCTGGTGCGCTCGAACCCGCTAGATATCGTGAAGATTATCCGTCTTAGCCGTGCAACCTACCGTAAGATGATCCAAAACTTGATCTGGGCAACAGGATATAATGTTGTCGCCATTCCCCTGGCGATGGGCATTCTTGCTCCTGTCGGTATCACACTTGACCCAGCGATTGGTGCTGTGTTTATGGCGGTCAGCACAGTGGTGGTCTCGATCAACGCACAGTTGATGCGTGGTCTGGATTTGGCGAAAGCCTAATTCTCGGAGAGGGCGAAATCATTATCATTCCGCCCTCTCTCTTATTTCTTGGAGAACAAATGCGTTTATCTGCCGTTTTATTTGTTACTTTTTTTGCGTTGCTTGGTAGTGCTTGTTCCTCGAATTCAACACCAGCACCTTTACCGATCCAGCCAACCGACTCGCCAGAGCGTATTGCCGAAATTGCTGCTAGCCCAAGTTTGCAAATAGGTGAGCAGGTCTATATTCGCCTATGCGCTCATTGTCATGGTTACGGCGGTGAAGGACAACCACCATCATCGGCACAAAACACCTTGAGTTTAGGCATGAATACAGTCCCGCCGCATAATGCCACTGGACATACTTGGCAGCATCCCGATCAACTTTTAGTAGAGGTTATTCGTGTTGGGATTCAAAATCCACTGGATCACTTCCCAATGCCAAGTTTTGAAGGCAGATTGACCGACGAAGAGATCACTGCTGTTATCGAATATATCAAACTATGGTGGACGGACGATCAGCGCGATAGTCAGCGACGTGTGACAGAACGCCGTGCAGAAATTGAAGCGGAGTTTGGAATTAGCGAAGATAGCTGACACGCCAAATGGCGTATTGTGTATGACTGTAAATCTCGCTACGCTTCTTAAAATACATAAACGAACACAAAATAATGACGAGAAATTTTGATCACAGGGACAAACCCTCATGAGTTCGCAAAAGAATCCTCCACAACAAAGACTCCAACCAACGGCTGCCAGATTGTCACGCACTTTGATTGTCGGTGTCGTCGTAATTCTGGTGGGACTTACTGTGCTGGTGGCAGTTTACCTGCTCAGATCGAATTCCTTTCAAAGCCAAGTGGCAGCACAACCCGTCCAATTTCCGCATATTCATGGGCTGGGGTTTTCGTCAGACGGCGACAGCCTATACGTTCCTGCTCATATCGGACTGATCGTTTATAACAACAATCAATGGACTATACCCGATGTTCCGAAACACGATTACATGGGTTATGCGGCAGTTGATGATGGTTTTTACAGCAGCGGTCATCCTGATTTGCGAACCGATTTACCTGTCAGGCTCGGTTTAGTAAAAAGTCAGGATGAAGGGCGTACTTTAACGACCCTCGCTTTTTCGGGAGAAAGTGACCTGCATACTATGGCGGCAGGCTATAACAGTCACGCCGTCTACATTATCAATTCCGAGCCAAATTCTCAACTTACCGCAGGCATGTACTACACGCTGGACGATGGTCAGACTTGGAATGAGAGCCTTGCTCAAGGGATTGCCAGCAGCCCTATCCAGATCGCAGCCCACGCCATAGAGGATTCTGTAGTGGCAGTGGCTACTGATCGCGGGGCATATTTTTCATCCGATTACGGTAACACCTTTACACTTATATCAAACAGCGAACCTATATCCGCGATTGCATTTGACCCGGATGGAAGCAGATTATTGTTTGGATACCAGCGTTTATATACACAGAATTTAGCTGATAGCGTGGTCAGTACGCTTAATCTGCCCACACTTTCAGCAAATGATGCCATTCTCTATATTGCGGTAAATCCTATCAATAACAACATTGCTGTCGCGACTACAAACCTGGATATTTTCCTTTCAGAAGATGATGGGCAGATGTGGCGGCAAATCGCACGTCAGGGAGTAGGGTAAGTTGAAGCCAAACTCAGGCTTTCTGCATCATTACATGAGTCAATTCCTGATTGGGGGAATGTTATTTAGCGTGGCTTTGCTCATTTCAGCTTGTGGAGGAAGCAACACATCGAGTATTGTGCTGCCACTTTCGGAAGACAAACCTTCATTCTTGTACTTTTTCACCGATGGCTGACCGCCTTGAGCGCAAATGATGCCCATCGTGAATGGGCTTGAAGACGAGTTCGGCGACAGGGTGCAGTTTGTATATCTAAACGCAGTAGATGGAGCTGAAGGGCAGCAGATATTTGAGACTTTGAGCCTACCAGGGCATCCAAGCTACATGCTATTCGCCTCAGATGGTACGGAAATGTATCGTTCATTTGGAATCGTAGAAGCTGCAGTATTGCGCCAAGTTATTGCAGATAGTACACCACCATAGGAATGGCTCATTCGGAACCATTACTGGTTTGTCATAGATTAACGTCATAAAATGGTTGATTAAACCTCCGCGATGATTGTAGGAGATTTTCCGTGAATCTTTGGGTGATATTTTTGACAGGTTTGACTACAGGTGGGTTAACCTGTTTGGCTGTCCAAGGTGGTTTATTAGCAACGGCCTTGGCAAAACAAGTATCTGTTACACCACAGTCTCAACAAAGCAAATCGAAACAAAAAACAATTACAGGTATTCAAATACCGAAACATCCTGCGCCTGTATTGTATTTTTTGATCGCTAAACTTTTCGCATATACTGTACTGGGATTCCTTCTCGGTGCTTTGGGTGCTACTTTCCAGATTACACCTGCAGTGCAGGCAATCATTATGCTTGTTGCCGGGTTGTTTATGCTGGCAACAGCCCTAAATATGTTTAATGTGCATCCCATTTTTCGTTACTTCGTAATCCAACCCCCTAAAGCACTGACCCGGTTAGTACGTAATCAAGCTAAGAGCCAAGAAGCATTTACCCCAATCCTGCTAGGGGCTATGACAGTCTTGATCCCTTGTGGCACTACACAGGCAATGGAGGTACTTGCGATCAGTTCCGGTAATGCAATTACAGGCGCTTTAATCCTTTTTGTTTTTGTATTGGGTACATCGCCAACTTTCTTTGCGCTGGGCTTCTTAGCGACCAGAATTCGCGGCAACCTGGGACAAATGCTTGCTCTTGTGGCAGCTTGCCTCATCCTATTTCTCAGTCTAGTATCCATAGATGGTGGGTTAAACCTATTGGGTTCTTCGCTTGCCCCGAGCCGCATCTTAGCCTCTTTATTGCCCTCTAACTCCGGTTACTCCGGCACACCTGAACAAGCTGTTCTAGTTGATGGAACTCAGGAAATTACGATTGTTGCCAATGATAGAGGTTATGTTCCAAATTACTTTGCAGCAGCGAGTGGTCAACCGATTCGCCTGCGATTAACAACAAATGGTAACTATAGCTGTACGAGTTCATTTGCGATTCCAAGTCTTGGGATTCAAGAATTTCTGCCTGAGACCGGGGAAGTATTGGTAGAAATCGCTCCGCAGCGCCCTGGAACGCTTTACTTTACCTGTGGCATGGGCATGTACAACGGCGCAATTGTCATTTCATAAGCTATAGGAGGAATTCATGATGAAGCAGCGCTTTCAGATTCGTGGTATGCACTGCGTCGCCTGTGCAATGACCGTTGACGGGGTCATAGAAGATTTGACAGGAGTGCAGTCCGCCAGCACAAATTATGCTAGACAGTGGGTAGATGTGATTTATGATGAGACAAAGGTGACGGAGCAGAAAATTATTGAGACGGTGAATGATGCAGGATACGATGCAATGCTTGAGGGCTAAACAACAAAGTTCATCAGCATACACTCGCTTGGTATATGAGTCGCAGCTCGTTGATCGGAGATTATTTTTATGTGCATGTTTTGTGCAGCCATTCCTATGTCTGCTTCTGTTGGTATCGCTTTGGCAGGAAAACAAAACGAGAAACGGCGCGAAGGCGCGAAATGCAGGGGAAATGCGATCCCAGCGCGCCTGCCGATGAACAAAGCGACATTGGTAGTAACGGGTGGATTATTGGTTTGTTCGATAGTTTACCATGTCATCATTATGCCCCGCACAGGGATTATTATGTGAACTTTGCTGTTTAGTCACGACGGCGAAAAATGTGAAAATAACTTTCTATCTCTGGAATGGTAAAGCCTTTTATATGGGCATTGGCTTATCATCGTCTCTTCATCAGCATCATGAGGTGCAGGTTGGCATTAGCCTCGGCAAACCGTTCAAAATTCGTGGTCAAGCCGCCGAAACTTATTCGAGTTCAGTGGATTTATTGTTTATCCCAAAAAGCCATACGGATATTTTCAAATACAACTATCTTGTTCAAGGTATTCTTTGCGGCTTGGAGACAACATTTCTAATATCATAAGTATCGAGGAATGTTACACGTGATTTATCGGCTTACTCATACTACAGCCTACCTACTCATCGTCCTTTAGCCCGAACGCATCACCGATTGCTGCACGCTGCAAGCGGTGGAAAATCTGCGCCAGGTTTTCAGGCGTGTGGGGTTGATGCTTCTCCAACCACCATTGCATCAGCGCAATTTGCGCTCCGGCCAGATAGTTTGCCAGCACATCCAATGGAATGGCGCTGTCCGCTTCGGCAAAGACGGCGCGCAGGGCGGCTTCGATTTCCTGTGCGCTCCCGTCACGGATGCGCCGGAGGATCAGCGGTCCATCCTTGCTCTGGAAGATGGGGTACAACAGCGCCCGTGCCTCAACAAGATTCCGGTATGCCGAGATCATCGACGGTGGCGCTTCAGGCAACAACAGTGATTCCGGGTGTAAATGAATGTGATGAAACTCGCTGACGATGGCTTCATGGCAGCGCGTGAATAAGTCGTCTTTACTGGTGTAGTGCTCATAGAAGGTGGTACGCCCGACGTTGGCGCGATCTACGATTTCCTGAACCGTGATCGCATCATAGCCACGTTCGTTGATCAGTTCGATCAGCGCCTTTTGCAACTGTTCGTGTGTCCGCTGGACCCGTCGATCAGGCTTCTCCATGAAGTGTCCTCAGATATTCAAGTGTACTTTATCACTCTCCCATTTATGGAGAAAGCCTCGAAGGTGAGGTTTCCGAACAATTTGCTCATTCTGTTCGTAAGCGAACACATCCCGCGCTTTGATTATTGAAGTTCATCCGCGAAACGCGGTAGTCTGTACATGAAACATTTCAAATCATAATGGGAGGAAGAACCATGTCGCAACCTCGCGTGGAGCCTGACCGCGAAACAATTACCAGCACACCACCCAAGACACCACGCTGGGTGAAGGTGTCTGGAATCATCGTTATCGTCCTGATTCTGCTGGTTGGGGTCATGACGCTCACCGGCGCTGGTGGTGAACACAACCCTGGTCGCCATATACCGCCCGCCAGCGTCACAGAATCCAGTGACGCTGGTGGTCACACTCCGCCCATAGAACACGGAACTCAGCAGCCATGACGATGACACCCAGCCTTCGTAAGTTCGCACTCACCATGCACATCGCTACCTCGGTCGGCTGGATCGGTGCGGTCGTTGCTTATCTAGTCCTCGTCGTTGCCGCGATGACCAGCCAGGATGTTCAGACTTTGCGTGCCGCCTGGATCGCGATGGAGTTGATCGGTCAGTTCGCCATCGTCCCGTTGAGCCTCATCTCGCTGCTACTCGGACTTGTCATGTCCTTGGGCACCAAATGGGGATTGTTCCGGCACTATTGGGTCTTTTTCTCATTCGCGTTAAACATCCTTGCCGTCGTTGTCTTGCTGCCGCATATGCAGACCGTGAGCTTCTTCGCAGGTGTAGCGGCTGAAATGGACAGTGCCGATGTCGGCGCGTTGCGGGGCGGGCTGCCGAGCGAACTCCTCCATGCCGGTGTCGGCGGGTTGGTGTTGCTTGTGATCCAGGTGTTGAATGTCTACAAGCCGCACGGCATAACTCCGTACGGGTGGCGTAAGCAGCAGGAGCAGCGTATGGTATCGCCAGCCGTAGATACAGCGAATTAGGCTCGCTCAGACAGCACATGAGATAGATTTTGCCACCACACAGCTTATTCGTACTTTTCGCACGATGTTCAATGTATATTGGAGCAGAATGTTATAGATTTGGTGAATCCTATTCTCTGCTGGTCAGGATCATGCTGCTGTACAAGGTAGTGATAATTTCATCCTTTACCCATTCAGTCTGATAACTCAAAGTTTTCGTCAGCGTTTTCCGACACGGATTGGGGTATCCACATTTCTGTAAACTCAACACTGTCCACCCACTCTCCGTTGACGGTCATCTCCCAATGGAAATGCGCGCCACCGCTGCGTCCAGTGCTGCCTACCTGTCCAATAATTTGCCCCTCTGAAATTTCTTGTCCCCGAGTGACTTGAACTACCGAAAGATGAGCATAACCGGAGTAGATACCGTAGCCATGATCAATCAGGACATAGTTGCCGCGCAAGTCTAAGACACCCGCGAAAGCAATCCTGCCTGCTGCTATTGCTGTTACCGGATCACCGGTTTGCGCTCGCATGTCCCAACCTGTGTGACGCGAGCCAGCAATCTGGTTAAATACCCGAAACGCACCAAACGGGGAAGTTAATTCGGTATCAAGCGGCCATCGAAACCCATTTTCATCCCAAAGCTGTTCTGCCGTAAACATGCTAAAAATACCCTCTAATTGCGCCAATTCGTGGCTTTCAACTTCAGGATCAATCAGATACCCCAATTCCTCAGACACCGTAATTTCCTGGCGTATGAAAGGTCCAAGAACAACTTCTACAGCGGTAATGATTGTACTGTTTGTTTCATCTAAATATTGCACCACAACAGAAAGATCGTGAGTACCTGCTGATTGCTCCATTCCAACTGCGATTAGGCCATAATACCCATCTTCTGACACAGGGAAAAAGTCAAATACATTCTCCAAAAAGGATGCCCGCGCACCCGCTAGGTTCGTGCCATAGATATGCACCAATCCCACTTGTCCCTGAGCGAGACTCTCAAAATACAGTTCCAGTGTGACCTGTCCTTCAACCAGGACTGTCGTTGGAATAGGACGAACCGGTGATGCAGTTGCGGTAGGTTCTTCGGGTACACTCTGTGCTGAAATCGGCAACATCGGAATGAATGAAAGAACAAGAAACACCAGGGTGAGTATTTTCATGATTATAGTTCCTGCGATGTATCGAGAACGGTCATCGTAGCAATCATCTAATCGCCTCGCTATACGCCATTTGGCGCATACCTTCGCGTCCACACTGATTTATCCTTACCATGTGAGCTAAATGTATTGGGAGAACAAGATGGCAGAAACAAATCTCCAACAGATTGAATTGCCGATTACTGGCATGACCTGTGCAGGTTGTGTTCGTAACGTTGAGCGTGCGCTGAAAAAGACCGAAGGTGTTGACGAAGCCTCGGTCAACCTTGCCACAGAACGGGCGAGCGTTCAATTTGATCCCAGTGAGGTTGATGTTAATCGCATCATTCAACGGGTGAATGATGCAGGGTATGGCGTGGCAACTGGCTCAATTGAACTGCCCATTACGGGGATGACCTGCGCGAGCTGTGTGCGGAATGTCGAGCGCGCGATACAGAAGCAGCCGGGTATCTTGTCCGTGAATGTTAATCTGGCAACTGAGAAGGCAACAGTAAGCTATCTGCCGGGCGCAGTGCGGCGCGGCGATCTGGTGAAAGCGATTGAGGCGGCGGGATACGGGGTTATCGACCTCTCGAATACTGAAGTGCCAGACGACGCTGAACGGACTGCGCGTCAGGCGGAAATTGACCGTCAGCGGCGCATGGTGCTGATCGGCGCTGCGTTCACAATACCGTTATTCCTGCTCAGCATGGCGCGCGACCTCTATATGAGTAGTTTTGCGGGTACGGACATGAGCGGCATGATCCAATCAGGTGCTATGGCAGGCCCCACACCGGCGCTCAATTGGCTGTTGTGGGCAGGGTGGCCGTTTGTCTTCTTTCTGCTGGCAACCCCGGTGCAGGTGATTGTTGGACGGCAGTATATGGTCGGCGCGTATAAAGCGGCACGTAACGGTTCGGCCAATATGGACACGTTGATTGCGATGGGTTCACTTGCAGCGTATATCTACAGGCTCGTCGTGCTGAGGGGTATCGTGTTTGGCTTTGCCGGTTCGGTGGGCAATCATGTCTACTTTGAGACGGCAGCCGTCATTCTGACGCTGATTACACTTGGCAAACTGCTGGAAGCTCGCGCTAAAGGACGCACCAGCGAAGCGATCAAGAAATTGATGGGGCTTGCACCCAAAACTGCGACGATGCTGCGCGATGGTCAGGAAATTGAAGTTGCCGTAGACGATGTGTTAGCAGGCGATCTGATTATCGTGCGCCCCGGTGAACGTATGCCCGTAGATGGGATTGTCATTGAAGGACGTTCGGCGGTAGACGAGTCGATGCTGACGGGTGAAAGCCTGCCGGTCAATAAAGAAACGGGCAGCGAAGTCATTGGCGCGACGATCAACAAACAGGGGCGGCTGGTGATCGAGGCGCAAAAAGTGGGCGCTCAGACCGCATTGGCACAAATCGTGCGCCTGGTCGAACAGGCTCAAGGGTCGAAAGCACCAATTCAGCGGATCGCCGATCAGGTTTCTGGCGTATTTGTACCCGTGGTACTGACATTGGCCGCACTGACCTTCTTGGGTTGGTTGGTCATCGGTCAGGTCGGGTTCACCGCCGCGATGGTCAACGCAGTCGCCGTGCTGGTGATCGCCTGTCCTTGTGCTCTGGGTCTGGCAACCCCTACCGCTATTATGGTCGGCACCGGACGCGGTGCGGAAATGGGCATTTTGTTCAAGAACAGCGAAGCATTGGAAAATGCCAAGGGGGTGCAGGTCGTGGCGTTGGATAAAACTGGCACGATCACACGCGGCGAACCTAGCGTAACCGACATTGTTCCGCTCAATAACCTCGATACGGCTGAACTGCTGCGTCTTGCGGCGGTTGCCGAGCGTGGCAGCGAACATCCTCTTGGGCAGGCAGTGGTGAAGGCAGCGCAGGAACGTGGTCTCGCACTGACACAACCGCAGTCATTTGAAGCCGAGTCAGGACGCGGTATTCGCGCGGTGGTCGATGGCAAGGTCGTACTCGTCGGCAGCCCACGCTTCATACGTGAACAGGGCTATGAACTGAATACGATACAGTCCCAAATCGAAACCCTCCAAAGCAAGGCGCGGACGGTGGTACTGGTGCTCATTGATGATGTGCTGAGTGGTCTCATTGGCATCGCCGACACAGTAAAAGAGGGTTCACGCGAGGCAGTTGCCTCACTGCGGGCGCTGGGGTTGGAAGTCGTCATGGTGACAGGCGACAATGAGCGAACCGCGCAGGCGATTGCCCGCGAAGTGGGTATTGAGCGTGTCTTGGCTGAGGTGCTGCCCGATCAAAAGGTTGAGGCGGTCAAACAGTTGCAATCGGAAGGCAAACGCACGGCCATGGTCGGTGATGGGATTAACGACGCGCCCGCACTGGCGCAAGCGGATGTCGGTATTGCTATTGGCACAGGCACAGATATTGCGATGGAAGCCTCGGATGTCACGCTGGTAAGCGGCGACCTGCGTGGTGTGGCGCGGGCTGTTAGTCTCAGCAGGGCTACAATGCGGACAATCTACCAGAACCTGTTCTGGGCGTTTGTCTACAACATCATCCTTATCCCGGTAGCAATGGCGGGAGCGTTGGTCCCGATGCTGGCTGCTGCGGCTATGGCTTTTTCTTCCGTCTTCGTTGTAAGCAACAGTCTCCGCCTCCGCAATGCACGCGTTTCAGATGCACCACGCCTAGACGGGGATACTGCAAATCAGCCTACTTCATCGGCTGCACCTTTATCGGTCTAAATACAGTGAGGCACATATGAATGTGTGCCTCACTCTCCCGTATTTTATCGTCCAGCAAACTGTGCATTGAGTACCGATGTCAAGAGTGTTGTAATGCTACTGTCGTCACCTACATACAGCACGATGAGTTTGCCTGCTTGATAAAAATGTGGCGTTGCCATCCAGTTAATCATCGTCGTACCTGCTGAGCCACCATCCGGTGAAATCTGAGACGCTGCACTTCTAGCGTCAGTCTCAGTGGGAAACTCAAATACCTGCACATCTGCCCCATTTACCTGAATAGCTTGGCCCTCAACAGGAAAGAATGGCTGGGTAATCAAGCCAACTGCTTCTACGTTGGCTCCTGCTGCGCGTAGCGCGGCGAGAAAACTTTCCAGATCGTTCACTTCGGTTGAAGCCGCGACGGTAGGTTCACTTGGGCTGCCAGTATTGCTCGATGAATGAAGTAGAGGCGTACCAAAAAAGAGTTGATCGCACGCAGTTAATACAATAATAATCCCGACAAGTACGAATGAAATTTGAAACAATTTACGCATCAAAACACTCCTAAAAAATACAAGTAATTTGGTACAGAAAAGACGCTCCTTAGAGCTGTAAAGTTCCAAAACATAAAAAACCCTGGCAATGGATACCAGGGTCTTATAATTGAGCGACTATATTTGAATTTGCCTTTAAGGGGCTAGGTCATTTCAAGGAAACGGCGATGAAAGCGCAAGTCATCGGTGAGTTCGGGATGAAATGCGGTTGCGAACATATGCCCCTGTTGAGCGGCTACAATCTGATTATCGGTAAGTCGCGCGAGTACCTTCACGCCTGATCCAATGGAAACAATGAGTGGAGCACGAATAAAGACTGCTGGATATATTTCGCCATCAATATCCAAGTCAGCGACGAAACTATTGATCTGTCGCCCAAAGGCATTCCGCTGTATTTTGATGTCCATAACACCTAAATGTGGCTCTTGATCGACCACTTCTCGCGCAAGCAAGATTGCGCCTGCACACGTACCCCAGACAGGTTTATCCTGTGCAAACGCACGTAGCGGTTTCATTAAACCATAAAAATCAGCCAACTTACGCAATGTGGTACTTTCACCACCTGGGATAATTAACCCATCTAAGGTATCAAGGTTGTGGGGCAATCGCACTTCGATAACTTCTGCACCCACTTGTTCCAGAGCTAGTTTATGTTCGGCAAAATCACCTTGCAGCGCCAATACGCCGATTCGCTTCACCATCCACGTCCTGCCATGCGTTCTGCATCCGATAAGCTGCTGACATTGATACCTACCATTGCTTCGCCGAGATTCCGACTTGCTTCAACCAGTATCTCTGGGTTCCTAAAGTGAGTGGTCGCCTTCACGATGGCTGCTGCACGCTTCGCGGGGTCGCCACTTTTGAAAATTCCACTGCCTACAAACACTCCATCCACACCCAATTGCATCATTAGGGCTGCATCCGCTGGCGTTGCGATGCCGCCAGCCGCAAAGTTCACAACCGGCAGCCGTCCCAATTTAGCTGTTTCAACCACCAAAGCATGGGGCGCACCGATCTCTTTTGCGTAGGTAAATAACTCGTCTTCGTCAGCACTGGTTAAGCGTCGAATTTCCGAGTTTACTTGTCGCGCATGTCGAACGGCTTCAACGACATCGCCTGTGCCTGCTTCTCCTTTAGTACGCATCATCGCTGCGCCCTCAGCAATTCGGCGCAGAGCTTCGCCTAAATTACGGCACCCGCAAACAAATGGAACTTTAAATTTGTGTTTATTGACATGATTGACTTCATCGGCAGGTGTTAGCACTTCACTCTCGTCAATATAATCCACGCCAAGTGCCTCTAAAATTTGCGCCTCAACGATATGACCAATACGACACTTCGCCATCACAGGGATTGAGACCGCATTCATAATGCTCTCGATCATATCGGGATCGCTCATGCGTGCCACACCGCCTTCTTTGCGAATATCGGCAGGAACACGTTCGAGTGCCATAACCGCACATGCGCCAGCATCCTCAGCAATCTTAGCTTGATCTGGAGTAACGACGTCCATAATGACGCCGCCCTTGAGCATTTGTGCGAGCCCGCGCTTAAGCAAATTAGATTGTTCTGGACTAGTATCTGAATCGCTTTCGACTTTAGCTTCCAAGAGAGCATCGTGTGTGATCTTCATATGCTTATTCTTTACATCTATGTTGACACTTAATTGCACTATAAGAGGGTCATAATTCGCTATATAGTGCCAATTGTTACCAAGCATCCGGGGAATAAGCGTACCTAACACAGTAGTTACTGCTAATGAATTGTAATTTACCATACAGACATATTCGCCTGCACAATAAGAAATCCCGCCTTCAAATGAGAGACGGGATTTCCTTAGTTGAGCATCTATTGGCTTTTGTAACAGCCCCTTATTATTCGGCTGGCACAGGCGGGTACTCAATCCCGATCAGTGCTTGTTCAATCAAGTCCCACGATGCTGGTGTATTCCATTCTACCGTGACAAGCTGTGCGGGCTTGTTCACATCGACAAACGCAACACCTGTGATTTGCTCAATCTCACCTTTCACAGTGCTGACACAGCCGTTGCAGGTCATATTCGGAACCTTGAAGGTCTTGGTTTCCATACAGAAAACTCCTGTTTAATTGATTTGAGATACGTTCATGATAGAGCTTACCATGCGTTTTTGGGTTCGATATGCGCCAAATGGCGGTGTTTCAAATTCAACATTGATGGGATACTTGCCTACAGGAGACTAAATGATGGTGCTTGAATCTACAATTACCTGTCCTGATTGCGGGTTTTCTAAAGTCGAGATCATGCCTATAGATCAGTGTCAGTTTCTTTACCGCTGTTCCAACTGTGATACAGTGCTACGACCTAAATCAGGGGATTGTTGTGTGTTTTGCTCGTATGGAAGTGTCCAATGTCCTTCTATGCAAGCTGAAGAAATGGATAGATGATCATGATCCGGGTATTACTTGCAGAAGACCACAAAATTGTCCGACAAGGTACACGTATGTATCTGGAGAGTATGGGCATTGAAATTGTCGGCGAGGCCACAACTGGAGTTGAAGCCGTTAAACTGGCGCGTGAGTTACGACCCGACGTGGTGGTGATGGACATCCATATGCCTGAACTTACTGGGGTTGAGGCGACGCGCCGTATCCGTCATGAAAACGATGAAGTGCGTGTATTGGTCCTTACTGCCTATGATGACCCAGCCTACGTTCACGCGCTGCTCGATGCAGGCGCTGACGGTTTCGTCTTGAAGACTGCTGAATTTACAGAGTTATTTCGGGCGCTACAAGATGTGGCGGTAGGTCGAACTGCATTCAATGCTGAGGTCATGGCAAAAGCAGCTCAATATGGGCAAAGTAACTCGGCACTGATTGAGGGAATGACAGATCGTGAGATCGAAATTCTCAGCCATGCGGCACGCGGCTTGACGAATAAACAGATCGCTAAAGAATTGTTTATCTCCGATAGAACTGTGCAGGGACACCTCCAAAATATTTATCAAAAACTGCATGTGGCAACACGTACTGAGGCGGTGACTGCTGCTGTGACGCGAGGGCTGATTACTTTAAGCGAGGGAGGACAAAGTTGAACGACTGGCTGCACGTTGTTATCACAATTTTAACTCTGCTGCTCGTAACCAATATTTGGCTCATTTATCGGGTTCTAAATCCTTTACAGCGTTTGGCTTCACAGACGACAGATGTTGCTCAAGGCAACTTGGTGGCGTTTAATCAACCTTGTGGTGGCATCCCGGAAATTGGTATTTTGCGGCGCACAATGGCAAGTATGGCGGGACACGTTCGCCGGACGCATGAGGATGAAACAGCTTATCGCTACGCGCTGACCGACGGTCAAGAAGCGGAACGCGCACGAATTGCTCACGAACTCCACGATGAAACGGTGCAGTCGCTGGTCGCAATCGCGCAAAGCATTGACCTCGCTTCGAGCTGGATTCAGAAAGACCCGGAGCGTGCGGCGGGTATGCTTAAAATGGCGCGGACGCAGGCGGTTGAAACTGTCGAGTCACTACGCCGCTTGATTGCGGATCTGCGTCCTCCGGCTTTAGAAGAACTTGGACTCATACCTGCACTTCAAATGCTGGTTGAAAATGAGGTGGACATGGACGTTTCTGTCAAAGTTGTGGGAAAAGAACGCCGACTGGATGAGGAACGCGAACTGACGCTATTTCGTGTAGCGCAGGAAGCTGTCCGTAATGCTCAACGGCACAGTCATGCCAAAAACATCTCGATTACTGCTGATTATCAACTTAACGAAATCCGGCTTATGGTGATCGACGATGGTATTGGCTTTCAAGTCCCGGATTGTGTCGATTGTATGGCGAAACAAGGTCATTTTGGGTTGGTCGGTATTCACGAGCGTGTTGAACACCTGGATGGCACCGTGCGGATTTCCAGCAGACCTGAGCGCGGCACTGAACTTTCTGTCACGCTGCCGCTATCCTCTGCCAGTCAACCGACTGAAACCGTGCGCGATCCCGTTTGCGGCGCGCTGATTGCACCACAACAAGCCTATGGTAGTGTGGAACTTCAAGGGCAACGCTATTATTTTTGCTGTCCGGTTTGCCAGGGAGCATTCCAGCGCACGCCGGAAACTTATCTCATCAGTCTCAATTAATTTTGGCGGAAAATCAATCAAAGGAACAGTATGGGGAATTATTTGGCGCGCATTTTATTTGTTGCATCGGGGCTGTTATTTCTTGTGTGGGTTACGGTTCGAGCGCAAAACCCCCCGATTCCTGATGCCTTTGATCTTCAAGAGATCGATCCCGAAACTGCATTCGTTTTTTACGATGCGCCTGCCGGTGCTTCGACAAATGGAAAACCACTCGATGCTGGTGACTTCAATGGGGATGGTTGTGGTGATGTCGCGGTTGCTGGCATGAGTGCTGATTTCCCCATGAGTGAAGGCTACCGAAATGAAGCGGGGCATATCCGTGTCGTTATGGATGTATGCGAAATAAGCGGTGTCGTAGACATGGGAGATACATCCCAACTTTCGCGCACCGTGCTGACATTTTACGGCGCTTACACCGGAGATATGACCGGGACGGAAGTCTACGTTGGCGATTTTAACGCAGATGGTTATGACGACTTACTGTTTGGCGGGCAAAATTATGATGGCGTGAACCAAGATCGCCCCAATGTAGGCGCGGCTTACCTTATTTTTGGCAATGCCGACTTTGCCAGTATGGGTGATGTTGATCTTCGCCAACCAACCGACGGTATTTTGCTCCTGTACGGCGCAACAGCAGAGGATCGTTTCGGGATTTGGGTGGACGGTGGTGATTTTAACGGCGATGGGTTCGACGACTTACTTATTGGAGCGAATCAAGCGGACGGCGAAAACGACAGCCGCATCAATGCTGGTGAAGCATGGATTATTTTCGGTGCTGAGGATATGCAGACAGAGTATGGCTCGATCATTGACATCGCGCAAGCGCCGCCAACGGCCACACGCTTCATTGGTGTCGATTACGACGATCTCTTTGGATCAACTGCGCTTGGGGGAGATGTCAACGCAGATGGTTATGACGATGCGATCATTAGCGCTTCTCTCTGGCGCGAGTCAGCGGGTATCGAAGGGCAGGAACTAGGCGGCGGCGATGGTCCCGGTAATCGACGCTATAACAGCGGCGAAACCTTTATTATCTTTGGTAAACCTGATCTGCCAGGCAGATTGATTGATCTTGCAGTGTACCTTGATGAAACTGGCAGTCCCACCAGCGATGAAATTACTGTGATTTATGGACCGGATGCCAACGACCTACTTGGGGAAGAATTGGCAGTTGGCGACATCAACGGTGATGGACGTAATGAACTGGCTTTGGGAGGTTTGGTTACATCTGGATTGGGCAATCAAGCGCCGGAAGCTGGGGAAGCCTGGATCATTTACACTCATGAACCATTTGCGGGACGTGCTTTTGACCTGCTAGATCCCGACAGCGAACGGATGTTGGTGATTTATCCCAATCAAGCCGACAGTATGGGCGGTGATATTTTGCGCTTCGGGGATATCAACAACGATGGATATGACGAATTGTTCTACGGTGCGCCCACTTATGATGTCACAGGAACGGATTCGATAGTCCGCACCGATGCAGGGTTATTGGCAATCCTTTTTGGCAGTGAGACTGGCTTGCCAAATCGAAACGGCATGATCGTCATTCCCTCTTCGTTTTCTGATGACCTGAATGCTAGATATATTCTCGGCGCAGACTCGGATGATGAGATGGCGTATGGCCTCGCCATCTATGATTTCGATGGTGATGGCTACCGAGATTTTGCCCCTAATGGAATGCGCGGTGATGGTCCAGATAATAACCGTCTAAATGCTGGTGAAATCTATATCCTCAATAGTACGGTGTTTAGCACAATGCCATAATCGTCAACACGCCAAATTGCCTACTCTACCCCCGCTAAACGACGCATTCGGGAATTGCAGACCGGAAATTACAATAGGTGATTGTCCTGCTCTGCAACTGTCGGATAAGCGGATTGAACGATCAATATCACACTACTGAGCAAATTCTACAGAATGAATATGAACTGCAACCACCACCGCGCTGGCTCATGGCGCTGGTCGTCGGTGGATTGCTGTTGTTTATTCTGGGTGGAGTAACTGGTATTTTTGTTTTTCGTGATGTGTTGCGTCCAGGCCAACACCAGCGCGTCATAAATATTCTACCCTTTATGGAAGCATTTTTACCGCGTAATCCCGGCGCAGGTGCAGCCTTACCAACCCCACTTCCGACGTATACCAGCGCTTTATCACCCGACGATTTGCTCAATATGGTGTTAGTTTCACCCACATTTGAAACCGTATCAACGGTTACAACACAGCCGCCAGCGACTGCTTTACCAGTCATTACCGCTACTTCAACAGCGACTTTAGAACCAACAATTACACCGATGCCAACCAGCACAACCAGAAGTGTGACAGAAACACCGATTTTATCTACGGCAACTCCCACTGTAGTCCTGCCGCCAACCGCCAATTTATACGGCTTTACCTATACGCGCCAGACGTGGAATAACTGTGGTCCGGCGACTATTACGATGGGGTTAAGCTATTACGGGTGGCAGGAAGATCAGGATTTTGCCGCTTCTTTCCTCAAGCCTGATGACGAAGACAAGAATGTGACACCACGCGAAATGGCAGCGTTTGTCAACGAACAGTCCGGGGTGCGAGCCATCACTCGCATGGGCGGTACTTTAGATTTACTCAAAACGCTGGTAGCAAATGGATATCCCGTCATCATCTCTATTGGTTTCATGCCCGAAGGCTATGACTGGTTGGGACATTATCGTGCCATCGTTGCCTACAATGATTATAGTGGGGTGTTCTACGCCTACGACAGTTTTCTCGGTAATGGGGATAACGGCGAGGGCATCGTTGTCTCGTATGATGAAGTCGATGAGGATTGGCGACAGTTCAACCGCAATTTCATTGTTCTTTATCGCCAGGAAGAAGAAAGTAGTCTGAATCAATTATTGCGTGAATACGCTGATCCTCAACATGCGGCTGAACTCGCGCTTGAAGTTGCCCAAGATGAAGCGCGCACAAACCCGCAGGACGGCTTTGCTTGGTTCAATATGGGAACTTCATTAGTAGGACTAGAACGCTACGATGAGGCGTCACTTGCCTACGATCAATCGCGGCGTTTCAGTTTGCCCTGGCGCATCATGTGGTATCAGTTCGGTCCTTACGAAGCGTATTTTAACATCAGACGTTACGAAGAAGTGTTAGCGCTGGCCGCAGCCAACCTCAATAACGGCGGACAGTACATCGAAGAAACCTACTATTGGCAGGGGCGTGTCTATGCCGCACAAGGGAATGTAGAAGAAGCAGTAAGGGCTTTCAACGCGGCGTTAAACATTAACCCCCTTTACAACGCTGCTCAGGAAGCGCTCACTGAGCTGACAGGCGACTAGGGAAACGGTCTATGAAGCGATACCCATCACATGGGACATACCGACGACCCTCAAGAATTGCAATGTTCTTGGAGTGGCTTTTTCTGATCGGGGTAGTTTCTATCAGTGCTATTTTATTGAGCAGGTTGTGGCTGCGGGCCACGGAACAAGAACCACAACCAACGCCGTTGTCTGTTTTGTCTACCTTAAACCGCACACCTACACCGCCCCTATTCAGCGTTGCAGAATCATCAGCGACAACAGCAGCGAGACTACAAAATCCCGATATCGTAATCCAAACAACGTCGCTTGCCGTTGTAGAAGAAATCAGTGTGACCAATGTTCCTTCTTTAACACCTGTAAGTATAGCCGATACTGAGATGCAGTCCTCTGATGGGGGTCTTGTCGGTCAACCGGCACCAGATTTCACACTCCCGACCCTTAATGGTGATGAGATCAGTTTATCCAATTTCAGAGGGCAGCCTGTATTGATTAATTTCTGGGCAAGCTGGTGTGAACCCTGTCGTATTGAGATGCCCATGCTCATCAATGCGTATCAACGCTACAGTGCCGATGGGCTGGTGATTTTAGGTCTAAACGTAACTGAGCAAGACACTATAGAATTTGTCAACAGCTTTGTGAACGAGTTCGTTGTTCCCTATCCGATTCTGCTCGATCAAGGGGAGGAGGTCAGCCACGAGGATTATCGGCTGATCGGACTGCCGATGAGTGTATTTATTGACCGAGCAGGCATAGTGAAACGTGTCGTTATTGGCGCTTTGCGTGACGATGAAATTGACCTTTTTATTGGTGAAATTTTGAGATAAAGCGAGTAATACGATGGATAATTCTGTTTCAGATGCACCTCAGGTAGCAGTACCCTCGGAACAGGTGACTGCCATAATGTCAGAAGTTTTTGTAATTTCCCGTTCTGTTTTCAACATTGGTATTGCTGCCTTGATTTCGTTTGTGCTTGGCGCTTTAACGGTATTTTTGTTCAGCACTCAGTCTGCTGAATCTCATCGCGCTGAACATCAGCAACTCATTAATCAGGCGGTAAATGCTGCGATTGAAGCCCAGGGCAACAGAGATACAGCAAACAACGGAAGTCGTCTTGATTCCAACAGCCGTGTTGAAGTAAGCATTGATGATGATCCTGCACATGGTTCGACAGATGCACCCATCACGATTGTGGAATTCAGCGATTTTAACTGTCAGTATTGTGGTCGCTTCGCTAGAGACACACTTCCGCTGCTGCGGCAGAACTATGGCGATCAAATCAACTTTGTCTATCGTGACTTCGCCATCCTCGGCCCGACCTCAGTAGATGCGGCTATCGCCAGTGAATGCGCGAACGACCAAGACGCATTCTGGGTTTATCACGACTTGCTATTTGCCAATCAAGGTAACTTTAGTCAGGAAAGCCTGATTACTTACGCGGCGCGGGCAGAGTTGAACACTGAGCAATTTACCTCATGTCTGGCTGATTCAGCAATGCGTCAGGAAGTGTTAGCTGACACCGCTGAGGCACAGCGATTAGGTGCCACTGGTACACCAACCTTTTTCATCAACGGGCGGCCTCTCGTCGGCGCACAACCTTACGAAGTGTTTGTGTCGATGATTGATGCTGAACTGGCGACTACTGGTGCCAGCAGTACGCCATAAAAGTGACACATCAAAAAGGGAGACACTGTGAGTGACCATATAGCTCCAACACCTGTCATACAAACTACAGCGCAGTCAGGGCGATTTACAACCTTCCTTCACGCCTTACTCTTCGTGTTGGGCTTTTCACTGACGTTCGTCATCGGCTGGGGTGGAACAATTACAGTTATTGGTCGAGCGTTCGTCGAATACAAAACGCTGTTAGCGCAGATTGGCGGCGTAGTCGTCATTGTATTTGGGTTGTTTAATTTGGGCATATTCAACGTTCGTTGGTTGAACTATGACACGCGCCCAATGTGGGATGCAACACGTCCTGCTGGGCTGTTGTCTTCGGTATTGATTGGTGTCTTTTTCGCTGCCGGATGGACACCTTGCATTGGCACAATACTGGGTTCAATCCTTACCCTCGGTTTCAGTCAGAATACCGCTGGGCAAGCGATGTTCCTCTCAGCAGGTTATGCACTTGGGCTAGGTATCCCGTTTCTATTGATTGGTTTAGGGATAGATCGCGCTGCTCATATGTTAGGCCACTTTAAGCGACATACTCGCAAGGTACAGATCATGAGTGGGATTTTCTTGATCGCTATCGGCATTTTGATCCTGACAGAGCAGATGATATGGATTGCAATCTGGGCGCAGCGGAATGGGCTTTGGCTCGATGTGTCGCTCGTAGATGCCACCACACCAACTTTTTTCATCGCCGTGATAGCGGGATTATTCTCGTTTTTGTCGCCCTGTGTACTACCGCTTGTCCCTGCCTATATCGGGTATCTCAGCGGACGAAGTGTTAGACTTACAGAATAACAGGAGCATTGATGAGCAAGAAAAAAACATCTTCAAAGCATTCGACAAAATCTGCCCCTATGTTCTTGGAGGGCTATAGTCATTTATTTACCACGGAGCGAATCATCACTGGCGGAACACTCCTTGTTATTCTGGGAATTATGGGGGTCATTGCGTTTAATTCTTGGCAAAGTCGGAGTGTTGACATTGAGGGGGTTGAACGCATTTTTGTTCAAGGCGGACATCAAGAAACAGTTAGCTATCCCAACGATGAATTACCCCCGGCTGGAGGAATTCATCACCCGACATGGCAAAACTGTGGTGTTTATGATACGCCGTTAGAAACAGAATTTGTACTACATTCACTCGAACATGGTGCAATTTGGATTGCCTACCGTCCCGATCTTCCCACTGAGCAGATACAACGCCTACGAGAAATTACACAAGGTGGTTCGCATCGGTTGCTTGCGCCATATTCTAATTTAGGGAGTCCGATTGTCGTGAGTGCATGGGGTTATCAGCTACAACTCACAGAGGCAGGTGATAATCGTTTGACGAACTTTGTCCGTAATTACGAGAAGCGTGGACAGTCGCCTGAACCCGGTGCGCTCTGTTCAAACGGTATAGGACAGCCCATCCAATAAATTTACATTGAAGATACAGTGTTTAAATAGGACTTGTGGAGTACTTAGCAGTAGCCACTTGGGTAGGTCTTGGTTGGGTATGTCAGAACAGTATAAATAAGCGAAATTACGTGTTTATCCCCATCTAATATCCGTTTAATATCAAAGTGCGAGAATAAACGTAATAACACTCTCCTATCTTCCTCCCCCTATCGTTTAGCCAGTGAATGTAAAAGGAGTAGAACATGCACCAAAGTATGATGAGTAGTCAGATAACGAAAGAGATGCAGGAGTGTATTCAGAACTGCTCCGATTGCCATAACATCTGTTTGGCAACGGTGCCGCACTGCTTGCAAATAAGCGGTGACCATGCCTCACCGCATCACATTACCACCCTGCTGGATTGCGCTGAAATTTGCCAGACCAGCGCCAATTTTATGCTGATCAATTCCCCACTGCATGGGCGTGTTTGTGCCGTGTGTGCTGAAGCCTGTGATCGCTGTGCCGAACAGTGTGAACAGATGGCAAACGGCGATCAGCAAATGCTTTCGTGCGCCGAAGTGTGCCGCCGCTGCGCCGAGTCCTGCCGTCGTATGGCAGCGATGGCTGCATAACGATAGGAGGATAAACATGATCAAGCGCTTGGTTCTCTGGATATTACTATTAGCCTCTAGTTTGTTAGTTGCGCCTGCTGCATTTGCAGACGCACCGATAGAGGGAAGCCTCGGACGAGATGAAATTCGGTATATGACCCAGATGATGGACCACCATTCTATGTCGGTCATGATGTCAAACGACTGTCTCACCAAAGCTGAAACCGAAGAAGTCTTGTCGCTGTGCCAGCGTATCCTTGACGCACAAATGGCTGAAATCGAGGAACTGCGGGGTTGGCTGTTAAGCTGGTATGGTATTGATTATGACCCGATGTCGATGATGGGCATGATGCAAGGTGGAATGGATACTACGTCAGAGGCTTCTTCTACAGAAGAAACGACCATGATGCCGATGGACATGCCGATGTCAGGGATGATGGTCGTGTTGATGGGTTTAGAAGGTCAGCCATACGAAGTCGTCTTTATGGAGACGATGATTGAGCATCACGATCAAGCCATTCACATGTCTGAGCGTTTGCTCGAACGCGCCGCAGATGGACATGCCGAACTGCTCGAATTCGCACAACGGGTTATTGATGATCAGAGCGCTGAAATCGCCGAAATGGAAACACTCATCGCTGAAAGACAGTAAACCTGAGCGCATTATCAAATCACAGGAGCGTTTTCAGCTCCGCACTATTATCTCTCAACGCCGCAAGAATCTTGCGTAGAAGCAAGCCAGTATTTGTTTTATTGGCACATTTACAGGAGGTGAATTATGAATCAGGAAAAGCCCGAGCAGATAAATCATGACATGAAAATGAAGTATCGTAATTTCGCTGCCATGATCGCAGTTTCAATGGTTGCGATGTACGCATTCATGTATCTGCACCTCGCTGAATTGTCACACCTTCGCTGGAGTACAATGAATTTTTACATGACCGTTTTTATGGGCGCGTCAATGTCTGTCATTATGCTGGGCTTCATGCGCGGGATGTATAACAACAAAAGGATCAATCGAGCGATTTACATTGGTAGTGTTGTGGTTTTTCTGATAACGCTTTTTCTCGTCCGCACCCAGATTCTCGAAAGGGACCAGTCCTTCATGAGCGCCATGATTCCTCATCACTCTATGGCGATTTTGAACAGCGAAAATGCTCAACTTGAGGATGTGCGCGTTCGGCAGCTTGCGGATGGAATCATCGAGTCGCAGCGCCGCGAGATTGAAGAAATGAACTGGCTGCTTGCCGATATTGCTGAAAACGGTATCGCCTCAACTCAGGAAGAGGCAGATGCTCGCCCTGTTCCTGAATTTGGGGATGAGCCGTAAGTATATCTGCCTGAAAAGACATGCTTCGGTTCATCTGTGAGCATGATTATGCCGCCAGAGATCTGCTTCTTTGTGTTATTCGACTGAGACATAAGTGGCGGCGGTATAACCCACTATCACTGTTTTGCCGTCAATCAGAACCGTAAGTGGACCCTCAAAAGGTTCTCGTGTGATAATCTCGACCTGCGATCCTAATGTAAAGCCTTTGCCTATAAGATGCTGAAGGATTTCAGGGTCGTTTGAGTTAAGACAGGCGATTTTCGCCTTGATACCGATTGGGAATTGAGACAGGGTGTGCAGTTCTCGATAGTGAGAAGTCCCATCAATTCCCGGAATAACTTCTCCATGAGGATCAAGGATTGGATGATTAAGTTTCTCAACGAGCGCAGCGACAAAGCGATCTGAAACTGCATGTTCGAGTTGCTCTGCTTCCTCATGAACTTCATGCAGTGCGTAACCCAAATCTGTGACCAGATAGAGTTCAATCAGCCGATGCCGCCGAATCACCCGCAGCGCTTCGCGTTCGCCTTTTTCCGTCAACCGCACGCCGCGATACTTTTCGTAGTTCACCAGTTCAGCCAGCATCAGGCGATGCGCCATATCGGTGACGGATGGCGGCGAAATGGCTAACATTTCTGCCAGCGCATTGGTGGAGACACGCTCCATTTGTTGCTGGAGCGTGTAGACTGCTTTCAGGAAATCCTGCACGGATTGGGAGTCTGCGTTCGCCGTGCGCGTCGTGACCATCACCTGTCCTATCTACTCAGAACGATCATCAGCCTTCTGATGCAGTCGCGGCGAAGTCGATTTTCAGCCTCACTTCGTCCGCGACATTCGCAACGCCTGGCGCTTCAGGGATCGTCATTCCGAAATCCCGATACAGCACGACGGTAGAGGCACTACCTTCAAGCCGGGTTGCGCTGATCGCTGTGAGCGTCGCATTAAAAGTGACCTCGCGTGTGACCCCATGTATGGTGAGACTACCGCTGATCTGGAAGTCAAATGAGTCACCCGCCACCGCTGTATCGGGTAAACCACTCAATGTGAGCGGAGTAAACTCGGCGAATTCAAATTCAGCCCGATCTGCCTGCAAGATTTGACCACGCAGAGCGCGAGTACGAAATTCGTTATCTGTCTCCAACGTCCTGACATTAATCCGTATCGTTCCAAGCTGTGAGTTGGTCGGATTTTGAAAGTCCACCAGCAAATCACCCGCGACCTCATCGGTGCTACCGACAACTGTTTTGGGATTGCCAAGTAATATTTCATCAATGATGAAACGCACTTCTGATTCTTCGGGCGTAATGTGAAATAGGGTACGGGTGTCGCCCGATTGGACTGTCAGAGCAGGTGCAGCCGTCGCGCTACTGGGCTGCCCCGATCCCCCGGAAAACCAGATGTAAACCGCGCCTAACGCCAACAATCCAACTACAACTACCGCCATGATCGCAACCGGCAACAACCATTTTCGTCGTACTGGATTTTTGAGTGTCTGTTGCCGATCTTTAGCAGATTGAGCCATCTGCGAAATGTCTGTTTTCATCGTATTCATTTGTGCCGTCTTGATCCTATCCATTTAGAATTTCACCATAAAGGCGGTGAAGTACATCAACGCCAACCCCGCGACTAACCCGCCCAGATTGATCCAGTTGATGAGAGGCTGACCGAGTCTTTCAGTATCCTTTGCCACCAGCTTGCCCACTTCCCAGACCACTTGCAAGATCGCACCCACGCCAATCGCCAGGAAAATCGTCGCCAACACCGGGTTAAAGGCGAAACCACCAATCCATGTTCCTAGAATTGCAGGTCCGCCCGCGATCAGTAGAAGTAATGCAAAGTGTTTCAATCCGGGATTGTTGCGTACAATTGGCGATGCGATACCAACACCTTCAGTGATGTTGTGAAGAGTAAAGCCGAGGATCAGGAATGTTCCCAATGCTGCTTCGCCGGACGCAAATGCTGCCCCAATTGCCAGCCCTTCGCCGAGATTATGTAGCCCAATGCCGAAAGCGATGCGGTACGCCACGCCAAGCGGTGTACTTTCCTGTCCTTTTCGCAAACTACCAACGGCTAACAGCACGCCGAGCGCAATCAGCGCGATGAACAGCACCATTGGAACACCCTGCCAGAATGCTGGCAGTCCAGCGGCAAATTCATTGGCATCGAGCCAAGTGCCGAGTGCCAGATAAACCAACAATCCAACGGTCAATGAGAGAATAAAATTCATTGCCTGTTTGCTGAGACGGCGCATGAAGGGATACCACAACATGCCCAGCCCAACGGGGACAATACCGACATACAATCCGACTAAGCCAAATTGCAAGAAGAGGCTTGTCGAAATTTGTGGGGTCTCAACGGCAACTGGAACTTCGCCCTCAAAGAGCGTTCCCAAAGAAGATACCAAGACGATCAAATGCGCTTCTTCCGCTACCCAGGGATAGTAGATAGTAAAAGTTGAGCGCCCCAGACGCGGAATAGTGGTCGAGGGATTCGCCTCGAACATGAAGTACGCATCATCCACCTGAACCTGTGGGATGGTCACGGTCTGGGGGCCATCATTGACGACTTCTACCTGAATAACGCCCGGTTCTGGAAGTGTGATGCGTTGGATGGAAACCTGCTCAACTGGTGGCCCGGCTAGTTCGGTTAACCCGCCGCCCGTGATGACAAGATAGGTCAGGACAATTCCCAACAGAATGAGCGGCACGAGCGCCAGCAGCCAAGCTGCGCCAGAAATACCTTTAGGCTCACTGGCAGACGATGTTTCTGGTGTGGTTTGTGTCGTCACGTTAGCTGACCTCCGGTTGGCCTACAGTGCTGCCGTTGAGTGATTTTTCATCCCATTCTGTATTCAGACCAACTTCTGCCAATGCCGTATCATAATCAGCTTCATTCACGGCATTGAAGAAACCCATCCAGCCAAGTTCAGCAAATTCACTGACATGGGCATGGAACATATAACGCCCTGGATAACGTGGACGGAACTCCAGAATACCGCGCTGTCCCTGTGCCTGCATAATAGTATCTACTGTCCTCAGTGTCGGTTGCAGGGTGGTGCCAGTGTCGTAGTAATCGAAGAAATGGGCGTGCAGGTGGAAGCTATTTATCAGATCAAATTCGATGATATTGATGAGGTAGATGCGGACGAGTTCTCCAACCTTGATCGGAATTGGACGGCGCATGAACTCATGACCAACCGTGTTGACAGCATATATTTCATTGCCAGAATCAAAGTTGGTATCAAATGCGTTCATCATCATCATGAACTCACGGGCTGGTGGACGACCTCCCGGTGGGTCAACGATAAACGCGCCGTACATCCCTTTGTGGATGTGACGTTTTAAAGGAGCCGCATGGCAGTGATACAGATGGCAACCAAATGGGTCAGCATCAAACTCGTAAGTAAAACTTTCTCCGGGCGCAATCGCACCACGATATTCCCCCTCTACGCCATCCATCTCCGCTGGATGAAAACCATGAAAGTGCATCGTGTGAGGGTGGCTACCGAAGTTGGCAAAGTTGATGCGGAGGTGATCACCCTCAGCGCTGCGAATGCTCGGACCCGGCACACGCCCATTGTAAGCCCAGGCAGGGAAGAAAATACCTGGTGCAATTTCAATTTCAATGTCACCTGCAGAAATATCATACTCACGAATCGGGTGACCATCTTCCGTCTCACCCGTGATCGTACCATAGTCCCAATCCACTAGCATTTGCATCGGATCGAACCCATTGCGTTCATGGTCAACTGATCCAACTAGCATTTGCGACATCATACTGTGTGCTGTGGTATCACCTGCATGATCCATACCTGGCATAGTCGTGGGGACAGGTGTACCATCTTGCGCCTGCGCTCCTCGACCCAATAGACTGGTGCCAATCACACTCGCAGCGCCGCCAAAGCTAAGGCCAAGAAAACCCCGTCTGGACAAAAGCTGCTGCAATCGTTGGTTCATATTATTCGCCTTCCAAAAATTCATGTTTTGCGACAATTGATTATCATTTTAGACTACCCTAAAATCATTGTCAAGGTGCTTGAAATTAAGTGGTTAAAGCTAAGAGATGTAAAAAGTGATTTACACACTAAAGGTTTTTTGGCATTTCAGTGAAATGAAGGGGAGACTAAATCAAGAAATTTTTTGAGGATTTAGAACTATTGTGATGGAAATTATCTAGGGCACGGATGGGTAAGACTAATGATTGAGGCTTACAACAGTGAGGTACGATAGTAAGCGGCGTTCACCACGCCGCTTTTATTTCACAGACTGTGCCTAGTTAAACATGATGGTTCCTCGCATCTCCATTGGCAGGCTGAATATCCAGATTGAAATCATCATCAGCATGAGGATGAGCAGGGACCACGACAACATTCCAGGCACGGCTTGTCGTCTGTAAAGACGTTGTGATGTTCGTTGAACCAGGAGCATACTGAAAAGGAAACCACTCATCAATGCGACTAGCTGGATAATTCCGATAATGTCTGTATCTACGACACCGCCGAATGCCCAGTTAGGTTCTAATCCTAGAAGCGTAATCCCATGATCGATCAAGAACTGCTGAAACACGGGTACGATTGAGAAGATCCCTGTCAGGAAATGAAAGCCATAGTGCGCGATCCAGATTCCCAATCCTATTGGTACGAAAGCCGGGGCAAAAGCTGCCGCCGTCTCACGCAGGGAAGTACGTTTTTTGCCGAACTGGTTGGAGAGCGAGGCCGCAGCGAGTGTCAGTGTAATGGGTAGAATTAAGCTGGTGACACTGAACAAAGCGAATAGCACGACACCTTCGATTGCTGAATCACTCCAGCCAATCTGGGTCAGCCCCAATGTCCGTGCCATATTCTGAAGCAAATCGTAAACGGGTGGCACCATGCCAAAAGCATTTGTTACCCCCATGAACGCAAGACAGATCAGCAGCAGCGAGAAATCCCATCGTTTAGGGAGAGATTCACTGCTGGTCAATTCTGCACTTGGCGCACGCACTTTCAGGGCAACATTCTCATGTGGACAGGCACGCACGCAGTCTAAACAGAAGGTGCATTCCATATTGCTCTTGATTTGTGGCACAAACAGCAGCGTCCCGCAGCCCAACACACCATCTGGCCCATTTGTATGCGTTTTGTCCGGTTGTCCGTTGACACCGATTTGGTCAATCAAAATCACCGGCTGCTCGTTGTAGCTGCCATTGACACATTCTTTCCCAACACATGTCGCACAAATGTCACGGTTTCGTGCAGTAATTTGCAGCGGTGACACAGTTGAATAGACAAAATTGAAGGTTCCTAACGGGCAGACATACTTACAGAAGGCAGATTCAGTAAACACCATCTCCAGAACAAAAGAAGCTGAAAAATAGAAAATAATTACCCAGGCAGTCAGTGCCGGACTTGCCCAGAGGTCAAGCCATTCATATAGAAAAAACAATATAAAGAGACCGGCTATTGCCAACCCCTTGTTTCTGAGAATGCGTGGAAAACGAGGGCCACGCCCACTGAGACGTTTCGCTAATGTTCGTGGGACAGTAAATGGACAACCCATACAGAATAAATTACCAGCCAATAGCAACACGACAATCACTAAACCGCGATAATGTACCCAAGGTGCTATTGTCGCCAAATTTTGCGAGGCGATTTGTGATCCTGTAAAGCCGTCATAAATCAGCAGCAGTGCGATCACAAGGAGGGGTATCTGAAACACAAGTCTCCCATAGCGCCAGCGCAGTACTGTTCCTAAAAACGGTAGTTTTAGTACATCAATCATTCCTACTGGACGTTCCAATTCGCTCATAGAATTTATTCCACCGTAAACTCAAATGTGTCTTCAATTATTTCACCACTTGATAGAGTAGCGGTTATGGTTAAAATCCAGTCTCCACCCATCGTCCACTCAAATGGTATTCGGTATTCCCCTTCATCAACCGTTTCCACTTCGCCAAATTCTGGTGCCATTCCCGCATGACTCATATCACCACGTACTTGCACCAGCGATGCCTGGATTGGATCGCCACGTTCATCTTGCAGTGTAACAATCAGAACTGCCTCACCTATATTGAGCGGCGATGGTTCAACAGTTAGACTAATCTGCCCTGTCTCACTAGAAGTAGAAATTGAATTTCTTTGACGACATCCTGCAAGAATGACCAATGCCACAAGTAACGCAAGAATCATAATCCGGGAAGATACTATCAGCCGCTCATCAGAAACGGTTATATGATGCTCACGAATGCAAAGCCTACCTCTTTTTTGAAACACTGATTAATCACCATCCTGCTGCATCAACTCTCTGATTCCATCAGTGATGATTTCTGCCTCCGTGCCATAAGCATAGGATATTCTCAGCCGACCTTCCCGATCAATTACATAAGAACGTCCTGTATGGTCAACTGAATAATTGGTCTGCGACTCTGCATTATTGCGCTCGTAGAAGAGACCAAAAGGGGCAGCAATCGCTTGTAGTGTTTCGTCATCGCCAGACATACCGATAAAATCTGGGTCGAAATTGCGTAAATAGGGTGCAATCACTTCCGGTGTATCGCGGGCGCTGTCTACACTGATGAACAAAAATATCACATCGCTTGAGTCGTCGCCAAGCAAGTCTTTGACTTGGCGAAAGATTGCAAGGGTAGTAGGGCAAACATCTGGGCAGTGGGTAAACCCAAAGAACAATAAAATGTATTGTCCTCCAAAATCCTTGAGACTCAAATCCACGCCCGTGCTGGCAGCCATCACAAAATCATCAAGTTCAACAGGTGGCTCGTAAGTTGTGCCAGCGTATGCAGAAGCATCCTGGACAATTGCATTCGTATCTTTTGATCCATCAGAGCTATAAACAGCAACTGCTAGAGCGAAAACCACCAAAAATACGCCGCTTGCAAGAAAAGAAATCAATATCGGGCTGACTCGTTTCTTGGCTGTAGTAGGGTTAAGATTCGACATTTTAGATTTAGGTTACAATCCGCTTGGTGTAAATTTGCTACAATTTTCTTGTGCCAATCGAGCTATTCTGTGCCATCTTGTACGATGACCGTTAGGGTGATTTGTTCACCTGAAGCAAAATTGAGCGTGATTGGAAATGTATCATCCCATGAAAGATCACGTTTCATATCTACCAGCATGATATGGTAACTGCCGGGCATGATACGCAAGGTACTGCCAGAAGGAATGTCGATTGCATCCATTGGATTCATACGCGCAATATTATCAGTGATTTGGGTTTGGTGAATCTGCACCGATGCGGCTACGTCTGTCGTTGCACCCATCAACTGCTGAGTTTGATCCGTACCATTTTCGAGAGTTAAATACACACCGCCAGTCATCCCCATTGGCACAGGTAATGCCCATGCATCATACACGGCAAGCGTGCCACTTCTGCCTGTGATTGCACCGCTGTTTGTAGCAGACGTGAGCAAGAAAACACCCCCAACTGCTAACATAATCCCGGTTAGCACACCCGCTCCACTTAACCAACGTGGATGTACCTGGGCTGCAAAGAAACCGCCAAAAGTGAGAAGCGCCAATCCCGCAATGAGTGCTACGAAAAATCTTTCTAAAGATGGTATGTTGGTATTGATAATGGGTGCAGGAGGTGCGGCGGGCGGGCGGACTTCAAGTTCGTAGTCGAAAATGGCATCAAACTGCTCAGGACGCTGTACGGTCATGCGAATACGCCACTGGCCGGACACACTCAGGTTTGAACCATTCGCCGTATATGTGCCATTGATTTGTGATTCAAGACGCAGTTCGCTCTGTCCCAAATTTTGCTGTAGGTTATCAAAACGCAGTCGTACCAACGTCGCATCCGTGATCGGATCGCCTTCGGTGTCGAATAAGCTGACAGAAAACCTGTTGTCCCCCACATTACCGGGTGAAAATTCGAGATGGGTCATCAGATCATCATTGGTTTGCATCTCAAAAAATGATCCATCGGCGAGTTCTGGAATTTCAACATTTTGCACTGCCATCACTGTCCGAGCCGGAGCAATGGCAGTCATTACCCCAACCGCCGCTGCAATCCCAATCGCTAGGGCTATTTCCGCGCCAACTAGCCCGCGCAGACGACTAACCCATATTACCTGACCACCATTTAAACCCCGCTGGGTAAACAATAAATTGATGGCCGAAACCGCCAGCAGCGGGAGTACCAGAATGAGTTTGATAAATAAGGTTCGTCCATAGACCGTTGTTAACAATCCCTCTATAGTTCCAACCTGTAACCAGGCAGCATAGAATCCGCTAATGAGGATTGCCGCAACTGCAACTCGCGCAAAATTCGAGAAGTGCCTCACGAGACTACTCATTGTAGCGGTATCCGTGTTGAAATAACGGCGCGTTGGGCTAATAATGTTGGCGAATTGAACTAACCCGCCCATCCAGAGTGACGTCGCTGCCAGATGCAGCCAGTCTCCCGCTACAGATGCTGTTATATCTTGCGGGACTGAACTCGCGTGGCTGTATAAACTGGTTGTTAAGAGGAGCTGACCACCAAGCAGCAGCGCGCACCAGTACAGCCAATGTTCGCCGCGGGCGAAGTAAAGCACTGCACCAATTCCCAGCCAGAAGATCTGGCGAGCTAACCAAATTTGTCCGTAGCGTGTGCCGTTCAACAGTTCGCCTATCACCGGACTGCCAATGGCATTTAATATTGGCACACCCGCTGCAATTGAGGCTTGCAACAGCAGGGTAAGCACACCTGCAACACCGACCATGATCCAGCCAAGCCACATTAGAATCATCATACGTCGTTCTATGACGATATGACCCTCTGGCACAGCAGGCATCCACACGAACAAATAGAATGCGATACTGCCAACGGCCAGCGACATGCTGAGAAGATTGAACCAGCGAATCACAACGCTCGCTAATGGCACTCTTTCGTCAATGGTTGGCAATATTGTGGTGGGTGTTACCGCTACGCGAACACCAAATGCCAAGCTGCCCTCAGTTGAATGTCCGTCTATAGACACAACCCGCCAAGCAACAGTATAAAGTCCGTCCGGTAGTTCGCCAGGCTCCATGAACACCTGCGTTGAGTCTGTAGAGTCAACTTGGCTGGGTGCTGTATTTACAAGACTTCCACTGCTATCACGCAGCGTGAACCGGCTGAATTCTGGCTCTAATGTTTCAGTAAACCACAAACGAATTTCAGAAGGAGATTGGTCGAGTGACGCATTTGCAGGTGGATTAGAACGCGACAGATTGGCGTGGGCAAACACGGAGCGAACCCCAAAAGAGAGCAATAAAGTTATAAAAACAAACACAAGTCCCAATCGCCGCCACATCATCAAACAGGTGCTTTCTACAATAGAGCGTTAAGGGGTGGAGTGCTGAATATTGAACTCGGCACTCCACTGTGAAGATCAATGCTCCGAAATCCAACCACACGATTTATGGGAATTGAATGTCTTCAATTGGCTCGACAGTGCTGAATTGTCCATCGGCAGCAGAAAAGGTTTCGTCAATTTCAACACCTTCAATTGTGCCGAAAACTCGGAATGTGTAGTCACCAGGGCGCGTGGGGATGAGATCAGCAGTATAATGACCGGGTTCACCCGATACAGGTTGCAGGTTAAGCACCTTCGAGGCAGGACCGAAAGTCACTTCGATTTCTAAGGTATCCTCCAAGCCCATTACTCCATTACTCTCCTCTTCCGCATGTTCCTCTGTCTCAGCATTGCTGTGTTCTTCTTCGGCTTCTGGAGTCGCTTCTGTCGTTTCTGCCTCGGTGTGTTCCTCTTCATCTTCCCCGCCATGTCGCGTCACTGTTATCTCTGGCCCGTTCATCAGACCTGTGTACGCGGGTTCTACACGCCAGCCGATTTCGAGGACATACTCACCTACTTCACGTCCTTCGTGGGCGAATACAAGTCCGACAGTACTGACAAGCGCAAATAGGCCCATTAGCAGAATAAGACGGACAATATACTTGTTCATACGTTCATGTCTCCTTGGATTTGATTTCGATAGTTTTCAACATAAGCGATGTCATCGAAACGAATGCTCTCTTTTGTCTACAAATGATAGGCTCCACAAAATCAGGATAAAAAAGTTGACCCTTTCGCCTATATTAGACCCATGCGCTTGACAGAGCGCAACCCTATAGTAGAATACATGAACAGGTATTCATTTATCAAGAGGGTACATTGGTGATTGGTACACAAACTGCCCATGAGATCTGCCAGGATGTAGAGTCTCATCCAGAACAACTTGCGGCATTGCAAGAACAACTCATTAAGGTACCAACAGCGAATCATTTAGGCGAGTTATTTAAGGCGTTAGGCGACCCGACGCGCCTTCGGATTATCTCACTGCTGCTAGAAAATGAGTTGTGTGTCCATACGCTAGAGGCTGCATTGGGGATGAGTCAATCTGCGATTTCGCATCAGCTAAGGGTACTACGACAGCTGCATTTAGTGCGTTTCCGCAAAGAGGGAAGGCATGTGTATTATGCTCTGGACGATGAGCATGTGCGTGAACTTGTCAAACAGGGTTTGCTGCACGTTGAACATGGATAGAGGGATTCATGCGGGTCGAAATCTCAACATTATTAGATTGCTCTCCTGAACGTGCTTGGCGGGAAGTACATAGCAGTCGATTATTGCGTTATGTCACGTACCCACTGCAAGTATTTACTCCCATTGAACCGTCAAAACTTCCTATTGTGTGGGAAGAGGGAAAATATTTGGTCGGGATGAGGTCATTCGGTTTTATCCCCCTTGGCAAACAGTGGATCAATATCACGATTCCTACGGCTGACACAACATCTGGTAAACAACGTTATCAACTTCGGGACAATGGCAGCGGACAGATCGCAAGCAAATGGGATCATGTGATTACTCTGCGGGAAACCGAGGAAGGATCAACCCATTATACCGATGCAGTCGAGGTTAAAGCGGGAATTTTTACGCTCTTTGTCTGGTTATATGCTCATTTTTTCTATCGTTACCGTCAAGCACGCTGGAGACGATTGGTTCAGCGAAACTTTCAGTACAACATCTAAATAACCCTTTTTTTCTTTCGACACATGAATGAGTGTTCATGTATTGAAACATTGTATCAATACGAATGCAGAATGGGTATTTTGTTTTGTCGATACGATGGCGAACTCGATGCACACGTTGAATGCAAATAGGTTGTAGGTAGATCGTGTGGAATTATGAACAGGTATGAAACTGACATACTGATTATTGGTGCAGGACAGGCCGGACTTGCGCTTGCGTATCACCTCAAATCAACTTCGCTGCGTTATCTGCTAGTCGAACGACATAGCCGAATTGGGGATAGCTGGCGCAATCGCTATGACTCATTAACCCTGTTTACACCTCGATCTTTTAGCGCACTTCCCGGACGGAAATTTGAGGGCGATCCACAAGGGTATGCGACACGCGATGAATTCGCGGATTACCTTGAGATTTATGCACGACATTTTGAATTTCCAATTCATTTGAATCAAGGAGTTTGTCGGCTTGAGCGTGTAGACGGCGGTTTTCAAACAACAACTGAAGTTGGAGATAGCTTTTTGAGCCAGATTGTTGTGCTGGCAACAGGTCCTTTCCAGAAGCCCAAAATACCAGCGATGGCAACTCAGTTTGATCCTGAAGTCAGACAGTTTACGCCCGAAACTTACAGAAATGCGACTCAGATTCCGCAAGGAAAGGTTTTAATTGTTGGTGATGGCGCGACTGGACGCGATATTGCCGCTGAACTGGCTCAAACCCATACTGTTCTATTGGCAACGGGACGATCACGCCGCCTGCTGCCTGAAAAGATATTCGGCAAAAGTATCTGGTGGTGGCTGGACAAATTAGGGATTATGGGCGTTTCATCAAAGACCGCGCTTGGTCAATATATCCGTAAGGTTGATCCGTTTCCTGCGAGGGGAAAGCGCCTTACTGCACTTCGGCGCAAGGGTGTTCAAATCATGAAATCTCTCGTGAAGGTAGACGGAAGAACAGTTCATTTCGCTGATGGTGAAACAGGCCAGATTGATACTGTCATTTGGGCAATTGGATACCAAGACAACAGTGACTGGGTAGCAATCTCGGAGGTTAAAGATGAAGCGGGCAATTTCATTCATGATTCAGGGATTTCACCCGTCAAAGACTTGTACTTTATTGGGCGTTCATGGCAGCGGACACGCGGATCAGCATTAATTGCTGGGGTTGGTGATGATGGGCTTTATCTTACCAAGCACATTTCACAAGAAATTCTCGATATTAGAAAAAAAGGCTAAAACCTATATGGAAAGCAAAACTCAACTTGATCTCGATATTCTACTTCCCAAGCTAGATCCCGATGATGAATGTGTGAATATACTCACCACTCGTCTAGGTCAGCAACGTGGGATTGAAAAGGCACATATTGTCCGCGAGAACGGTGATGCGAGATTGTGCCTGCACTACGATCCCAACCTGATCTCGCTGGCAGCGTTAGAGCGTCTCGCTATTGAGGCGGGAGCAGAAATCAACCAGCGCTACCGACATGAGCAAATTCCCTTCACAAGGATGCATACCGCTGATGCCGCGCCCGGTCTGGAAAGCCAATTAAAGCAATTGAAAGGAATGATTCACGCCACCGTCAATTATGCCGCTGGATTGATTTTTGTTGCTTACGACAGCGACGTACTTCAACATGAAACGATAGAGCGTACTATTCGCGGGATGGGAGTAAAACTGATGACTTCGACAACCCAATCACAAAAGCCTGACGTACATGAGCATAAACACGAGGGTGAACGCGATGAGGATCATGAGGCGGGTGGACACGGACACGATCACGGCAGCGCGCCAGCCTTTCTACCCCATTGGATGCAAGAACGCTGGACACTGATACTCGTCGGTCTAGCAGCCGTTTTCTTTCTGACTGCCTGGTTGGGGGAGCGTTTTTTGGGGTTTACACCTCAGATAGCGAATGTATTTTACATTCTCGCGTACATTGCGGGCGGCTATGACGTTGCAACTCACGCTATCCCAGCGCTCTTCAAAGGCAAACTGGATACGGATATTCTGATGCTGGCGGCAGCGGCAGGCGCGGCGGCGTTAGGTGAACTCAGCGAAGGAGCATTTTTGCTGCTGCTGTTTTCTATCGGCCATGCCGGTGAACATTATGCGTTGGATCGCGCCCGCAATGCGATCAACGCACTGGGCGCACTCATGCCGAAGACCGCCCAGGTCAAACGCAATGGGCAGATTGTCGAAGAACCTGTCGAGGGACTCCAGGTAGGTGATGTAGTAATTGCACGTCCAGGTGATCGTATCCCGGTAGATGGCGAAGTGGCTGAAGGCACCAGTTCAGTTGACCAGAGTCCAATTACAGGTGAAAGCGTACCTGTGACAAAAACAGTTGGCAACGAGGTGTTCGCCGGAACGGTCAATAAAGATAATGCACTTGAAATCCGAGTGACAAGGGTTGCAGCCGACAATACCTTAAGTCGCGTGATGAAACTGGTCGGCGAAGCGCAGAGCCAACAAAGCCCAACACAGCAGTTTGCAGATCGCTTCACCAGTCGTTTTGTCCCTGCCGTATTTGTTGCTACCGCGCTCCTAATTATTATTCCACCGCTGCTGAATTTGCTCCCGCTGCAAGACAGTTTTTATCGTGGAATGCTGCTGCTGGTAGCAGCTTCGCCGTGTGCTCTGGCAATTGGGACTCCAGCGTCAGTACTGGCAGGCATTGCCCAAGCAGCCCGTAACGGCGTGCTGATTAAAGGCGGTGTGCATCTGGAAAATCTGGGTCGATTGGAAGCCATCGCCTTCGATAAGACCGGCACGATTACCAGCGGTATTTTCAGCGTCACCGATGTTGTTCCCCTGGACGGCATATCACCAGATGAACTATTGAGTATTGCGGGTGCAGTGGAGCAGCAGTCCAATCATCCGCTGGCACAGGCAGTCGTGCGGGCGGCACAGGAGAAAAAACTGCAACTTCTGAAAGCTGACGGGTTGGAGAATGTACCGGGCCGGGGTGTTCGCAGCGCTATTGAGGGTGAATCTGTTCTTGTAGGTTCGGTGAAATTGTTTACAGAAACCGCAGGCATGTCGGTAGATGACACCTTAATCCGCAAAGTGGACGAACTGGAAAAAACGGGACGTTCGACGATGGTGGTCAGTAAAGGGGACAAAATTCTTGGTGTTCTAGGGTTAGCCGATACCCCACGTTCCAACATCAAAGCGGTCATGGATAGCTTGCGCGGACTTGGCATTGAACATCTCGTGATGCTTACGGGCGATAACGACGATGTAGCCAAAAATATCGCGGCTCAAGTGGGATTGACGGAAGTGCAGGCAGAACTAATGCCAGAGGACAAGCTCAATATTATCAAGCAGCTTGAGCAGAAATATCAAGCCATTGCCATGATTGGTGATGGTGTGAATGACGCGCCTGCATTGGCAACGGCAACGGTTGGTATTGCGATGGGTGGTGCGGGAACGGCAGTTGCACTGGAAACGGCTGATGTCGCATTGATGGGTGACGATCTGGGTAAGCTGCCTTTCGCTGTCGGTTTGAGCCGCGCCAGCCGCCAAATCATCCAACAAAATCTATTGATCTCATTTGGCGTAATCGCTCTTTTGATTGTTACGTCAGTGTTGGGCATTGTTCAGCTTGGTTTTGCTGTCGTGCTGCACGAAGGCAGCACGCTCGTTGTCGTGGGGAACGCACTGCGACTGCTCGCTTATAAGCATGACCTGGATGCAGTTCCCAAGTAAAGGGTAAACACTGAAAGGAGATCACGCAATGCAGACTTCAGCCACTAACAGTGCGTTGGTTCGAGTAATCTGAATTTATCAATATCCCCCAACTTTCGTTGACCGCTTTCACGGTCATTAAGGGGGTGTACTTGGATATAGACGAGGAGAAGAAGATGACACAGACAAATGAACAATCTCATAAAGCAGCGCCGCGTGGTGGCTCCCTTAACCGCGAAGCGCGTATCTTGTTGCTGCTTGGTTTACCAGTTTTAGTGATTGCTATAGCGCTTGCAGTGTTTTACAACAACAGCCAGCAATCGGATGCAGCCTCGACCACACCTGTCGTTGACACACAGCTCATCAGATCAGACAGTCCTACCTTTGGTTTACCAGACGCGCCGGTAACAATTGTAGAGTTTCTCGATCCTGAATGTGAGTCCTGTCGTGCTGCTTTTCCTTTCGTAAAACAGTTGTTGGAAGATTACGATGAACGTGTTCGACTGGTGGTGCGCTACTTTCCACTTCATAACAACTCAGTATTGGCCGCAACCGCAACCGAAGCCGCAGGTGCACAGGGTATGTATTGGGAAATGCAGGAGATGTTGTTTACACGCCAGACGGAGTGGGGTGAACAGCGAACAGCTCAGACTGATCTTTTCATCAGCTATGCGACTGAATTAGGACTGAATGTTGAGCAGTTTACCGCTGACCTGCAAAATCCAGATTACCTAGCAAAGATCGAGCGGGATAAAGCAGATGGAGAAGCCTTGGGCGTTACTGGAACGCCGACATTTTTCATTAATGGTCGTCAGGTCGAAGAACTGAGCGCGGATGCAATTATCACAATGATTGAAGAAGAGTTAGCACAGTGATAAAGCTATTTTCTATAAGCGGGGATATGAATACCCAGTGTTTCTCGCTCAGGGCACTCTAGGATATTGCGATGATTTGATACTTCTCAGTGTTGCTGCCAAGTTTTAGTCGTGATCGGAATTAGTTGGGTTAACCAATTCAAAGGATAAATCTAAAAGGATGCAAATTTGTCATCATTGCGGTGAGGAACTACCACCAGGTAATTTGATCTGCTCGGAGTGTAATGTACCCATAAAAGGCTTGAAAGCGACGATTCGAAGCAAACCAACAACCCAACCTTTAATATTTAAATGGCTTGAAAGACTTACGTTAGTTTTCGCAATCATTGCCGTTTTTTCGCCCTTCTTAGCAATTGCTGGTCCATTTATTTGGATGCAGTTGAATTTAGTAGATGGAAAGATCACTAGTGAAAATGAAAGTGGGGAAAAAACAATGTTAGTTCGAGTAGAGAGAGCCATAGATGATCCGATAGTTACTTTTACCTTCGAAAGTATATTGGATACAGAATCCATTCAAGAGTTGAAAACACAGACGACTCAATTACTTACTGAAATGGGTATGTTTTATGGGGTCGTTGACCTACGAGAAATTGAAACAACGGTTGGCGAAGCGATAACTTTACTCGAAAGTTCTAACATGTTTTCGTTAAGTGCTAATCCTCGCGTAAGCTTTATTTTTGTTGGAAAGACTATTCCTGGTGATCCAACAAACCAAACAAGAGTACCTATTTTCGACAACAAAGAAGATGCGTGGGAATACATACGTAGAGAAATTGCGGCAAACGCTCCTGGACAATTAGGCGAATAGTACATCGCTTTGTAAGGATATTTGATGAGTCAACTTGAGCGCAGATTAATCAGTATCGTATTAGCAATTGGGATTATGGCAATTTGCATTGTCATGATATTTAGCGTTAAGCAAGGACAGGAAATTCTGGACATCACCTCAACGCCTGATACACCTCAATTGCTTCGATCCTATAGTCCAATTTTAGGATCAGCAAATGCCAGTGTGACAGTTGTTGAATTTCTTGATCCAGGAAATGTTGGAGATCAGGCGGCATTTACAGCTATAAAGCAAGTTCTTCAAGAATTTGACGGTCAGGTAAAGTTTGTCGTGAGATATTTCCCAAAATACATTAATTCTCTCCTTGCAATAAAAGCTGCTGAAGCAGCAAGAGAACAGGATAAGTATTGGGAAATGCAGGAATTACTTTTTAATACACAAGAGGAATGGGGTCATAATCAGACACTACAAATTGAAAAGTTCCAAAGTTATGCATCCGAGATTGGATTAGATTTAGATCAATTCATACCATCTTTTGAGGGGACTGAGCATTCTTACAAGATTGAGCAGGATCGAAAAGATGGATTGGCGCTTGGTGTTACTGAAACACCAGCATTTTTTATCAATGGTCAGCGCTTAGAAAATCTTACTTTGGGCGGAATTAGACAACTTGTTCAAGCGCAACTCGGATAGTAATTTTGCTGGCATTGGCACAACAATCATAGAAGGTGCAGCTCAAAATTCATGAATAACAAGAGGGCTACCCTGTGAGCGGCATAAACATTTTACTGGATATTAAGAAGTGTAGGAAGTATGTCGGATTATCAAATTGAAAACAGGGAATTTGAACAGTTTGATGACACCCAACCCATTAACGTTGGAAAGTTCTCTGATAGCATGGAACCCTGGCGTAGAATTGCCGGGTTCGTTTGCCTAATTGCAGCGGCTGGAGTCACGGGAGCGACAGCACTTATCTTGCTTACCCCCGCCCGTGCAGATGTCAAACTCGAAGCACCCCAACTCGAACCAACCTTTGAAGCTATAGCCGTAGTGCCAACCAATGAGCAGCTAAGTGAGATTATTCCCGAAAATGTGCTGCCAACGCTCAGTCCTGTAGAAGCACAGGCTTTGTTGAGTACACCTATAATGCAGATGGATAATTCCACCTCAATACAGATTGTGAGGAACAATTATGATCCTTTCACAATTATCCCAGACCGTCCACGCAGCGAAGTTATCGAATATGAAGTTGAGAGTGGAGATACGATTAACATCATTGCTGAAAGGTTTGGCATTCAACCCGAAACCGTGGCATGGTCAAATCCACGCTCGATTATCCAGATTCTAAGGCCAGGTGATCGGATCACAATCTTGCCCGTCAACGGAGTTTATCATATCGCCATAGGCAGCAGCACCGTTGCAGAAATCGCTGCTCAATACGGAGTTGACCCGTATACAATCCTTGACTCTGAATTTAATGCTGTGAGTGGTTTAACACCAGACAGTGTGCCTCCAAGTGGCACTCCACTTGTAGTTGCCGGAGGAACAGCAGAACAAATCACATGGAGTCCTCCTGTTGTACGTGTTGGTGGAACCAGCAGCGGGAGCGGCAGTTCTAGCGGTGGTAGCCAAATATCTTTTGCTGATGGTGATCCGGGTAGTTGTGGCCTGGTCGTTAATCCAGGTGGCGGCGCTGCATGGACTAGACCAATTAACAACTACTCTTGGATAAGAGGGTTTGCGTCATGGCACCCCGCCGTTGATTTAGCCGCATCCGAGGGTACACCTGTTTATGCTGCCAACGGTGGACGGGTGATCTTCGCTGGCTGGAGCAACTGGGGCTATGGTTACACAGTTGTACTTGCTCATGGGCCATTCACGACCATTTACGCTCATCTAGGAAATATCACTGTGCGTTGTGGGCAAGATGTTGCCAGTGGTCAGCAAATCGCCGGTTCTGGGAACAGTGGTAATTCCTCCGGTCCACACCTGCATTTTGAGATACGATATCAGGATGCGCCTCAAGATCCAACTTTCACAATCCCATTTTGATGAGGAAATGGGATTTCGCCAATTCAACCACTTAGCATCTAAGTCTGGAGGTAGACGATGAATGGAGGAACAGGGACCAAAATTAACCGCCGCTTGGTGATGCGAATCGCCATAGGTGTGGTCATACTTGGATTGATTGCTAGTATGGTAGGCGTTTTTGTTTTCCAAAATGTGCTGCGTCCGGGTCAACAACAACGTGTTATTAATATTCTACCATTCATGGAGACATTCCTATGGCGGCCACCAGAAAACTATAGCTTACCGACACCGCTGCCCGCGACGAATGCAATTTCACCTGAAGACCTGTTGAGTATAACGCTCGAACTCCCGACTCGGCCTGTGCCTACAGAAACAGCAGCGGCAGCTACCGAAGAAACGCTCCCAACTTTGACTCCAATACCCTGAATATCAATTTCGATGAGGCAAAAGACAATGAAAAACTCACCAATTAATGAAATCAAGTTCTCTTATGGCGGTCAAGCTGTCATTGAAGGTGTGATGATGCGTGGTGCCCATACAGCGGCGATTGCTGTCCGCGACCCGGATGGCAATATCGCCATTCATGAGCAGCCACTAAGTGCGAAGCTCTATCGTGGTCGCATTAGCAAAACACCATTCCTAAGAGGCGTAGTCGGTCTTTGGGATGCGCTTGGACTTGGTACACGCGCACTTTTATGGTCGGCAGATGTGGCTCTCGGTAATGAAGAAGAGGTAAATTTTAATGGGCCACTAGGGTGGGGAACGGTTGCAATCTCCTTAATATTTGGCATTGGATTGTTCTTCGTTCTTCCTTCTGCAACTGCGAGTTTGTTAGAGCGCCCTTTAGGTTTGTCCGATCAGTCCGTGTTGGTCAACTTGATTGAAAGCCTCGTCCGGTTGGGGCTGCTCATCGGATATATTTGGCTTATTGGTCGTATCCCCGATGTGAAACGGCTTTTCGGCTATCATGGTGCAGAACATAAAACCATCAACGCCTATGAAGCAGGTGCGGAGCTTACACCCGAAATAGTGGCAAAATACCCCATCGAACATCCTCGCTGTGGGACAGCTTTTTTGCTCACTGTTGTGATCGTCAGTTTAATAGTGTTTTCGCTATTCGGGAGACCACCGTTTTTAATCCTCATCCTCTCTCGCGTATTACTGATCCCAGTTATAGCAGGCATCGCCTATGAACTTCTGCGTTTCACAGCGAAGCATATGGATAACTCACTCATCCGCTTGATTGTTATACCTAATCTCGCTTTACAGCATTTGACGACACGGCAACCAGACTTGTCTATGATTGAAGTTGCAATCGTCGCTTTCAACCGTGTGCTGTTATCAGAGCAACCTTCAAGTTCCGCTGTTTTGAGTTCAACTAAAATAGAGGAAGTGGTTAGAGGAGAAATCTGATGAAAATTCCTATTTTTCTAGCGCATGGCGCGTTAGGAGGATTCGATGAAGTGATCATGATTGGCGTGTCAGTAGTCTTCGTTGTGATGATGGGCGTTAGCTGGATAAAAAGTAGGTCAATGGAACCCATATTAGAGGATGAGGAAGAATCAACAGCGGACGAACAAGATGTAGCTGAGAATACGCCCAATAAAGATCGTTTCCCATTAGATTAAGTGCAGTGACGGGAGTAAATGCAAGCTGATTATGTCACTGAGCGTACTTGTTATTGAAGATGAACCTGAATTTGCCGATTATCTGCGACGTGGGTTGACCTATGATGGCTACCAGGTACGTGTTTCCTACTCCGCTGAAATAGGCTTAGAAGAGGTGCGTCGAAGTCAACCTGATTTAATTATTTTCGATGTGATGCTGCCTTTCATGGATGGCTTCACAGCCTGTCGTCATCTGCGTGAATCGGGATACACTGGCCCAGTATTGATGTTGACTGCTCGTGATGCAATTTACGATCGTGTAACGGGGTTAGACTCCGGCGCGGATGACTACATGGCAAAACCCTTTGATTTTGAAGAGCTTTTAGCACGATTACGTGCGCTGCTGCGTCGCAAAGGCCATGGAACATCGCTTATCTCTTTTGCAGATTTGGAATTAGATATCCGCACTCGTACAGCGATGCGTGGCAGTTCAGCAATCACACTGAGTCGCACCGAGTATGATTTGTTGTTCCTTTTTTTATCTTACCCGGAACAAACTCTCTCCCGTGAAGTTTTAGTTGAGAATATTTGGGGAAATCCACCAGCGTTGAATTCTAATGTCCTCGACATCTATATTTCTCGCCTTCGTCGCAAACTTGGCGAACCACCCCTTATCCACACACTTTATGGCATTGGTTATGTGTTAAAAAAATGATTTCACTCAGATGGCGACTCACGTTGTGGTATGTAGCCTTCACAGTTTTTGGACTGTTAGGCTTGATGGTCATTTCTTACTCCACACTCTCCTTATCTCTCCAGAATGAAATTGATCGAACCCTCACCGAGCGCGCCAATCATGTTGTTGATGCGCTTGCTATCACTCCGAATCGGCCTATACAGGGTGTCTCATTGGGAACAACAGATGAATTCACTGAGCCAGGAGTTTTCCTTCAAATTTTAAATGCCGAGGGTGAAGTCGTTGCCCGATCTTTCAATTTGGGCGCTCGCAGAATTCCGCTTCCATCACTAAATGAAATGGAAATGCTTGCCCCTACATACCACACGCTGAGGATCGACGAGCAGCCAGTTCGTCTTTATTACAAGCTGCTGACACGCGGAGGCCGCATGGCTGGCGCAGTTCAGGTTGGTCAATCACTCATTGGCCTAGAAACGACACTGAGTCAACTACGCTGGATTTATACTTTTGGCGCAGCAGCCGTCTTGCTGTTTGGTTTGCTCAGTGGTTTGGTGGTTGCACACTTTGGATTGAAGCCTGTCGTGAGTCTTACCGATACAGCGCGGGATATCGTTCGTGCTGAAGACCTTGTACGCCGTGTGCCTGTGCCTAAAACAAAAGACGAAATCGCAATTTTGGGGGCAACCTTCAATCAAATGTTAGATCGGCTTCAATCACTGTTTGAGGGGCAGCAGCAATTCCTGGCTGAAGTCGCACACGAACTGCGTACTCCGCTGAGTTCAATGCTGGGTAATGTCGATTTGATTGTCCATTATGGAGAGGATGCAGAACGACGTGACGAAACCATTAAAGCCCTCCAGCGCACTGGGCGGCACGTCACACGATTGTTGGATGATTTACTACTTTTAGCACAATCCGAAGCTGGATGGCATCTCCAAATGCGCCCCATTTCTATCGACGACATTCTGATTGAGGTTTATGAAGCCTCACTCAACCCGAAACTCCAACTCCAAACCTGCGAACCTGCCTGCGTACTTGGCGATTCAGATCGTTTACGTCAAGTTCTCATCAATCTGGTTGACAATGCAACAAAGTATTCATCTTTGGAAAGCATTATTACGCTCGACTTATGGCGACAAAATCAGCGGGTGTGGACACAGATTAGAAACACCGGAGTGGGTATTTCACAGGAACAACTTTCGCAAATCTTCGAGCCGTTTTTCCGTCTCCAGGTGCATTCCCGGCAATCTGGCACGGGTCTTGGATTAACGATTGTGCGCTGGATCATTCAGGAACATGGTGGCGAAATCACCCTTGAGAGTTCACCGGAGATTGGTACAACTGTCAAATTTTGGCTGCCTGAATATAATCCACTCGCTCCTTGATTAAGTCTTGTAGAAACACCTCTTCAACCTAAGGTAAATACTTCTCTCATCAATTTGACAGAATCTAGCGAGAAGTTTCTCAGTCCATGCGGTTAATCTCCACAAGGTTACGGTGAGTAGATGTGAGAAGAACAAAGCAGAGCTTCTCCTTTCATCTGTAAAACTATTGTGAACGGTTGAACTATGAACCGCAAAGAACGCACTATATTTGTAACGATTATCGTCAATATTTTCTTGATCCTCTTCAAATTCTTGCTTGCGGGCGCATCTGGAAGTGAAGCGCTTCAGGCAAGTGCCGTTCATTCGATCACAGATGCAGCGATTGGCGGATTTGTTTTGATAGGCTTGTTCATCGGTCGATGGGATGCTTCGCGTCCCGTGGTCAAGCAGCGCTTTAGTCAGATCGAAAATTGGATCGCTCTATTTGTAGCCGCAGCAATTTTTTATGTTGCCTATGATATTGTGATCGAAGTGCTAGGCGGAGAAACACCTGAACTCCGCAACCTCGGACTGATTACGATTGCTTCTTTAGTCACAGTGGCCGCAGCCTTCTTCATTGCACGTTATAAACAGTACGTTGGTAAGCAAACAAATTCTCCAGCCTTACTTGCCAGTGGCGCCCACTCACAGATGGATATTTATGCTGCCATTGTGGTGGTGGTTGGACTGGCCGGATCCGCATTAGGGCTGCCTAATCTTGATAGAGCAGCCGCAGCGGTGGTGGTCGTATTCATCGTATTTTCGGGTTACGAAATTGCCATATCTGCCATCAGCGCTCTTCGCCGTCGTGAGACACTTGAAATTGATGGTGAGTCCGATCACCAGCATGAACCAAATAAGTTATGGCGCTTGTTTCTGCCAGTTACGGGAGTGTCTCTAGTCATTCTGTATTTACTGTCCGGGTTTTACATCGTTCAACCCGGAGAAATTGGCGTTGTTCGTCGTTTTGGGGAAGTTGTTGAGGCTGATGCTGAACCCGGATTGCACTACCGTCTGCCAGCACCCATTGACCGGGTTGATATTGTAGATGCCGCATCTGTCCAACGAGCTGAACCAGCAGCGAGCTTAATGTTAACTGGCGATCAAAATCTGATTTCAGTGCGCTTTAGCCTTCATTATATTGTGACCGATGCAGCGGCATTTCTTCTAAACGTTGATGATCCAGCCAGATTAGTTATGCAGGCTGGCGAGTCTGCTATGCGCCAAATTGTCGCCCAAAAAAGTGTCGATTCGCTTTTGACGCTAGACAAAGCAGAAATTGAAGAACAGGTGAATGCCCTAACTCAGTCTACATTGAATACATACAATACTGGGTTACAAGTGGTCGGTATCCAGCTTCTTGAAAGCAACCCACCTGCCGAAGTTGCCGATGCGTTCCGGGATGTCGCCAGCGCCCGTGAGGATCAAAACACGTTCATTAACGAGGCGCAGGCTTATGCAAATGAGACTATTCCTCTGGCGCGTGGCGATGCCGCGATAACGATCCAAGATGCGAATGCATATAACTCTGAAAAAACTGGTCTTGCAAATGGTGATGCCGCATTGTTCACCAATCAGCAGGGAGCCTATGCAGAAGCACCAGACATCACCCGTCTACGCATGTATCTCGTTGCTATGGAGAGCGTTCTACCGGGTGTCCGTAAATTTATCCTCGATCCAAGCATTCAGCTAGAAACCACAGATCTGTGGTTTCAGGGTGACAGCAACATTCAATCGCTGCCGCCATTGCCGTAAATATGGAGTTTCAATATGAAAATCCTGCGAAATGTTATTATCGTAGTCATCGCAATCGGTTTTTTGGCAGTCAATCTGGTCTTTTTCCAGGTTGATGCAACTGAGGCGGCTGTTGTAACCCAATTTGGTGAACCTGTACGCACGATCACCGAACCGGGGTTATATACGAAGCTCCCTGATCCTTTTCAGAGTGTTGTCCGCATCAATACTCAGTTGCAGGTCTACAATCTACCACGCACTGAATTTCTGACAAGTGACCGGAGCAATATTGTACTTGAGGCTTACGCAACCTGGCAGGTCACGGATCCGCTGCTGTTTTTGCGAACCGTGCGCGGCACGGCGAATGCCCAAATTCGCCTTGCAGACATCATCAACTCAGAGATTGGTAGTGCGCTTGGACAGGTTGACCTCCGCCAGTTGGTTTCTATAGATACAACTGAGGTTAGGCTATCTGAAACTCTCCTCAATATTACTGAAGAATCTGCCACACGCACGACTGATTTTGGTTTCACCGTGACGGATGTGCGTCTACGCGAACTCACTTTCCCACAGGCAAACTTGACCAGTGTCTTCCAACGGATGAGATCAGAACGTGAAGCGATTGCACGTCAACTTCGCTCCGAAGGTACTGAACAAGCCGCACAAATTCGGGCAGACGCTGACGCTGAAGCCGCGCAAATCCGTGCTGATGCCAATCAGGAAGCGGCAGAAGTACGCGGTCAAGCAGATGCTGATGCCATTTCGATTTATGCCGCTGCCTTTGGCCTAGATCCTGAATTTTATCAGTTCTCACGCACACTTCAGGCTTATGTAGCTTTCATTGACCAGAACACTACCCTGATCCTACCTTCAGATTCGCCACTTTTGAGCTATCTTAACGCAGCAGGCAGTGATTTTTCATTGAATCCCATCGAAAATGACAATTCTGTTGAGGCTGCATCTACCGAAGCCACTCCAACTGAACCAACAATGACACCAACACCCCAAGGAGGTTGATTTTGATGAACGATACACCTCCAACACCACCTGAACGCCCACCCGTTAATTGGGGCGATGTACTGAGTGGCATTCTCCAAAATCTTAGAAGTTTTGCCCGTTTTGTGGCAGGCGATGGTGAATCGCCTCTCACTGACCTGCGCTCTGCATTTGGCAATCTTAAGCCACGTCGTATCCTGTTCGGGTTGATAATTTTAGCTTTTGTAGGCTACTTGTTGACAGGGGTATATGTAGTCTCGCCGGGTGAAGCGGCTGTAGTAAGACGTTTTGGTGCAGTTGTTGAACCCAACGTTACACCGGGTCTGCATTACCGACTACCCTGGCCTATTGACCGTGTTGACATCGTGAATGTCAGTGAAGTACGCCGTGAGGTTGTTGGTGTGCTTAGCCCCGAAGAGGATCATGAACATCCTGAACCGCTTTCCAAATTGCAGGTCTTGTCTGGCGATACCAACGTCATTGATGTCGAGATTATCGTCCAGTATCAGGTAGGCGATCCTGCCGCCTATCTCGTTAATGTGGATTATGCGCCTTATCGCCTTGTACGCGATTCCGTACGGCAAGCTGTTACAAGTGTGATGGGTCAACTGCCTGTTGATTCAATTTTGACGACGGAGCGACAAACACTTCAAAATACTATTCGTGTTGAAACACAACAGCGCCTCGATACCTATAACAGCGGATTAATTGTTGTAGGCATCAATTTACAGAAAGCATTTCCACCTGACGAGGTTGCTGATGCTTTCGTGGATGTGAGCAGCGCGCGCGTAGACAAAGAACGCACCATCAATGATGCTAACGGTTACGCAAACAGCTTGCTTCCTCAAACGCGCGGTGAGGCACAACAAACAAGAGCCGATGCAGAAGCGTATCGTTCGGATGTAATCGCCCAATCGAGTGGTGAGGCACAGGCATTTGAGACGATCCTAGCTGAATACCAGACAAATTCTGCAATCTATGGTGAAGACATTACTCGCTACCGATTGTTTTTGGAAACGCTTGAGTTGGTTTTGCCGCGTGTCCAAATTTACGTTGTAAATACGGAAAATGGCGAAACCGTGAATCTGCGTTTGCTCGATAGTGCGTCTCCATCTACCCCATGAAAGATTTCCAACAGTAGCAAGGGTTGTAAAACATGAGTGAGGGTTGGAAGCAAATATGGGAAGATATTCTCAATTCGATAAGAGGCGAAGTCAAATCGGGAGCGGCTGACACCCCCATAGCTTCCGAAGTAATGTTGGATGAGCAGGCAGAGCCACTTGAAGTAAGTGCCGCTGAATATATTGACGAAAATGTTTCGTCAGCCACAGAAGCTGCTCCCCTACAGGAAGCAGAAGCTACTACAGAAATACAGCCAGAAGCCCAGCCTACCGGTGTAGAGAGCGCTCCTGAAACCCCCTCTGCGGAAGTTCAAACTTTACCTCCTTGGAGGCGCGTTTGGGAGAATGCCGTATTCCCAATTGCCATAGTGATCCTTGTGGCTATCGTGTGGATGTCGAGCCGGAGTGGTTCACTTTCAGCGCCACAACCGCCCGCCCCAGATGTTATAGCTACGTTCAATGGAGGACAAATAACCATTGCCGATCTTGAAGAACATCTGGCACTGCTCGTTCCAGACGAATTTCAACAGGTCATGAATTCACCACACACGCTCGAACTGGTGGTTCAAGATATGGTGACGGATGAGCTTGCGAGACAGTGGGCAGCCGAGCGTCAGCCGGACAACGATGAGACGTTTGCTCATACGATGGAGCATATCACAGAGGAAATAAATCTGGAGTCGTTTGACTCACAACTGCATGAGAATTCTACAATCGTTTCAGAGAGCGAAATCCAAACATATTACTATCAGAACAGAGAGCAATTTGGCGATCAAACCCTCGATACCGTCCGCGACACTATTCGTCAAACATTAGTTGCAGAACGGGAACAGGGGTATATAGAGGAATATATTCAGCGGCTTAAGGATAACGCTTCTATAACCCGCAGCTTCGAGCTTCTGGATGTCCCCGCCCCCACTGAAGACGATTTGCGCCGCTACTATGATGCAAATGCAGCTCAATTTATCCTTCCAACGCAGGTAATTGTGGATGAGTTGGAATTTCCTATCGGACAGGATGAAAGCACAGCACGTCAGCAAGCGGATGATGTGCTATTGAGCATTCGTTCCGGGGCCACATTTGAGCAAGTCGCTCAGGAGAATACAAGCATAATTTTTACTCCAGCTTTAAGCACCGCAGAAGGGGCAAAGGATATTGAATGGGAGACTGCGGTTTCGGCGCTTACAGAGGGAGAAATCAGCAGTGTCTTCCGCGCTGCAAATTCATTTCATATCGTGCGTCTCATAACATTAGAGAACGAGCGCATACAAACGTTTGAGGAAGTGCGCGATCTTATCCTGCCTATTATCCAGCAGCAGCAAACGGAAGGTTGGTTTGAAGAAAATGCGGAGCGAACTCTATTCACCATTAAAGGACGTAGATATACGGTAGGTCAATTCTATCAGGAATATCAAGAATTATCGCCGATCACGCAGTCTCAGTTCAGCGGCACGGACGGTATGGGTAATCTGGCAGAGCAGCTTATCCAACGCCTGCTGCTCGTTGAAGATACATACGACCAACTACTAGACTCACAGAATCAGCCGTTGACGGATGAATCACGTTTGCAGGTACTTAAGCAAATGCTTCACCAGGAGAACGTAGACGATCAGATTGAAGTCACTGACGATGAAATGCAGCAGTTTTATAATGAGAACTTGGACTTAATGGTCTTGCCCGCAGAAGCACGCATTCGCTACATTCGTATCGGTTTAGGTTCAAGTGAGGATGAAGCGCGTCGAGCGAGAGAGCGGGCCAATGAAGCCTACAATCGCCTCGTTCCCGCTGCGTTGCAAACAGGTGAAGACTTCGTCATCGTTGCTCAGGAATACTCAGAAGATCCGGAAACAGCAGCCAATGGCGGAGAATTTCCCGGTTGGATAGGCGAAGGAGCTGATCTACTGGCAGAGACAGAACTGCACCCATTTCACGAGCGCGTTCTGACATTACAACCTAATGAAATTAGTCCAGTCTTCGAGTTTGGCGACAGTCTTTATATTGTTCAAGTTATTGAGCGCACCGAAGCGGACACGCTTTCATTCGAGCAAGCACAGCCTTATATTCAAGAAATTCTCTACCAGCAAGAGCATGAAACACTGACCGCTCAATTAGAGACTTCCTTGCTCGAACAAGCGGGTTTAACAGTTTACCCCAGTGTTCTGGAAACTTATCTCATTCAAAGTGTTACACCTGATCCGTGATGAAACTATGGGCAGGGTGGAGTTCTTGCTGCACATAATAAAGTGAAAGCGGCAGAGGAATTCAACCAAATACTGGCAATCAATCTACCTTGCCCTGCTTACTACCCAAGACGCAGTGAATGAGTGACTTCTGAGGCTTGAAGAGTATTCTCAGAGGTAATGCACACCTCATCGTATAATGTGATCCAAGATGCGCTTAATGTAAATATTGAGGTTGAATATGGGAATGGATAATCAGATCAGTAGAGCAAACTTAAATATGCCTACTTCACGAGGAGCATTCTATACAATACTGAGATCAAATCTCGTCTATCTGGCTTGGTTTCAGGCATTGATTGCCACGCTTGGTAGTCTGTTCTTTAGCGAAGTCATGGAGTTAACGCCTTGTATCTTATGCTGGTATCAACGCATCATGATGTATCCACTCGTTTTTGTCTTGACGATAGGTATCCTGTTGCGTGACCAGCGATTGCGGTACTATGCCTTGCCGCTCAGTGGTGCAGGATTTGTTATTTCTATTTACCACAATTTATTGTACTACAACATCATTTCAGAAAGTCTCGCTCCTTGTACGGCAGGTGTTTCTTGCACAACCCGTCAAATAGAATTATTTGGCTTCATCACGATTCCACTGATGGCGTTAACGGCTTTCACTGTCATTACATTTAGCATGATACTCTATAAGCGCGGGGAAGAAATTTATGAGCCAAATGAAACAACAGAGTGAAAGCAGAAAGCGTACCAAGAGAAGCAAAAAAGGTGCGAACCAAGAAGTTAAAGTACTTCTTGGACTTGGGGCAATTGCCCTTATTATCATTTTTACAGCAACTTTGTTTTTCAATCGATCACAGCAAGGCGCAGTCCCACTTTCAGCAGCCGATCAAGATCGTCTAGTTCGAGAGGACAGTTCCAGCCGTGGACCTGCGAATTCTCCAGTAACACTGGTTGAATTTCTTGACCCTGAGTGTGAATCTTGCCGTGCAGCCTACTCAGAAGTTGAACAAATTCTTGATGACTATGAGGGGCGCATACGCTACGTCGTTCGTTATTTTTCCAACCATAACAATTCAGTGCTTGCAGTCATTGCAACCGAAGCAGCAGGCGAGCAAGGGAAGTACTGGGAGATGCAAGAGCTATTATTTGTCAATCAACCACAATGGGGAGAACGAGCGACACCGCAAACAGACCTGTTCATCAGCTACGCAAGCGAACTCGGTTTAGATGTCGAAAGATTTACCGCATCGCTTCAGAATCCTGATTATGCAGCCAAAGCCGAGCGAGATCAGCAAGATGCACAAGCACTCGGGCTTAGGGGAACACCGTCACCACCGGACATTTTTCATTGATACAGAGTTGTGAGGACAGGACAATC
>CAYUTY010000017.1:0-33993 GCA_964447795.1 uncultured Anaerolineaceae bacterium
CCGGTGGCAGAATCACCCGCCACACACGGTCTACACGGAAGATATGCCACGACACATTGTAGCCCAGGAACCAGACCAGCGACGCCACCAGCAGGGTGAATACCATATCGTCCTGATTGATGCCGCCGGAAACCGCATCCGTTCCCCAGCGGAACAGCCGTGAAAAGACGCTGACCGCACCTTCGCCCAGGCCGCCCGGCTCATTAATCGCCGCGATCAGCAGCACGAAACCGACGCCGTAAATACCACTCATGAACAGCGCCAGCAGCTCGTTATAGTGGCTGCGCGACAGCAAAAATCCGAAAACAGCGCTTAGAATCATCACTGGCACAACCGTCCGCAGATCGAGCGGCCAGCCCGCCGCTGCCAACGACAGCGCAGGCATCAGCAGCAGCGCAATAGCGATGAGCAGCGCCGTGAAATCGCCAGTGGTGAACAGTGTTCGCCAGCTATGAACAACGCGCCGCCGCCAGCGGGCAAACCGGGGTACGGGCGCGGATTTTACGCGAGTAGCCAAAACCAGACTCCTGCAAATAAAAGAGGGATAGTGTACCCATATACCCTATCCCCCCGCCTTCATCGTCATTGTAACGGCCTTCGCTTTTCGTGGCAACCGCCGCCACCCCTACCCTTAAGATACGCACATCCCCCTTACTACCGTACCAGCCAAAACCCACCATTTAACCGGTCACTCCCCTGAATCTTGTCTCAATCTAACGCCCAAATCCTATACTTAATAAAAGATTGTATGTAATGGAAAGGCAGAGACAATGTTGAATCTCAAAGACACAAAAGCAATGCTGGCGGAAGAAAATCGTCAAACCTTATCCATCTATCTGGATGTTGACCTCGCTAAACAGGAAAATCAGGCCGCTCAGCCTGCCTGGCGCATTTCGCTGAAGAATGCCCTGACTGCTGCTGCTGAGGTGATGGAATCTGAAGGCGCTGCTATTCAGGCGCGGGTAGATAATTTTTTTGAATCCTACCAGCCGAAATCCAAAGGGCTGGCCGTTTTCTTCACTGCCGAGGACGAAACTGTGCATGAGCTGGCTGTGCCAGTTGAGTCGCGCTGGTCATTCGGTGCGCCGCTGCTGCTGCCACTGTTATGGGCATTGGACGAATACGAGCGTTACCTGATTGTGCGCGTCGATCAGGAAAAAGCTGAACTGCTGAGCGGGTATCTTGGCGCGACCACGATCGAAGCCAGTCTGGAAAATGATGTTGATGAATATGATTTCCGCCAAAAAACGCTCATGCCTTCCACCGCAGCAGTTGCCGGGGGACACAACCTGACTCAGGGCAGCAACCGCGAAGCCTATGACGCCATGATTAATGAGCATATCATGCGCTTTTATCGTGATGTGGTCAGCGAGGTTGAGTCGCTTCACAAACAGTATCCAAAGGTACGGATTATTCTGAGCGGTGCAGAGGAATCAGCCCGCGCTGTCCGTGAGTTGATGCCAAAAGGTCTGGAAGACTCAATCGTCGATGTGCTGCCGATACCGATGCGCCTCAGTGAAAGTGAAGTCCTTCAGCAGGCTTTTCCCGCCGCGCTGGACTACGAGCGCGAACATGAAATGAGTCTGGTACAGCAGGTGCTTGATTTCGCTAAATCCGGTGGACGCGGTGCCCTCGGTCACAAGGCCGTTGATGAAGCCCTCACCATGCAGCGCGTCGAATTACTCGTGCTTCCCTACCCACTGGATGATGAGGTTGAAGCTAATACACTGGTGATGCGCACCTTCGCCGCTGGTGGGTCAGTAGAACTTATAGGTGGAGAGGCTGCCGATCTTTTACGGAGCGAAGGTGGCAGCGCGGCGCGGCTTTATTACGCCCTTTAGCCATCCCATTTCGCCAGGGTTATCAGGCGCGAATCCGAGTGGCACATTTGCTCGATTCTCATTAGACTCAGGAGCATGAAAACACTCCAGCGCACCCTACAGGAAGATACCGATTCCGCCCTGCTCCCAACCCTGGCGAAATTCTGGAAAGTGAACATCGCCGGGTTGGACGCAAGCGCATCCATCCCGCTGATTGCAACCGCCATGCTTGACCCGGCAAAGTCCGAAAGCGCCTGGGACAGCCACAGCGACGACCAGCGCGGGGCACTGCAAACACTGATCGCCTCTGGCGGGCGGATGCCGCGCGCTATGTTTGATCGACTATTTGGTGAAGTTCGCACAATGGGTACGGCGCAGATCGAACGTGAAAAACCCCTGGAAGCGCCGCAGTCCGTGGCCGAAGCCCTGTATTATCGCGGCCTGGTCGCCCATACCTTTGAGCAGGCTGATACCGGGCCGCGTGTCGTCGTCTATGTGCCTGATGATGTGGCCGGATCACTGCCGCTGCGAAAAACCTCTTATAGCAACCTCGCCGAAGAATCGGTTGAAATGGAAGCTGCCCCCCTCGAAGCGCTGGAAAGTGTCGCCAGCGTGCAGGCCGCTGATACCTCCATCGTCGATGATATGGCGACGCTGCTGGCCTACCTGCAATTGAACAGTCCGCTGCTGGATGGCGAAGGTCTGGCCGAAAGTGATCGAAAAGCGCTGGCGAATTTCCTGCTCAAGTCTGACTCAGAGCGTCTGCCCTTTTTATTCGGCGTCGGCATCAGCGCTGATCTGATCGAGATTCAGAATGGTAAGGCTTTCCCCAAGCGTGCCGAGGCGCGCCGCTGGCTGTCCGCCGGGCGTGGGGCACAGGTGCAGGGGTTGGCCGAAGGCTGGCGCGAAAGCGTGGTCTACCGCGATCTGTGGCACGTGGCTGGTTTGCACCCCGAACCAGGCGGCGAATTGGACGAATACGATGCTTCCGTCGCCCGCGAGAACGCACTCGAACTGATGGCGGCTACTGTGCCTAAACAGGAATGGTGGTCGCTGGAAGCCTTCATTGATGCGGTCAAGGAGCAGGACCCGGATTTCCAGCGCCCCGGCGGGGATTATGAAAGCTGGTATATCCGCAATGATGAGGATGAATATCTCAAAGGTTTTGAAAGCTGGGATGCGGTAGAAGGTGCGCTGCTGGAATTTTACATCACCGGGCCAATGCACTGGCTCGGCCTGTTAGACCGGGGCGAGGATGCTGCCCGCCTGACGGCTTATGGTCGCGCCTTTCTTGGTCATGCTGCCTGGCCCACGCCTGCCGACCCGGATGACAAAATCACCGTTAAAGAGGATGGCACGCTGCTGATCTCGCGCAAAATTCCACGTGTTGACCGCTTTCAGGCAGCCCGTTTCACCACCTGGGTATCAGCAGGCGATCCCTACGTCTATCGTGTTGATGCCGAGGGTATTCAGGAAGCCGCCGCGCAGGGAATCAACACCGGTCACATCGCCAGCTTCCTCAGCAGAGCATTGGGCGAAAAGCCGATTCCAGCGCCAGTGGCCGCCCTGCTGGAAAACTGGCGTTCCGGCCCGGCGGCGGCGGTCAGCATGGAGCGGCTGACCGTGCTGCGAACCACCGCGCCGGAAACGCTGGAAAAAATTCTCGATACCCCGGCGCTGCGACGTTACCTGGGCGCACAGTTAGGGCCGATGGCGGTCATCGTCCGCGCCGGGCAGTCTGACGCCCTCCGCGCCGCGCTGGGCGAAGCGGGTATTCAGGTAGAGGTGATGGAGTAACTGGCACTTACCAGAATGTCATGGGTATCGTATCACTCGGTTTATTCTAGTTGCAGGACAGTTAATGACTAAAGTTCATAGCGTTTTTGTTTGCTGTTTCGTTCTGCTTTTGAGCATTCCTGTCTACGCCCAACCAGACGCAGCCCCAACTGACTACCCGACACTGACGGCGCTGGAAACAACCGTCATTCCGGCGGCTGACCCCGCCGTTCTGGCGCGGCAGTTTCGCGGCGTGACCGACATCCCCGCTTCACCAACCGCTGCACCAGTCAGACAGGTCGGCGAATAGCTAAATTTCTGGATTCTCGATGGAGATAGCGAGGAAGAATACGAAATCCCGGCCTCCCTGCGCGTCGTCGGCGATCACATTTACATGTGGGTGGAAGATGGCATTGCGGTGAACGATGGTGAACTGGCAGCTCTGGCACAGGCCTTCGACAACTACATTTACGATGGTGTGCGTGAGTTATGGGGCAGCGAAGCCTCGCCCGGCGTGGATGGCGACCCACGTCTGTACGGGTTGTTCTCCCGCAATCTCGGTTCGGGTGTCGCGGCCTATTTTATGAGCCGCCATGTTTACCCGCAGGAAATTTATCCCACTAGCAACCAGCATGAAATGTTTTTTTTCAATCTGGACGCGATTGGCAATGTAGACATCGACAATATCAACGTCGAAAGTACGCTGGCGCATGAATTTCAGCACATGATTCGCGCCAACATTCAGGACAACGACGAGCTATGGCTGAATGAAGGGTTCTCCACATTCACCCAGCTTCACCTGTATCAGGACCCCGGCGCGATTTTCAGCTATCTCTACCAGCCGCAGACCCAGCTCAACACCTGGACAGAAGACGGTTCCCCCAGCCCGCATTATGGCGCGGCCACGCTGTTCCTGACCTACTTTTATGAGCGCTATGGGATAGAAGGACTGCGCCAGATCAGCCTTGACCCCGGCACCGGGCTGGATGCGTTCGAAAATGTCCTGCGCCAAATGGGTGAACCGGGCGTGAATGAACTGTTCGCCGACTGGGTGCTGGCGAACTTTTTGATCGACCCCAAGCTGGGAGATGGGCGCTATGGTTACGAATCGCTGGCCGCCTATGCCACCAGCGCCCTGCCGCTGGCGACGGTAACAGCCTATCCCTATACCAGTCAGCAGACTCTCAACCAATACGGGGCAGATTATCATGTACTGACCAATCTCAAAGGCCAATCAACGCTCAATTTCAGCTTTGATGCGCCTGCAACCACCGCGCTCATTGAAACAGATGCATCCAGCGGGCGCTGGATGTGGTATAGCAACCGGGGCGACCAGAGCGCCATGACGCTGGAACGCCGCTTTGATCTGTCAGATGTCACCAGTGCGACTTTCAATTACAGAGTGTGGTATGACATCGAGGATTATTGGGATTACGCTTATGTGCTGGCAAGCCGCGACGATGGCGCAACCTGGGATGTGCTGACTACGCCGCATACCACGACCGAGAATCCACAGGGCAGCGCCTACGGCGCGGGCTATACCGGTGTCAGCGATGGTTGGCTCGATGAACAGATCCCGCTTGATGCCTATACTGGCGGCGAGGTACGTATACGTTTCCAGATGGTGACGGACGACGGTATCAACCAGCCCGGCCTGGCGCTGGATGACATCAGCATCCCTGAAATCGGCTACAGCAGCGATCTGGAAAATGATGGCGGCGGCTGGGAAGCTTCCGGTTGGTTACGCATCGATAATGTGCTGCCGCAGCAGGTCTGGTTACAGGTTGTCCAGCAGATCGGCAGCGCAGTTGAAATCACACGCTGGTCGGCGGATGGTGGCGGAAAGTGGACACTGCCGCTGGCCGAAGGGGTGCAGCAGGTGGTTGTGGTCATCTCACCCTACGCCGCAAAGACGACGATTCCGATGAACTATACGCTGAGCATCAGCGCCAATTAAAGACCAGGGACAGGTTTCAACCCCTTCCCGCCACAATACTTCAGACTGTAAAACTAAAGGACGAACGATGATCCTTTTTTTCAATGGCACAATGCACACAATGGACGCACAGTTTCCTCGTGCCGAAGCGCTGCTGGTCAGCGACAACGGACGCATCGCGGCGGTGGGGACGCTGGCGGAAGTTGAAGCAGCGGCAAAAAGTGGGACACAGCGCATTGACCTCGGCGGGCGGGCGCTGATTCCGGGTTTCAATGACGCACATGTGCATATCTGGAAAATGGGTTTGCTGCTCACGCGGCAGGTAGTAGCGAACAAATCCACCGCGCCCGATATTGAAGCCATCATTTATCTGTTCCGCGACAAAGCTGACTCGCTGCCGCCGAGAACATGGGTGACAGGACGCGGCTATAACGAGGCTGATCTGCCGGAACGCCGCCACCCCACCCGTTACGATCTCGACGCCGCCAGTCACGATCATCCGATTGCCCTGACGCGCACCTGCGGCCACATGATTGTCGCCAACAGCAAAGCGCTTGAACTGGCCGGTATTAACCAGAACACGCCCAACCCGCCCGGCGGCGTGATCGTCCGTGACCTGAATGGCGACCCTACCGGCCTCTTGCAGGAAACAGCGATGGGGTTGCTCAACCGTGTCATCCCGGAGCCAACTGATGCGGAAATGGCCGAGGCCATCAGCGCCGCCAACCGCCATCAACTGAGCCTGGGCATCACCAGCGCCACTGACCCGCTGCTGATGCCTTTTCACCTGCGTGTCTACCGGGATATGGAAGCGCGCGGCGATCTGAAAGTGCGCGTCAACGGAATGCCAATTCGCAGACCAGATGGTGGTACGGAAACGCTGCCCCTGCCGGAACGCTTGGTCAGCGATTTTTTGCGAATTGATACCGTTAAATTTTTTGCTGATGGTGGCCTGAGCGGAGCGACAGCGGCGATCAGCCAGCCCTACAAAGTGACCAATGAGATGGGTGTGCTGCGCTTCGACGACGATGATCTGCGCGAACTGATGTGGGAAGCACACGCGGCGGGCTTCCGCATTGGCACACATGCCATCGGTGATCGCGCGCTCGATCAGGTAATAGGTGTTTATGAATACCTGCGCCAGCGCTTGATGCGGCCTGATCTGCATCACCGTATCGAACACCTCGGTTTACCGAGTGCCGACCATCTGCGCCGCTGCCGCGCATTGGGCGTGATCGCTGTGCCGCAGACGGTATTTTTACCCGCGCTGGGATCGAGCTTCCGCCGTTATCTGCCGGACGATTATCTGCCGCGCTGCTATCCGGTACGCGCTATGCTCGATGCCGGGCTGACGGTTGCACTTTGTTCAGACGCGCCGGTAGTGCCGGACGATAATCCGATTCTCGGCATCAAAGCGGCGGTTGACCGCCTCGACCCCGACGGCGAACCGATTGCGCCGGAGCAGGCCATCACAGCCGCGGAAGCGCTCTATGCCTACACAATGGGCGGGGCGATTGCCTCCGGTGATGCTGACAATCGCGGCAGTCTGACGCCAGGCAAGTGGGCCGATCTGACCATTCTCAGCGGCGACCCACTGACAACTCCCACCGAGCGCCTGCTGGAGATTAAAGCCGAAGCAGTTTACGTCGGCGGCGTTTTAAGCGGTTGATTTCACCGCCTGCGTTATAACCCAGTTGAGGCGCTCACGCATTCGGGTTTCAGTTGCCATGTCCAAAGCCCAGTCTGCCAGTTTAGTGATGGGACGCAGCGCCATATAAAGCTCCCAGTAGGGCAGATTGCGGTAATCCAGCCCTGGCAGCAGCACCTGATACTGTCTGGTAAAGTCCTGCATCGCCTCATCACCAAACGCCCACAGAATTTCCAGCCGGGCGTTGGCGAAGTCGGCCAGCGGGTCGCCCAGGGCGGCATCCTCCCAGTCGATTACCGCCGCCAGCAGCCCATCCTTCCACAGTAAATTCCCCGGCCAAAAATCGCCGTGCAGCAGCACCGTTGGATTCACCTGTACCAGCGGGCAGGCCGCCGCCAGCAGCGCTCGAATCTGCTGTTCTTCGGGAGATGGTATATCGCTTGCCGACGGCTCGTTAAAATGCCCGGCATATAAAACACGCTGCTGCGGCAGGAAGGCCAGATCATGCCGCACATTATTCACCTGATGAAGCTGCGCCATCGCCCCGGCAGTCTGGCGAATGAAATCAGCGACATCCGGCGGGGCAAATTCCGTCATACCTTCAACAAATTCGACGACAATGCATGGCGTCGAAAAAAGGCCGCCGGATAATTCCACATGATAGGGTTGTGGTACAGCCAGACCAGCAGCTTTCAGGAATTGCAGCAGCTCAAATTCGTCGGCGGCGATATTGGGATTATGTTGCAGGTCGATTGCGCCATGCTGGCGGACAATCAGCTTTTGCCGTTGACCATCCGCCCGCTCAATTTCCAGCCCCGTCACCTGCGCCGAGTATCCGCCTGTCAGCGGCCAGTTTCGCAGCAGCTTACCCTGTGGATCAATTTTGCGGACAAGCTGTTCAAATCGCTGTTCGCTGGTCACGTGGTTAACTCACTTTTTACCCTTGATGAGTTTGGTACGGGTTTCGCGCACCGCAATCGCCGGAAGTAAGGCCGCATTGGCATCCAGATAGGCGCTGATGGCCTCACGGTGCAATTTTATTCCTTCCCGCAGCAGCCACGAAATCGCTTTGGTGATGAGTTTATCGCGCTCACCCTTGAGTGTATCGACCTGCGCCAGCGCCAGCCTTTGGATGCGTTCATCCGCGCTTTCACGCAGCGGGCGAATCAGCAGCACCAGCCCGGCGCGACGTTTATTGATGTTGCTATCCAGTGCCAATTGCTCTAAAAACGGTTTCCATTCCTCCCATCGTGCCAGCATTTCCTGAGCTTTGAACATCGACTGGCAGGTGTTATCAACTTCTGCCCAGCCGACAAGCTGCCCCAGCCAGCCAGCCAGCTTTTCAAGCGGCAGCTTTTGCCGCAGTTTGGGAAAGCTGGCTAACAGCATCCCGCCGAAAATCTTTTCTTCCACCGACTCCCCGTTATACAACGCATCCATCGTCCCCAGCCAATCCTCCATTGCCAGCATCTTTTTGCGTTCTGCCACCCAGTCGCTCACAAATGCCCGCATCACCGGAATGGTCAGGCCATAATGAGTGTGAGTCGCGCCGGTGTAACCTTCGTGTGCCTGTGTTCCGGTTGTGGTGGGTGCTTTCTGCCGGATAAAATCCCGAAAGGCAGCGCTGTCATCGCTCATGATGAGAGCAGTTCATCGCGGGTATAAATCGGGATTGCATCCGCCACTATCAGCGTGGAGTCGCCGCTTTCCAGATCATAGCGATAAATACCCCGGCCCTGGTCTGCGCTGTGGACAGCCCGCAGCAGCCCATTCCCCTGCTGGTCAAAATAGATATTTTCTTCCGGCAGTTCCGTCAGGCTGGCATCCGCATAACGATAAAAGCGGTAACGCACAAAATCTTCTGCCATGACAAAGCCATCCGGCATATAGATAATCTGCGAAAGATGAAAGCGACTATCCGCGAATTTTTCCATCACCGTTTCGCCGCTGTCGAGGTCAACCACCCGGTAAGCAGGTTCGTCCGGGTCAGCCAGCACCATCAGATAGCGCCGGTCAGGCGAGAGCAGACTGGTCAGCGGGAGGCTGATAAAGCGCGGCGTCCAGTAGCCGATTCGGCTGCCACTGCCATCTGTGTTCAGCAGCCACAGTGAGTCGCTGACCAGAAATAACATACGATCGGCATCGATAGCGATAACCGGCTGCGGCACGCCGTCCATTTCTGGCAGCGTGAAGGTGCGGGTTTCGCCGCTCTCAAATGACTCGAATACAAGCTCGCAGTCTTCAACACACAGACTGTCAAATCTGAGGAAATCATCCCGGAAAATGCTGCGGGCAACCGGCTGTTCCCGTGACATGGTGAAGGTATCCAGCACGGTGCCATCCACGGCGATCAGGCGGCGTTCGCGGGCGCTGTGCAGCCAGTGTTCGCCATAGGTATCTGCCGTGACAATGGCAACCGGATTTTGTTCCAGAAAGGCTATTTCGCGCTCATCGCCGGTTTCCAGCTTGTATTCGCGGATGCTCCACCGTCCATCATTGGCACCGGCATAGCGCAGGTAGCGCCCATCGCGGGAGAATGTCAGCGCATTGAAATACAAGGGTGTGATATGTTCCGCCGGGAGCGCCCTGGCCTCCAGCGTGGCGATATTGACCACCAGCGCCGGGCCAGCGGGCAGCCTGTCCATGTTAGCGATGATGGCATAATCACCTGAACGTTTATAAGCGGCCCACGACCCTTGCTGAAGCGAAACCGCTTCCGGCACCGTAATCCGCGTGGCCGCTTCATCCGTCAGATAATACAGCGCTTTCTGCTCCGGCTCGGACAGCAGCGCAAGTGCGCTGTCCGGGCCAAGACGCCAGCCTTGCGCCGTATCCCTGACGAGATCATTTTCCAGCAGCGGTTTGACGACGCCATCTATGGTATAGGCCACCAGGCCGGACTCGCCCGTCTCTTTCCACGTCAGCGCCCAGTACCACTTTTCCACATCCTGCGCGACGGCCGCGCTCGTCGCCAGCAGAAACAGCCCTAATACACACACTAGAATCCCGATTTTACGATACACAATATGTCTCCTGTTTCCCTGTAAGGGAGGGTTTGAAATTCTCCCCTGCGTCAGCCGTTGATAACCTTACCTTCCGCCGCGCGGACAAGCCGATCCCACACGGCCAGCCCCAGCCCGCTCTTGCCGGGGGCCAGCGCCAGAATGACATCCACACCGCGCGCATCCAGGTCGCGCATGGCGGAGAACAGGCCCTGTGCCATCGCCGTTTCGTCCGCGCCAGCCGACGCGGTTTCCAGCGGCAGATCACTGAAGCGCGCTTTTTGCTGATCCAGCGCGAGGACACCGACTTTTTGACCCTTTTTGAGATAATCACTGGCACGCGAGCGCATGATCTCAACCGCCTTTTCGCCCTCGAACAGCAGCAGTTCAGCCTTTGGTGAATAGTGCTTGAGCAGCGTCCCCGGCGCAGGCACGGTTTCCACCGACTCGTCCAGATAGTGCGGGCGGAACTGCACCTCCGGCAGATAGGGACGCAGCGCTTCCAGCGGCAGCCCGCCGGGACGCAGCACCGCCGGTTCGGCTGATACCAGATCGAGGATGGTGGATTCGACGCCGATGGTGGTTGGGCCGCTGTCCATGATGAACTCGATGCGCCCGTCCAGGTCTTCCAGCACATGCGCGGCAGTCGTCGGGCTGGGACGGGAGAAGCGGTTGGCGCTTGGCCCGCCGACGGGGACGCCCGCCGCCCGAATCCAGGCCAGCGTGACCGGGTGATTGGGCATCCGCACCGCGACGGTATCGCTCCCGGCGCTGATGCTGAGGGGAATATCCGGGTGTTTTTTCAGAATCAGCGTCAGCGGCCCCGGCCAGAAAGCCGACGCCAGGCGCTCGGCAATTTCCGGCACATCCACCGTCACGCGGCTTAAGTCGCTCATATCGGCGATATGCACGATGATCGGGTCGGTGGCCGTGCGGGCTGTGGCCTCAATAATGCGCCTGACCGCCGTATCGTCCAGGGCGTTCGCGCCCAGCGCATAGACCGTCTCGGTGGGGAAAGCCACCAGTTCACCGCGTTGGATAGCTGCGGCGGCCTCCTGAATCAGGTGCAGTTCAGGCTGGTCGGGGTTGAGGGTCAGAATTCGTGTCTTGAGCATAAGCTCCAGTTTAGCATAAACTTTTGCGGGGCGGGTTTTCACGGACGCGGGTTTCGCGGTATGATTGGCGCATCCCGGCGTCAGGGTCAGGACGGGGACATGACATTCCTTGAAACGGCAGAAACGCCCGACTCACAACTGATTGACGGGCTGCTGAAGGGCGACGAGGCGGCTTTTGAGACGCTGGTGAGCCGCTATCACGGCGCGCTGGTTCGCGTGGCGCAGTTTTACGTGGGCGAGCGGACGCTTGCGGAAGAGGCGGCTCAGGAAGCCTGGATGGGCGTGCTGCGCGGGCTGCCGCGTTTCGAGGCGCGGGCTTCGCTCAAGACCTGGATTTTCAGCATCCTCATCAACAAGGCCAAAACCTATGCCCGGCGTGAAGACCGGTATAACCGGCTCGAATCGCTGGATGGGCTGGACGAAAGCCCGGCAGTTTCCCCGGAGCGCTTCGCCTCACCCGACCCCGGACGCTCGCCCGGACACTGGATTCAGCGCCCGCACAACTGGGACGATCTGCCGGAAAAACGGCTGCTCTCACGGGAGACGCTGACGGTGATTCAGGCGGCGATTGACCGGCTGCCGCCCAACCAGCGCGAGGTGATCGTTTTGCGCGATGTCGAGGGCTGGGAGTCGGACGAGGTGTGTAATGTTCTGGCGATCAGCGCGACCAATCAGCGGGTGCTGCTGCACCGGGCGCGGGCAAAAGTGCGGGAAGCACTGGACAATTATTTGCAGACGTGAGGGCGAGACAAGGCACGATGGCTCAACTGACGTGTCAGGAACTGGTTGAACTGGTGACTGGCTACCTGGAAGGCGCGTTATCGCCGGGCGAACAGGCGGCCTTTGAAGACCACATGAGCCGCTGTGGGGGCTGCGGCAATTACATCCGGCAGATGCGGCAGACCATCGCGCTGACGGGGAAGCTGACCGAGGCCGACCTGGAGCCACCGGCGCGGGATGAACTGCTGCACCTGTTCCGGGCGTGGAAGCGGGAAAGCGGCACGGGCGATGTGAACCATAACGGTTAAGTTTAACCGCCGCAGGCTAAAGCCATGCGGCTACATGCTTCGGGTCGGCTGCGCCGACTGAATGCAGCTTCGCTGTACCTACGCAAAATCAAGTCCCTAAAGGGACTGAAAGCAAGATTTACCTTTTGTAGCGTAGTTTACGGATAGACACTAAGCATTCAAAGATTACGGTTTATTGCAATGGTGATAATGGGAAGTGTGATTTTATCATTTCCACAAGCGCGACATCTGCAAAACTGATGTGCCGCAACCGCTGGTTGGCGGCGGCGGCGGTGGCGGCGGTGATGCGGTTTTGATTTTTTCCGCCACCGCCATTGGCTTTGTTGAAGCGGCAGCAGTGGCGGCGATGGCGGCGGTGGCAAAAGTGGCAGAGGGGTGTGCCGCCGCCATGTTTGCCACAGGCGAGGGAAACACGGAAGCGGGTTGAGGGAAGCGCGGGCTGCCATGTTTGCCAGAGCGCAGGCCAGCGCAGCGCGTGAGCAAAAAACAGGTGTGTCATACAAGGCAGTGTAGCACGGAAACGGGGCGCAGGGTGAAACATTTGTCATGACATTTGTTTCGATTTTGAGGGAAGAAATCCGCGCCGATTCAAACCGGGGGCAAACGCTGCCCGCGTGGTGAGGGAAGGCGGGACGACACGCGATGATGCGGGACGACACACAGGTCGTCCCCTACGGGAAAAATGGTTTCTCAGAGGCCCATTGAGCCGTTACAGCCGCCGCCGGGGGTGCAGGGAGGGTTTGAAACCCTCCCCTACGGAGGCAGCAGAGACGATGGTATCAGACACGGGACGACACGTTTAGGATGCGGGACGACACACAGGTCGCCCCCTCCGGCGCTATTTATCCCGCGCCGACGACTCGGCGGGCGATGACATCAATGGCGGCCAACTGCGCCGCCGCTGCCGCCCGCGCCTGTTCGCGGATGCGATAGACACTGCCGCTCAAACCGCCAGACGCTTTCATTGCCGCAATCACATCATGGGCTTCCCGGCTCAACCGCGCCAATTCTGTATGATCGGCATTCTTAGCGTCAAAGGGTGGAATGGCGTTGGCCTCAAAGGGCGTGCGGTGAATATCTCGCTCACCTTTAAAAATTCCGCGTGTTTGATAAGCTTTTATTGCCTTATCCACCGACTCAGCATTGAGTAAAGCACACAGATAATGGGCTTCTTCAAGATTCTCAGCATCATAGGAATAGGTTTTGGTGTCTACAACAAAGCCCTGCGTTTTGCGCCCATATATGCTCGGTGTGTCACCCATAGTGTCCACCACACAGGAAGATATATGGGTTCCGGTTTCGTTGTAAATCACTTTAATCTTGCCCTGTGGCCTTTGCTTTGAAAGCAACTTCTGGTAATCAAAGCGATCTGTCAAGGTCATAGTGCTGCTATCTTTTTTTAATGAGTCCCATTTACTTGCAGCCTTATAAAACCAGTCATAACTTCTGAAATGACCACGTTCTGCAAAATCCATTTCATTAGTCAACATCTTCAAGCGGCCATCGCCATCCAGACGAGCGGGCAGCGCGACCATGTGCAGCTTTTCGTAGCCGAAGGGAAGCAGATGTTTGCTCAGGAGGGTGGCGTAGATGTAATCATCTTCGACCACGCCGCTCAGGCTGATGCCTTTCCAGGGGACTTTGGCCTCGCGGTTGGCTTCCGGGTCGGTAATGACCGCTGGGCTGCCGGGGATGCCTTCCGGTTTGACGAAACACAAATTACGCGGAAATAGACCTCCGCCTTTAGAAAAACGTTCATAATAGTAGGGGCTGCGGACATCTGAATCGACGAAGCGCACCGTCGTTTCCCGCCGCGTCAGGCTTGGCAGGGCATCAGCCAGGTTGATCTCGTGCGCCCGGAGTGTGCCGCTGTAATGCATGGCTGGGATGCTGCTGGCTTCCCCCGCCGCGACTCGCGGGGGCAGAGCCGTGCCTTCCCGTATCAGCACACAGCTTGGCACGTTGAATAAGGGAAATACCCCCAGCAGGTCAATCGCCCGCGTCAGGTAACCGCCCGCCTGGAAAGGCCGGTGCTGCTTGGCCCCGGTGATGACGCTGCGCGGCATGACGAAGGCCACTGTCCCGCCCGGCCTGAGGTAGCGTTTGACGGCGTGGGCGAAAAAGAGGGTGCTTAAATCCATATTGGAGAATTGCTTGGTATCATTGCTCTCGATCAGTTTGTAATATTTATAGAGCGTTTTGACTTCCTTCTGGTAGGTCTTGCTGCGGATAAAGCGGTAGGACAGCCAGGGCGGGTTGCCCGCCAGCACATCGAACTTGCGCTCCGCCAGCACCAGAGGCCGCGACTGATTCTTGAGGATGTAGGCCCAGATGCCGTTGCGCCCTTCCTGAATCAGTTTTGCCAGCAGCGTCAGATTGCGCTGCCAGTAAACAGAAGACATATCGCCGACGACGCCGGTCGTCACCGTCTGGCTCAGGCGCTGGGCGACGAGATTGCCGAAGGGGGTTTTGAAGGCTTCGAGTTTGAGCGGGTCGCCCGCCCGCTGCGCGAACTGGTGCATCTGCTCGATGACGCTGGTGAGCGCGTCCGGCGCGGCAGCCGCCGAAACCGGGATGAAGAAATTTTCGTTGCGCTCGCTGTCCACCGGGACAACCAGCGTTTCCTTGTATTTCTGTTCCAGTTCGGGCGCGGAAAGGGCATCGGCCATATAGACCGGGATGCTCAGCAGTTCGTCGCCCGGTTTGCCGCTCAGGTGTTCCGCCAGCGCCAGCAGGTAATTGATGCGGGCAATCGTCACCGCCAGCGGGTGAACATCCATGCCCATGACGTTATCGACGGCAAAGCGCACCAATTCCCACCCGGTCAACCCCTTCGCTGCCAGCCGTTTGACCGCCGCGAAGAGGAACGAACCACTGCCGCAGGCCGGGTCGAGCAGGCTTTGCGGGTGCTGGTAATCAATATCCTGCAACGTCAGTTCCGCCAGCCAGTCGGGGGTATAAAATTCGCCCAGTTCGTGGCGGGTGGCCGGGTCAACCAGATTTTGATAAAGCTGCTTGAGCAAATCCTGGTCGATGCGCGACAGGTCGTAAACAATCAGGCTGTTCGCCAGCCGTTTGAAGAGCGTCAGCGCTTCATCGCGGATTTCGTTCAGCAGCACCCATGAGAAAAAGTCATGTTCGGCGATGTTGCTGACGCCCTGGCTGTAAAAGGCCGTCCCGTTGATGATGTTGTGAACGGTTTGCGCGTCAGGCGGGATGCCGCGCAGGGCGGCGTAGGCCAGCAGGCGGGCGAACTGGCAGAGATAGGTATGGCGCACGAATAAATCATCGTCGCCCACTTCCGAGCCGTAGACCTTGCTCAGCAGCTTGCTCCACTGGCCGCGCCAGACCGCCAGCACCGGCAGGTGATCGACTCGCTTCAGCAGCACTGCCAGTTCGCGCAGGGCGGATTGAAAGGTGGGGCTGTCGCCGCCAAAACGGGCGACCACATCCGCCGAAGTCGGGGCGACATTTTTCTGGCTGAACAGCAACGCGTCAAAGCGGATGAACACCGCTTCCGGGTCGTCGGCCTCTTTTTCCAGATCAAAGGGCCGGGGTGCGCTCAGATGGCCGTCGATCAGGGTATACACTTCAAATTTCAGCCCATCGGTCAGGATGCCCACATAATCGTCGCGGTCAGCCTTGAGATAATCTTCAAGCTGCGCCCGCCATTTATCCGGCTGGTCGTCCAATCGCCGTTTGAACTCAAAAATCAGGTCGCCAAAGAGGGCATCGAGAAAGCCGCGCTTTTTGACATTCAATGAAACGTGTTTTTCGCGCTTGATGTCGTGGGCTTCCACGCCAAAAGCCGCTGTAATAAAGCTCAAAAAGATTTCTTTGCGCTGATGTTCGGAGTCGTCCTGGGCGCGGGCATCGCGGGCGGCGCGGATATATTTCTCAAAAGCGGTCGTAAATTGTTCCGGCGCGGGCATTGAAAGTCCTCAACGTGAATCATGGTCAGGATTTACGCACTTGAGCGTGTGTTTTCGCAGGGGAGGGTTTGAAACCCTCCCCTACACAGATGGCAACTGCGTAACTTCCAGATGGTACATGATGTGCATCATCCCCCTACTATATATACCCTCGTTCCGCCGTTCCTAGCAAGCTGTGTTACAAAGCCCGAATTTTTCAACCTGTAACGCGGCGGGGTTGTAAAGTGAATACACTCCTGTAAGGCGAATATCGAGCGCTCGAAAAGGATGCCTTATGAGCCGTGAGAATGAGCTGCGGCAGTTCATCGCTGACGAAGGCGAGGCGCTGCTGCGAACGCTGCGCTTTTACCTGTACCGCGCCGGTCTGACGACGCAGGGACAGCCGCTGGAGTCGGCAGCGCGCGAACTGCTGAACGATGTGGTGGCGGAAGCGCTGGCGCACGAAGACCGCTTCCGCCCCGGCGCAAAACCGCGCCCCTGGCTGCTGGGCATCGCCGCCAATCTGGTGAAACGGCGGCAGGTCGAGCTGGCCCGGCGTGACCGGCGCGAACCGCTGGCGCGTGATCTGCTGCCGGATGACGGCCTGAGCGACGATGACCTGTTCGACTGGCTGGCGGGCGTCTCGCCCGATATGAGCGAGAGTGACGAGGCGGTGCGGGCGATTCTGAGCGGTGTCTCGCCGGAAGACCAGCGGGTGCTGCGGCTGGCGATCCTGGGCGGGCTGGATGGCGCGGCATTAGGACGGGCGCTCGACATTTCGGCGGGCGCGGCGCGGGTACGGCTGCACCGGGCTTTGAACCGGCTGCGGGCCAGCTACCATAAGGAGGCACAGGATGGCTAAAGGCAAGGACGCGCGGCAGCTTGCGCGGGAAAAACTGGCCTTCCGCTACAGCGCAGCCCTGGAACGCGGGGATTTCGCGGCGGTGGAGGCCATCCTGCGCGAGGCGACCCATGACGCGATTCTGGCGGGGATGCTGGCGGAAATCGACCTGGTTTATGAAGCCGAGGTTGTCGCCGCGCCCGCCGTTTACACGAACAATCATCATCAACGAGAGGATGTGACCATGACGACGATTTATGCCGCCCCGCGCCTGGGGCGAGCGGAAAAAAAGCGCGGCCTGCCCTTCGCGGCGCTGGCCGCCGTGATCGCGCTGCGGGTGTTCACGGCGCTGCTGGGCGGGCGTGGGCCTGTCGGCTATGAGGAACCCTTCGTGCCGGTGTCGCTGCTGCAAAACGAAACGCCGACTCCGCCGCCCTTCCCCGAAGCGAGCGCTACGCCGCTGCCTTTGGTGGTGACGCTGCCGCCGTTCGCGGTGACACCTGTGCCGGGGAACAGCGGCACGATGCAACTGTGCGAAGGTATCATCAGCGGCGCGGGCGCGAATGTCTTTTATACGCCGGATACCAACGGCATTTTCTTCACCCGGTTGGGCAGCGGCACGCGCATCGTCATCAACACGCAAACGACGACGCTTGACAGCAGCAGCGGCGCGGCGCTGTGGTACGAAGTGGCGGTCATCGATGAGGAAAATCGCGGGGCGATTGGCTGGGTGCGGGCGGATGTGGTGACGGTCACGCCGGACTGTGCGCTGCCTGCCGTCAACACGATGCCCGTCCCCGACATTTATCCCTGCGTCGTGACGGAAATTCCCTCTTTCAACCCGACGTTTACGCCAACAGCGGCGCTGGCGCAGGCTGACCCGATGCTGATTACGGCAACGGCCATCATCGCCGGGGCGACAGCATCAGTGGAAGCGCTGACGGCGACTCCGGTGGCGGCGGTGCTGGAGCTTCAGCCGACGGTTGTGCCGCCCATGCCCTGCCCAACCCTGCCCGCGATGATACCGTTCACGCCGACAGCGCGTTTCAACGATGCCTGGGATAACTTCAGCGTTTTCACGAAGCAGCCGGTGGGCGACATCCCGGCGGGGGCGCTGGTGCGGATCAGCTCGGCGTGGTGGGATGGCATCGAGTGGCACTACGATGTGGTGGACGAGCAGGGGCGTTTCGCCGGAAGTGTGCTGGAGTCGCAGTTGGAATTCGCGCCCGCTTCGCTGCCGGGCGGGACATTTACGCCGACTCCGTTTGCCAGCCTGACGCCAACACCGGTGCAGTAAGGCGCAAAAGATGGGGGGTGGGAAACACGATGCCCACCCCCGCCGCATCAATCAGGGAAGCTCGTAAGTGAAAACCCAGGGGCCAGCGACTGGCTGGCTGGTTGTTTCCCGCAGGGTGTTCTGAATGGCCGCGCCAACAGCCTCGCCGCTCATATCCTCCGGGGCGCTGATGACACTGCTGTTAAAAGCAGCCCCTTCGCCACTCAGCTCAATTTCAATGCCCTGCTCGGCCAGCGCTGCCACAAAATCTGCCAGATTTTCAGCGGAATAATCCCGCAGGCGCAGCGCATCAATTTGCAGAGTCAGGCGGTGATCTTCACCCGGCAGATAGGGCGCGCCAACTGTGATCTCCGTGCAGCCGCTAACATCACCGCTCATGACGCTGTAGTCACGGAGAACGGTTGTCGTGTCGCCAATGGTGATTGAACCATCAAAAACCCAATCGCCCATCTGCGGCAGCGTATAACAAAGCAGCGCCCGTGTCATGGATGGCGTGACGGTCAGCCATTCCACCGTCATCCTGATAGCGTTGGCTTCGTCGGTCTGATTGTCGGCGAAGCGCAGCGCCGGGATGACAGGCAGGCTGAACTCAAAGTTGTACGGGCCGATGCGCTCACCTTCTGGCGGCGGCTGCATGTCCCTGATCTGACTCCACTGTGGGCAGCCGCTGCCACCACCGCCACCACCGCCGCCACCGCCGCCACCAGAGCGGGATTCGCTGACATGTTCCACAGCAAATGTAACGGCAAAAGTGAGATTGATCGTCTCTGGCGGGTTATAGAGGCAGCTTATATCGAATGCGCTGATGATCTGCGCTGCTTCCGGCTCGACCAGCAAACCGCCCAGACTGGTGAGCGTTGTGAAGTTGAAGAAATTACCCTGATCGTCGATCAGGTAGAAATCACCACCCTGCTCAGCCGGACTAAGGTTAATCCCCTCCGGTTCTTCAACCGTGTAGGCCAGAATGACGCGGCTGGCGTCGGCATAGGCCCAATCGAGCGTTACCGTTACATCCTCAATCGTTTGCCCCATATTCAAATGGGTGATGAGGTTAGCGGTCTGGACGCTCTCCAGGCCGGGGTCGCCTGCGCTGGATTGATAAAAGGCATAACCTGCCGCACCCACCAGCAGCGCCATGACGACTGTGGCGGCCAGCTTACCGATATGCAGCAGCGTCGTCATACGGCGCGGCGCTGGTTTTTCCAGCCTGTTTTGAATGATCGGCCATAAGTCCATATCGTCGTTGATCTCCTCTTGTGCAAGGTTTTTTAAAGCCTGTCTGATCTGTTGTTCATCCATCGCTACCCCTCCTCCCGGCCCAGCAGCAGGCCGCGCAACTGCCTACGGGCCGCGTGCAGCCGCCATTTGACCGTACCGGGCGGGATCGAGAGCGCCGCCGCCATCTCCCCCTCGTCCAGATCGAGGTAATAGCGCAGCACCACCGCCGCCCGCTGTTCCGGCGAAAGCTGCGCCAGCGCTTGCCCAACGACCCGTCGCAGCTCATCCTGTTCGGCGGCTTCGTCCGGCGATGGCGCGGCATCCGGCAGCAGATCGGCAAAGCTTTCCAGTCCGGCGCGGGCAGGCGCATCCAGTGATAGCTGGCGATTATCCCGGCGGGCAGCCTGGACGGCGGCATTGACCACGCTCCGCAAAAACCAGGGCGCGAAAGGGCGGCTGCTGTCGAACTGAGCAATACGCTGGTAAGCCCGGACGAAAGCAGTCTGCACGATGTCCTCGGCCAGCGCCGAGTCCTGGGTGATGAGGTAGGCCGCGCGGAGCGCCCGCACCTGGTAATGTTCCACCAGGACGGCCAGTCCGCCGATGTCACCGCGTTTCATGCGGCTGACGGCTTCACGTTCATTCACCAACTACCTCCATAGCTGTTGTGAGTCCTCACATCCTATGTATCGCTGGAGGGCTGCGGCGGTTTGAAAGTCCTGCGCGGCAGGCCGATCACCAGCGCCAGCGCACCCAGCAGCAGCGACCACATCGCCGCTTCCAGACCGAAGCGCTCTGCCAGCAAACCGATAGCGAACGGAATTAAGCTGCTGCCGATTCCGAACAGATTGCCAACAGCCAGCGCGGTGCCGCTCTGACCGGGCATGGCGGAATAATACTGACCCTGCAAAACGGCGTACCAGCCTGTGTTGAAAAATGTCACCAGCCCCAGCAGCACCAGTTTGACAGGCAGCGATTCAACCAGCAAAAAGGCCGGGTAAATCAGCAGTTGTATCCCGGCGCTGAAACGCAGCCAGGTCAGGCCGCGCATTCGTTCCAGCAGTGGGATAAAGAGCAGATCGCTGATGAGGCCGATAATCGTCCACACGGCGATGGCAACACCCGCCTCCGCTTCGGTCATCCTGATGATATCGACCATATAAAGCGCGAGATAACCGTGCAGGGCGTCGCCCATCAGATCAGCGCATTCCAGCAGTATCAGCCAACGCAGCACCACACCCCGGCGCAATGCGCGCAAAGCATTCGTCAGCCCGGCCAGGAAACCGAAACTGACTTCGTTTTCATCTGTTTCGTCTACGCCGTTCGGAAAAGGGAAACGCCACGCAACCAGGACGAGTAAAAAAGTCAGGGCCGCCAGCATGAGAAAAACAGGCCGCCAGCCCAGTCCCAACCCGATAGCCGCTCCCAGCGCCAGTGATCCCAGGACAACGCCGAATGAACCGGCGAATGTCCAGCGTGCCATATTCTGCTCGTGACGGTCTGGCTGGTGATCCATGAGCGCCGCCTGCGACAGGCTGACAAATGCGCCTGAGGCAGGATTAAATAACGTCAGCCCCACCATCAGCAAAACAAAGCTGTCGCTGATCGTGATGAGCAGCAGCGACAGACCAAAAACCATACCGCCGCCGATGATGAGCGCCCGCCGCTTCCAGGTATCCGCCAGAATGCCGAGGATGATTTCACCAAAATTGCCGATCAGCTTGGGCAGCGCCAGCAGCAAACCAATCTGGGCATAACTCAAACCCAGATCGCTGCGGATGAGCGGCCAGCCAGCCTCCAGCGCGCCAAACACAAATTCATCCAGCAGCTCGATCAGCAGCAGCGTGATGACGAAGGCGCTCACACCCCGTGCGCGGCGCTTCAGCAGGGAAATGACCATGATGCAATTTTCTCCTTTGAGTGAGGGTGAAAAGGGCAGAAGCAGCGGGGCGCGGAATCAAAACAGGCGAGCCGCATTTTTTGCGGTTCGCCTGAATGTGATTCGCTCGATTGGTTAGCCGTTACGGACTAACGTGGGGGAGACATGGCCTCTGCTCCTGCCAGTGGTTGATAAGCTGAATTATAGCAGAAGCTTTATTTTGGTGAATAGAGGGCGATCAGATTGCCTTCGGTATCGAGGATGGAAGCATAATGCCCGGCGCTGCCCATCGAGGTTTTTGCCTCGACGATTTTGCCGCCCGCCGGTTCGACACGGCTGAGGTGATCGCTCAGTTCTTCGCCAGCATCGAGATAGAGAAACGGGCCTTTGCTACCGGGTTCAAAATTGGCGGTCTGGTTCAGGGAAAAACCCGGTTTTGCGCCAGTCTGGTCATGAAACAGGGTGGCGGTGCGACGCACGCCCTCATCGCTGATTTCGGCGGGGGCTAGATTAAAAACCGTCTCATAAAACTGCATTGCCCGTTCCAGGTCTTTCACCGGAATTTCGACCCACACAACCTGTACCATTCGCTTGACTCCTTCAAGTGTCATGCAAAGCACAAACCGAACAATTGTTCGCAAATAGTATACGATCAGGTATTCTGTTTGTCAATCTGAAGGCAGGGTATCCCAGGCAAAAACGATTAAATCCTGGGCGAAGGTTTCACCGCCGACGGCATGAATCTGGGCAAGCGTTTGGGCGCGGTGGTCGGTAGCATGGTTAATAAGGTGCACCAGCATCTCCCACAGGGGCATGGTGCGCGGCGCGACAGGTTTGACGCTGGTGAAATGAATGATGTCGTCCAGTCTGGCATCGTTCAGCGTATCGAGATAGATTTGCCAATCGGCACGCACAGCTTCCCATTCAGCACGGGTAGAATCAAGCGTCGGGAAGGCGTCGGGTTCAGGTAAATCTTGCGGCGAGATGCCCTGTACCCGCTTCAGGAACAGCCATTCCACACCCATCATATGTACAAGCTGCTGGTGTACCGAACCGATGGAATAGCTGCTGGGGCGAAAAAACTGCTCATCACTCAGCTTTGCGGCGGCCTCTAAAAGGCGGCGATTAGCCCAATGATTGTAGTCGAATAAACGGCGGGCGTGTCTGAGGCTCATGCTGGTTGTCCTGATAGCGATCGATCAGGATTTATAGCGATTCGCGCTGGTAAAAGCCAGTACCAGCCTGCCCCGGATTAGCTGACAGCCATGTGGGCGGCGATTTCGGCCAGCAGCGCCGTCATGAAACCTTCCGCCGGGCAGCCATAGGCGGCATCCCGCAGATAATGAGTTTCAGCAGGCGTGGTCACGATCAGGCCCGTTCGCCCATAGGCAGTGGCGACGACCTGAATCGACCAGTTTTCATCATGATGCCGGTAAGGATAAACCTGAGCGAAAACGCGGGTTGTGCCATTCAGCCATTCACCATAAACAGAGCGGAAATCAGGCGCGGCAGTCCGGGCGGCGCGGGCGCGTAACAGGGCATAAGCATAAGCCTGAAGCGCGTCGTGCAATCCGGCAACGGCGAAATCAATTTCAACCGCCTTCAGGCCGACTACAGCATTGATGCCGAGCAGTTGAGCGCGGAATAAATCCGCCAGAGCGGGCAGCAATGCAAGCCAGCCTGCCGGTTCGGCGCGTTCCGGCAGCGCAGCCAACAGCGCCGCACGAACCGCATTCAGTTCTGCTCCGGCGCGGTCAATGCGTCCTAAATCGGTGTAATCTTTTGGCTCGAACTGAGTGATGCCAAAACTGAGCGGCAGGTTATGCCGGGCGCAGAAATCCCTGATGGGCGTGAAGGTCTGGCGGATGCCGTCAATGGTGAGATGCATGAGAAGGTCAGATCATAATAACGAAAGGAAAAACGGGGCGGAAACATTATTCCGCCCACAATGTCAGAAAGGAGGAACTATTCCTTGCCAAGCGTATTTTTAACGTCCTGGTTCGTCAGGAACAGGAAGATAATGACAGCGTTAACGACCAGAAAGAAAATACCAATGATTTCGAGGCGTCCGCCAGCAAGTAATTGCAGAATAGTTAAACCAACACTGATGCCATACAGCACGATGGTGAGCATCCACGACCAGGGTTTGGACTGAAACAGCCCAACCGCGTCCACAAGCTGTGCGACAGCGACGATCAACACCACAATCCCCAGAATGGCGATCAAACCACTGCCCATGCCGGTCAGGGCTGCTGCTGCCTGTGCTGCTTCCGCATCACCTGACTCCAGAGCCGCCTGGTTGATGGCTGCCCCCGCCCCGCCGAGAATAGCGCCGCCAGCCAGCGTCAGCAATCCTCCACACAGGCTGATGAGTGCCTGCACCGCTGTATAAATAGCGACGACGGTCACAATAGTTGATTTATTGCTGCTCGAAACTGAAGTAGTCATTTCAAAACCCCCTGCACAATAGTATTTAATAGAACGGCAAATACCGTTCATTTAAGAATAGTTAAGGATTGATTTTGGCGCAACTAACGCGGCGGGCGCAGTTCTTCGCGTCCAGCACCGGGCGCGAGTAAGCGGAATGTTCCGCTCTGGATGCAGATGTCGCCCAGTTCGTCCGTCCGAACCAGCAGCGACCAATCGTAAACGCCTGTCGCGCCCAGACGGTTGACCGCCAGTTGCAGAATATTCGCCCCATCTCCCGGCAGTTCCGCGCCAATATTGTTCGGTTTCGTCTGGTGGGTTGCGACGAAGCGCACGACACCCGCCAGCGGCAGCGCATTATGAAAAAGCGTGATGTCATCGCCGGGGTTAAATGAGCGGCCATCGCGCAGGTTGGTCATGATGCCAAGCTGGGCGCAGATAGCGGCTTCGCTCAAAGTCGGCGTGATAGTGGGGCGCGGGGTGCGGCTGGCGGTGGCCGTCGCTGGCAAGGGGGTTGGCGTGTGCGTCGGCGTCCAGGTCGGCGGTAAAGTCGGGCGAATCACGGCTGTCGGAGTAGGCGCAGGCGTGGACCGAACAGCACGTCCACAGGCTGAAAGGAGGAGGATGAAGAAAATCAGGACGTGTCTGTACGGTAGCTGCTGCATGGGCATCATCCTACAGCAGAGCGACAAAAAGCGAAAGAAAAAATGTGATCTGAAAAAGCGCGGCAGGCTGCACCCTGCCCTTGATTTAACCCTCGCCCAGACGGCGTTCCGTGCCGGTCAGCAGGCGTTGAATATTCTCACGGAAGCGCCACAGAATCAGCGCCAGCACCGTCATGAAGTAAAACATGTACTCATAGGACATGAGCTGCTGGTTAATCAGCACGGCGACCCACAAGGTCGAAAAAATGCACATCGCCAGCACCGCCAGCGAGACATAGCGGGTAGCGGCAATGATGAGGCCGCCGAGGATGCACATGCCAGCGATGACCTGAAACGGGGCCATGACCAGCATGGTGCCGAACCAGATGGCCGCGCCCTTGCCGCCGCGCAGCGTGCCGGTAATCATGGTAGCGAAGAGTGACCAGTTATGGCCGATGACAGCGACAGTCGCGGCGATGGCAGTGGCAGCCGCTGTGTTATCTGGCAAAAGCAGGCGAGCGATGGCAATAGCGCCGATGCCCTTCACGCTGTCCAGCGCCCAGACGAGGATACCCCACCAGAAACCCGCCGCCCGGATGACATTGGTCGCGCCCATGTTACCGCTGCCAACCTCAAAAATATTTACACCCCGCGAGCGAGCGACCAGATAGGCCGAGGGGATTGACCCTAGTAAATAACTGACCAGAATGATCAGCATAATATTGAGGATTTCGCTGTCGATCATTGTTGTTCGTGCCTGTTCTCGCTCTTAAAGTTTTAAGATACGCGCAAAAAAATTATTGGTATTTTAAGAAACCCTTAAATCCGCCCAACGTCACGAAACGAAATAAATCTCTCATCTTCTGCAAAGCTGGCGAATGAATAAAGTCTATAGGACAATGCCGAAATGAAGTGTTAAAATATGCCGCTATGATGATGAGAAAACTTTTGACTCTGGGCTGTGTGCTGCTGCTGCTGGCCGCACCTGCTGCCCAGGCACAGGACGAAACGAGCGACCTGATTGGGCGCATCAACAATCTGCGCGCCTCGCAGGGGCTGCCGGGTTATACCCTGAATGGCGCTTTGAACTCGGCAGCCTACAGCCAGGCGCAGTGGATGGTGGAAACCGGGCAGGTGTCGCACTCCCGACCCGATGGTTCGACACCCCGCAGCCGCGCCGCCGCCGCAGGCTACCCCACTACCGAAGTCAGCGAAAATATTTACGGTGGAACGAATGCCAGTGTCGGCGAGGCCTGGACATTCTGGGTTAATTCCGGCGTGCATTATCGCGGTCTGGTCAATGGCCGCTACAAGGAAATCGGCATTGGCATAGCGCGGGGAGGCTGGGGGACGGCCTATGTGCTGGTGTTCGGCAACCCCGGCGGGCCGGATTATGTGCCGCCCGCCGCCGCCGCTTCCGGTGCAATCGGAGCTGCCGCGCCGCCATCGTTCGTCGTCGGCCTCGACTCGCATGGGAATATCATGCACGAGGTGCAGGACGGCGATACGCTGGGCGACATCGCTCTGATTTACGGCTACACCTGGGGCGACATCCCGGCCATGCTGTCGCTCAACGGCCTTTCGGAAAATGACATCCGTGAACTGGAAGTCGGGTCGGTCTTTCTCGTCCCGCCGCAGGATGGCACCTACACGCCAACGCCCGGCGGCGAAGAAACCATCCCAACCGCCGCCATCATTGAAGCGACCGCGACACCAGCAGCACCGACGCCAGAGCCGCCCACTGCCATACCAACACCCACACTGGTAACAGGGGCAACGGCGGCCAGCGTGCCTGTTGCGCTGCTCATCAGCACAGCCACCACGGAAACGGTGCTGGCCGCCCTGCCAACCGATTCAACCATCCTGACAACCGGCGGGGCAGTCACCATTACCCCTGCCGCGACTTCACCCTGGCTGGGCGTCGCGCTGGTGGTACAGGTTGGCGTGCTGGGGGCGGCTGCCTACGAGTTCTTCCGCCGGGGACGGCGCAAAAAATGACCGCATTCAGACGTTATGCCCGCGCCTTTTTCATCGCTTTGCGGATGACCTTGCGCGGCGAAAAACCGCCGGAACCGCGCTATCCCGCGTTCGTGATCTGGTCACGGCAGACGGTAGTGCTGCTGGATGAGGTCAGTAAAGCTGCTGCCAGTGCCGGGCTGGATGCGTCCCGGCGCAAAAGCATCTCGCTCAAACTGGACGGGCGAATGCTCGATCTGGACACCATCCTGGGAACGCTGCGTTACCACGCCGCCCAGGAATACCCCTCGTTGCTGGGAAGCGGCGTTCCCCACAGCCTGATGGCGGTGCAGGCGGGCAATATCAATGATCGTTACTGGGTGACACGGCTGCTGCAGGAAGCCACCCTGGGCGACACCTCGCTGCAAGCCGCGCTCCAGAAGCTGGCCGCGCACATGGATGCCATTCCGCCCATACAGCCAGCACAGAATCAGCCCTGATAGTACAAAAATCTTATACCGTTAAGACACAACCCTATTGACTTAAATTGCGAATGTGGCTTATCGTTATTTTAGTCGTTTAATTATCTTTTCTGGAGTTCTCATCATGCTGTACATGCCTCGTGAAGAAGGTCAGGGTCTGGTCGAATACGCGCTCATCCTCGTTCTGGTTGCGGTCGTCGTGATCGTCATCCTGGCGCTGCTTGGCCCGGCCATCGGCAACATTTTCTCGAACATCACCGGCAACCTGTAATCCGGCAATCCAGTTTCTCCAAGGACGGCACATGTGCCGTCCTTACTTTTTCCACTGGCCTTTAAGTCCCTCGCAAGGCATACCGCGCTACGTTATACTTGTCACAGGTTGACACAGATGTAACTTAAGGTATGAGAGACGATGGGCAACCACCAGGAATCAATGGAGCGGTTTCATAAGACGCTCAAAATCGCCATGAAAAACGAAGCGCTGCTGATGGTGATGGACACGCTGATAAAGATGGCCGAATTACTGACGGAAAAAGACGAAAAAGAACGCGCCGTCGAAATCCTCACCATTGCCTTACAGTACCCCATGCGCCAGGGATCAAAAGCCCGCGCTGAAACCCTCTATTATGAATTGGAAGCGGAACTCTGCCCGCGTGTGATGCTGGACGCCAGAACGCTGGCGGACGAAATCACGCTCGATGATCTGCTGGAAGTCATCCTCGGCAAAGATCAGGCTTAATCATGCCGCTGGAGCGGTTATCCTCTGACACAGCGCCAGCGCACCTGCCTGCCCTCGCGGCTCTGCTTCAGGATGCGGTGGAGGGTGGCGCGTCAGTTGGCTTTCTCCCCCCGCTCTCCCAGGCGGAAGCGCACAATTACTGGCAGAATGTATTCGCTGATCTGCCCGCTGGTTTTCGGCGGCTGCTCGTCTGGCTCGAAGCGGGAGAAGTTGTCGGCACGGTTCAGCTTGAACTGGCGCAGAAACCCAACGGACGGCATCGCGCTGAAGTGCAAAAACTCATGGTGCATCGCGCCTGGCGTGGCCGGGGAATTGCGGCAGCGCTCATGGAAGCGGTTGAAACCGAAGCCCGCGAAGCCCACCGCTCGCTGCTGGTGCTGGATACCGTTCGCGGCGGCACGGCGGAACGCCTCTACAATCGCCTTGGCTGGGTTGAGGCTGGCAGCATCCCGCACTTTGCCCTCAGCGGCGGCGGGATACTGGAAGCAACCGTCATTTTCTACAAGCTCATTTCCGCTTAAACATTCCCCACCCGCTCGGCAAAAACGATATAACGTTTATTGTTCACCTTATACGGATAGCAGGAAATCAGGGTAGCCGTCGCGCCGCCGCGAAAATCCATGACGCTGATTTCGGTGGGGTCAACAATATCGGTGCCGGTCACGCGGTAGCGGAAGACCTTTGTCCGCGTGCGGACGAAAAATTCATCGCCGACAGCGAGCTGGTCAAGATCGCGGAAGACCTCGCCGTAAATATCATTGTGGCCGGAGAGGACGAGATTGCCGCGTTCATCGCTGGGGTTGACGCCATTGATGAGCTGGCCGATACCCAGTTTGAGCGCTTCCCAATCGACCCCCGGCACAATGGTTTGATCGACATTGATTTTGGGAATTGTCAGTTGCAGCGCGCTTTCCTCGGTCTGCGGCGGGCGGCTGATGACCGGCTGTAGAATCTGTGACTCGACCAGCGGCAGCAGATTGGCCGGTATTTCCTCATAATTGAAACGTGGTGCGCCAGAAGCCGTGAACGTGTGACCGCCGGGCAGTACCACCTGCGCCAGTTGAATTTGCGGCGTCGGTTCAAGCGTGGGCATGGAAACGCGGCGCTGTTCGTCGGCTAAGGATTGAGCGTTGGCGGTTTCCTGTTCCAGTTTGCTGATGCTGCTGAACATCTGATAGCCGAGAAAAACCAGGCCCGCAATCGCCATAACTTCAATCAGCAGCAGCGATTGGTTGACAAAACTGCGCCAGAAGCGATCTTTATCCTCGCTTTTCCCGGCGCGGTAATCCGTGGGAGCGGGATCATCATCGAAACGCGGAGACAGACCGCCCTGCGAAAGGGACTCCGCTTTTGCCGGAGAGGATTTGAAGCCATCACCTGCCGCTATCGGGACTGCATTTTCCAGCGGCAGCCGAATTTCCGGCACGCTGGGCGGAACCTGAATCGGCTCAGAAGCCACCACACGCCCGGAGCGCTTCATGCGTTCCAGTTTTTTCTCGCGTTCTTCACGCTTGCGTATGGCAAGGATTCGTTCCAGTTCTTCGATTGAGAGTTCATCTACAGGTCGTTTATCGCGCATGGGAATTGTCAGTTACCACTTACCAGTTGTCAAAGCGGGGATGTTCCCTTGTCTACTGCTACTATAGCAGACATCAGGTGTGTGGCAAGTTCAAGCGGCTGATATGGCCTGCGATGGCGCTGGAGACAGCACTATTTTCCCAGTATGATTTGGCCTCTATCCACAAAGTGAAAGCGCTGCTGAAGTCTTAACCGTCATTCACGACGAAGTATTTCCCGGCGGGTCAGAGCGCCTTTAGTGCGCTTCCCGCCGGAACAGATAGCCGCAGGTTTTAACCTGTGGCGGCGAAAACGCACAAAATCAGGTTTATGGATAGATTCTTAAGCATGAGGGGGAAACGTGGTCCAACCGCAAACCATCCGCTTTTTTGAAGAACTGTCGATTAATGCCTGGCCCGCGCTGCAAACCAGCTATGACGATGGTTGGGTCATGCGTGTCGCCGGGGGCTATACCCGCCGCGCCAACTGCGTCAACCCACTTTACCCGGCGGCGGATGATCTGACCGCCAAAGTCGAACGCGCCGAGGCCTGGTATCGCTCGCGCGGGCAGGATACGGTTTTTAAGCTGACTGAGCAGGCACAGCCCGCCGGTTTGGATGACCTGCTCATCGGGCGCGGCTATCAGGAAGCATCCCGCTCGCATGTCAAACAGCGCTCATTAGCCGACGTCCAAGCACCAGATGAGCGACCCGTTTCCTTTGCCTCGTCAGTCAGTGCTGAATGGCTGACCGCTTTTTGCCGGATGCACAGCTACGATCTCACCTATTACCTGCCGCTCATGACCGCCATGCTGGAACGTCTCGTGCCCCAGGCCTGTTTCGCCTCCATGCAGCAGGATGGGCAAATCGTGGCAGTCGGAATCGGCGTGATTGACCGGGGTTATATCGGCCTCTACGACATGGTAACTGACCGCGCCTATCGCGGACGCGGTTTGGCGCGCCAGCTCATCCTCAGCCTGCTCAGGTGGGGCAAGTCCAACGGCGCGGAAAATGCCTATCTCATGGTTGCCAGCACGAATGAGCCTGCAATAAGGCTTTACAGCGCCCTCGGTTATCAGCAGATGTACAGCTATTGGTATCGCGTCAAAAAGGCCTGAAACAGGCTGCAACATTTCTTAATCTGGTTTTCGTGGTTAGGTTATTCTAACCCGTGTAGAATCAGGCGCATCATGCCGACTGCCCGGAGACATTATGCGCGTTTTTAAGCTGTTCATCCTTCTCGCCTGCTTTTCATGGGTGCTGCATAACCCGCCCACAGTCGCGCAGGGGTGTTCGGGTGTGCTACCGCCGCGGCTGGCGCAGGGCATGACCGCACTGCGGCTTCCCGGCGCAGCCAGCAACCTGCGCCAGAGTCCTTCCGTCAGCGGTTTTCGGGTAGGGACGATCCCCGGCGGCGAAAGAGCAGCCGTTCTCGATGGGCCAGTATGTGCCGATAATTTCAACTGGTGGCTGGTGCGCTATGGTGAGGTCGCTGGCTGGACGCCGGAGGGTAATAGTGATGAATACTGGCTGATTCCCCTCGCGCCCCCCGCTGTGACAGCGGCCCTTTCATCCCCGGCGGCGCTGGTTTTCAACCCAACAGCAGCCCTTACTGCCACGCTCACGCCTGCTGCTCCCGCGACATTGACACCCACTTTTACAGCCGCGCCCACCTTGACCCTGACTCCCGCGCCAGCGCTGGCCGCAGATGAAGCCGTCATTGCCTATGTCGTCCCATCGGAAACCTTCATCAATGTCGGTGAAATCAGCGTGATGAACCCCGATGGAAGCAGCCCTCGCCCATTGATTACCACCATGTGGGGCGATGCGCCGCTCTGGTCGCCCGATGGCCGGCGGCTGTTGTTTGGCTCGGCCCTCGGCCTGACCGTTTTCGATACCCGCAGCGAAGAAATCATCGGGATTGCGCCAGGGATGGGCTACGCTGGCGGGACTTACGGCTGGTCGCCCGATGGAACACAGATCATTTTTGAAACACAGCTTCCTGAGGACAGTAATGATGAGATTTTTATCGTCAATGCTGATGGGGGCGGCCTGCGAAACCTGACTGAAAACCCCGCGCCAGACAAAATGCCCGCCTTTTCACCTGACGGAACCACCATTGCTTTTGTGTCGATGCGGCAGGGGCGCAGCACAGGCGGCCTTTATCTGATGGATGTCGATGGAGCCAATCTACGCCCCTTAGCGGCTGACCTGAATTTCATCCAGTACCCCGCCTGGTCGCCGGACGGTCAGCGTATTGCGCTGGTGGCTGGTTCGAGCCTCGTCATTCTGACTCTTGCTGATAATGTCGCCCGTTTTGTGGCCGGGGTTGAGTCCATCTATTATCGCCCGGTCTGGTCGCCCGATGGCGCATGGATTGCCTTCATCGGTGCTGACGCCGGGACGCCGTTCAATCTGTACGTGGCCGACAATCGCGGCGGCAGTCTGCGGCGGCTCACGGGCAGCGGTATTTATCGCGGTGGCGTGGTGGCGTTCACCTGGGATGATGCAGGCCGGGTGCTGGCGCAAACCGCTGATGGCTGGCTCTATGCGCTCTCGCCCGATGGCACAGTACAGCAGCGGCTTATTTTCTCGCCTGGCTTCGCCGCCGCGCCCACCTTTCGTTTCGTCAAAACCACCTGATTGAAGTTGCCGCTTCCCTCAAAATCGAAACAAATGTTATGACAAATGTTTCACACTTCCCCATAATTCCCTGCTAAACTTGTCTTATAACGCTCTGTGTTCTGTGTGTTTTCTGTGGTGAAAATGCATTTTTCTAGCAACTAGTGACTCACGAATCAAATGGCAGTGGCGGCGGTAAATTTTCAAAACATCACCGCCGCCACCGCCGCCGCCAAATAAAATGGTGATGGAAACGAGGCAAATAAGACTTGTCTCACTTCCACCACCAATTGGTAGCATTTTATCTCTTGACTAGCGACTAGTGGCTAGTGACTAGTGACCAGCGACTACCGCCCCTATGGCCCCAGCGTCGAAAGGCCGTCAATCTCACCGGCAATCCAGCCGACGATGCCGTCAGCCGTTTGTACCTGCCACCACACCACCCCATCGGCATTGACCGGCCCGGCCAGAATCGCCACATATTCGCCGGTCTGGAGAAAAGCGCGGGCAAAGTCGAAATTCAGCCCCGGCCCGCTGCGGATATTGAGTTCAGTCGTGTAGACGCGAAGCTGCTGCCCCGGCACATACGGGCTGCCCTCGATCACACCGATTGGAACGCTCGGCGCGGCGGTTGCGCCCACCGGGACGATACCCGGCGCGGTGGTGGTTTCCTCGCTCGGCGGCAGCGCTCCATCCACCCAGTTCACCGCTCTCGCCCCGGCCACCTGCCCGCTGATGTCGCGCACATTTCCGTTGATGTCGGCGATATACTGGCGGCCATTGACCTGCACAAAGACCTGATCGCCCGCCGGACTCCACTCAACGCGCTCCGGGTTCGCGCCGTCCCCGATGATGCCGGTCAGCGCCCGTCCACCCATATCGTAAATGCGGAGCGGTTCGCGTGCCCCTCCGCGATCACCCGGCGCACCCAGCGCATAAATCGCCCCGTTCCGCGCCTGGCTGGCATACCCCATCCACAGGCCGTTCGCCTCGGCATCATAAACCAGTTCGGAAAAACTACCGTCTCGGTTGAGCCAGCCGACCAGCACATGCCCATCCTCGCCGCGCCCGCTGACCAGTATCCGTCCACCATCTCGCGCCCACGTTCCAAAATCCCAGCGGAAAACCGGCTGGCGGATGCTGCCTGCGCGTGGGTCAAACGAAAGCGGCAGAATCGTGATCGCGCCCCGCCCCTCGCCAGGCAGCGTCAGGCCAACCAGTATCGAATCGCTGGTTGGCGACCAGCGCAATTCGCGGCTCTCCCACAGATCAGGGTTGAAGGCCGGGTCGGTCAGGCTGCACCCGATGAAACCGGGCGTTGGGCAGTCATACAGCAGTTGAATCGGCGGGAACTGCCCCGGCTCGAAGAACCAGACGCCGTCCTTCGCTACTTTGTCGCTGTTGATAACGAAGGCGACATAGCGGCCATCCGGCGACCAGTTGACAGCGGAAACGAAGGCATCATTCCCCTCCCGCGAAAGGGCGACAAACTCTGAGAAAGGTGACATATCCGGGCGGTATGCCCCTGCCCCGTTGACGCCGGTGATATACAGGTTGCCGGACGAATCCGTCGAGACATATTCATCCGGCCTGACCGGGTTACGTGCGAACAGGGTTACATCGTTGACGAGGCCGAAGCCCGTCCCGCCCGATGGCCCGCCGAGCGCGAAAGCCCGTGACTGTGGATTGACCGGCTGGACAAGCACCGGCGGCAGCGGTGGCGCGGCGGTCACAATTGGCGCAAGCGTCACCAGCAGGGCAACCGTCGGCTGCGGCGTGGCCGTCGCCGAGATGCCTTCCGGCGTGGTGTCCACTGGCAGCGGCGTCACATCGGCCACATCTGGCACTTCCGCCTCAGCCGTGATGAAGGTCGGCGTCACGTCCTGCGTCGGCGCGGGTGGCAGCGTTGGCGGCGCTAAAGTGGCCGCCTGCGCCGTCTGGAAGGCCTGCAACTCGCCGAAAGTGAGCGTCCGTGTCGGTGTCAGCGTTGGCGGCGGAATACGGCTGGGCGTGAGCGTTAACGTCGGCAGCGGCGTCAGCGTCGGCGGGATAGTGCTGGTGGCGGTCAGGGTTGGCGGCGGCGTGTCGGTTGGAAT
>CAYUTY010000017.1:34003-93978 GCA_964447795.1 uncultured Anaerolineaceae bacterium
CGGTAGCAGTCGGCAGCGGTGTCTCCGGCTGCGTCGGCGTGGCTTTGATGGTCGGCGTATCGGTGGGCGTCGCGCTCGGCTGATCGGTATTGGTCGGCGTAAAGGTCGCCGTTGCTGTGGGGGTATCGGTCGGCGTGAAAGTGAAAGTCGCCGTTGGCTGGTTGGTGTCGGTTAGTGTTGGCGTCGGCGTACTCGTGGCTGTCGCGGTAGGCGTCGGCGAGAGGGTGTTGGTGGGCGTCAGCGTGGCAGTGGGCGATGGCGTGCTGGTCGGCGTACCGGTGGCGACCTGTGCAATGAGAGTCGGTTCGGGCGTACTGCTGGCTTCTGGCGATGGGCTGGGGGTGCGCGTAGGGGCGAGGGTGGGGGAACATTGCGGCACACCCAGATTGCAGGCAGCCAACAGCAGCGCCAGCAGGCAGCAGGTTACACGCCGGAAATTTATCATCGCAGCACCCCCGAATTTCGCCATTGAGTCGATTATAGAAAGTAATGAGCGGCAGTGCGACAGACGAAAAGGTGACTTTTGACCTACGACTGACAGACGGTGTTACAAAAAATTAGAAAACTTTTTACCAACTTTATTCTAACTTTCCCCTACAATGAAAACACATTCAATTGTTAGGCAATTTGAAAGGAAATTTATGGGCATTCATGCTCACTGGGCAGACAGCGCCCGCACGCTGCTGGTGATGACCTTTGAGACGGACTGGTCATGGGAAGATTACCGCGCAGCACATGTTATGGCCTGGGACGCACTGGCCGAGTTTTCGCACCCGGTGGACATGATTTACGACTTCAGCAGCAGTGATACCATCCCAACGCGAGCGCTGGCGGAATTTGGACGGGCGCTGCGGGCGGGGCGACCCGACAATGTTGACCGCATCGTGCTGGTTGGCACCACCGGCCTGCTGCGAATCATCAACGGCGTACTGCGGAATACTTACCCGGCAGAAGCAGCGGGCATGATGGACGCGCACACCCTGGCGCAGGCGTACCAAATGCTGGAACGCGGGGCCGAGGTATAGCGCTCCTCCCTAAACATCAATATCCCAGGCGGTGAGGAAGTATTATGGGAATGAATAGCTAAACTGTAGCACTTATCGCTGAAAACGCTCAATAGTTTCCACCGCACATGCAACGCCATCTTCGGCACGGATGCGTTGGCCGATGAGCGCTGCCTGCTGGCGCATCAGTGGTGATTCGAGGGCTGTTTCAATCCCTCTCGCCAATCTGTCTGCCGTCAATTGTTTGCGGGGGATCGGCATGGGTGCGACACCAAGCTTCTGTACCTGCGCCCCCCAGAACGGTTGGTCAGCGCTGAATGGCACCACTAATTGTGGTATGCCCGCCCGCAGCGCGGCAGCCGTCGTCCCCATACCGCCGTGATGCACCACCATCCCCATCTGCGGGAACAGCCAGTCATGTGGCACATTATCCAGCAGCAGCACATCCGCCGGTAAATTGCGTGTTTTCAACCCTTCCCACCCGGAGAGGAGGATACCGCGCTGACCCGTTTTTCGCAGGGCTTCCAGCACAATCGCGCCGACTTTTTCTGGGTCACGGTCACTCATACTGCCAAAGCCGATATACACGGGCGGCGCGCCAGCATCTAAAAATGTGGTCAGTTCGGCAGGTGGTGTCCAGCGGGTTTGCTGATCGAGAAACCAGAAGCCAGTGATGTGAATGCTGGCATTCCATTCCGGCGGGCGTGGCAGAGCCACTTGACTGTAGCCGTAGGCCACCGGGCGACGCATGTGCTGCAAATCGTCGAAGAAATCGCCGTAATGCATCGGCGGCAGTCCTGTTAATTCCGCTCGAATCTGGTTCAAGATTCGAGCAGATACAGCATATAACAGCCAGTTTGTGAGGCGATACGAAAGCTGGTTGTAGACGCCTGCTAACGGAGCCGTTCTGGAAATAATGGGCAGTGAAGGTGCGCCGAAGGCAGCAGTGGGGGTCATAGGTTGCAACCCGGCCAGAAACAACGGCACGTTGTTAACCTGTGCGGCGGTCATTGCATTAAAATAACCGAGCGTCGAACCCAGAATGAGGTCAGCATCCTGCGTCGCGGCGATGATGTCAGTCGTCATTTGACGCAGCGAAGGCAGTGCCAATTGTGTCATCTGGCGCATCATGCTGATCGGGTTACGGTTAGCGAGCAGCTTTTTACCCGCTTCACTTTTCAGAATGGCCTGAATGTCACCGGCCAGTGGGGCAAAACCAACACCATAGCTTTCGATGAACATCCTGAAATTGTCGTGGGTACAGAGCGTCACCTGATGACCTGCCGCCTGTAAACCAACAGCCAGCGCCAGATACGGCTGCGCGTCCCCCCGCGTGCCGATGGTGACAATCGTTATTCGCATGTTGCCTCTCCTAATGGTGAAGTTTAGGGCAGTCCACGCCCGTGCAGGAACTTTGCTACAAAATCGTGGGCATCGAATTGGTTAAAAATTTCGGGGTATATATTGCCAGTGAACAGCGCGAACATCATGGGGCCGATCAAGGCGGCGAAGGCTGCCAGTGGCGGTTCAGGTTTCAGCCTGCCGTCCTGCTGATACTGTTCCAGAATACCGGTCAGGCCAATCAACACCTGTAGCGGATGTTCGGCTGCCTCGCGCAGATCGGGATTACCGGGTAACTCAAGCAGAATAATCGGCGTCAGGTAACTGCGGCTGCGGGCAATATCGATGTAGGTTGAGACAATGCGAAGGAGATCATCTTCCAGATTGCCCGTATAGTCTCCGACTCGTCCTTTGACCAATGCCGCTTCTCGCTGAAAAGCGGCATTGATAATGCCATTTTTGTTTTTGAAGCGACGGAAAAGGGTCACTTCGTTGACGCCTGCTTCCTGAGCAATCTGGCGTGTGGTTAGCCCGCTGAAGCCGTATTTGGCAACGCAAGCCACCGCCGCATCTAAAATTGTCGTCTGCATTGCATCATATTCAACTAGCGGTGTCATTTACCGTCCAGATATGCAAGTATCTACTTGCTTGCATTGTATTCGAAAAATTATCCTGAGTCAAGCAGGTCTACACATCAATGTCCCAGGCTGCGAGGTCGGCGAGGAAACGATGTGCCGTCAAATCAAGATGAATCGGCGTCAGGCTGATGTAGCCGTTATGCAGCGCCCATAAATCTGTGCCTTGCTCGTCGGTATTGCCACCCGGCTCTGGGCCGACGATACGGCAGAAATCGCCGTTTCGTTCCAGTTCATCGACATAAACGCGCATACCCTGGCGAGTGAGACGGATACCCTTCACCGAATCGCCTGCTGGTACATTCAGATTGAGGATGGTGAAGGGTGGCAGTCCTTTTTCCAGCACCCGCTGTACTACCGGGATAGCCGCGCGCGCCGCTACTGCATAATCTTCAACCGAATCGGCGTCGCGTTTGGCTAAGGAGACTGCGACACCGGGCAAGCCCTGAATGGTGGCTTCCAGCGCCGCTGTCACTGTGCCGCTGTAGGTCACGTCCTGGCCCATGTTGGCACCACGATTGATGCCGGAGACGACGATACGCGCCGGCCATTCCGTTATGCCCAGCGCCGCCAGCGCGATACAGTCCGCCGGGCTGCCGTCAACAGCGATGGCAGGGGTGCCATCGGCGAGCGTAGTTTCTTCTACACCAATATCCTGAAACAGTGTCTTTTTATGACCGCTGGAACTCTGGTTGCGTGCCGGGGCGATCACCTGCACGCGGCCAAGCTGCCGCATCGCCTGAGTAAGCGCCAGAATACCCGGCGCGTGCACACCATCGTCATTGGTTACAATAATGTAGGTCATCATGTCCTCAACTATTGATAAAATCAGCGTGGGCTTAACCCATCGTTAACCGAAAAATGGCGATAATTGGTTGTAGAACAGCCACAGTAAAATTGTGAAACTTGGAACAAGGATAAGGTCAGGGGACTGTGCAACTTCCCCATTGTGCTGTACGCTGAAAATGTAGTATACACGGCTAAGGATTGGGCTAACATGTCCAATAGGGAGCGGACATGACCGACGACGACTCATTCAAGATGAATTATGCTGAAGGTCTCAATATCTTCCAGAGCGCACGCCGACGGGCATTCTGGCAGGAGATGAGCAGCCTTCTGACCGGAAAATCAACAGAACTGCTGAGTTTTGATGACATCAAAACCCGCCTGCGCCTGCGCGAGGAAAGCTATAAAGGGTTGCAGAATGTCCCGCTTGACCGAATTGTCGGCAGCGTGGGGCGTTACCGCGACTTTACGGGGAACTTTCTACCCAAGAAAAGCACCTCTCCAGATCGCTGGAGCCGGGTATATGCCCAGGTCAGCAGCATGGAAGGTGTACCGCCGATTGAATTGTACAAGGTCGATGATATTTACTTTGTGCGTGACGGCAATCATCGGGTTTCAGTAGCGCGGCAGCTTGGCGCAAAAACGATTGAAGCGCATGTGACTGAACTGCCGACATCGGTTGACCTTGAACCGGGCATGTCCGCAGAAGAACTGGACGCGGTGGCAGCCTACGCGGCTTTTCTGGAAGAAAGCGGCCTGCGGCGGACACGCTCTCATCACCAATCGCTCAAACTGAGCGAGCCTTCACGCTATACCGAAATGCTCGGTCACATTTATCTGCACCAGAAGTTTCTGGAAAAAGCACGCGGTGTGACCGTATCGATTGAAGATGCGGCTGCTGACTGGTACGACAATGTATTCCGTCCAGCGGTGACGCTCATCCGCAAGTATGATATGCTGGAACATTATCCCAAACGCACCGAGGCCGATTTCTACCTGTGGATGATTGAACACCTGCGCGAAATGCGGGAAGAATTTGGCGATGATGCCAAAGCACGCACCTTCAGCGATGCGCTGGTCGATTTTTTGCAGGAACGTAAGCTGCCTATCCCCAAAGACCTCCTGTCTGAAAAAGATGCTTCTGTTGTCCTGACCAGAGAAGCGGTGCGCCTGGCTCTGGAACGGAGACGGGCGGAAGAAGCCGCTGCCAACAGTGACATCGACCATACGGCAGAGTAATTGTCCTACCCCAATTTATCTCCACACGGTCAGCAGCCGCGTGCATTTCTGTTAATAATTTTTATTTTTTGATAAATATATCATTTATACACAATACTTGCATACAAAATTTACGCAAGCCATAATACAATTTGTCGGATTGTTATCAGGGTGTGTCCTCATAACATCCGGGCTGGCTGAATTATTCGATTCCTATTTCTGGAGGTGAGCCACGCTTAAGCCGGTAACTCAATCTCGAAAATAAAGTTTCTTAAAATTAGTGAGGATAAAGCGCATGTTGAGACGCATTTTTCTGATTATCACAGTTGCGGTTGTTCTATTCAGCGCCCTGCCTGCCGTGATGGAGGCAGCCTATGGCAGCGCTGCCTGTAACAACCGGGTGAATAATACCTTTGCCAAATTACTTGAATGTGTGACGCTGGAAGGCGTCCTCGAACATGAAGCGGCTTTTCAGTCGATTGCCAATTCCAACGGCGGAGACCGGGTTTCCGGATCAAGCGGCTATGATGCCTCAGCAGCTTATGTAGCAACACGCCTGCGCTCTGCCGGTTACATGGTGACTATGCAGCCTTTTCAATTTAACAGTTATCGCTCTGCCGGGCCATCTGCGCTGGATCAGGTTGCTCCCGGCGCAGTTTCCTATATCGAAGATGTCGATTTTACGCTGATTACTCAGACTGATCCCGGCAATGTGACGGCAGCGGTGACAGCGGTTGATCTACAGCTTGGCGTGGGTAATAATTCCACAAGCGGCTGCGAGGCAGCGGATTTTGCTGGGTTCCCCGCCGGAAATATTGCTTTAATGCAACGTGGCCTTTGCACCTTTCAAATAAAGGCGGAAAATGCAGCAGCAGCCGGGGCAGTCGGCGCGATCATGATGAATCAGGGCAATACCAATACCCCTGACCGTACCGGGCTGGCTACTGTCACCCTTTCGGCTGCTTATTCAGGCGGAATACCCGTTTTCTTCACGACTTATGACCGGGGAGTTGAGTGGGCAAGCACCCCCGGCCTGGTGCTGCATATGTTTGCCAATGTGTTTCGAGGCGTTGCGACGACAAATAACGTTTTCGCTGAAACACGCGACGGCGACCCGAACAATGTGGTGATGGTTGGCGCACACCTGGACTCTGTGCCGCGCGGCCCCGGCATCAACGATAACGGTTCAGGAAGCGCAGCCATTCTGGAAGTTGCCCTGCAAATGGCTAAAGTGAAACCGCGCAACAAAGTCCGTTTTGCCTTCTGGGGCGCGGAAGAGTCCGGCCTGGTGGGATCGAATTATTATGTTGCCAACCTGACCCAAAGTGAGCGTAACCGAATTGCTTTGTATCTGAACTTTGATATGGTGGGATCACCCAACTACGTTCGCTTCGTATACGATGGGGATGGTTCAGCTTTTGGGCTGGCAGGGCCACCCGGCTCTGCCGCAATTGAGCGGTTATTTGAGGATTTTTATGCCTCGCGTGGACTGGCCTCGGAGCAGACTCAAATCAGCTTCCGCTCTGACTATGCCGCTTTCTTTAATAACGGTATCGCGTTTGGCGGCCTGTTCACCGGCGCTGAAGGCATCAAGACAGCGCAGCAGGCAGCGATCTATGGCGGCGCAGCAGGTGTTGCTTACGACCCATGTTATCACCAGCCCTGCGACACGATCAACAATCTCAACTATCAGGTGCTTGACCTCAATGCTGATGCAATTGCTTATGCCACACTGCAATATGCCATGAACACCGAATCGGTGAATGGCTTACGCGGCAAAGGCAATTTCAAACCCCCGCATGGCGCTGATGACCACCACGGCACTGCGATGATTCGCTAACTTTCATTCAAGTCCTCAACAGCGAAGGAGGCGCTTTACCTCCTTCGCTATTTTCTAAATCCGGGAACCTAGGCCATCTCGCTGGTGTAGTTTATGCAAAAGGCGCTGAAGGAGCGATTTTGCATGACGCGACAGTCGGCTTATGGATGGATGCTGGTAAGTTTTATCATCGGAACGCTGGTTGGCGGCATTGGTGGAGTATTCCTGTTCCTGCGGCTGATCGGTGGTTCCGGCGAGGCCAGCACCCCTATTACAGCTCCACAGCTTACGACGTCAACCGGACAGCGGTTATTCCGCATCGACCCCAAAACAAGCGAAGCCCGTTTTATCGTTGACGAGCGAGACCCCTTTATCATCGGGCTGGTCGGCAGCACCAACGAAGTGGCTGGCGATATTCTTGTCAATTTCGACCTGCCCGCCAAATCCGAGGTTGGTGTCATTCGCGTCAATCTGCGAACACTGCGAACCGATGACCCGGATCGTGACCGCTCAATCCGAGGCGCAATTTTGCTCTCGTCCCAGCCGGAATATGAATTTGCTGAGTTCACCCCGCTCTATTTCAACGGTCTGACCGGTGATCCTGTTACAGTTGGTGACTCGCTCAGTTTTCAGATTGTCGGAGAACTGCCGCTGCGGGGCATCACCCAGCGTGTCACCTTCGATACCACTGTGAAGATCATTTCCGAAACTGAGATCAGCGGGCTGGCGCGAACGACCATTCAGCGCGCCGATTACGCTATGCTGGAAGGTGGACTCATTGAGCATGGCGTCGCGGAAGCAGTGGTGTTGGAACTGGAATTCGCAGCGCGATCGGCGGAGGACGTTTGAGCAAAGCTGAGCTGATTCAGCGGGCGCGGACTGGCGATGCCGACGCCTGGGAGACACTGGTGCGTGTCCATCAGGAAGCTGTGTTCCGGCTGGCTTACCTGATAACCGGTCATGCTGGAGATTCAGAGGATGTGGCACAGGAAACTTTCATCCGTGCTTTCCGCTACCTGGAACGCTTCGATGACTCACGCAGCCTGCGCCCCTGGCTGCTAAGCATCGCCGCCAATCTTGCCCGTAACCAGCGCCGTTCGCTGGGGCGTTATTTTGCCCAATTAGGGCGTGCCGCCCGCCTTGACCCATCGCCAATCGGCGATGTTGAAGGGGATGCCTTCCGCCGTGCCGAAGCCGACGCCCTGTGGAAAGCTGTCCGGCGTCTGGAAACAACCGATCAGGAAATCATCTATTTGCGCTATTTTCTCGAACTATCAGTAGAAGAAACGGCTGAAACGCTGAGCATCGCCCCCGGCACCGTGAAATCGCGCCTGCACCGGGCGCTCAACCGTCTGCGCGGCGTGGTGCAAACGGATTTCCCGACCCTATGGCGGGAGCGGAGGGCTGATGACTGAGCATCCGTTCCTCAACCCGCCTGAAATGCCAGATGAGTCGATGGAGAGTACAGAAACCACTGTGCGCGAAACCGCCCGCCACTTTGCCTACCCACCAACCCCGGACATCGCCAGCGCGGCCCGCCGCCAGATCAACGCGCGTCCGCGTTCGTTCGGGTGGCTGCGGTTGGTCGCTGCGGCGCTGGTCAGCTTCATCATTCTGACGCTGACCATACCGGAAGTGCGGGCATTCGTTGAGACGGTCATCCGCGTTGGTGTGGTTGAAGTGTTTTTCGTCGAGCCATCGGCCACACCAACCTCAACACCTGATGCCACCGCTGCCCGTCCGACACGCACACCCACCCCACCCGATCCAACGGCAGTACTATCGCCGCTTGACCTTTCCGGTAAGACGACGCTGCTGGCAGCACGGGAAACAGTGAGTTTTGAGATTTTATTGCCTGCTTATCCAACCGATCTCGGCCAGCCGGATCACGTCTTTTTGCAGGACTTCGGCGGTGATGTGGTCACGCTGCTCTGGATGGAAACTGACGATCCGGCGCGCGTCCGCCTGCTACTGCAACTGCTGGATGAGTCGGTCATTGCGACCAAATATTACCCGATGGAAGGGAATAATCAGTCAGTGACAGTTGGTGGACGTTATGCGGTCTGGCTCACCGATGTCCACGAATCCTACCTGATGACCGAACGCGAGCGCTTTTCGCGTCTGGTTGACATGAATGTCCTGATCTGGACGGTAGGTCACGTGACCTACCGTTTGGAGACGCGGCTGCCGCTGGAAGAAGCGCTGCAAATCGCTGAGTCAGTTGATTAGCTCTTTAAACAAGTCACGAAGCAATAAAGGAGTTAGGCCATGAAACGTCTGATCGCCTGTTTTGGGATAGTGCTGTTGTTGAATGTCGCCGTCCCGGCCTTCGCCAAGGTTGACCCGTATGTCGAAGACGGTGATTGGTCAAGTGTGGATACCCCCTTCGCCGTATGGGACAATGATGCCGCTGTAGGGTTGTTCGGCAAGCTGGCGGTTTATGGCGATGTGGATGCTTTCGCCTACACTTTTGACGAACCCCGCGAGGGCTGGACATTTGAAGTGATGGTGCCAACCTGCGGCCCGCACTTCGAGGCAGCTTATCCGTCGGTGGCGGTTATTGGCCCTGGCTTTGATGCACCACTGGCAGATAGGCTGCCTTTTACCCTGCCAGATGATATGGGCGCACAAATTTTCACAGCGGAACACACTGAACCGCGTGAAATTGCGGGCAGCGGTGAAGTGAGCATTCCAATTCCCTTCGAAGTTTATCAGAGCGCTCGCTACCAGCTTGACATCCCCGAAGCTGGCACATACACGCTGGCGTTGTGGGAGCCAGAAGGCCATATCGGCGCGTATATCCTCGCTACCGGCAACCAGCACGACAAATTTGCTGACCGTCAAGAAAATGAACTACAGGCTTCATTTGATGCCATGATGGATGGTGTATGGCTCGACCAGAACTGTTCGCTGCCGTTGGCCGCCGCAAGCTGCCCTGCAAGCCCCAGCAAACCCGCCGATCAGGAAATGGTCAAACTGCCGCTGGGCTGGGACATCGGCGACGGTTTCGCACTGACCGGAATCGTGCGCGATGCTTCCACCTGTCTGCCCATCGCCAATGCTGAAATCAGCTTCTGGATGCCCGATCAGGAAGGCGCGTTTGAAGGCCGTTTGATCACCAACCAGCAGGGCGGCTACCGCATCGAAAGCGCCCGCCCCGCGCCTTCGCCGGATAGCTACGCCCATATTCACATGGCAGTTGAAGCACCCGGTTACGGCCTCGTGATGACTGAATATCTGCTCAGTGGAAAAGATGGCGAACTCGTCACCTTCGACATCAGCATCTCGCCACAGGAAAGTTAAATCACCTTGCAGGGGCGAATCGGCGATTCGCCCCTACTCATTTTCCCCTTCGCGCAAACCCAACTTGCGACACAACCGCGCTAATTCATCCTGTTCGTCCGCCGTCAGAACATTCATCTCCGCCACAATTCCTGCGACATGCGGTGTCATGATACGTTCGATTAACGCCCGCCCTTCGTCAGTGATCGTAACTTTCATATAACGGTTGTCGTCCGGGTTGCGCTCACGGGTGAGCAGACCGCGCTTTTCGATGAGCTTCAGCACCGACGAAATATTGCCTGTGCTTTTCAACAATTTTTTCGCCAGCTCATTTTGCGAGAGCGTGCCCAGATGATACAGCGCTTCCAGCATGGCGAACTGGCTGGATGACAGATCATACGCGCTTAAATGGGCGGAAGTGCGGTCAAAAGCGGTTTCCGCCGCGCGCTGCAATTTGATATAGGCGTTAAGGGCGCGGACTTCCGCCTCTGTCCCCGGATACTTCGTTGGCATAATGGGCATTCACCTGTTGGTCTGTAAATGTTGTATTAGAGTCACCACATGGGCTGTTGACAAATCCATTATACAGGATTAAACTGTTTGATGTCGAATAGTTCAATATCAAACTATTCTAACGACCTGAAAATGAACCCGCCAGCGTGGCGGAATCAAGAGGGAGAAACTCATGGAACTCGGTGGCATCCATCACGTCACATCAGTATCAGCAAAGATTGGTGAGAACGCCGATTTTTACACCCGGATTCTGGGTTTACGGCTGGTCAAGAAATCAGTCAATCAGGATGATGTCAGCGCCTACCATCTGTTTTATGCAGACAAGGTGGGCAGCCCTGGGACGGATATGACCTTCTTCGACTGGGCGCATATTCCACAGGAACGGCGCGGCACCGACAGCATCGTGCTGACCGCCTTTCGCGTCAACGGGCGTGCCGCGCTGGATTACTGGGTCGAACGACTGACGGCGCACAAGGTGCAGCATTATGGCATAGAGACTTTCGCCGGACGCGATGTGCTGCGATTTGAGGATTTTGAGGGACAGCGGTTGATGCTGGCTGATGACGAAGGAGCAGACTTTCACGGCGAGGTCTGGGATGGCAGTGAGGTGCCGGTGAAATATGCACTGCGCGGCTTCTATGCTTCAATGCTCTCCGTACCACGCCTGGAATACGTCGAGCCGATTCTGACGCAGGTGCTGGGCCTTACCGAATCGGAGCGGACAGATTACCCGACCGGGCAGGAAACCATCATTTACAACATTGGCGCGGGCGGGCCAGGACGTGAACTATGGGTGATGGAAGAGCCTAAAGCGCTTCCGGCACAGCCCGGTGCAGGCGGTACACATCACATCGCCTTCCGTGTGGCGGACTTCGAGGAACAGCAGTACTGGCATGACCGGATTCGTCGGGTGCGCCTGCCCGTCTCGGAATTCATCGACCGTTACTACTTCAAGTCAATCTACTTCCGCATCTCGAATGGTATCCTGTTCGAAATTGCAACCGACGGCCCCGGTTTCGCCACTGATGAAAGTGTAGAAACGCTCGGCGAAAGGCTGGCGCTTCCGCCCTTCCTTGAAGGTCAGCGGGCGCAGATTGAAGCGGGATTGAAACCGATTCAGATGGCTGCAACTGAAAAGTAGTTTCCAGGCACATCATAAGGGAGGGTTTGAGGCCCTCCCTTGTAACTGTGATTAGAAATAGCTGCTGATGATCTCCAGCACGCGCAGGATATTCTGCGGATCGCCGGACTGGACAGTGGTACTGCTGGCGCGGGCGATGCTGCCTAGTGTGCTGATGTCGGCATTCGAGCCATAAGCCACAGGCACAACGATTACCGGATTCAGAGTGCTGCGGCTGGCTTCGATGGCCCGCAGCACATCATTCAGCGAGGCGCTGTTACTGGCCGTGTCTGCGCCATCACTGAGAACGACTACAGCGCGGATACGACCATCGTCGGCCTGCTGGTTGATCTCATTTAGCACTTCGCTCATGGCAGAAAACAATGCTGTTCCGCCGTCTGCTCGCAGATTGCGAATGCTGTCAATCAGCCGACTTCGCACAGTCTCCAGATTACCGATTGGGACGACTGTCCGCACCGTATCGCTGAAGACGACCAACCCGACACGGTTATTGGGATCCATCTCATCCAGGAAGGCTTCCGCCGCCTGCCGTGCCTGCCCAATTTTGTCCTCGTCCAGCATCGAGCCGGAAACATCAATCACCATCATGATGTCGGCCTGCTTCTTGACCAGTGCCCAACTTTCCTGAATGGCGATAATCACATCTGCCGATGGGACATCGAGGATAGTTTTTGGCCCTTGCAGACTGACACCATTTTCCTCGGTGAAGGGGAAGGCAAGCTGCACATTGGGATTTACGGGGCGGAAACCCTCGCTCATGATGATCTGCTGTGACGGAACGCTGATGACATAATCGGTAAAGATACGCGCCCCGTCTTTTTGCGCCTGTGTCACCCAGTCAGCATTGACAATGCCAAAAGGATGCTCATGCCAGAAGGTGCCTTCCTTCGGGTACAGCGCCACCAGTTTTTCCGGCGGTTTGTACTGTGTCCGCCCCAGATTGATAAAGAGCAGGTCATTTTCTTCCAGGGCTACAAAGTCCAGATATTCCGGCCCCTGGGCGATATATTCCTTAAATTCCGTCGTCCGCTCAGAATAGTGTCGTACCAGTGTTTCGATATCGCGCACGCCCTGCTGGACATCCTCATCGCGCACTTGAGCTAAATCCAACTCGCGTCCGGTGAAGCCATTCGCGCGGGCACTGGCGTAAAATTCAGCGATCAGCGTCGAAATGCCCGTCGAACTGACAAATGGGTTGGTATGGCCGTAATACACCGTGCGGCGGCAGGCAGGCACGCCGTAATCGCACCAACCGTTTTCGCTGTTCAGCACTTGCAGCAGTTCTTCCCAGCCAATGTCTTCGTAGCCAACCTTATCCTGAATGGCGCGCAGGCGGCTCTCCCAGATTGCCATTACAACGGGTGCGTTAGCCGTCGGTTGAACCGCGCTCATATCAAACAGGTCGCGCCCGCTGCGTTCATTTGCCAGCGCCAGCCAGTGGCTCACCGATGGCTGAAAAATAGTTGGTCGGGCAACATTCTGATTGTTCGGAGCAATCAGCGCATTGACGATTCCCTGTGTCACCGTGCCGGACGACGCGCCTGCGCCGTTCGTCTCATCGATAATCCATACCGGTGCCTGCCCGCTGGCCCAACCTTCACCCGTCACCGGATTTTTACCCTCGGCACTCAGGCGGTTGAATTCGGCGATGATGCGCGGCATGTACTGAGCTGATTCAGGCGCGTAGATGATGGAGACATCAACCGCATTACTGGGGCGGCCTGTCTGACCACCGCCGCCGCCGTTCCCGCTGCTCCCGCCGTCGCAGGCGGCCAGCAGCCCGGCGACAAGCATAAGCAGAATAGCGATAAATCGTTTTTGAAAACTCACTTTGTCCTCCGCAAATAAGCGAAGCTGACAGCTACTGGCTACCAGCTATGAATTTGATACTGCCCACTGTACCAGACCCTGAGTGTCCCCGCGTGAAGGCGCGACAACAGCCTGACCATAATCCGGCGTCAGCGAAATACCATATGGCAGCGCAGCCGCGAAAAGCGCAGCATCCTGTCCCGGTTCGCCAACCGCCGGACGCAGGCCGAATTCTGGCAGTCTTGCCTGCTCCGCCGCGCTCGTCAATGTCCGTGCCAGCAGATCAACGGCCTCCCGCTGTTCCTGGGTGGTGGTGGCATCCTGCCAGCGTGCCAGCGGAAAATCGAGCATAAACTGGTACTCCGGGTAGCTCAGGCGCACCGCCTCGCCCGATACCATCCCATTCAGATTGACGAGCCACTGTACTTCGGGGAAAATGCCGAGTTGAATCTGGGATACTCCTGCACTCGCCATTACAAAAGCCGGGTCACCGGGTGCTTTGGAACGACTTTTGAGAACCGGGAGCATCCAGGCGCGGAAAGCCGCCGCACGTGTGTTATCACCAGTCAGATTTGGATCGTTGCTGAAGGCTGCCGCGCCAGAAAAGAGCGTTGCCAGCCCGCCCATTTTTCGATCAGGCTGGAGCAGACCAATTTTAATGAAACTCCAGCTTCCTCCACCGACCGCTGACCATTATTCAGCCTCGGCGGCGGTCTGCACCGCTTGCCAGTCGAGCGCGATGTCCGGGCTGCCAGTGACAGCTTCCACGCGGCTAACGTAGCCACCCCATACCAGCGGCGAACGCGCCAGCACATCAACAGCCCGCTGGAAAGGCAACCCATCAGCAATCGCATAATCCAGCGATACCGAGGAAGCCGCTACCCAGGCGATAGGGTGATTGTCCTGCGTCCAGGGACGCTGCCGGTTCCATACATCCAGGTCATCAATCGGCACTGCTTTAAACTGCACCCGCCGCGTCGCATTGACAATCGGCTCGGTGGCATTCAGGCGGTTCAGGGCGCTTTCCAGCCAGGGTGCAGCCAGCGGGTCAACCGCCACCTGCATTTCCAGCGGCGGCTGCGAGCGCAAAAATTGACTCGCGCCAATGATACCCGCCGCGACCAGCACAAACAGGATGACAAAAATTGTTCCGCGTCTCATCAAAAATCCTGTGTTCTGTAGACTATGAATGATTCTACCTGAATTGCCTACTCACTTACCCCGAAACATGTGGGGTTCGGGATGACCTCAAGCATAACACAAAAGACGGCGGGCGAGATTGAACCAAACAGCGATGTTCGGCGTTAATGGTATGTCGGGACAGCACAATGAACTGTTCCTGCCATTGGGGGATTTCCACTCCTTCCATAGATTTACCCCGCTACAGCAGAGCCGCTTAGCGGGGTATTACTTTTTCCGCTATAATCGCACATTATGAAACTCGAAATCATCACCCGAAAGTCGGAAACTGCTCCCCGTCCAACGCCCCTGTTATTTGTACATGGGGCCTGGCATGGCGCCTGGTGCTGGGACGAATTTTTCCTGTCCTATTTCGCCCGCTTTGGTTATGAGTGCCATGCACTGAGCCTGCGCGGTCACGGCAGCAGCGAGGGAAGGGTGCGCTGGGCCAGTTATGGTGGGTACGTTGAAGATGTGGCACAGGTTGCGGCAGGGCTGCGGAGTGCGCCTGTCGTTATCGGTCACTCGATGGGGGGATTCATCGTCCAGAAATTTCTGGAGACACATACAGTTCCGGCAGGGGTGCTGCTGGCGTCCATTCCGCCCTTTGGCGCGATTCCTGCTGCCCTCCGCACCCTGCGGCGGCATCCTATTCCGCTGCTCAAATCGCTTCTGACACTCGATCTTTACCCATTAGTAGGCACACCAGCCCTGGCACGCGAATCGTTCTTTTCGCGCACTATTTCGGATGAAGCATTAAAACGTTATTTTGCCAACATCCAGTCCGAGTCGCTGCGAATAATTCATGACAGCGCCCTGCTTCATCGCGTCCGCCCCAACCGCATCAAGGAACCGATGCTGGTGTTAGGCGCGGCAGAGGATCAAATCATCACTACCCGCGAAGTCGAAGCCACCGCCCGCGCCTACCGCACCAATGCTGTCATTTTCCCGAATATGGCGCATGACATGATGCTGGAACGCGGCTGGCAGGCCGTCGCTGACCACATCCTCGGCTGGTTGGGCGAACGGGGGTTGTGACGCTGCTTCAATTTATCCCTCTAGTCCGCTATAGCCATGTCGCAAAGGCTGTTATACTACCTGTGATTCAGGAGCGAACGGCTATGCGTAAATTGGCGTTCTGGTTCATTGTTTTACTGGCGGCGCTGCCCCTTTCAATCGGTGTAGTAGCTGCTCAACCGCTTCCCCAACCGCCGGACGTGACGATTCTTGTCAACCGTGATGGGGTTAATGTGCGGATTTCGCCTGCGCTCGGCGCGGATGTGGCCGGGTTCGTCAACGCGGGCTGGACGGCCAAAGCCACTGGACGCAGCCCGGACAACCAGTGGATACGGATCGATTTCAACGGTTCGGAAGCGTGGATAGGCACCGCCGTCCTTAATTTTTTCGGCGATCCTGCTGCTCTCCCGGTAGCAGACCCGCGCAGCATCCCTTATGGCGGCTTTGAAAGTCCGCGCTCTGGCCCCAGCAGCGCCAGCAGCCCGATCAGCGGCAGGCTGGCTTTAAGCGGCGTCCGGCTGCGCGCTGGCCCCAGCACAGCTTACCCGGTGCTGGCGAATCCACCGCGTTACAGTGTCTTCCCGCTGCTGGGACGGACGGCCAATAATGCCTGGCTGCAAATCAATTTCAACGGCACGCTGGGATGGGTAACGACAGAGTGGGTCGAAATCCAGAACAATGCCAGCCTGCTCGATCTCCCGATTGATGGTGTGGTGGCTGATGCCGCGCCTGCTTCGGATGACAGTAATGAGAATTATGTCGGCACCCTGCGGCTGATGCTGGAACGCATCAATCTGGCGCAGCCTTCGCTCGACTCGATACGCGGCACCTGGACGACCGTCGCGCTGGGTCAAAAAGCGCCCTGCCAGAATTTCCCTGCTCGCCCCAGCGATATCAATATCGCTAATCCGCTGCTGGCAGCCTTTTACCCGACGCTGCAACCGCTTCAGGCAGATTTCAATATCGCCATGTCCAGCCTTCGACAGGCGATTGACCTGTGGCTGGAAGCCTGCCGCCAGCCTTCACCGCCAAGCGGTGTCGTCGGGCTGGCAACTGTACAGGGCGCACTCAATATTATTCAAACCACCGACGGTCTTTTCGCTGACCTGCGCCGTCGCCTGAATGCGCTGCTGCCGCCGCTGCTGGAAGTCGGCCCGGATGAATGTCTGTTCGAGTTCCAACAGCAGTTCGATGTGCTGAAAATTGTCGGCCTGGGCCAACTGGTGCTGGATGCCTTTGACCGCCGCAAAACTGCCACCGGTTACTGCATTGATGCCAGCGCTGGAGAGGCACTTCGCATTGAATTGCTGAGTGTGAATGGCAATGCCCGCTATCTGGTTGCCGTCAGCCCCTTTGATAACCCGACCCAATTTGTCGCCGTTGGCCGCACTATCAGCGGGCAAAATCTGCTCTCGCTTGGGCCGGTGCTGATTTCGGCCTCTGGACGTTACCTGATTATCGTCGCTGATGACGGCGAACCGCCTACCGGAGGCGCCTTCGCACTACTGGTGACCAACATCGCTGGCGCGACCGTACTGGGGCCAGGCATCGGCATTGATCCCGGCAGTGGACAGGTAATCGTTAATCCTCCGCCACAGCCCGGCATTGTACCGACCAGCGATCCGCTGCTGCTGCCGACAGCAACGCCGCAGGGATTTGTTAGCTGTCCTTCGCTTGGCTTTACCTGCGCTCAATTGTTCACCTGCGACGAAGCGCGTGCCTGCCTCGCTGCTGGCAATTTCGCGCTTGACCCTGACGGCGATGGTTTCCCCTGCGAAGAACCGCCACTGAGCTGCCCAGGCGGATAGTAATTTCACTGTATCCACCTCTGTTCCCCTCTCTACACACCAGAGAGGGGACTCAGGGGTGAGGATAATGACAACAAGATGATACAACCCACTTTTATTCTCGCATCCAGTTCTCCACGACGACGCGAACTGCTGGCCTCGCTTGGCATCCGTTTCACTATTGATAAGCCAGACATTGACGAAAGCCAGCATCCAGGCGAAGCACCGCTGGATTATGTGCTGCGACTCAGCCGGGAGAAAGCAGAACAGATTGCCAGTCGTCATACTGCTGGCGCGATTCTGGCTGCGGATACGATTGTCGTGCTGGGTGCGGATACAATGGGTGTTGATGAAACGGGTGAGGTGCTGGGCAAACCGGCTGATGCTGATGAGGCGCGTGCCATGCTGCTGCGGCTGCGGGGACGAGTGCATCAGGTTTATACAGCCCTGACGTTAATTGCTGTGCATGATCGAGCCAGAGACACTTATTCTGAAGTCACGCGCACCGATGTCACCATGCGCCACTATACAGATGATGAAATCAACGATTACATCGCTACTGGCGACCCATTCGACAAGGCGGGTAGTTACGCCATCCAGCACCCAATTTTTCAGCCCGTTGCCCGCATCGAAGGCAGTTACAGCAACGTCGTCGGCCTGCCGCTGGAAACCCTGCGCCTCATGCTGGCAGGAATCGGCTGGCAGTTAGCCGATACGACATCGTTCTAATGTGTTTTTGGTAGGATAGCGCAGCGTGTTCATTCAACAATGGGAGCGGGCGCAGCATGACTGACAAACCACTTACAACCTCATGGATGTGGAAACAGGACGATGGCGAAGTCTGGGGACTGACACTCGATACGGATTCCAGCAAAGTGGAATGGTTCGATGGTATTGGCTGCGCCTGTGGCGACAGTTTCGCCGTCCAGACTTTCGCCGACTTCCTGCAAAAAGGGCCGCGCTACGGCGAACCACCGCCGGATACGCTGGAAGAAATTTACGCTTCGGTGCGTTCTCTCAGCACCAACTGAAATCCTCAACATAAGGGCGCATCTGCTGCGCCCTTAATTGCTGTGTCTGATCTCAGGCTTTTGCGCGCCGCCGCTGAATTTCCGGGATGAGTAGCAGGGCAATCAAACCGTTCAGCACCACAATAACCGTGCTGCCTTCGTGGCCTAATACCCCAAGCGGCAGCGGCAGATCAACAACAAAGGTGCTGATAATCAGCAGCGCAATCACCAGCAGCGCGAAAGTGATGTTCTGCCACACAACCCGCCGCGCCTTTTTGCTGAGGCGAATCGCATAGGGAATCAGTTCCAGTCGATCACCCATCAGCACCAGATCGGCAGTTTCCAGTGCGACATCCGTCCCCGCAGCGCCCATTGCGATACCAATGCTGGCAGCAGCCAACCCCGGCGCATCGTTTACGCCATCGCCAACCATCGCCGTCGCGCCAACTTCTGCTTCAAGCTTTTTGAGTGCCGTCACTTTGTCTTCCGGCATCAGTCCGGCATAAACCACATCCACGCCAAGCTGCGCCGCCACATTCTGCGCCACCTGTTCGTTATCACCGGTAAGCATGGCAACCCGTTCGATGCCGCTGGCTTTCAACTGGGCAATAATGGCTTTAGCTTCCGGGCGAATCTCATCAGCCAGTGCCAGCAAACCGAGCCATTTTTCGCCAAGTCGCGCCAGCATGACCGTCTTGCCCTGCGCCTCCAGCCGGTCGCGCGATTCGGCCAGCTCGGATGGAAAATCACCATTCGCCAGCAGGTGTTTCGGGCTGCCAACCAGGATAGTATGCCCATCCAGCACGGCCTGTACGCCCAGGCCGGGTGAGGCCTGAAAATCAGAGACCTCTTTCAGGGTCAGCAGACGTTCCTGCGCTGCTTTCACCACTGCTTTCGCCAGCGGATGTTCCGAACGCGCCTCCACTGAAGCGGCGGCAGCCAGCAGTTCATCATCACTCAGACCGATTCCAGCTACGATATCGGTCACAACCGGCTTGCCGCGTGTCAGCGTGCCAGTTTTGTCAAAAGCGATGGCCTTAATAGCTGCCAGCCCTTCCAGATAAGCGCCGCCCTTGAACAACACACCGCCGCGTGCGCCGGATGCAATGGCCGAAATAAAAGCCGCCGGGGTGCTGATGACCAGCGCACAGGGCGAAGCTACCGTCATCAGCACCATCGCCCGGTAAAAATTGCTGCTGAAATCAATCAATCCCAACGCGGGCGGGATGATGATGAACAGACCAACGCCGCTTAAAATCAGCAGCGCGTAAACCTGCTCAAACTTATCGAGAAAACGCTCAGTTGGCGCTTTCGTATCCTGCGCCTCTTCCACCATTTTGATGATGCGCGCCAATGTGGTATCCGAGGCAGCCTGAGTCGCCTCCACATCCAGCGTACCCTGCTGGTTGAGTGTCCCGGCAAAGACTTTTTCGCCCACATTTTTTTCTACCGGCATGGACTCGCCAGTAATGGGCGACTGGTCAACCGTCGACCGTCCGGCACATACCAGGCCATCTACCGGAATACGTTCGCCTGGCTCGATCTGCACCAGATCGCCGACGCGAATTTTATCAACCTTGACCAGCACAAGTTGTCCATCTCGCTGAACTTTGGCCTCTGCCGGGTAGAGTTTGAGCAGGGCGCGAATGGCCTGCCTGCTGCGTCCGATGGCGTAATCCTGTAACACATTGCTTAGCGAGAAGAGGAAGAGCAGGGTTGCACCTTCACGCCATTGGTTGACGGCAGCAGCGCCGAGCGCCGCCAGAACCATCAGCATATCAACATCAATACGCCGTTCGCGCAGGCCTTCCAGCGCTGCCTTCACGCCAAAAATACCGCCAGTGACATAGGAGACGATATTCAACAGCAGAATGAGACCTTCTGGCGCTCCATTGTTCTCGGCAGCGATACCCAGCAGAATAGCGGCCAGAGTCAACACAACAAAGCGCGGCTCCAGCCAGCTCTGGGAGAGCCAGGTAGGTCGGGAGGGATCACTTTCAGTGGTATGGGTGACTACAGTTGCGGTCATCATGCACCCTTCGTTAAAACAGATTTCCAGTTTTGATGATCTTATTTTAACACAGGTTACACTTGTTTTCCAAGCAGTATAGTCATCATGGTTATATGAGGTTTATCAGAAATATTGGCGGTTGCGAAGCTGATGTCTCTCGATTTATCCCGCGCCAGGGATTAAAATAGCGGTTATGCCAACGCCCTTCACACACCTTGAAACTGCACAGCGCCTGCTGCAAGATTCCCTTGTACCGGCAGCTATTCGTGACGCCCTGTCTGACGAGCGCGGTGCCTTCCTGCTCGGCAACGTCGCCGCCGACGCCCGTACTGAAAGTGGCCTCAGCCGGGAAGCCACGCATTTTTACAGTTATGATCGCGGTATTCATGAACATCCCTGGCGGGTGATGCTGGCGCAAAATCCGTCGCTGGAAACGCCGCAGTCTCCGGGTCATCGTGCTTTTCTGGCTGGATATGTTGCCCATTTGTCGATGGATGAATGGTGGTCACTGAAGATGCTGGGGCCGCATTTCGCCCTGCGCGAGTGGGCGCCGCGCCATATGCGCTTCTTCCTGCTGCACATTCTGCTGATTTATGTGGATGAGCGTGATCTGAGTCTGCTGCTGCCCTGGCAGTACGACATGCTTCGGAGCGCTGCGCCGAATGGCTGGCTGCCGTTCCTGAATGACCGCATCCTAAATGACTGGCGCGATTTCATCAGTATGCAGATTGCTCCTGGTGGTCACAGCCAGACACTTCAGGTTTTTGGGTCACGTATCAACCAGACACCTGCCGACCTGCGCCGGATCATGGATGACCCGGCGCGGATGCAGGCCGACCTATGGCAGCATATCACCCCGGCACTGCTGAGCGAAATCGAAAGTGGCATGTACGCCTTTGCCCGTGAACAGCTCATCACTTACTGGCACGAGTCAGGCGAGTAAAATCACGCCGGGGTGAGATTGCCCGATGCGACCAGCGAGTTGTAAATCGAAGATGCCCATTGGCGGGTGGTATCCACATACGCATCAGCACCACGAGACACCACGTCGGCTGCGGTCATCGTCCATGTCACCGGATGGGCATAAGCACCGTGTGAATCCGGTCGGGCGGTGATCGGCGTCTTGCGCTTGCCTGAATCGACGTCGTCGCGCATACGCCGCCGCATTTCCGCCGGGGGCATCCCACTCACGAATTCTTCCAGCATCTTCATGGCCTGCGGCATCATCTCCGCCGAATAAAGGCTTGGATGCTGCAAGTGATAACACAGCACCATGAAGTGATGCACCTCCCCTAATGCCGGGAATTCTGACTCCCAGAACAGCATCTGGTGAAAATGATCGGTGCAGGTCAGTCCGTCGTGCCATGCTGCGCGGCATTCGGGGCAGTTTGTTTCGTCCATGATTCTCATCCCATTTTGTATCATCGTAGGGATACGACATGTTTTGTGAGGGCGAACCGCCGGTTCGCCCCTACATTTATCACAGCCTCGATGGTTACGCCTTCTCTCTGACCAATTCGCCAGCTTCCCGCGCCGCCAGATATTCGCGGTAGGGGCCTTTGAACACCGTCAGATGCCCATCGCGCAAATCCCAGATTTGGCTCGCCAGCTTCTCCACCAGATAACGGTCATGCGAAACCAGTAAAACCGTCCCCTCGAAGGCTTCCAGCGTTTCCTGAAGTGACTCCTGAGCGGTGATGTCGAGATGGTTGGTCGGCTCATCCAGCAGCAGAAAATTCGCACCATCCAGCGCCAGAATTGCCAATGCCAGCCGCGCCCTTTCGCCGCCGCTCAGCTCGCCCACTATTTTGAAAGCATCATCGCCTCGGAACAGGTAGGGGGCGAGGTAAGCGCGGGCTTCACTGATTTTCATCGGTTTATGACGCATGAGTTCATCCACCAGCGTCAGCGCCGGGTCAAGGCCATCATGTGCCTGAGCGAAATAACCGACTTTGACATTCACACCGACATGAGCGCGGCCACCCAGTGCGGGTAGCTGGCCGAGCAGGGTTTTCAAAAATGTCGTCTTGCCAACGCCATTCGGCCCAATCAGCGCGGCGCATTCCAGCCGGTTCAGCACGATGTCGTCCGCTGTGAACAATGGATTATCCGGGTAGCCGACAAAGAGATCATTCGTCCGCAGCACAATTTCGCCGCCACGCGTCCCGGTATTCAGACGGGGTGCGAGTTTGTGTGGTCGGTTATTAGGCGCGTTCAGCACCTCTTTCAACTTATGTTCGGCCTCCTGCACGGTCAGCGGGCGGATGCTGCCGACGCCGGTTTCCGACCAGCGTTTTCCCTGAACACCCATGATACCGAGCTGCTCAATAGCGATCAGATCACGGCTCAGGCGCTTCAGGCGACCCACAGCCATGCCATTGGTCGAGGCGCGAGCAATATTGCGGCGAATGTAATCCAGTTCCTTTTCCATCCGTTCCTTTTCCGCTTCATACAGCGCGTAATTCCGCTCGAAGCGTTCCTGCCGCTGGCGCACATAAGCACTGTAATTGCCGCGATAGCTTTCAATCCCGGCGCGGCTCATCTCCCAGATGGTGTTGACAACATTATCCAGGAAATAGCGGTCATGGCTGACAACCAGCAGCGCACCTTCCCAGTTATGCAGCGTGCCTTCCAGCCATTCCACCGCGTCCGAATCGAGATGATTGGTCGGCTCGTCGAGAATCAGCAGGCCGGGACGTTCCAGCAGGAGACGTGCCAGCAGCGCCCGCGTCTTTTGTCCACCGCTCAAAACCCGCAGCGGCAGGTCATAGTGTTCGGCGCGGAAGCCAAGGCCGTCCAGCGTTTTTTCGATGCGGACTTCGTAATCGTAACCGCCCACTGCCTCGAAACGTTCCTGAGCATTGCCGTATCTTTCCAGCAGCTCTGGCGAGTAATCGTTTGCCATCTGGGTTTCCATCTCGCGCAGACGGCTTTCCAGCGCCTCAACTTCGACAAAGACCGTTCGCATCTCGGCGTAGAGGGTGTTGTCGCGCTCGGCGAAGGCTTCCATCGCTTCCTGACGCAGATAGCCAATGGTCAGTCCGCGCGCTCGATGGATATTGCCGCTGCTCGGCGCGGCGATCCCCGCCAGTGCCAGCAGCAGTGTGGTCTTGCCCACCCCATTTGGCCCGACCAGCCCAATTTTCCCACCATGCGCGATGCTGGCATTCACACCAGCAAAAACATCAAAATCACCGAACGTCTGTCCGACGTTGTTGAGATTCACAATCGACATCATCTGCTCCATTTAAAACGAAACGCATCATCGGCAAAAAGCGCCCCGGTATTGAGGACTCGCGCTGACCGATGCGTTCTGCCCCCATGCGACGGTAAAAACCTTCTGCATTGGGGTCAGCTTCCAGCTTGACGATGCGGTGACCACCTTCAGCGGCCTGCGCCAGCGCATGTTTTAAAAGCGCTTCGCCGCAGCCCGTGCCAATGGCGTCTGCATCAATGAATAGGCTCTCCAGCAAAATGCTGTCGCCGTCCGGTTTTTCCAGCGCGTAATAACCGCACACACGGCCCACTTCTTCCAGCACAAATGCCACACTGTTTTCAATCATCGCTGGTGTGATAGTCAGCGCCAGACGTGCAGTTTCCATAAATTCCGCACTGTAACCCCAGTGGGCTTTAGAGCGAAAAGTCAGTTCGGTGAGAATTGCGGCGTCGTCCGGGGTCGCCCGCCGGATCGTCCGCTGCCTGGTAGGCGGTGGCATACATTTTCCTCGTTTTTCACACAGGCGTGATCGGTCACGCCTCGAATGTTTTCACCATGCGGTACAAACCGGGTTGAGCGATATAACCCAGTTTGCGGTTAATCGCCAGCATGGGCGCATTGGTCGAGTCGTTATTGGTACGGATGTAATCCGCGCCCCATCGCCGCGCCGCCCGGATGCTCATCAGCTTCAGCGCCAGGGCAATTTTGCGCCCGCGGTACTCTGCCAGGACGCCGGTCATCATGTTATAGGCGCTGTTGGTCTCGGCAAAATAGCCGACAGCGCTCAAGCCGATGTACTTTTCGCCATCCGCCGCCAATATCTGCCCATCAGGGCGGAACCAATCATCGCTGACGATCTTCTGGAAAGCAGGAAAATCCGGGAATGAACCGCTGGAGGCCGGGTCATCGAGATAAGTACGGTAATTGACTTCCCACAGCTTGTACAGGTTTGCTTCCGTATTGCCCGCCTCCGCCAGCGAAAACAGGCGGATACCGGCTGTTTCTACCCCTTGGACAATGCCTGAGAAGGGTGTTTCATCAAAATACTTCAGGTTAATGATTGACTCGAACAGATGGTGATCGAGACGAAAGCCGCGTTTTTCAGCAAAGCGCTGGCTGGCTGAATCGGTATCCATCACATCACTGCTAAGTTTATATGCGCCATGCTGCCGGGCGAAATCCAGGACATCCTGATAAAGGGCCGCACCAATACCCTGAGAGCGGTGCGCTGCTGTCACCAGCACCCAGAGGACAAAATGACCAGACTCCATCCAGCTATCCTGTATGGCACGCCCGTAACCTATAACAGTGCCAACAGCATCGACAGCAACTACCCGCCGCCGGATGCCCTCACGGGTATCCCATTCGCGCAGGCGTTCCGCTGTAACCGGCTGCCGCTCCCAGGTGTTGAGCAAAGCGGCCAGTGTTTCATAATCAGTAATGGGATCAGCTTCCCGTATCAGAAAATCCGTCATCGTAAACTTACCCTGAAACTGTCTGCTTTTCGTAGTGCATGATGCCGGTCATTAGGGTGAAACCGCAGTTGGTGTAAAAAGCGATATTCTCCGTTTGCTCAGCACCTGTTTTGACCAGCGCCGTTTTCATACCGCGTGCCTGCATCCGACGCAGCCCTTCGTACATCACGGCTCGTCCCAGTCCGCGCCGCTGCAAAGCGGTTCGTGTTCCCACCGGCTCGAAACTGCCGAGTCCAGTCTGCTCGTCCACCCAAACGATAGCCGAGGAAGCGAACGTCCCATCCGGTGCGACGACGATCACATCCAGCGTTGGGTCATAGTCAGGGGCGTCCATCAGGGTGACAAACTGCGCTGGTGTCATGTTCGAATCCGTAAAATAATGCACATGCAAATCGGCGCGTCGGTCTGCCCACTCCGGCTTCATGCTGTCGAGAAAGTAGTAGCCCTCTGGCAATGTTGGCTGTGGCAGTGGTGCTTCCAGCGAGCGCTCGAAGGAAACGAGAAAATCACTTCCGCTGTATCCACGCCGTTCCAGCCGCGCCCGCAGCACAGTTTCGTCCTGCCAAACCAGCACTTCGATTGGCTTGCCGTCCGCTTTCGCCGCTGCTGTGACGCACGCTTCACCCCAGGCGATCAGTTCCTCAGCTAAATCGCTTTCCCGCAGATCAGGATGCAGCGCCAGTTCGTATTTGTGATAGGGTGGGACATCGGCCATCACCCAACCAACGACTTCGCCGTCATCCTCCCATAACATGATGAGGTCAGGCCAGCTTTCACCAATCAGGCAGTAACAGACCCACCAGTCCAGCTCGGTCGCCTGGGGGTAGCCGGAATGAGGCGAGACGCGCAAACCCGCACGCACCAGATTTTTCATCTTCGCCAGATCGTCCATTCCGCTAAAAGGCCGCATGTGCATGGGTAAAAATCCTTTTTTGTTATCAGCAGCCAATTGCCCCGCCAGAAAAAATCAGCGACGGACAACTGGCTGACATCTATTCCCCTGCTTCCTGTGTCGTGTATTCCACGCCGGGGCGCAGTTCCTTCTCGTACAGATCGAAGCGTTTATGGACGTTCATCCCAGCATTTTCATACAACCGTACTGCACCGGTCAGGCTGCTGGCGTCCACGCCAAGGCCAACGGCTTTTTTGCCGCGCTGGTAGAGATCATGGAAAGCGTGCAGCAGCAGCGCCCGCCCGACACCGCGCTTGCGGTACTCGCGGCGCACACCGAGCGTCTGAACCCAGCCAAGATTCTCATCACCGCCGCGGCTCGGTTTGCACAGGCAGATACCGGCAATCGTCTCGCCATCTATCGCCAGAAACCACAGTGATGGGTCGAAATCATCGTTCCAATAGTGCAACCAGCGCTCATAATGTTCTTCGTAGGGCTGCTCTGCATAACCCCAGTGATCCTGAAAGGACGCACGCAGCACATCCAGCACCAAGTGTTTATCTTCATCCGCCTGAAAGGTGCGAACGCTGATGCCATCCGACCAGACCGGCGTTTGTGGCGCACCATCGAAATTGATCCGCATGTGGAAGCTATGGCGGATGGGAATAAGCCCCGCAGCCGATAGTGTATTCTGGTAAAAAGTGTCGGTGCTGTAGGTGTAACCGTGCAGGGCGACCCGTGCATCCGCCGGGACTTTATCGAACACCTGCCGCGCGCGTGCCTCACACCACTCCATCAACGCTGCGCCAATGCCTTGGTCATCCGCCCACAGATCAGGGTGGACATACACATCGAAGTAGGGCGTCACCGGGCGAAAATGATCGGCGATGACAGCATAACCCACCAGACGACCATCCGCCGCAAATACCAACTGAGTATCGGTGGCGAGGTTCGTTCCCGGCTCTTTCCAATCCTGTGCCAGTTCTTCAGCCGTGAGATCGGTTTGGCCGACGACAGCAATATCACAGGCCGCAATCAGCCCATGAACGGTTGACGCATCATCCATTGTCGCCGTGCGAACGCTGTAACCGGGTTTCAACTGCACCGATTGTTCAATCAATCCCATGGGGTTATCACTCCTGTTTGTGGCTTTAAAAAGATCATAATGGTTCAGAATGGCTTTTGCAAGCCACCAAAATAAAAACGCCGCGCGGAGTAAGCCCGTGCGGCGTTCACAGTAGTCGTGTGACAGACGCGCAAAATCAGAATCGAAGAATCACCTCGAATCGGCAACAGGCTCACCCGCAAAAGCAGGTCAGTTAGCTATTGGCGATTCGTAGGGACATCGGTATGCCTTCCGTTAGGTCCGGTCTGAAAATCCAGGGGAGTCATTGCGACTCGCCGGGACGATCTGATTGTATGGAAAATTCGGCAAATCTGTCAACCCGTCAAAAGACGGAGATTTTTACAGCGCCAATGCTGCGCGGAGCTGCGCGATCAGCCGAGCACGCCCCCAACGCTGACGGAGCAGAGTTATGATGAAGTAAGCGATGGCCGGCACGACCACCAGACCACCGCAGGCAAAAAATAAGCGGATGGGCGCCGATACAAAAATTGGCTGCTGAAAGGCGAGGTTGAGGATAGCCATCATGATGAGAAACAGGATAACTTGTCCCACAGTCCATAGACAGGAGTCCCCGATTCCGGTGACGGTTGTTTCGACAGCGCCCGTGACCCGCGTCGATGTCCCTTCCCAACGCTCCAGCCTCCCTTCAATGTGTGCGATCAACGTTTGCCCGTCATAACGTGCCGCTGTGTATAAAGCGTGATCGCCGCTCGTGACATAGTGCAGATTGATGAGCAGGCGGTCAGTGCCCTGTGGATGTTGCAACCGGTGGAGACATTCTTCAAGTTGCAGCGGCACAGTGAAATCCAGCTCAAAATGCTGAGCCCGCGTTCCTTTGAATTTACCTTTTACGTCGCCAGTTGCCATGCTGCCCCTCACTGTACCGCTGTGACCGCCTGCGGACTCAATTCCGTGTTCGGCGACCAGTTCCCGGCCAGATCAACGGCCCACGCTGCGAATTCGTAGGTTTTGCCAGCCTCACCGCTGAAAGGGCTGCTGGTATCCACCGTTTCCAGCCAGGGCTGCCACTCGCCGCCGTCCGCCCGCACCCAGATCAGATAGCGCTCAATGCCACTGTCATCCTGCGCCGACCAGTAGACAGTGAAGGTCGCCGGGCTGACAACTGGCAGCGGGGTGATGGACGCCTGTGGCGGAGTAATATCATGAGCCGGGTCAATTGTGGGACGAGGTGGCTGTGTCGCTGTAATGGCCCCCGGCGTGACGCCAAGAGGCGTATCCGGATTCAGCGGCGCGGGCGTCGGAAGATTCAATTTTTCTACCAGAATGAAAGGCAGCCCGCCAATCGCTGAAACCTCACCATCAGGCAGGAAAGGATAATCATCGCGGGTCGCCGCTGGAAGGCCAATGGTGTACTGGCCCTCACTTGGCATAAGTACCCAATCCTGCTCATCCAGCGCGAACAGCCGACCATCTGTCCCACCTGCCGAGAGTGACCAATCAATGGCTGCAAGCCGCCGATTCCAGAGGACGACAATTCGTTCTCCGGTTGTCGGGCGCTGAAAAGTGATGGCTGTTCCACCCTCGCGCAGTTCAATTTCACCACCCTCAAATGGAGCGGTTCCAAAGACCTGTGCCAGCCGGTAAAAAGCCCCGGCAGCGGCACGCGGCGAACCGGGAAGCACATGCTGGCTGAAACAGGGCTGGCCGCGTTCATTGCGATACAGGCCGTGCGCGTCGCCCCAGCAGTTGGCATTGACCGCGCAGAATTCGCCGTTGTGCGGTGGAAAATTCGTCCCCGGCGGCTGGTTGCCACAATCATCGTAAAGCTGATGAAAAAAGACGACTTCCGCGCCTTCGGCCCAGGCATAAGCCGTACTTTGCACAAAAAATGCCGCCTGCTGCTGTTCTGTCGCCCGCAAACGGCGCGAGGCTGGCTCATCTGCTGTCCAGGTTGGGCCGGGATAATCATCCCACACCGGCACGCCGCTTTCGTTCAGCCAGATCGGACGCGACAAGCCGTAACGTGACAGCGTATCTTTTGCCCATCGCACCACGATTCCACTGCGGCGGGCATAGCTGTAGTTATGCACACCCACCATATCCATATACCAGTTGTTAGCGCTGCGATTCGGGTCATTGGCGTAGACGGCCAGCACTTTTGCCAGCCAGTCGTCGCTGTCCGGGTTACCATAGGCCAGCCCACCGAACATTACCCGCGCATTTGAGTCAGCCGCATGTGCAGCCAGATAGGTCACTTTCAGCAGGCGGGCATAATCCTCAACAGAGCCATTCCAGAACAAATCCAGATCAGGCTCGTTCCAGGCCTCCCAGACGGTGATTCCCTGCCCACCACGCCACCCCTGCTGAAGCGCCAGCAGACCGCCCGGCTTGTAACGTGCGACGGCCTGATAGACAAAGTTGGCCCAGGGATTGGCCGAATTGGGTACTTTGCCAGCGCCGGGCGTATCAGTACCATCTGCGAAAACCGGCTGGCGCAAACCCGCAATGCTGCCGCCCTCTGTATAAAACGGTGGTCGTCCCAACAGAATGGCATTGGTGTTCATGCCATAACGGACATCAGCAGAAACAACCCGATCATAACCTGCCCAGTCATACAAGCCGGGACTGCGCTCGACCATATTCCAGTACAGCGGCCAGCGGTTCCAGCCCGCGCCCAGCAGCAGCGCCCGCCGGTAGCGCAGTTCTTCCGCCGGATGATCCAGCGAACTGACGAAGGTTATACCCAATCGGGGCGCACGAATGAAGTTATCCTGCGCGGAAACCGGCGCGAGAACCAACAATATGCCTAATATCAGGACAAGTTTACGAATATACATCACTCAATTTCAAATGCGGGCAGCAGTACGCGAAAGGTACTGCCTGCCCCTTCGATACTTTCAACTTCAATAGTGCCATCGTGCATATCAACGACTCGCTGGACAATTGCCAGCCCTAACCCCGTCCCGCCGTCATGCGTCTGGCGGGCAAACTCCGTCCGATAAAAGCGGTTGAAGATACGCTCGATTTCCGCGCCAGAGATGCCCATACCCGTATCGATTACCTCAATGCATAAATTGTTCCCCCGACCTTCCGCGCGAACGGTGACTGAACCATGCGCTGTGTAATTGATGGCATTTTCAATCAGATTGGTCAGTACCCGTGCCAGCTCGTCGGAGTCGCCATTCACCGCTGGAAGATCAGGATCAACGATAAAGTTGAGCGCCAGACCTTTACGCTCTGCCGCCTGAGCAAGCTGCATCTGGGCAGCGTGCAGCATCGGTCGCAAATCAACCGGAGAACGTTCCAGCGCCGGGGCATAATCCAGCCGCGAAATCGTCAGAATATCCTGTAACGAACGGTCAAGAAAAGCAACCTGGCTCTCAATCAAATCAATACGGGCTTTGCGTTTTTCGGCATCGACCATCCGCTCCAGCAAATACAGGCTGGTGCGGATGACGCTTAAAGGCGTTTTCAGATCATGCGTGATGCTGCTCATGAAATCAGTCAGCATAGCATTCCGTTCTTTTTGCAGCGCCAGTTCAAGCGCCTGTGCCTCGGCTTCCTTTCGCTTTTGAATGTCATAGGCAACACCCACCAGCCCAATCGCGGTTTCTTTTTCCATAATCGGCTGACCGATCACGCCTACCCAGTGGTAGCTGCCGTCCGGCTGAAGAATGCGGTAATCCCACTGGCTCGAAGTCTGGCGGGTAAGAGCATTTTGCATCATCTGCCGAACGCGGTCACGATCATCCGGGTGCAGATATTCCAGATAACCTTCCATGGTCAGCGCTTCACTCTCCCAACCGGCATGATGCCGGTCATAAGAACGCGTTTTATCGGTGCGGGCATCCCATTCCCAGGTACGCATCTGTGCCGCCTGAAGCGCCATTTGCAGCCGCTCCTCGTTACGTTGCAGATGCTGGTAAGTATATTTTTGCAGCGAAAGATGCCCCAGTATCGACCCATAGAGCGCCAGTAGCTGTACCCGCTCATCGGTCAGGGGTTCCTGCCGGAGCAGATTATCGGCGGCAACCCAACCAACGATTTTGTCGTCACGCCAGATAGCGGCGACAGCGTTCCAGCCCCGTCCAACCTCAATAAAATTTGTGTAAAGAGCCGTATCTCGCTCGATGGAAACACGGATTTTCCCGCTCAGAATTTCAAGATTTAATTTACTGGCTTCGTCAAGCGGCTTCCGGTGCTCGCGCTCATCCGAAAGCTGCCCATCCTTGCCCGTGCCGTATGTGCCAACCATTTCTCCAGCTTTATAATCGACCAGCCAGATACCAATCCGGTCAAATCCTAAACGCTCCCGTCCCAGTTCGATTGCCTGACGATACAAAGCATCGGTGCTGCTGACACTCGCCAGCACAGCACTGACTTCAATCAGCGTTTTTAACTGCTCCTGGAAATCACGGGCCGTAGACTCGCTGGTACGTAGTTTTTCTTCAATCAGCTTGCGTCCGGTTATTTCCTGAGTGATCCCGGCAATTCCGGTCACGATTCCGCTGGAGTCATAAACTGCTTCTCCCAGGCTGGCATACCATTCAACCTGACCGGATGGCGTGATGATGCGATAATCTACTTTATAAAGAGCGCCGTCTTTCAGACAGTGGTCGATTGCCGCCTGAACCCGCGCCCGGTCATCCGGGTGAACAGCCGCTATGAAATTTTTATAGGTAGGATATTCAGGCGCACTGCCGGGAGCGGCATCGGGGTAATGTACAATATCCTGCTGACTGTCCCAGTGAAAGGTATCCATCTGAGCCATTTTGAGCGCCAGCGACAGCCTCTCACCACGTGCCAGCAGCATTTTCTCAACATGGTGCCGCTGCACAATTTCGGCCTGAAGGCGCACATTCTGCTCAATCAGATTATCTTCATCTCTTCGCAAACGCCGCAGAAAAGCCAGTGAACGCCGCCGCGACACTGTTACCATCACAGTAGCCATCAGGTAAAAGATGACCAGCGCCTGCCAGTGCAGCAGTCTGCCCATACTGGCGCTTTGATTGATGTCTTCCAGGACGACTATCAGCCCTACCAGGGCGCTGGCGAGCGCCAGCAGCAAACCAGCCCGTCCATTGATAATGAAGCCGGCAACCAGAATAGGCAGCAGGTAAGCAACAAAAGCCACATTATAAATGCCGTTGGGTATGCCATCCAGCGAAGGCAGCGTAAAGGCCAGCCACAACAATAATGACAGGCTGACACTCGCCAGGCGAATGTAACCCCAGGCGCAGATGCGGTTGCTGAGCAGGGCGATGAAAAACACAACTCCTGCGACCAGCAGTGACATTCCATTTTTAAAAAACACAGCAGTCAGCGCATAGAACAGCGACAAACCCATCATCGCCATAGTCATAACAGTGAGGATTTCCGCCGTGTATCCCCGGTCGAAATCAGCATCCTCACGCTGTGGCGGCTGAGGCATTATGGGTGCAGGCGTTGCGGGTTGTGCGGCCAAATTTTAAATACCGCGCTAACAATTAAAGGATTATGATTTCAGTTTAGATGTTTTATACCGTTTATATCCTTGCGAAAGCGTAAAAACCTATCTTTTCTCTTATCACTTTTCTAGCAGCCAGCGCCGTACCTGTGCCATCGTATCTGGCGCATCTGGTGCTGCTCCCGCCGCGAACAGTAAAGCCCGCCGCGCGATAACGCTTTCGTCGCCATAATCCCCTTCTGCCAGATGCAGCAGATAAGGCGCGAAACGCCGCTCTCCAAAAACCAGCGCCAGCGCAGCGCCCAGCGCAATTCGCAGTTCTGCATTGGCCTTTTCGTTCGCCACCTCAAGGAATTCTGCCGTTGTTTCCCACCCGGCAATCTGATCCATTGGCCTATCCAGCGCTTCGATGAACGAAACACCCATCCCCGCCAGCACACCTTCGCTCTCTGTCACCACACCCACCAACGCCATGACCAGCACAGCAGAGTCCATTGATTCGCCTGCCGCGCACGCCTGCCCCAGCCGTTCAGCGTCGGTGTCAGTCAGTTTCAGACCATGTGCAGCCAGCGGGCGACGGAGCTGGCGCAGCAGCACACCAAACAATTCACCCAGCGGGGCAGTTTCAAATGAGTGTGCGCGATCAGGGGGCAGCATGGTGATTAACCGCTCCTGGTGAGGGTTTCAGTTTGCAGACGCCGGATGCGCCGCAGCAGATAAGGGGAAAAATGATCGCTATAACGTGCTTGCAGTTCGGGCAACCGCCAGTCTTCGCCACTGATGATACCCCGGCAGGCGGGCGCACCACAATGACACTCAAATTCGTCGTAGTCGCTACCGTCAGTCATGGCATAATCGTAACAAATTTCTTCTCCGGCTGCGATGTCCCGTAGGGCAACCAGCGCCGTCTGCCCCTCAATGCCAGCATTGGGTGAACACGAATGGTTGACATAATCGGCGGATTCGGTTTCGCTTGGCACCAGGTAGAGATCATCTTCAACCTGCAAACTCCGGCTTTGCAGCAGCGGCGGCAGCGCGGCGAAATCCGCTCCATTAGCCAGCATCCCGGCCCACATAACCAGCAGTTCCCCGGCAGCAACCGCCTCGCGGGCGAACACGCCAAAAAAGCCCTTTTCTGGCAGCTTTCTGGCTTCCAGTTTTGGCGACAGATAAGAATTTTTCTGTCCTGACACGATGCACAATGTCCTTATAGCCTGCAACAAAAAGAGACAGTGCGTTTTTCCCTGTCTCTCTGATTATAGCCAGGCAGTCGAAATTTTCACGCCCTGCCCACTACTTTCAGCAGCAGCGGCTCGATAATTGAAATCATTCCCCGAAACAGGGCAAACGCTGGTGCGACTGCCAACCCAATAATAGCGGCAAACAGCAGCGGATTTGCCTGCAAAATGACCGACCAGAACACCCCAAAAACCATACCTGCCGCCAGCCCGGCTAAAAAACCACCCCGCATCGCCCATCCCGCAACCCGGCCAAGCGGCTGGCCGACTGCGCTTTCGCGTGTTCCCAGCCCGGCCATACCGACGGCAAAAGTAAAAATGACGAAAATGGGTAGCGCCATCGCCAGAATATCATCCGGCACAACCAGCGGCCCACCCGACACCACCAGCACCAGCAGCACAGCCAGCACAATACCAACAGCCATCGCTGCCAGATAAGCCAGCACAAATGCCGCCGCCACGCCCAGGCTGTAACCTAACCGCTGCGCTAGTTTCAATGACCGCACCCGCTCATTCAGTTCCACACTGCTCAACATGTGTCACCCTCCTGCAAGCTGATACTGCTTCTGTCTATACGTATTTGAACGACAGCATGTTCATTTAATATTCATAGTGATTATAAAAAGCTCACAGCAGCTTTCAAAAGGTCAATTTGTCGCTGAGTGTCCGAGGGAATTTACCAAAATTATGAAAAATTTATGTATTGCCGAAAACTTAACGAACAATTGGATTCATTGTATTGTTTAATTATTTCAATATCTTTCAGAGGACTTATCCATGAACATCCGCGCATTCTGGGATGACGAACGCAACACAACCATCCGCTTCCATTACCGCCGCCCAAGCTGGGACTGGCACGACTTTTATGCCGCGCTGGAAGTGGCACGCGGGCTGCTGCATGAAGCTGACCGCCCCATCGGCTTCATCGTAGACATCATGAATGGTGGTCTGACGCCCGGCATCTTCATCTCGCAGTCGAAAATTCTTTACGAAATCAAGCAGCATCCATTGGTGCGGGTCGTGGTTGTGGCGGGTTCAGACCCTTTCATTGAAGCACTCTATAATGCATCCAGCTCGGAATCCAATAAACGGGACATGTTCAAATTCACCTATACCACTGAAGAAGCCCGCGAACTGGTCGAAAAAGTGCTGCGCCCCAAACCGCAGACCGGAATGCTGCGTGCTGCCAATTACGTGTCAGGCTAGAATTCGTCTTTTGCCAGCCATACCTGCGCCGCCATTACGCCGCGCAGGTTGCGTTCAAATTCAGTTTCCCGCGTCCCGGTAAGTTCGAGATCAACCGCCGGTATGCCGAGGCCATCGACCCATGAAGCCGCCGTACCAGTAACACGGTAGGCCGTGAAGGGCTGCCCATATGGATACCCGGTCGCCTCCCCCAGCATGGCTGCAAAATCAGCGGAAATGCCGCGATCTTCGCAATCACCGGCGAAAATGCCATTAGCAGCGCTGTGATAAAAAATCGCCGCGCTGACCGGTGTATCCCGGATGAGGCGGCCCAGCGCTTGCGTTTCCGGCTCGGAAAAGGCGCGTTCACCCGCTTTCACCTGCCTGTTCTGCCAGAATGCTTCTGCCGACCATTCGCAGCCCCAGTTGCGATTTAAATCCACTTCATTGGCATTAAAGCGCCCTGCTGCTGTTCGTCCCTGCGCCAGCCCGTCCGGGTTAGCAACTGGCACGATAATGAGCGTTACGCCCGGCACTACATTGGCAGGATCGCCCTCGAAATAGGCAATTATTTCGTTCACCAGCGCAACCGTGTTGGCCTCAAAGCCGCCGTGAATCCCACCTACCAGCAGCAGCACTTTTTCGCCCGCCCCAAAACGCCAGCCGAGGATATCTCGCCCCTGTGCGGACTGACCCACAACAAATACATTGGCAGCCAGTGTTGGTGTTAATGCCGCTGGCGAACGAACGGCGATAGGCTCGTCTGTAACTACAGCGCCCGCGCCAGAATTTTCTGCAAGATTTTGCGAAACAGGTGGTGGCATAAGTGAGGATTGGACACCCGTCACCATATTCTGCGGGGTCTCCGCCAGGATGAATTCACCCTCAATTGAACGAGGAGTCTGCGTCGGGCGGGCGGGCGGCATCTCAGCCGGTGTCTCGGTCGGCGCAGCAGTCGAAATTACCGTGACTAAAGTTGGCTGGCAGGCTGTGCTTATAACGAGTATCATTAAGGTGATGAAGTGTCGTGTTCGCATGACCCTGATTGTTACCAAAATAACCGGGGGTGGCAACTTATGTTCAGGATGGCACTAATTTTAGGGATTTTCAGCCTCGCCTTGCTGGCAGGATGCCAGTCGGGTTCGACGGATGTCAGCTCGCTGCCGACCATTGCAGTGCTGGCGAGTGAAACGCCCACGCCTACCTCAACAGCGACCTTCACACCAACTGCTACCTTTACACCGACTGACACACCGACCAATACACCGACTCCGACCAGTACGCTGACACCCACGCCGACGATCACGCCCACACTAACGCGCACACAGCGGCCAACAGCGACCTTTACAGCGACCATAACGCCGACCTTTACAGCAACGGCGACTTTCACGCTGACGCCTACGCCACCCGCAACTGCCACGCCGAATGCGCCGCAGATTTTTACCTTCGGGGCCAGCGCTACCACTGTCGCGCCCAACAGCACCATTACCCTGACCTGGAATACCAGCTCCGACCTGGTTCGTATTGATATTCTCAATGCTCAGGGCGGCCTGGTGCAGTCCTATCCACCAGCAGCCACCCCAGTCGGGCAGCAGTCAGTCATTGTGCCAGGCAATCTGGGGACATCCGTCATCTTCCGGCTGGTAGCCGGGCGCGGTGGACAGGAAGTTTCACAATCGCTGCCGATTACAGTGCAGTGCCAGTTCGCCTGGTTCTTCGGCAATCAATATGCCCCACCAGGTTCAGCCTGCCCCACCGCAGCCGCTGTCTCCGGTGAAGGCGCTTTCCAGGAATTTGAGCGTGGCTATATGATTTTTGTCGGCGTGAGTGGGTTGAAAGATATTTACGGGCTGGTCAATACAGATGCTCGCTATATCAGCTATATCTATTCCGGCACCGGGCAAGCGCAGACCTGCTACAACCCCATCCCTGCCGGTTTATATGGGCCGCAGGGCGTCTTCGAGTGGGCTTACTGTGCTACCAATGCCCCGGTTGGCTCCTGGAAAGATGCGCTTGGCTATGCACGTGGCAACATCAACTACGACAATCGCACCATCCAGTATGAAAATGGAACTGGCGTTTTTTACATCGACGCCCCTGTCGGTGTCTTCCGGTTTAACGGCCCATCACCCAACACTTTCAGCAGAATTAAGTGAGTTGTTAGGCGCGTTTCAGGATTTTATAGCAGAATACACGAGAGGCGTCCAAAATGGAACGCCTCTCTTTGTGAGGATTGAAACAGGATGATCGAACTGGAAAGCACGCTGATTCTCTTTAGCGGAATGCCCGGCAGCGGAAAAACGACGCTGGCACGGATGGTCGCCCGCCGCTTGGGTGTACCCGCCTTCGCTAAAGACCGTGTGCAGCGTGTCCTGCGCGATCACAATCTGGCAGAAGCCTCAACAGGTGATGGTTATTACATCATCCTCGATCAGGCTGACGAGCAGCTTTCGCTTGGCCTGAGCGTCATACTTGATGCCACCTTCCCCCTCGATCATTTCCGCACAGTCGCCAGTGAAATCGCCGCCCGCCATCGCTCAAAATTTGTCGCATTATACTGCTACTGTTCCGATGATAATATTTGGCGCGAACGCATGACTCAGCGCGTCCAGTACGTGCCGGGCTGGAAGCCGGTTGGCTGGAGCGATGTCCAGCGGATGCGCGATTATTACCAGCCCTGGAACGACAACGCCCTGCACCTCGACTCCCTCTATCCGCCGGAGAACAATCTGCCGCTGGCGCTTGATTACATCAGGAATGCTCAGCGCCGCGCCTATGTCCCCAACCAACCGACAGAAAAATACGAATAGCATCCAGGTTGCCAGCTTCCGCTTGCCCGCTACAATCAGAGTAACCTGCCAATATCGAGATTTGAAAATGACACCTGTACTCGAAACGGCCCGTCTGCGCCTGCGCCCCTTCATGCCCGACGATCTGGATGATTATCACACTCAGATTTACAGCGACCCCGATGTAACACGCTATCTGCCCGGCGGCCAGCCGCGTCCCAAAGACCGCACCAAAGCCGTGCTGGATTTCTCCATCGAACACGGCCAGAAACACGGTTTTACGCTGTGGGCAGTGCTGAAAAAAGCGGATAATACCTTCATCGGCCACTGTGGTTTAGTCTGGCTGCAAAGCGCACAGGAAGTCGAAGTCGCTTACGCTTTTGGCAAAGACCACTGGGGCAAAGGTTATGGCACTGAGGCCGCCCATGCCAGCCTGCGCTATGGCTTCGAATCCGCCCAATTGGAGCAGATTATCGCCCTCGCTGTGCCGGAAAATACCGCCTCACAAAAAATCATGCAGAAAATCGGAATGCGCTACGAAGGCTTAACCAACCATTACTACAACGCCGAACTTGCCCTCTATACCCTTTCTCGTGTGGATTTTCAGCCGGGTAATGCACCCTACCACCAGCTTTAAATTGGCCGACAACAAAGGACTCCGGGATGACAACATACACCATTGAGCCGGAACAGCGGACGCTGCACGGCGCTTTTGACCGCGATTTGCCGCCGCTGCTGACAATTGAGTCCGGCGATTCGGTACGCTTTCGCACGCTGGATGCCGGTTGGGGTGGCGAAGTCACCACACCTCATGGCCCTCAACGTCAAAAGGTTGAACCCCTTAAACCGGAATGGAGCGACGGTCACGCCCTCTGCGGCCCGATTGCCATACGCGGCGCACTGCCAGGGATGACACTGGCGGTGCGGGTTAATGACATTCGCGTTGGGGCTTACGGCTGGACGGGTGCGGGCGGCTGGCACACACCGCTCAATGATCGCCTGGGCGTATCGGAACTGCCTAAATTTTCGCTCGATTGGTCGCTGAATGCGGATACCCATATCGGACGCGACCAGTACGGCCATACCGTCGAGGTGCGTCCCTTCATGGGCGTGATGGGAATGCCACCGGACGAGCCAGGCAGCCATTCCACTGCCCCGCCGCGCAGCACTGGCGGCAACATCGACTGTAAGGAGCTGGTCGCGGGCAGCACTTTATATCTGCCCGTTGCTGTCCCCGGCGGGCTATTCTCGACAGGCGACGGCCATGCGCGGCAGGGTGATGGCGAAGTATCCGTTATGGCGATTGAATGTCCGGTAGAACGCTGTGATCTCACTTTTGAGCTGCTGACCGATTTACACCTGACAACCCCACGCGCAAACACACCAGCAGGCTGGATTACGTTCGGTTTTCATGAAAGTCTGGACGAGGCGGTTGGAATCGCCCTCGATGCCATGCTCAATCTGATGAGCGAGCGCTATGAAATGGAGCGGCAGATGGCGCTGGCGCTGGCGAGTCTGGTCGTGGATATGCGAATCACCCAGCTTGTCAACGGTGTGCGCGGTGTCCATGCCCTCCTGCCACATGGAGCAATCCGTTGACAGGCATCCATCCTGACCGGCTAAAATCAGGCATTCATCCGCGCAAATTTACGAAAATCTCAATAAATTCAGAAATCTCAATGCTTGATACCGGAAAGTCGTGATTTACTGAAATCAGTTACCGATGACGCCGCACTAACCCAACCTGATTATTTCCCGACTCCCCCAACGGTATGCCGCCGACCTAACCCGTCGGCGGCATCATTTCCCGGCAACATCACTCCAGGTCATCATCATTAATGTCATCGTCCACCACCCCGGCTGATGAATAACGCAGCGGCATATTAAGCGGCAGAATCCAGTCCGCCGCCAGCACAGTGCGCGGTTGTGCCGCCAGATTCACCATCGGGTCAATCAGCCAGGCGCGCTCGCGCCCATTCAACGATACCTGTACCTCGGCATAGACTTCCACATGTTCGTACCCGGCGGCGCGGGCTTTCTCCGCCAGATAATGGCTGGCCAGCAAAATCATATCCGGCGAATCCGGCAGCTTGCTCACCTGTCGCCGGGTTAAGAAATCCTCTGGCAGCGCCTGCCACGTCAGGTTAGAAGTCCGGTCAATCACCAGAAATTCCGCCCGGCCACTTTTGTCGCGCAGTTTCATGTGCCATGAAAAATTGTGTCCCTGCTCCGTCCAGCTTACATTCCCCGGATACAGGAAATGGCGCAGCGGCAGCAGCAGTTGAAAGGCACAGTACAGGGCAAGTGCCGCTAATAAAAAGTGCTGGCCTGCCGCAGTGATAGCTTGTGGCTCTGGAATCCCGCCTCCGCTCGCAAGGGAATTTTCAAACGGTAATGCTCGTGTTTCCATCCACACCGGCGGCAGATTCCCCGGCACGGCATCCCCGGCCAGCGCAGGCTGCGGCTTTATTTGCCCCGGCAGGCGCAATCGGCTTGTCAACGATAGCGCTGCATCTGGCAAACCTGCCCACCAGTGCGGCGGGAAATACAGCGGAATCACCGCCATCATAAACCAGGGGAAAATCCCAATACTGAAAAGATGGTGATTGGTCAGATGGAAAGCCAGCAGCACCATCACCGCCAGCCAGCGCGTCCGCCGCCACAGCAGCAGCGGCACAATGAACAGATCAAGCAGTAAACCGCCATAGCTGAACAGAAAAACCATCCATTCTTCGGTGAAGAAGTGACCAATCACCGGAAAATCCGTCCGCGCCGCCAGCCACATCCGCATCGGTTCGCCTTGCAGCCAGTCGCCATTCAGCTTGGCAATCCCGCCATAAAAATAGGCCACGCTGATCTGAAAAACGATGATGTACAGCGTCCAGCCCGCCGCTGTCCGGCTGCGAATGACCGGGCGCAGCAGGGCATCAACCGAAAAAGCGCGATGCGCCGGGATAAAGATCATCAGAAAGCTGATGAGGCTGATGAGGTAAAAATGATTCAGATAGTTGGTCTGGTCGAGTAGAAAGACATACGTGAAAGCAGCGAAAAACAGCTGCATCACCAGCCGGTAGCTGAGGCCGATCAGGATGCAGAACGCCAGCGCCCCCATGACATGAAAGTGGACATACATCCACTCCCCCGGCCAGGGACGCACCCAGTCGAATCCGTAATAAGTGAAAAAGAACTCCGGCTGAATATAATAGCGGTGAATCCAGCCATTGTTGAAATAGCGCCACACTTCCCACATCATAACAGCGCCAAAGGCAATTCGCAGGTACACCAGCGGCCAGATGGGGATGGGCGCAAACAGTCGATTGAGAAGCGGGGGAAAGGCAGCAAAGAGCGAGCGGTTGGGTGGGGTGGCTAATACAGTCATCTCACCTGTGTCAATTTAGTAAACGATTGACCGCACTATATCACAAGTTATCGCACTTCTCACATTTTTTGAACAACGCACACCTGACCTTCGTACTCGTAATTGTGCCTGAAAAGTTGTTCGCTGTTTCATCACTATCACTCACAAAAGTATCCCTACTTGGAGACTAACAGAATGTCTGACGCGCTTTTTAGCAGCTTGCAGAATTACCTTGTTCGCCGCCACCCTGCCGCCAGCATCTCTGATTTCCATTTACTCAGCGGCGGCTGGGAATGCGATATTTACGCTTTCCGGCTCACATTTGCGGACGATCAACCGCGTGATCTGATTTTGCGATTGTATCTGGGAAACGATGGTGCTGAAAAAACGCGCCGCGAAAGCGCTGGCCTTATCCAGTTACATCGTGTTGGCTATCCTGTGCCAGCGCTGTTTTTTTCCGAGACGGACAGCGCTGTACTGGGCAAAGCATTCATCATTATGGAGAAGGTTGAAGGGAACAGCCTGTGGGGTGCAATGAGCGGCGCAGAACCCCGGCAGGAAGACCAACTGCTTGACCAGTTTGGGAGTCTGGTGGCACAGCTACACCGCCTCGACTGGCTGCCTTTCACGGAACATGCCGTGCGGTATCAGGCTGATCCGGCTGCCGTTCTTGATGACTGGCTCGCCAGCTACCGCCGTTTGTACCGGGAATTTGAGGTCGAGGGCTTCCTGAAGGTTACGGATTGGCTGGAGTCACACAAAAAGGAAATCACCATTCAGCCTGCTGTTGTCCATCTCGATTTTCATGCAAACAATGTCCTCTTAGGCAGCGGAAACCGGATGACAGTCATCGATTGGTCACAGCTTACCGTTGCCGATTATCGCTGTGATCTCTCCTGGACATTGATGATTATGGGCGATAACGGCGGCCCTGGCTGGTACGAAAAGATACTGGACGCTTATAACCGCGCCGCCCGTCAGCCCGTCCTGGAACTGGATTATTTTAATGTCATCAGCTACCTGAAGCTCCTTGCCAGTACCGTGATTTCGCTGAAGGTTGGGCCAGAAAAATTAGGGATGCGCCCACAAAGTGACGAGTCGCGCAAAGAGCAGAAAATGTATCTCCGCAATCTATCGCTGCGCTTAAAAAATGTCACCGGTCTTACAGTGCCAGAAGTACAAACGGCGCTCGACCAGATCAGTTAAACAGCGCACATCACCGTGAGATAGTTATTGTGTTTTAGGCCGTCTCGATCTGCCCGCCAGTAACGTGCCACACGCTCGCCCGCTCGATGAAAGCGGGGGAAAAAATATCGAGTTCGGTGGTCGTCAGCAGCGTTTGTGTTGCCCCGGTGATACGTTCCAGCAGATACGCCCGCCGTTTGCTGTCTAATTCAGCGACTACCTCGTCCAGCAGCAGCACCGGCCACTCGCCCAGCCGCCGCTTCATCCACGCCAGTTCCGCCAGCTTCAGTGCCATCACCGCCGTTCGCGCCTGCCCCCGGCTGCCATACAACCCGGCGTCGCGGCTGTTGATGTTCAGCCGCAGTTCGTCACGGTGTGGGCCAGAGAGCGTCACACCCTGTTGAATCGAACGATCCAGTTCACTCTCAAGCTGTGCCGCGAACTGCGGAGCAATTTCTTCTGGGTCAAGCTGGCGGTTCAAATCCAGCCCCAGGGTATTGAAGGAAAGCTGCCCCTCGCCGCCGACAGTGGGTGTGAAACTCGGCTGATAAACCAGTGTCAGCAGTTCATTTTTGCCAGTCAGGTCGAGATGAGCCGCCTGAGCCTCGCCTTCCAGTTCGCGCAGAAAACGCTGCCGCCCCGCGATCAGAATGCTCCCGGCCTCGACGATCTGCGCGTCCCAGTAGGCCAGTTCATCCGCCCGCGCCATGCCTTCCGCCACTCGCCGCAGCAGCGCATTCCGCTGCGGCAGAATTTTTTCGTAGGTGTTAAGCGCGGCCAGATAATCCTTATCCACCTGCGACAGCGTATTGTCGATGAAGCGCCGCCGCTCACTGGGTGCGCCTTCCACCAGCGTCAAATCCTGTGGAAGAAAGAGAACGACCGACAGCAGGCCGACCAGATCCATCACCCGCTTGTCCGCCCCGTTAATGCGGACAGTTTTCTTGAAGCGCCCCGCCCCATCTGTGCCACGTTCCAGCACCAGCGTCAGTTCGACTCGGTTATAGCCGCCCGCCCGCGACTGAATATCGCCCACCAGCCTGGCGAACGGAATCGGATCATCTTCCGCCCGCCAGTGGATGAGCTGGCGGTCACTGATCGTATAAGGGGAACGCGCCGTCGCCAGATAATAAATCGCTTCCAGCAGGCTGGTTTTGCCCTGGGCGTTGTCGCCATGCAGCACAATCGGTCGTTCAGCCGGTAAGCTGACTTCCAACCGGGCGTAATTGCGGAAATTAGTGAGCGAAAGATGTTCGATAAACATGATCGGGCGGTTTCAGCCGCCGATGACTCCCGCGCCCAGCCGCGCCAGCACCATGTCTTCCTCCTCCGGCAGGCCGCTGACGCCGACACCACCCACTACCGTACCCTGATAGACGACTGGCACGCCGCCGCCCCAGCCGGTGTAGCGCAGGTCGCCAAAGTTAGTCATCGGCCAGCCATCCGCGCGGGAGGCATCCCCAACAGTACGGGATTCCTTCCGTTCACGGGCGGCGGTGAAAGCCTTATGAATCGCGTTGTTGATCGACGCCAGCGGGCAGCCATCGGTGCGGAGGAAGGCCAGCAGTTCGCCGTGTTCATCGACCACTGCGATAGCCACACCTTTACGCTCGCCTTCGACTTCGGCCTGAATCGCGGCGATAATCTTCTGCGCGTCAGCATGGGAAAGAGTCTGCATCTGGTGCATAGTGAGTGTTCCTTAAAAGAGGATTTACGCAGTTGATGGTATTTCATAGAGGCATGATGCATCATGCCCCTACCAAACCGCTCTGAAATGCGTAACTCCTAAAAATAGATGCCATAGATACGAAAAAAGTAGATAAATTCCTGAGCGCATTTTTGCGTAGGGCAGGGTTTCAAACCCTCCCCTACAACATCCCTTCTTTTCAGGACTGATTAATTACCAGCTATAAGCTGCCAGCCCTACGCGGGCAGCGCCGCGATGATCTGTTCGGTGCTGGCTTCAGCCTGGGTAATCTGCGCCGTCAGCGCGGTAAGCTGCGCGTCGATGGCTTCCAGCCGATTTTGCGCCGTTTCCAACTGCGCCAGCACTCTGGCCCGCAGCGGTGCTTCATCGCCCGTCGGTTGCAGCGCGCCCAGGTTAGCGCGAATCTGCTCCTGCTGCGCGTAAATCGACTTGCGTTCTTCGTTCAGGTCTTTCTGCTGGCTTTTCGCCTTCTGAATCAGCGCCTGATTATTGAGCAGCGCCCCCAACTGCTGCAAAGTCGCCTCATCCAGCCAGCGGTTGTCGATGAACTGCTTGAGCCGCCGGTAATCCAACTGGCGCACTTCTTCGCGCCGCGTACTCAGATGCCGCTCCTTGCGGACGAACGGAGTCTTGGCCTGCGGCGGGGCGGTTACGCGCCAGCGGCGGTCACTGATGGTTTCAGCAGCCGCAGGCGGCATCTCGAAAGGTGTATACTCCGGGTCAATCGGCGCTTCAATGGTGATGGTCAGCGCTTTGGCTGTCGTATTTTCGATGGTGTAGGTGGTGGTGGCGATGTGATATTCATCATAGAGCAAATACGCCCCGGCAATTTTCAGGCTTGCAGTTTCAACCGCTTGCCGCTGGCTCTCGACCACCCGTACACCCAGTTCAACCGCGTAAGGCAGATACACCGGGTTGCCATCTTTGGTGAAAGGAACCACCGCCTCACCACGATAATCGCCATTTTCGATCACCGTCACCGGCCCACGTTCCAGCGTCAGTCCTGCCGTATTGCTGAAACGCAGCGCCGACACCGGATGATTGGGCAGCTTCGCGCCGTTGTAGAGCAGCTCGCGCTCATAATTCACTTCGGCGCTGATGATCGGCACCAGCGCTGACTCGCCCCGCTTGACCGACACCGGCGCGGTCACGCGATACTCAAAGAACTCGCCCGATTCTTTACCCTCAGCGGCAGGGGGAGCAGCATCCGCCAGTTCCGCGCGCGAGAAGGCTTTCATCCGTGAGTCGCGCATTGGGGCAGGCGCAATCGCGTGCAGCGTGATTCCACGCGCCATTTCTTCCATAGGCTCATCCATGTACTCAGCGGCATACACCACTGGGCCGGGCGCGATACGCGCTTCGTCCTGTACTATTGGGCGTTCCGGGATGCGCGATGTATACAGATCGTAGATGAACGAAATCGGCTGCCCGGCCACCAGAGTCACCTGCACATCCTGCAAATCTTCATCAAAGCGGTTATCAAATAAGCCCCAGCCTTGCAGCAGGGCCCGACCATTGTCCGCATCGGCTTCCAGTTCGCCGACGATACGATAGCTGCCACGCCAGGTCGGGCTGGGCGCGACATAAAACACCACCAGTTGATGTTCGCCTTCGCTCAGACGGACATTGACTGTCCTGCGGGTTTCATCACCCATGCTGGTATCGAGAAAATAGCGCAGGTCGTGGGCAGCCTGATCGTCCTGAATACTGATCGAAAGCAGCGCATCGAAGGGCATCACACGAACAAAATTATCTTCGGTCAGGACAGCAATCTGCGTGCCTTCGCCAGAGGTCACCGACGGCGATTGAGGCCTCGGTATGACAGACGTGCTGTGCTGGTTAATGCCGACGACACGGCCTACAATCGTTTCCTCACCCTGCAAAGCGCTCTCAAAGGTCAGCGCGCAGAGTCGTCCGCGCAGATCACGCAACAAATCGGTCAGACTGGCGCTGCTGGAAAGACGAATCGAACTCTCATCAAATCGAGCATTCCTGTCCATTGGCGTCTGGTAGTGAATGCCCAAAACCTGCCCACCCGCCCGGTCAAAAATCGTCAGGCTTTTGAGCGCATCGTTGATTTCATCCTGTTTGAAATTGAGCGTCACACCCACTCCATTGATGATACCTTCGCGCACAAAAAAGCCGACGCCGTGTTTATACAACACCAGTTCCCGCACTGGCAGATCGGTCACGGTTGTTCTCCTCAATCTGATTTGAACCTGAATCGAACCCAATTATAGCGCCGAAATTGGCAATCGGCCTGACTTGCGCTATGTTCGGCGCATGACGAATGCAATCCTGATTCAACTGCTCCTTTTTGGGTTTACCCTGTGGCTCGGCCTGTATCTCATCGTCCGCGACCCCGGCAAAACAAGCCTGCGCTATACCGGACTAGGGCTGGCCGCTTATGCCGCCTGGGTGGCGCTGGATGGGTTATTGCCCTTATTCAATCATGAGCCTGTCCTGCTGGCGCTGCGGGGGATGCTGTTATTCGCCCCGGCACTGTGCTGGTTCGCTGCATCGGTTGATCTGCTGCCGGAGGACGCGCCAGCGAAGGCTCGGCTGACATCAATGCGCGGTTACGGCCTCATCGGAGGGCTGGCTCTGCTCGGCCTGATGAGTGGGTTGCCCCCGGCGGCGACCCCGTTATTTTTCATAGCAGCGTTGATACTGGGGCTGTTGTTATTGGTGCCGCTGCTGATCGTCTACCACGCTTATCGTGCCGCCCCTTCCCGCCGGACGCTGGGAGTGCTGTTAATCGTGGCTATCTTTTTCGGACTGAGCAACGCGCTTTTGCTGCTGCCGCTGCTGCCACCTATTGTGACTCTGCTGTTGATCGGTCTGGACATCATCCTGCTCGGTGTGTGTATCGCTGTGCTGGATGCTTTCGACGAAGGGGAAACACTGCTGCCAGATGCGCTTCGTTCGCTCGCTGCTTCCCTGCTGCTGGCGCTGATTTTCGGTGGGCAGGTAGCGCTGCTGATGCTTGGCAGTGGTGCATCTGCGGGGTTGATCGCCCTGCTGTTTGGCGTGACTGGAGCCGCAGTAGCAGTACAGGTTTTCGCCGACGCGCTCCAAAATGTGCTTGACCGGCTGGTATTTGCCCCTTTACCCGGTTTGCGCCGCGCTCGCGCTGATCTGCGGGCTGCCGCCAGCGCCCTCCCCCGCGCTGATGAGTCATTGCAACTCGATTCGCTGGATGACGACACATTCGCCCGGCTAACCCGCCGCGCCCTGAGTCACATGGGCGATCTGGGACGGCTGGCCGCCAGCCCGCTGCTGCATCTCTCACTCATTGACACCCGCCTGGCCGGACGAGGTGACGCTGGCAGCACCCTGGAACGCGCTGCTGAGCTAAAAACGCTGCTGACCGAGCGCATCACCCGCCTCAAGCCACGTGATAGGGGCGATTTTGGGACGACGGACGAATGGCGCTACTACAATGCCCTCTATTACCCTTATGTCCTCGGTCTTAAACCTTACAGCCGGGACAGATTGGATGACGCACAGGCTGCTGCAAACCGCGCCGCGCTTGAATGGTTTCAGACCATGGTGCCGGAACGAACGCTGCACAACTGGCAGAATGCCGCCGCCCGGCTGGTAGCACAGGACTTGCGTGAACAAATGCGGCAAAATGGCAGCAGTTGACAATCATTTTCGCAGCCTTGCCAGTCCTTTTCGATTATGGTGATGAGTACAGAACAGGTTCAGTGTTTTCAGGAGCGATATGCAGATAAAGGAACTGACAATCAGAGCAGATGATGGGTTTGCGCTGGCGGCAACGCTGATTGAACCCGTCACATCGAATGGTCGTGTTGTCCTCATCAATTCAGCGATGGGGGTCAAACGACGCTACTACAGCAAGTATGCTGCTTTTCTCGCCGGGCAGGGCTTCACGGTAATGACTTACGATTATCGCGGGATTGGTGACTCACGTCCGACTTCCCTGCGCGGTTTCAAAGCCCAATTATGGGAATGGGGCGCACTCGATCAGGCCGCAATGCTTGCCTGGCTGCGCCACGACTACCCAACCTCTGAATTACTGGTCATTGGTCACAGCATCGGCGGGCAGATTGTTGGCCTGACATCAGAAAATGCCTACATCAAGGGGGTGATGGGCGTGGCTGCCCAAAATGGCTATTGGATGCGCTGGCCGGGAATTCATAAAACCTGGATAGCAGCACTCTGGTTCATCGTCGTCCCGGTTTTATGCCCCTTATTCGGCTATTTTCCTGGCAGCAAATTAGGGATGGGCGAGGATGTCCCGGCAGGTGTGGCGCAGGAATGGGCAAAGGCTGGACGATCTCCCGGTTATCTGTTAGACATACACGGTGGGACAGATCACGACTATTATGCCTGTTTAAAAGCACCATTTCGGAGTTACAGCTTTGAGGATGATTACTATGCCCCACGCCGGACGGTGGAAGCCTTGCTGGATTTTTATCCAAATGCCCGGTCTGAACACCGCCACCTGAAACCGGCAGATATAGGCACGGCGAAAATCGGGCATTTTGGGTTTTTCCGCGAGACTTTCCAGCATACATTGTGGGCGGAAAGCGCGGCATGGTTGAAGGATGTATAGAATAACGAATTGCTGAATCCATCAAACCTGCTGTCAAACCATGCAGCAGGTTTTGATGAAAGGAATGCCGTCGCGCTGCTGGCGCTGTGGCAGTTGGGTGGTTTGCGGCGGATGCGGTAAAACAAACATGCAGGGAGAATCAGCTATTCCCCCTGCTAACAGGCTTAGCCTGCCGCTGGCACGCTTTGAGTCAGCGTTTGCAGCAGCATAAAACCGCCCGCGCCGATCACAAAAATCAGGCCAATCACCAACAGCCAGGTCGCCACCCGTACTACCTTAATGATCTGCCGCAGTGAGAAACGCAGGGCAATGAACCCGGCAGCGCACGCGGCAATCAGCAGCGGAATAAACCACCAGGGCCAGGGCTGTTGCAGCACATAAACCGTAAACAGCCAGATCAGCAGGCCGATAACACCACCGACGAAACCGTCCAGCCATAAACCACGATTGGGCATCCGCAGCAGATAAACGACGATGAATGCCAGAATACCCGCCGTGAAAGCCGTATTGCCGAGAATTTCCGCCACGATCACCCGCAGGTCAATCTCAGTGCTGCCGACAGCAGCGCTCATCCCGGCGAAAGCGGCTGCCACACCGATCTGGGTGAATCCTTCTGGCATCCTGCCGCGCACCCCGGCATAAAGCGCTCGCAGCAGGGCTGCGATGGGCAGAAAATACTGCCCGCCCAACTGTAAAATCGAGGCGAGCGTCTGTTGGTCAATTTGCATGTTAAAACTCCTCTTTCTGGCCGTTTCTATGGGACACAGTTTATGCTATGCCCCCTACGTTATAACATCATTAGCCAGATGCGGTTGCGGTTACAGCGGGTTGGGTGCCAGCAGGTTGCGCGCCAGTGGCCTGCGTGCGCCCCGGTGTATTCGTTGGCCGGGGAGTATTGGTCGGGGCAAGTGTGGCAGGCGGGATAGTGGGTACGGTTAATTCCTTAACCAGATCAGCAGGTCTGAAATTCTGGGCACAGGTGAAGGCCGACACCTGCCCCCAGCCATACAATCCGCCGGGAAGCTGCGCACGCAGCCAACCACCGCTGGCATCCTGCGCGTCCACGACAACGAATATACCCGCCTGAACTGTACCGACAACCTGATGACGTGTATCCGGCCCGGCATACAGAGTCACTGAGTCCCGCGCCGGGACGCACTCAGGGTTGATAACCGGAATTTCCATCATCTGCTGCGAGGGGTTGCCAATTTCGTCTTCGGCCAGCAGCGTCAGCGTCACCGGGCCAAGTGGAATACCAACAGCGTCATTGATGGTGCCATCCGGCCCAAATGTCGCATTGATCTGAGCCGAGTTAAAATTTTCCAGTCCGCTGATGCGCGTTTTGACAGCGCCGGGAATGCTCCAGCTTACGGTCAGATTTTGTACCACATAACGCACCAACTGCGCCGGTTCTGCCGTGAAAACCGCCTGTCCCAGCGGACGATAAATATAGACATTCTGGGTAGCGACAGCCTGCGCCGCGCCATTAACACCCACCAGTGCCAGCGCCACATTACCGCTCAGACCGTTAGTATCCAGATTGACACCTGGCGTGTCGATGCTGATACGATCCAAAATCGGTGTACCATTCAGGTTCAGGCTGAGTTCGCGCACATCCGTAACAGCCCAGCTTACCTGAAGTGGTTCTCCCTGCGCGACCTGCGTGCTGTTGACCATGAAGGCCGCAATATTGGGTTCTGGCCGAGCGCTGAAAAACAAGGCGGCTCCGGCGATCAGCAGAAATGCGCCCAGTCCCAGCAGTCCCAGCAAGATAAAAGGTGTCCACGACGGCAGCATCGGTCGTTCGATAAACTGCCCTCGTACCGCTGCGATGAAATGCGCCGCATCATTGGAACGGACGATCAGATCAAAAGGATGAATACGCGGCTTGCCAAACCACGCCACACGTTTAGGCTTAATTTCACCCTGGATACTGAGGCGCTGCCCCGGCGCCAGCGTAACCTGTGGCGCGAGGATGTTGTAGCGTAATTTATCCCCCCGGTCACGTCCACTCAGGGTCAGAGGCAGCGGCGCGCTGCCCTGATTATGCAAATGCAGCCGGAAGCGCTCCCCACTGGCGATACGCCGGGCATCCAGTGCCATCCCGAAGCCGCCATAAGGCAGGATACGAATGCTGAGATTGGCTTCCAGTTTGGCTTCCGGGTTGTCTTTTTGTGAGACGCGCACCATCAGTGTGTAATCGCCGGGCTTGCTGTCAGGACGGCGCAGCGGTTTGATGTTCACCGAGACCTGCGCGGTTTCACCCGCATCAATGCTCAGTTCGGGCCGGTCGATCCGAATCCACTCCGGCGGCATCCCGCTGGTTTCAACCCGGTAACGCTGATTTTCTTCGCTGGTATTGGTGATCCCCATCTCAGCCGTCATGTGCGCCCCAGGCGAAAATGGCTGGTCAATACCAATCACATCAATGCGAAAAGCAGGCAGTTCCAGTTCGATGCGTTGTGTCGTCTCGTCAACAGCCATCATCGGCTGCGTCGGCTGTTCGTCAATGCGGTGATAAATCATCCGCAGATGGCCGACCTGGATTTCCTCACCACCCAGCAGTGAGCGCGATTCACCGTTTTTCAGGCGATCACCATCCACAAAAGTACCGTTGGCGGACTCCATATCCTTGATGGTTGCATTTTCACCATCGTGGGCGATAGTGAAGTGATAACGGGAGATGGTGGTGGTATCAAGCGCGATGGTATTGCCGGATGAGCGCCCAATCGAAACCGTATTGTCCACCAGTGGATAGGTTCTGAACTGGCCGTCCGGCCAGAACACATCAAGCCGCCCGTATGCCATGTGTCTACGCACTCCCGTCGCCTGCTGCCAGTACACGGCATCATTGTAGCCTGATGCGCCGCTGACGCAAAGGTTCACCCGGCAATCGTCAGGTGAGCGTAGACCAGCGTACCAAAGCGTTAAACAAAAGGGCGCATCATAGAAAATGCGCCCTGCTTGGTTTTAACAACCGTTGTGATCTTTTAAATCACCCGATGGCAGGCGACCCAGTGACCAGGCGTGACCTCCAGCAGCGGCGGGTCAGGCTCCTGATAGCACAGATCGAAAGCGACCGGGCAGCGTGTGTTGAAATTGCATCCGATAGGCGGGTTAGCCGGGCTTGGCACATCCCCGGAAATGATAATGCGCTGGCGGCGTTCTTCCACCGACGGGTCTGGGACTGGCACGGCGGAAAGAAGGGACTGGGTATAGGGATGCAGCGGATTTTCGTATAACTCATCCGCTGGTGCCAGCTCAACAATTTTGCCCAGATACATCACAGCCACGCGATCACAGATGTGGCGTACCATGCTCAGATCGTGGGCAATAAACAGATATGTCAGATTCAGCTCATCCTGCAATTCTTCCAGCAGGTTGACTACCTGTGCCTGAATCGACACATCCAGCGCCGAGATCGGTTCGTCGGCCACGATGAAACTGGGCCGCAGCGCCAGCGCCCGCGCAATGCCGATACGCTGCCGCTGGCCGCCGGAAAATTCGTGCGGGTAGCGATTGACAAAATATGGATTCAGGCCGACGCGCTCCAGCAGATTTTCGATGTATTCCTGTTCTTCCTTGCGGTTGTCGATAATCTTGTGAATACGCAGCGGCTCAGCAACAATACGCCCGACTGACATTCGCGGGTTAAGCGAGGCGAACGGATCCTGGAAAATCATCTGCATCCGGCGGCGCGTCTTCCGCAGTTCCTCCGGCGGCAGTGTAGTCAGTTCCTTGCCTTCAAAAACAACTGAACCGGCAGTTGGCTTATAAAGCTGAAGGACTGTACGACCTGCTGTGCTTTTGCCGCAGCCAGATTCACCTACAACCCCCAGCGTTTCCCCTTTGAATACGTCAAAGCTGATGTCATCAACGGCTTTCACCGCCCCTACCTGCCGCTGGAGGATGATGCCAGAGGTGATCGGAAAATGTTTTTTCAGCCCGCGAACGCTGAGCAGAACTTCTCTGCCGTCGTTCATTGTCTTTGATTCGGTAGCGGCCATTGCGGTCACCATGTTTACAGCACCCCTTCACGTTGTAATTTTGCCTGAGCCTGAAGTGCCTCAGGCCGCAGTTCACCGGTACGAACGTCCACCCAGCAGGCCATCTCGTGGTCTGGCACGGTCGCGTCCGGGACGCGCTCCAGCGGGGGCATCACTTCGGCGCATACATCTTTCCGGTATGGGCAGCGCGCATAGAATGGGCAGCCCTTCGGCGGAATTCGCATATCAGGCGGTGAACCTTCGATCTGATTCAACTTTTCGCCGCCACCGCGCTTGTCCAGCCGGGGCAGGGATTTCAGCAGACCCAATGTGTAAGGCATCCGCGTATCTTTGAAAACCGGCTTCACCGGCCCGCGTTCAACAATCCGCCCACCATACATAACCTGAAGCGTGTCCGCCAGACCAGCGACAATACCAAGATCGTGCGTAATCCAGATCATCGCCATGCCAATTTCGTCACGCAGGCGGCGCACCAGATCGAGAATTTGCGCCTGAATGGTCACATCGAGCGCAGTCGTTGGTTCGTCGGCGATCAGCAGCTTGGGATTGCAGGAAAGCGCCATCGCAATCATCGCCCGCTGGCGCATCCCGCCAGAGAACTGGTGCGGATAGTTCTTCAGGCGTTTACGCGCATCAGAGATGCCAACCATCGTCAGCAGGGCAGCGGCGCGGTCATTGGCTTCTTTGTCACTCATACCCAGATGCAGTTTGAGCGCTTCGGTGATCTGGGTGCCGATGGTCAGCACCGGGTTGAGCGAGGTCATGGGATCCTGAAAGACCATCGCAATTTCTGCACCGCGCACTGCCCGCATTTCTTCAGGAGTCAGCTTGAGCAGATCGCGCCCCCGGAAAAGCACCGATCCATTTTCGACTTTACCGGGTGGGCTGGGAATTAACCCCATGATGGAAAGGACGTGAACGCTTTTGCCGCTCCCGCTCTCCCCCACTACCCCAAGGGTTTCACCTTCGTGGAGACTGTAGGAGACGCCATTTACGGCGTAGACCGTACCCTCTTGCGTGTGAAAGCGGGTAACAAGGTCTTTGACCTCCATTAAAACGGGTTTTGACAACGTTATACTCCTCCTGAAATTAAGGTTTTTCGGAAAATGTGGTGTAATTTTGCACTATTCTGGTCAAAAAGCAAAAATTGTTTTAACCAAACACCATTCTTATTCTTTGTAATACCCATACAAAGCTTTAGCGTTCGATTTTCCTGCGCGGCAGCCTTTCTGTCAACGTTTCTGCGCTTGCCTCAAAACTGTTCCGGCGTACAATCAATACTATGGCAGCTCAAATTGTTACCAGCATCATCCCGGATTACGAACGCCGCAAGGCAAAATACCCCCCGGTGGCAAAAGCCCTGCGGGAATTATACGGCTATCCCGCGTGGCGGCAGGCGCTGCCACCGCTCGACGAACTGGTGGATTGTATCCTCAGCCAGAGTACCACAGACACCAACCGGGATAAGGCATTTGATGCACTTAAAGCCCGTTATGCAACCTGGGAAGCCGTCCGCGACGCGCCAACCGCCGATGTGATCGAGACCATTCGCCCGGCGGGATTGGCGAACCAGAAAGGGCCGCGTATTCAGGAAGTGCTGCGCTTTATCACGGCGGATCGGGGTGAATTAAATATCGACTTCCTGGCTGATGTGCCGCTGGATGAAGCCAAAGCCTGGCTGACGAGTATGAACGGCGTTGGGCCGAAAACAGCGGCGATTGTGCTCTGCTTTGCCTTCAACCGACCAGCTTTTCCAGTGGATACCCATGTTCACCGCGTCGGTCAGCGCATCGGCTTTTTGCCAACAGGCATCAGCGCCGATAAAGCGCACCCGGTCATGGAATCCATTGTCCCGCCGGAAGATTATTATGCTTTCCATCTGAACCTCATCCGGCATGGGCGAGAAGTCTGTCACGCACGCGGGCCTCGCTGCGAACTTTGCCCGCTCACCCCCCATTGTGATTATTATCAGCAGTTCCGCGAGTCGAAATAAAACCATGAATGACCGACCCAGCGTACAGCCGCTTTCCGATCACGAACTCGTCAATGCCATTCAGAATGTCAATCTGCTCCGCAGTCAGATCAAGGCCGGGCGGGTAGACGGACAGTTTTTACAGAAGCAGGTCGAATCGCTTGCTGAACTGCTTGGACGTGCTGATGCAGAACGCAAGGAGCGCAAAAAAGAGGGGCGTTTCCAGGCGCTTTATAATGTCAGCCGGTTGCTCGGTTCATCCCTGGAATTACAAACAGTACTCGATCAGGTTATGGATGCGATCATCAACCTGACAGCGGCGGAACGCGGGTTTCTCATGCTGCGTGATGATGATGGCGGTCTCAGTGTCAAAGCGGCGCGTAACCTCGACCAGCAAACGCTCGGCAGCGACAACTTCAAATACAGCCGAACCATCGCTAACGAAGTGCTGGACAAAGGCAACCCTGTGGTCACCACCAATGCCACCGAAGACCCGCGTTTTGCCGGTCAGGCCAGCATCATCGGGCAGGCGCTCCGCAGCATCATGGCGACCCCGCTGCGGGCGCGGGGCAGCGTCATTGGTGTTGTCTATGTCGATAACCGGATGATGACCGGCTTGTTCAACGAGGACGATCTGGCCGCGCTGGATGCCTTCGCCACCCAGGCCGCCGTCGCCATTGACAATGCGCGGCTGTTCAGCGAAACCGATCAGGAATTGGCAGCGCGTGTCGAGCAGCTTCAGCAGCTTCGGCGCATTGACCGCCAGTTGAACGAAACGCTTGATACCGGCAAAGCCATGCAGATAACTCTGGAATGGGCCTGCCGCCTCTCCGCTGCAACTGGCGGCTACCTCGGCCTCACTGAAGGCGATCCCCCGCGCGCCCGCGCCGTTCATCACTACGGGTCGCAAAATGGCGCAGCCATGCCAACCTATCTCGATGAAGCCTATCCAACAGTGGCACAGGTCATCGCCAGCGGCAAACCAATTACGGTCAGCCCGGCGGATGCGGGCGGCGAGACAGTAGCAATTGTGCCGATTATGCGCGAAACAACTGTCTTCGGTGTGGTCGTTATCAAACACGAAGGCGGCGAACCCTTCACGCCAGAGCAGCAGGATTTGATCGAACGGATGGTGGCACGTGCCGCCGTCGCCATTGAAAACGCCCGCCTTTATGACGCCGTGCGAGCCGCCGATAAAGCCAAAAGTGAATTTGTTGGCATCGTTGCCCATGACCTGAAAGTGCCGATGACCAGCATCGCCGGCTATGCTGACCTGACCCGTTTACAGGGCGGCCTTTCCGAGCGCCAGACGGAATTCATCCAGAAGGTCAAGGATACGGTCAAGCGAATGGAAATGCTGGTTTCCGATCTGGCGGACATCAGCCGCATCGAAAGCGGTCACTTCTTCATGGAAGAAATCCGCGTCAGTGTACCGGCTATTGTGCAGTCCGTGCGCGACGGCACCATGACCCAGATGGAACAGTACCATCATCACTACCTGGAAGAAATTGAGCCAGACCTGCCGGACATGCGCGTGGATTATTACCGCCTGCTGCAAGTGCTGACCAACCTTGTGAGCAACGCTTACAAATACACGCCAGACGGCGGCACGATTAGGCTGCAAGTCCGGCGGGCGGGCAAACGCATTGAATTCAGGGTATCGGACACAGGCATCGGCCTCTCGAAAGAAGCGATTGCCCGGCTCGGCACCAAATTCTGGCGGGCGGAAGACGAATTTACCCGTTCCCGTCCCGGTACAGGACTGGGTTTCGCCATCACTCGCAGCCTGGTAGAGCAGATGGGCGGACGAATCGACATTGAGAGCGAACCGGGCAGCGGCAGCACTTTCAGCTTCAGTGTGCCAGCTCTGGAGGAGTGAGCGACGATGCATCTGTTTCTCTCTCCTCATTTTGATGACGCCGTTCTGAGCTGTGGTGGAACAATTCACCATCTGGTGCAGGGAGGGGCGCGTGTCGTCGTCCGCACGGTGATGGCCGGAAGCCCGAAGGAAGATGAAATCCGGCCAGATACACCAATCACTCGCACTTTGCACGCGCGCTGGAAGGCGGGTGAAGACCCGGTGATCGAACGCATCCGCGAAGATGAGGCCGCTGTCACCGGACTGGGTGCGGAAGCTGAGTATATGGCAACCTGGATGGACTGCATCTACCGTGTCTCACGGCGTGGAGAACCACTCTATGCCACGCAGGAATCGATTTTTGGAAAAGTTCACCCGGATGATATTGCCGGGCAGCTTTTGCCGACGATAGTGCTGTCACCTGACGATGTGCCGCGTGCTATTTATGCGCCGCTGGGGGCTGGCAATCATGTTGACCATCAGATTGTGCGGGCATGGGCGCTGGAACTGGGACGACAGTATCCCTGGGTGACCATTCGATTTTACGAAGATTATCCCTACACCGAGAAGCCGGAAAGAATCGAGCAAGCGCTGGCTGATTTTGCCTTACTCGAACCAGGGCTTAAACTCCGAACAGAAATTGTACGGCTGGATGAGGCTGATCTCGCCGCCAAAGTCAAGGCGGTTGCCTGTTATCGTTCGCAGATCAATAGTTTCTGGCAGGACGAGGCAGCAATGGAAACGGCGGTTCGGGCGGCGGTAGCGCGAACCGAGGGTGGCGAGCGCTTCCGGGTTGTGGTCAGTGACTAAAAACAGGGTGAAACGGAGAAAATGTTATGGCGGATGATGCGCTGGCGCAGGCACGAGCGATGCTGGCCGAATTGACCGAAGCCGCTAAAAAAGGTGCGATCATCCCGATACGCCTGCCCGGTCAGCTAGAGGCTATTCTGAACACTATTGAGCAGGCACAGGAAGAAGCGGCCGCTCCCCCCGCTGCCGGGGGTGACTCCGGCGGTGTTGAGGCCTTTAAAGAACAATTTGCCACGCTGCTCTCGCATGGGTTTCATGACCTGCGTTTGCCGCTGACCAGTATTCGCGGCTATTCCGACATGCTGGTCAGCCCTGGGATGGGTGAATTAAGCGAGATGCAAAAGCAGTTCCTCAGCACAGTGCGCGTCAATGCCCGGCGTATGGAAACACTGCTCATGGATGTGAGTGACCTGAGCAAAATCCACACCGGCACGCTCAAGATGACACCCAAAATGGATATGTTCAAAAACATCGCGCTCATGGTCGAAAAAGCCATGAAACCGCTGGTGGAAGAACTAAACCGCACCCTCACCTTCGATGTTCCACAGGGACTGCCTTTTTTGAACCTCGATGGCGAAATACTAGCGAAAGCGCTCAGTAAGCTGACGGAAAATGCGCTTCGTTATGCTGAACCAGATAGTGGCGAGGTCAAGGTTAGCGCCTCTGGTGAAGGTGGCAAGCTGGTCATCACCATTCAGGATAACGGCATCGGCATGACGCCGGAAGAAATTGCCCGGCTGGGCGAACCTTATTTCAGGGGGGATAACGAAATTATCCTGAGCTATAAAGGCAGCGGCCTCGGCATCCCGATTGCTTATAACATCATCGAACTGATGGGCGGTTCAGTTACCGTCGAAAGTGAACCGGGCAAAGGCACAATTTTCACTGTGGCGCTGCCGGGCATGAGCTGAAGATGACATCCCCGCTGAACCTCACTCAGGCGGTTGAAGTGCTGACACGCCTGCAAGCCGCTGCACCTCCGGCTACTGCTGCGAAGCTGACAGGCGTGATGGAACTGCTGCACAGTCTCTCCGACGAAAATGCTTACCTGAGTACACTGCTGCTGGAAGCACCGACTGCCGTCCCCGCCTCACCAGCAGCCTTTACAGCAGCGCCTACTGTCACCGGGATGCTGCGCCAGTCGGTCAATGAAGATCCACATCTGACCTTTTTGAGCGGTGTGGCGGAAAATCTGCGCCCACCGCTGGTCGCCATTCGCGGGCGGGCAGAACTGGTACAGGCGGGTCTGCTGGGGCAAATCACGCCGGAGCAGGATACCTGGCTGGGCGCAGTTCAGGACAATACGGCTCGCGCCTTCGCTCTGCTGGACGCCGTAGATGAAATGATTGCTCTGGAGCGCGGGCAGGTAAAAATTTCGCCGGTAAATTTCATCTCCACTGATTTGCTGACTGAAGGATGGGAACGCATCCGCGATCGGGCGCGCACCTTCCAGCATGAGATAACCATCCACGCGCCAGATGTCGTGCCCCTCGCACGCGGGGATTTTTACCAGAGTCTCATCATACTGACCGATTTACTAGACAACGCCACGCGATACACATCGGCTGGCGGTCAGATTCGCATGTCGGTAGACAATCTGGGGACACATGTGCTGTTCAGCGTCGCCGACAACGGTATCGGCCTGGCGGATGATGATCTGTCCCATATTGGTCGCCCGTTCTGGCGCGGGGAACATTACCGTCCTGTACGAGCCCACAATGGCGCTGGCCTGCGCCTGTACCTGGCGAGACGGGTACTGGCCTTGCAGGAAGGTGAATTGATTTTCTCCGGCCAACTCGGCCTGGGCAGCACTTTCAGCTTCACCCTCCCCGTACCATCCTGACAGTAAACTGTGCAGGTTGCCTAGCTTTTGTTTACATTTTTCACTTTACAGACTCATTTTTTCGTGTTATATTACGACACATCATAAACCGTAGATAACCCAATTAAGTACGGTTTAATAAGGCACAGCGCGCCCAGGCTGTGTTTTTATGTTTTAGAGACTAGGCATCATGTTGTTGGAAAGGCGGGTGCAATGAGCGACGTACAATACCTGACGCCCGAAGGCCAGAAAAATCTCGAAAACCGGTTGAGGCATCTCCTGGAGGTGCGCCGCGCCGAGGTCGCTGAGCGGCTGCGCCGCGCTCTGGAAGAGGGTGGCGATCTGAGCGAAAATGCCGAGTACGAAGATGCCAAAAACGAGCAGGCCTTTGTTGAAGGCGAAATTCTGCGCCTGGAAACCATCCTCAGTACCGCCCAGATTATCGAAGCGACTGGCAGCAAAGACAAAGTTGCCCTCGGTTCCGTTATCACCATGACGGAAAAAGGCAGCAAGGAAAAAGAAGTCTATCATCTCGTCGGCTCGGCAGAGGCCAACCCGCGCGAGGGAAAAATTTCCATCGAAAGCCCGCTCGGTAAGGCGCTGGTTGGCGCGAAGGTGGGCGAACAGGTGAAAGTCAATGCCCCCGACGGTGAGATTGTGTTCGTCATCAAGTCTATTGCCTGATGACTCAAGGCGATTAGCACATGCGGAGAAGGGGTGTTCAATCGAACGCCCCTTTCTGGAGTTTGGCAGATTAAAGCAAGTCGTTGTCGAGAGACAGCGGCTTTTTTG
>CAYUTY010000018.1:0-81300 GCA_964447795.1 uncultured Anaerolineaceae bacterium
CAAGAGGACGCCCGCTGTTAATTCTGTGCAGCTACGACGATACCGAAAATGCTGACCTTGCCGATGGACTACCCGGCGCACAGGTCATGCCGCTCAAACGGTTGGATGAGAGCGGCACCGCACAGATCGCTGCTTCCATTCTCGGCGATGTTGGCCGTCACCGTGAACTGGTGCGACTGCTCCAGCGTGAGACAGAAGGCAACATTTTTTTCCTGGTTGAAGTGCTGCGCGCACTGGCCGAAGAAGCTGGCAACCTCGATCATATCAAGGACATGACACTCCCGAAAAGTGTCACGGCAGGTGGCGTCAAATCGGTTGTTGAACGCCGCCTGAGCAAATTGCCGCCTGATTCACGCCCGCTGCTGGAACTGGCCGCTGTGATTGGTCGCTATCTGGATATTGCGGTGCTGCGTGCTGCCGCCCCGGAAGCCGACATCAATGGCTGGCTGACGGTCTGCGCCAATGCTTTTGTGCTGGAAGTGATCGACGAAGCCTGGCAATTTGCCCATAATCAGGTGCGCGAGCATTTATTGACTGGCCTTCCCGTCGATCAGTTAAAAAAGCTCAACCATCAGGTTGCTGAGGGTATTGAAACGATATACCCGGATGGCGCCGGCCAGCAAGCCGCCCTGGCCTATCACTGGGAAGCGGCAGATATGCCTGACAAGGCGGCCTACTGGTATCACCGCGCTGGTGAACAGGCCGAAAAAGCTTATGCGCCTGCTGAGGCAATTGAAGCCTACCGCAAGGCACTGGCTTTCCTGCCGGAAACGGCGAAGGCAGAAAAACTGCGACTTTATAACAGCATGGGGAAAATGCTCCGCTGGCAGGCGCGTTTCGCTGAAGCGGCTGATAATTTCACTATCCTCCGTGAAGCCGCTGAAACATCAGGCAACCTTGTGATGCAGGCGCGCGCCTGGATTGGCCTCGGCGATATCGCTGGCGATAAAGGCGAATGGTCAGAAGCACTCGTATGTGCTGAAAAAGCTGAAGAGCTGGCACGGGCAGGCGGCGCATCGGCGCAGTCTGAACTAGCGGAAGCGCTGGGCAACAAAGCCTGGGCGCAGAATCGCCTTCGTAAGTATGAAGAAGCCCTCAGCACAGCGGCGGAGGCACTTGCCCTCAGCACAATGATGAATATGCGCTGGGGCATGGCGCGAATGCGGAATACGCTCGGCGTCGTCAATTTTCGATTAAAGCGCTATGAAGCCAGTGATGAACACATGGCGCAGGCGGTATCGTTGGGACAGGAATTGGGCGACCGCCGCGATCTGGCGATCAAGCTCAACAACAGTGGCGAATACAAACGCCTGCGTGGGGATTTTGCCGGATCAATCCCCCTCTACCAGCAGGCTTTGACCACCTTTCAGGAGATCGGCGCACAGGATTTGGCGCTGGCAGTGATGACCAATCTCGGCGCATCCTATGTCGGCATCCAGGATTATGTCACAGCTATCGCTGATCTTGAACAGGTCGTCGAGGCCACCGGTGGTGAGTGGTGGGGCTTGTATGAGACCTATTCGCATCTGAGTGATGCATATTTCGGCCAGAACAGGTATGACGATGCTATGCGTGCAGCAGCCAATGCCATAAAAGAAGGCGCAAAAGCGGGGGATAACGACATCGTGGGTAAGGCGTGGCGCACGCTGGCACAAATCGGGTCACTGCTTGGTATTCCTGTTACAGTTGAAGATAAAGATTACGATACGGATGAGTCATTTAAATCTGCTGCTGAGGCTTTTGACGAAAATCCGGCAGAGAAGAAAAGCATTCTTCTGATGTGGGCGCAGTATAAAGAAGACAGCGGCGACGACGCCGCTGCTGCTAACCTCCGCGCCCAGGCCGCCGGACTTTAAACCACAGGTGCGTGATTTGTCGCCTCTCGCAAGCCTCAAACGGCTTGCGAGTTGTCCAGGCGGCTGAAGGACATCACCCAGTTGGTTTCCCAGTTTTCCCCGCCGTCATCCGAAAATGCCTGTTCCCATCGCGCTGATGTTTCAGTGATGTCTGACCAGATGAAACGCACCCGAATCGCTTTGCCCTGAAATTCATCTGCTCCCTCAAACCTGCCAATTCCGCCCGCAAAGGAGCCAACAACCGGCGGTTGAAGCGTGTTGATACGGTTATCGTTCCAGTAAATACTCCACTGCTGTGTCGCCGGGTTGAACAGCCGCAGTGACATGCCGACAAAACCCGGCCAGTGATCGGTGGTGAAATCGTCGATATTGCCCATGTTGCCCGGCAGCAGTTGAAATGTGCCACTCGCCTCAAAATCTTCCCACACATCCGAGCCTTGCAGCCGTTCTGTCAGCCGGTGATTATGGATATGCCAGCGCCCGATCAGAAAATCAAAATCCCGCGAACCATCATGCTGTAGTGCTTCACGCATTTCAACCACCTCTTAGCAGATTCCATCAGATATTATCCTGACTTTAACCCGGAATCAGGGCGCAATCAGTCCTTATTGAAATGGGGTTTTGAAGCTTTTATCCGATCTTAAGATTTACCGTAGGATTTTTACTGTTCCTGTCACCACTTTTCTCTCCGGCCAGCCTTCCACCGGCGCTTCAAACTTGAAAATTGCGGCGTTTTTACATCGTTTCTGGACTCGCTGACCTATCCAAAGTATCTGAGTGGATCTTCCAATTTTTCCGCCGTACTACAGCGAAAAACAGTTCAAATAGCGCCGCAGTGAAACAGGAATGCTTTAGCGCCTCGATCATGCCAACCGTATGTTGGTCATCCGCTCCGCTGTTTTAGGTAACGATTTTTACCATCTGTGGAACATTGCCTGTGTGCACTAACTTGAAATGCACCGCCTCAAGGCAAGCCCGACGCATAGCGGCACAGCCCGCCTTTACGGTGATAGTCCAGCCAATTACAGCCCCGCCTAAGTTCCCAATGGTTTTACTGCTGGCGCTGTATTTTCATAATGACTCAAAGCACAGCGACCCATCCCGCTTGAAAATATGGTAACGCTCCAGTGTGTAGTATTCGTAAAATGGAATGCCACGCATCACAGCCTCGCGGTGAGCAGGTTTGGCGGACGCTAAAACGGCTTCCTCGCGGCTCGTCCAGAGGCAAAAGGAAAGGCACTCGCCACTGTGGAGTGGTGTACCGATGAAGTAGTAGAGAAAACCGGGCAGTTCACGGGCAGCCTCAGATGCGGCATTATCGAGCGCTGTCAGCAGAACTTCGTCGGCATCGGCGCGATGTTTGCTGCGGAAAACGACCAGATACCACTGGCCGGATTCGACAGCGGCGAAGCATTCATCCCAGTTAAAGCCATTGGTGACAGGCAAAAGCATGTAGTGAGGGTCAATAGGCACGGGCCGTGCGAGTGTATTGACCGGGTTAAAAGCGGTTTGCACGATGAGTCTCCATAGATTGTGCGATTCAGGTTGAGCAAATAAAAAGCCTCGGCTGAACTGGCCGAGGCTCAAAGACTTTCGCTGGCTATTTCGTCAACAGGCAGCGTTGTCCAAACACATCGGGCTGTTACAGCCAAAGTGGTGGGCGACGGGACAACACAAAAACTGCCATGCGAAACTCATAAGAGATAACCTGTCTGTGAAAACTATCATGAATTGAGCCTAACTGAGGGAAAAGAATTTGTCAATGAAAATGGACTCACTTGACAGCCTACCACCAATCCGGTATTTTGGATAAATCGTCGGCTGTATGCCTGATTGAGTGCAAATTGATGTTTTGGTACGGTTGTGCATGTCAGATGTGTATTACTAACGTCGGGAAGGACTCGGACAGGGTATCGCGCTGACTCACGCCTTTTAGCATCACGCGCTTTCACTAAGCCCTGAGGAGTTCTCGCCCCTCAGGGCTTTTTATTTGGGCATACCGGAGGAAAGTTGAACCAAATGTGTAACGTCTGGATAGTCAGGGTTGACTGAAGAAAAGTCGGAAAGGCCGCCTGACCCATGCATGAACATTCATGGGAGGAAGTCTTAAAGCTCCATAAGCGATTGATTATTCGCTTGCCATAACATCGCCACTGGCGCATAATTCGCTAGAACGGATGAGCAATCCGTCGTTTCTTACTACAGGGAGGTTCACGATGGCACGGAAAAACGGTGTAACGCGGCGCGACTTTTTGAAAGTGACCGCGTCCGGGCTGGCAGCGGCAGCGGTGGGAGGCGTCCTTCCCGGCATAGCGCTGGCAGCGCCTCGTAACCAGGAGGCCGGTGTTCTGCGCGTCGCGTGGGGCGGCGCTCCCAGCACGCTGGATCCGCTGACAGCTTCGGCGGATGTTGAAATTTCCTTTCTGAATGCAGTTTTTGATTATCTTGTCGATACTGACGCGCAGTCAGCCATTGTGCCGCGTCTGGCGACTGAATGGTCAGTCAGTGATGATGGTCTGACCTATACTTTCCAGATTGTCGAAGGCGTCAAATTCCATGATGGCAGCGACCTGACTCCGGCAGACATCGTGTGGACGTTCGAGCGGCTTCGCACGCCAGAAACCGCCACCGCTGATTTGTATGCTAATGTCGATACCGTCGCAGCGGGTGAAGGCAGCAGTGTCATCTTCACGCTCAAGGCCACCAACCCCGACTTTTTGTATGATCTGAGCGATAATCACGCCGTCATCCTCAAGGAAGGCACAGAAACTTTCGATACCAGTTTCAACGGCACTGGCCCGTTCAAGCTGGATGAATACATCGTCGAAGACCGGGCCGTCTTCAGCGCCAATGCTGAATACTGGGCAGGCGCACCGGCTGCCAGCAGCCTGCAATTCATCTACTTCGCCGACACCGAAGCAGCGGTTAATGCCCTGCGCGGCGGTGTGGTGGATGTGCTATTGCGGCTGGATAACCCGACGTTCCTCAGCCTGTCGGGTGAGGGGACATTCAAGACGGCGCAGGTTGCCACCAACCAGCATGAAGTCATCCGCCTGCGGGCAGACCGCGCTCCCGGCGATAATCCGCTGGTGCGTGAGGCCTTCCGGCTGGCGACAGACCGGCAGGCACTGTATGACCGGATTCAACTCGGTTTCGGTGCGGTTGGCCGCGATACACCGATTGGCCCGCTTTATGGTGCTTATTACACTGAGGAAACCCCGCTCCCGGCGCGTGACCCCGCCGCTGCCGCCGCCAAACTGGCTGAAGCCGGTTATCCTGATGGGCTTGATCTGACACTGTATGTGCCTACCGCGCCCGGTCGGGTGGCGCTGGCGCAGGCATTGGCCGCCCAGTGGGAAGAAGCGGGCATCCGTGTCACGGTAGAGCCACAGGAAGAATCGGCCTACTATGCTGACAGCGGCTGGCTGGAAGTTGATCTGGGCATCACGCCTTGGGGTTCGCGCCCGACACCGCAGTTTTATCTCGACACTTCACTGAAAACCGGCGCGGTCTGGAACGAGTCGCACTTCAGCGATGCCGAACTGGACGCCCTGATCGACACGGCTAAAACCAGCCTGGACGAAGCAGAGCGGGTGGAAGCCTATCATGAAATTCAGCGGATTCTGATTGAGCGCGGGCCGCTGATTGTGCCGTTCTATACGGCGCAGTTCGCAGTGACCGGGAATTATGTGGGTGATCTACCGCTGCATCCGTTCCCTGGGCGGACGAATTTTAATACGACCAGCGTGTAAGGAAAACTCAGCAACAACGACTCTCGCAGGGGAGGGTTTAAAACCCTCCCCTACAGAGCCTAGGAACACGACATGTCGTGTTCCTACAAAATGCCTATCTTGGCAGCACCAAAGGCGCAGTCCTTGAATCCACAACATCCACTGGCGCGGACAGGCACAGCGATCTGGCGCTTTGTGCGCGGGTTGTACCGCAGGCCGCAGTCCGCCATTGGCACAACCATTGTGCTGATTTTTCTGCTGCTGACAATTTTCGGCCCGATGATCGCCCCTTACAGCGCCAACGATCAGCGCAGCGACCCACGTGTCGCCCCCAGCGCGGAATACCCCTTCGGCACAGATTATCTGGGGCGCGATGTCTTCAGCCGCGTCGTGCTGGGGGCGCGCAGCATCTTCTTCACCGCTGGCCTGGGGACAGCCATATCCGTCACTATTGGCGCACTGATCGGCCTGTTCATCGGCTATCAGGGCGGCGTGGTAGATGAACTGGTGAGCCGCATCATCGACGCTTTTCTGGCGCTGCCCGCGCTGCTGATCGCGCTGGTGGTGCTGGGTGTGATCCGCAATCTGGAATTCACACCCGGCAGCCCGCAGGCGGTGCTGGCTGATAACAGTGTGCTGCTGGTCATCAGCCTGGTGTATGCGCCGATTGTGGCTCGCGTTGTCCGCAGCGCCACGCTGGAAGTAAAAACGCGCGAATTCGTGGAGGCGGCGCAGACTCAGGGCGAATCGCGCTGGTTCATCCTGTCGCGGGAGATTTTTCCGTCGGTGATTCCGGCGCTGGTGGTCGAGGCATCGCTGCGCTTTTCGTATGCTATTTTCCTAGTCGCCTCACTTGGCTTTCTTGGCGTTGGCGCACGCCCACCCTCGCCTGACTGGGGTTTGATGGTGAACGAAAATCGTGGCGGCCTGTACAGCCTGACGCCCTGGGCGCTGGATTACCCGGCGCTGGCGATTGCCCTGCTGGTGATCGGCGTCAACCTGATGTCCGATGGCATCCGCCGCGTCGTCCAGAAAGGGGCGTAAATGGCAACTTCTCTCCTGAAAGTCGAAAGGCTCAATGTCGGCTATATTGTCAACGGTACGATTCTGAACGCGGTACGCAGTTTCAGTATGGATGTCGCGCCGGGGCAAGTGGTTGGCATCGTTGGCGAGAGCGGCAGCGGTAAATCAACTGTCGCCCGTGCCATCATGCGCTATGACAGCCCTAACACACGCATCGACCCGGACAGCATCATCGAATTCATGGGCGAGGATTTACGCCCCAAAACGCCCCGGCAGATGCGTCAGTATTGGGGTTCTAAAATAGCAATGGTGCCGCAGAATCCCGGCGCGGCGCTCAATCCGGCGCTTAAAATTGGCGAGCAGCTCGCTGAAATCGCGCGATTGCATCTCAAGCTCTCCAAGGGTGCGGCGCGGGCCAAAGCCTTTGAGGGGCTGGAGCGCGTTGGGCTGCCGGGCGCAGATATTGCCAGGCGCTATCCGCACGAACTCAGCGGCGGGATGCAGCAGCGGGTTGTGATTGCGATGGCACTGCTGACCTCGCCACAACTCCTGATTCTCGATGAGCCGACTACCAATCTCGATGTGACCACCGAGGCGACGATTCTCGATCTGGTGCGGACGCTGATCGCCGAAGAAGGCACAGGCGCGGTGTACATCACCCATAATATGGGCGTGGTGGCGCAGTTGTGCGAGCGTGTCATCATCATGTACGGTGGCGAAATCATGGGCGATGCGCCGGTTAACGCTATGTTCGATCATCCAATTCACCCGTATACCATTGGCCTGCTGCGGAGCATCCCACGCATCGGCATGACCAAACGCCAGGATGCCTTGCAGCCGATTCCCGGTTCGCCGCCCGGCCTGAATGCCAGCCTGATGAAGGGCTGTGTCTATCAGGCACGCTGCCCGCTGGCACTGGACATCTGCCGTATGGAGAAACCACCATTAGAGGAAATCGCGCCAGATCGCCGCGTGCGCTGTCACCGCTGGGGAGAAATCGTGAATGGGCTGGATATTCCCTATGAACATACCTCGTCTGACATTGCCGACATCAGCGACCGTGAAAACCTGCTGACCGTTGAGAATCTGACCAAACATTTTGCGGTCAGCCGGGGCATTGGCGAAATCGTGCGCGGCGTGCCACACGCCCCGGTTCGCGCGGTTGATGGTGTCAACCTCAGCATCCAGAAAGGGCGAACGCTGGGACTGGTGGGCGAAAGCGGCAGCGGCAAATCCACCCTGTCGCGCCTCATCATCGGTCTGACAGACCGCAGCGACGGCACAATCACGTTGATGGGAATCGACATTCAGGGCGATGTGACCGAACGCAGCAAAACCACGCTGGCACAGATGCAGATGGTGTTTCAAAATCCGCAGAATTCGCTCAACCCCTACCGCACGGTGCGCCAAATTCTGGAACGCCCGCTGCTGACCCTACGCGGCATGAAACGCGGCGGTGATCTGGAAAAAGCGGTGGCTGACCTGCTGACTTCGGTGCGCTTGCAGCCGAGTTACGCCGATCGCTATCCCGATGAACTCAGCGGCGGCGAAAAACAGCGCATCGCTATCGCCCGCGCTTTCGCCAGCGACCCGGCGCTGATCGTCTGCGATGAGGCGGTTTCAGCACTGGATGTGTCGGTACAGGCGGCCATCATCAATCTGCTGGCGGCACTTCAGGAAGAACGCGATACATCGTATCTGTTCATCTCGCACGATCTGGCGGTGGTTGGTTATCTGGCGGATTATGTGGCGGTCATGTACCTGGGGCAGTTATTTGAGGTCGGTTACGCCCACGATGTTTATGGTCTGCCGCTGCATCCCTATACCGAAGCGCTGCTCTCCTCCATCCCCGTCCCTGACCCCAACCGTCCCACAAAAGCCGTGCGCCTGCGCGAAGGCGAGGCGGACGCCCGCCATATCCCCAGCGGATGCCGTTTTCACACTCGCTGCTCGCGCAAAATCGGCGCGATCTGTGAGCAGGAAGTCCCGCCCTGGCGCGATGACGGCGACGGCCATTTCATCCGCTGCCATATTCCGCTCGACGAACTCGTTGTCCTGCAAAAGTCGGCGGAGGCTGAACGTGGCTAGATACCTGCTGCGCCGTCTGCTGTTTTTTGTATTCGCGCTGTTTCTGACTTCACTGCTGGTGTTCACGCTGACGCGGGTGCTGCCCGGTGATGTCGCCCGCGTGCTGCTGGGACGCGAAGCCTCGCCGGAGCAGCTTCAGGCGCTGCGCGTCGAACTGGGGCTGAACGAACCGCTGCCCGTACAGTACATCACCTGGGTGGGCGATTTTATCAGCGGCGATTGGGGCCGCACCTTCTCGCGTCCCAGCCAGCCTGTGACCGAGGTGGTGGGGCTGCGAGTCCGCAACAGCGGCCAACTGGCGCTGCTGACACTGATAATCGCCGTGCCGCTCTCGATCACGCTGGGGGTAGCCGCCGGTTTGACGGAAGGCAAGCTGCTGGATGGCATCATCTCCATTTTTACGCTGTCGGTGGTCAGCCTGCCAGAGTTCGTAACGGCGATTTTTCTCATCAACATTGTGGCGCTGCGCTGGGGGTGGTTTCCGGCGTCGTCAGCCATTCAGCCGAACGCGACCTTCGCCGAAGCGCTGCCGAGTCTGTGGCTGCCCGCCATCGTCGCTACGCTGGTGTTAATGGCCTATCTCGTCCGGCTGACACGCGCCGGAATCATCGAAGAACTGAAGCGCGATTATGTCATGATGGCGACGCTCAAAGGTTTACCCTACTATCGCAGCGTCATCTTCAAGCATGTGCTTCGCAACGCCATCATCCCAACGGTGACGGCCATCGCCACCAGCACGGGTTGGCTCATCAGCGGGCTGGTCGTCATTGAATTTGTCTTCAGCTATCCGGGGTTGGGTCGTCTGCTGATCTTCGGCATCGAAAACCGCGATCTGCCGCTGATTCAGTATGTGGTGATGGTGACGGTGATCGTCATTCTGGTGGCGAACCTGGCGGCGGATTTGCTGTACGCCGTGTTGAATCCGCGCATCCGCCTGACCTGAACGAGTCGGGGTATAAAATAGGAATTAAGAAAAAAGAGGGCTGGTATGGTCTGAAGAAGGGCTTTAAAGGGCGCTTCGGCATGTATCTGCCGCCGCTCATGGAGGAACTCGGTTTGATGGAACTGGAACACAGCGCTAAAAACAATCGGATACGGGCGAAGTAGGGTCAAAATTTACGTTCGACAACAGGCTGACCGGCCTCATCTATCATCTAATCCTCCCAGCGCTTCGTGAGGCAGGGCATACAGGGTGTTTCCATCACGCCCGGTCATGGTGACAGCGGCCACCAGCGCATTCAGAATCGCATCTTCCACAGACTCGACGACTCCGGCGAACAGTGAATCCATCGCCGCGCCCGTCTCGGTGAAGCGGGGCGCGTTTTCAACCAGCTCCTCCCGCTCATGCATCCAGCGCGTCCCGGTAGAGAAGGCGATCACAAAATCGCCGCTGCCGTCGCCGCAAATTGTGCCTGTCCGCGCCAGACCGAAAGCAGCCCGCGCCGCCAGACGTCCTAACTGCCGCGCATCCAGCGGCGCATCCGTCGCCAGAATCATCATAATCGAGCCAGGGCCGGGCGTTCCGTACTCTGGCAGCAGGCGGTCACTATAGTGTAGTCCCACCGGCTTCCCCAGCACCATCAACTCTCCGCGCTGACCCATGTTGGTCTGCACCAGCGCCCCAATTGTGAAGCGTCCTTCGCAGACCAGCCGTGAGGCTGTGCCGATGCCACCCTTGAAGCCGTAGCAGCTTGTACCTGTCGCCGCGCCGACACAGCCCTCATCGACCTGTTCCCCTGCTGATCTGAGGGCGGCGAAAACATGCTCTTTGCGGACATAGCGACCCTGAATATCGTTCAGAAAGCCATCGTTGCATTCGCCGATTAGGGGATTGACGGTGCTGGTCGTGATGCCGATGTCCGGGTTTTGCTCGATCATATAGCTGATGAGCGCGTCAGCAACCAGCGGCACATTGAGGGTATTGGTCAGTAAAATGGGCGTTTCCAGCACGCCGCGCTCGCGCACCTGCTCGAAGCCGACGGCCTTGCCGAAGCCGTTGATGGTGTAGACCGCCGCCGGGACTTTCTCGCGGAACAGATTGCCCGTGTGCGGTAAAACCGCTGTCACCCCGGTTCGCACTGGCCCAGCGCCGGGTACGAGCATTCCTGTGCCTTCGATCAGCGTCACATGGCCGACACGAACCCCCGGCACATCGGTGATGGCGTTACGGCTGCCTGCTGGCAGATACCCTGGTATGATATTCAAATGGCGTAAGCGCATGGCAAATTCCAGATTCTAAACCACGTAGATGATGCAGGCGAAAGCGCAACACCTAAAATACCACAGGCCATAAATCTTTGTCAGAATATGACAATGGCGATTTGACAGGGCGAAAGTCACTTGTAGAATCAGCACAATTCACAACAAACCCTGTGTAATATTGTGACAAGTGCAAAGTGGCACAATTAATGATTGGGCTATAGAATTAATGACGCTTGCCACAGAAATCGTTGACATGCCGGAAAGTTTTGTTTGAGATGGCTGACACCACCCGCGAGAATCTATATGTTGATACGACCCCTCGCGCGGGGGGCAGCACGGGCAGCGTTACCCGGCGGCTGGCAGAAATTCTGGCGCTGGCGGCGGCACTGTTATTCGCGGCCCTCAGCTTCGTTTATCAAAGCGCGTTCATCGACACAGCGGCGGGCGAATCCCGCATTCTGCTGCTTTCCACGCCGGGCAAACTGGTGACGTGGATGGCGGAACAATCCGCCCTGGAAAAGCCGGAAGCTATCCTGGGACAGGTGGCGAAAAACTGGGCAGCCGCACTGGGTCAGGAAACGCTCGACCTGGGGACAGCGCTCAACACAGTGCGCGGTTTGCTGGTCATCTACTGCGGGTTATTGGTCATCCTGACTGCTGCCGGGCTGGTTGGCCTGCTGCGCGGCGCACGCTGGACACGGCAGGTGCTGCTGGCGGCGCTGCTCGGCGCGGATGTGCTGCTTTTTGTCATCCCCTCCGTTTCTGGCGAAAGCGCACTTGGTCTGCTGCTCCTGGCGATTTTCCTCCTGCTGATTATTCTGCTGCTCGCGCCGGGCAAGGTCAGCCGTTTCATGGGCTTCATGGTGGTGCTGTCCAGCCTGCTGCTGATGTGGGAAGCAGCCAAAGCGTTTGGGGAATGGGCTAATTATCAGATCACCCTCCCTGCTTCATCCTGGACATATCAACCGTATGAAACGCTCGATGGTGCATTAGTAGCCCTTCAGAATGGCGAAATTTCAGCAGTCATCATCGATGAAAATGATGTTGAAGACCTGATCGCCCCGCATCCGAACGGCGATCCGACGGATACGGCTTACCCGGAACTGCGAATTCTGGACGGCATAAAAACGACGGATACCAGCGCAGGCTTTTCGGTCAAACCAGCTTTTCCGGGCCGACTGGCGCTGGTGGCACAGGCGGATAATGCTGCGAATTGGGAATCGATTTCCCAGTTCGTTGGGCTGGATGTTGGGACAGTGGCAGGTTCATTCGCGGAAACCAATTATCTGAGTCAGGGCCGTGGGCTGGTGCTGGTTGACCTGAAAATCACCAACGACCTGAACATGCCCCATCTGCAAAGCATGGCTGAAGCGCTGCTGCAACCGGCGCGGCGTCAGGGGCCGGTGCTGCTGGTACGCCTGCTGGGGGCGGCAGCTCTCTTTACCTGGGGCGAGGCAGCCGTTGGTTTCACAGCAGGGGCGCTGCTCGGCTTTTTGCTGGGGACATTGTTCGCGCATTCACGCCTGATGACACGCGGCCTGCTGCCCTATGTGGTCGCCTCGCAAACCGTACCTATTCTGGCGATTGCGCCGATGGTGGTAATCTGGCTGGGGGCGGGGCCGACAGCAGTAGCGGTCATTTCGGCTTACCTGACATTTTTCCCGGTGACGATCAACACCCTGCGCGGCCTGACTTCACCACAGCCGACAGCGCTGGAACTGATGCGCTCTTACGCGGCCAACAAGTGGACAATTATGTGGAAGCTGCGCTTTCCGGCAGCGCTGCCTTATATCTTCACCGCGCTCAAAGTGTCAGCAACGGCCAGCGTGGTCGGCGCGATCATTGGCGAACTACCGTCCGGCATCCGTGATGGGCTGGGCGGGGCAATTCTCAATTTCAACCAGTATTACTCGACTGACCCGGCCAAGCTGTGGGCAGCCATCATCATCGCGGCGCTGGTGGGAATCATCTTTTTCCTGCTGGTGACGCTGCTTGAGCGGCTGGTACTGCGTGGCAGGGTACAGGCCGGTTAAAAGATAAAAGTTGAAAGATACGGCGCGTTCTCACAGGCTTTTAACTTTTAGTTTTTGATTTTTACTCATATCTTACGTTCATAGGCAATAGTTATGGCTGAAAAAGCAAAGGATGCCCCCGTCATTGTGGCGCGGGGTGTCAACAAAATTTTCAATCCCGGCAGCGAAGAACAGGTTATTGCGCTGCAAAACATCAATCTTGATGTCACGACGGGCGAATTTGTTTCGCTGATCGGGCCAAGCGGCTGTGGCAAATCACCCCTGCTGCGGTTAATTGCCGACCTGCTGCCACCGACTGACGGCGAACTTCAGGTCTATGATAAAGACCCGCACCGCGCCCGCCTGGAGCGCGAGTATGGCATGGTCTTTCAGGCGGCCACCCTGCTGGAATGGCGCACAGTGATGCAGAACGTCCAGCTTCCACTGGAGATCATGGGCTACCCCCAGCATGTGCGGAAGTCGCGGGCGCAGGAGATGCTGGAACTGGTGGAGTTGGGGAAATTTGGCAAACATTATCCCTGGCAGCTTTCCGGTGGGATGCAGCAGCGGGTGGCAATTGCGCGGGCGCTGGCTTTTGAACCGGCGCTGCTGCTGATGGATGAACCTTTCGGCGCACTCGACGAGTTCACCCGTGAACGCATGAACATGGAGCTGCTGCGAATCTGGGAGCGGACGGGAATCACAGTCATTTTTGTGACACACAGCATCCCGGAAGCGGTATTTTTATCTACACGGGTGGTGGTGATGTCGCCCCGACCGGGACGCATCACTAAAGTAGTCGATGTTGACCTGCCTTATCCGCGTGTTTTTGAAACGCGGGAACAGCCTCGCTTCTTTGAGCTGGTAACGGATGTGCGCGAAACGCTGCGCGAGGCGCATGGATATTAAGATGGCTGAAGTATCACAGACATTACCGCAGTTCGAGCCAAAGCCGCTGGCACAGCGGGCGCGTGAAGGGCTGCGGTATTACCTGCCGACGGTGCTGATCGCATTCGGCGTTTTGTTAATCTGGGAACTGGCAGTCCGGCTGTTGAATATTCAGCAGTTTTTACTGCCCCGCCCTTCGGCGATTCTGGAGGAATATATCAGCCAGATCAATCTGGCGCTTTCCGGGCAAGGGTCGATTCTGGTGCAGGCAGCAGGCGCGACACTATGGGAAGCGCTGGGAGGTTTCGCCCTGGGCTGTGGCGGGGGCATACTGGTCGCCCTGGTCACAGCGCGCTGGACAGTGGTGAGCCAGGCCATGATGCCTTTCGCCATTGCAGCCAATTCAGTGCCAATCATCGCTTTCGCGCCGATCACCAATAACTGGTTCGGCTTAACAAACCCCTTATCAAAGATGGCGATTGTTGCTATCATCGTCTTCTTCCCAACCATGATAAATACGGTGCGCGGCCTGACAATGGTTGAGCCGCGCCAGCTTGAGCTGATGCAGTCATATGCGGCTTCGCCCTGGCGCATCCTACGCTCACTGCGAATTCCCAATGCGCTGCCGTTTATCTTCAGCGCGCTGCGGGTTGCCAGCGCCCTCGCCACCATTGGCGCAGTTGTGGCGGAATTTTTTGGTGGGCCGCGTGCGACGCTCGGTGTTTTCATAACCCAGGAGGCAGCAGGCTTTAATTTCGCCCGCGCCTGGACGGGTATCATCATGGCGTCGCTGATTGGGATTTCATTCTATTTGGTAGTGCTGCTGGTCGAACGCTGGGTGATGCCCTGGCATGTCTCGTTCCGCGAAAGCTGACGACCGGCTTAAGTTTATCTACACTTACGGAGGGTAAAGATGACCAAACGTTTTCTCGCTTTGCTGTTGATTACTGCTTTATTTGTGGCCGCCTGCGGTGGCGGCGCAACCCCAACATCGACTCCCCGTCCCCCGACGGATGTCCCGCCGACTGAAGAAGCCACCGAGGTGGCACTGGAAGCTACTGAAGAAGTGGCAACCGAAGAAGCCGCACCAACTGAAGTGGCGATGGCCGAAGTGACCGAAGAAGCCACCGAAGAAGTGGCAACTGAAGAAGCTGAGCCAACCGAAGCGGTGATGGAAGCTACTGAAGAAGCCACCGAAGAAGGCATTGGTGGTGGCGTGGCTGAAGTGACTGAAGAAGCCACTGAAGAAGTGGCAACCGAAGTGCCGACTGAAGTACCACCAACCGATGTCCCGGCAACTGAAGTACCACCAACTGAAGTGCCGACTGAAGTGCCACCAACCGATGTCCCGGCAACAGAAGTAGCGATGGCCGAAGTGACCGAAGAGGCCACTGAAGTTGTCATGGAAGCTACCGAAGAAGCTACCCTTGAGCCTACACCAGAACCGACTGAGGAAGCTACCGCTGAAGCGACGGAAGCCCCGACGGGCGACCTGATCCCGGTCAGCTTACAGCTCCAGTGGGTGGCTCAGTCGCAGTTCTGCGGTTACTACGCTGCTGAAGCCCAGGGCTTCTATGAAGCCGCTGGCCTGGATGTGACCATCCTCGAAGGCGCGGTCGATATTGTGCCGCAGCAGGTTGTGGCGTCGGGCGCTGCCCAGTTTGGTATTGCCTGGGTGCCGAAGGTGCTGGAAAGCCGCGCCAACGGTGCTGATTTGGTCAACATCGCCCAGGTGTTCCAGCGCAGCGGTACACTGGAAGTGTCGTTCAAGGATAAAGGTATCGAGAGCGTGGAAGACCTGCGTGGTCAGCGCGTCGGCACCTGGGGTTTCGGCAACGAACATGAACTGTTCGCCGCGCTGCGCCTCGCCGGTATCGACCCGAATAATCCTGAGGATGTCACCATCGTCCAGCAGCCGTTCGATATGTCGCTGCTGCTGAATGACGAAGTTGACGCCGCTGAAGCCATGACCTACAACGAATATGCTCAGGTTCTGGAAGCTACCGATGCCGACGGCAACCTGATCTACACCGCCGACGACCTGAATGTGATCGACTTCAACGAAGTTGGCACGGCCATGTTGCAGGATCATATCTTCACCAGCGAGGCTTACCTTGAAGGTGAAACCAATGGCACACCCAACACGGAAATTGCCACCAGCTTCATCAAGGCATCACTCCAGGGTTGGATTTTCTGCCGCGACAACTTTGATGAAGCGGTAGACATTGTGCTGGCGAACGGCCCGACACTGGGACGCGGCCACATGACCTGGATGCTGAACGAAATAAACAAGCTGGTGTGGCCGTCGCCTGCTGGCATTGGCATCCTCGACGCCGCGCTGTGGGAGCAGACCGTGAATGTCGCCATTGAAGGCGCAGTCATCTCCGAAGCACCGAGCGAAGGCGCTTTCCGCACCGATCTGGCCCAGGCCGCTGTTGATGAGCTGACGGCTGACGGCGTGGATGTAACTGGTGAAAGCTACGAGCCGCAGACCGTGGAAATCACCCCCGGCGGCGAATAAGATTTAACCGGTGCGGGGAGTCTGCAAAGTTTCTCCCGCACCTAAAGAAACATCAACAAACCGCTTCGGCTGCATCAGGCCGAGGCGGTTTTATTTTCTGGTAAAATACAAACCTGAGGACGACGCTATTGAAAGGGGCAAACCGTCATGGCAGAAGACCGCATTATCCTGACGAAAGCGGGTTACGAGATGCTTCAACGTGAACTGGAAGACCTGCTCGGCACAGCCAGTGAAGAAATGGCCGAGCAAATGCGCGAAGTTCATGATGATACCGAGTTTGGTGAAGAAGCCACCTACCATGACATCATGGCGGCCAAAGAGCGCCTCGATTCACGCATCGCCCGGCTGCGCCGGATACTGCAACTGGCGGAAGTGATAGGCGATGAAGACCCCGACCCGCTGCGGGTTGACCCTGGTGAACGGGTGACGGTATGGGATTTTTCCGAAAACGAGGAAGTGGTTTTTGATCTGCTAGGCAGTGAAGAAGTGGCACATGGCGGCTTGGGGCGCGGTATCTCCATCGAGTCCCCCGTTGGGCGGGCGCTCCTGGGGCGGCGGGTTGGCGATGTGGTTGAAGTTGAAGTACCAGACGGGAAAGCAAAGTATGCGATACGACGGATCGACCGCTTGTAAAATGCTATTTTAACGTTCGTCCTGTACAGTCGCACTAAGAGTCGGCTGTTCATCAGGGAGCGAATGAAGATGGAACATCAGGATACCCACCTTCACAGCATGGCGATGCAGCAGTGCATCCAGAATTGCGAGTCGTGTCATCGCGTCTGCATTGAGACACTCAATCACTGTCTGCATCTGGGCGGGCATCACGCCGCCGCCGATCATATTCAACTGTTAAACGACTGTATTCAGATTTGTCAGACCAGCGCCGATTTTATGCTGCGCGGCTCGTCATTCCACGTTTACACATGCAGCGCCTGTGCGGCGGTTTGCGAAGCCTGCGCCGAAAGCTGCCTGCGTCTTAACCTGGATAACAGCGATGAGCAGATGCAGCGCTGCATTGACATATGCCGCCGCTGTGCTGCCTCGTGCCGGGAGATGGCGAGCGAGACAGCAGCCTGAACGACACAACCGTGACCGGGCAGGTATTACTGCCCCAGCGCTTCCCAGATTTCCAGCTTGGACTGCACACGGCGAATAACCTCGTCGGTGAAGTCCGTTGTGCTGGCCTGTCCGCTTAAATCCGGCGTACGGACGCCCCCCTGCACCGCTTCCAGCGCCGACTCGTAAATAGCGCGGCTGGCGCGGGCTGCATTCTCGGTACGAATATATTTCAGCAGCGCACCACCGGCCAGAATCATTGCCATTGGGTTGGCTACATTTTTGCCAAAGAGGCTGGGTGCAGTGCCGTGCGGCGCTTCTGTCAGCGCAACTTTGACTTCAAAGTTTTCATCAAGACTGAGGATGACGGATTCTGCTCCCGCAATCGTCCCAAACATTTTGATGACCAGATCACTCAGGTTGTCGCCATCACGATTAAGTGTTGGAATAACCAGTGCTTCACCGCTGGTTTCCAACAGCAGCGCATAGGTCGCGTCGATGAGCTGCGGATCGTAGACCACATCCGGGTAGCGCTTGCTGGCAGCTTCCAGTTCTTCCTGAAATAAACCCTCATAAACCGGGCTGACCGTGTACTTTGGCCCACCGAACACCTTGGCGTGGCTGCGCCGGGCATAGCGAAAAGTGAATTCGGCAACGGCGCGGCAGGTGCGGCGGGAGAGGCGACGGGTGCTGAAGGCCACTTCGTCTAAGCCCTCGCCTTCGCGCCAGGCTTTTTCACTATACTCACCATCAACGGCCATGCGAACCACCGCGATAGGCGCATGAACACCGGCAATCGGACGAATCCCCGGAATACGGCGTCCCGTCCGCAGAATGACCTGTCCATCAATCAGCTCGCGCAGGAGCGCATTGGGACTGCCGACATCATCCGGGTTGCCGGGAGTGATGGTGGCCGCCTTGATGCCGAGGCCGGTTTCACGGGTACGAGCAGCCGCCTCATGTACAACTTTGTTACGGGTAGCGCGGCGATTCTCCAGCGAGAGGTCGAAAGTTTCAAAGTTCACGTCAACGCGGGTGACGGCGGGGTCGAGGACGCGCAGGGCTTCGTGCAGCAGTTCCTGCCCGGTCTGGTCGCCCTGCATGACGACGATAGTCGGTCTGGTCATGGTGGTGTCCTTAAATTGTCGGGAAAGGTAGGGCGCTATTATACTCATGACTATCATGACGACATAGATAATCTATGCAGGCTGTCACACAAACGGGATGCGTCCCTCTCATGAGAATCGAAATACGATAGTGCCAGCGTACTAATTTCCGGGCTGAGTTTCAGGCCGATTTGCGGTATGATGGCGGCATGTTAAAATTTGCATTCTAATGGTGTAGGGGACGTATGGCATGAGAAAAATCATTCCTGTTATAGGACTTATCCTGATACTGACGGTAGTCGGCGCGCAGGTTGGCCTGGCCGAATCGAATGTGACGATCTTTTTTGTCGCCTGCGAGTCCACCGCCGTTGTCAACTTCTCCGGCAATATGGATGCCGGTTATGATGTGTATTATCAGGTCTTTTCCGGCGCGGGAGCGACCGGTACCGCGCTGACCAGCCTGCGACAGGCACAGGTAGACGGCGCGTATGCCTATAGTGAGGTCATCAGCTATAACAGCGGCAGCACCGTTCCGGCGGCTGGCTTTGGCAGCGTCAAGGTTTATGTAGGCCGTGAAAGCAATCCGAACAGCGTCAGCGGTGAAACTTTCGTCGTCGATGATATTCAGGATGGCTGCAACAATCCGCAGAACGCGCTGGGAACGAGTGTGGACGCCGGTTCGGGCGCGAGCAGCAGCACGACAACCTCCGGCGGTTCCATTCTATCGCCTTTCGGCGGCGTGATTAACCCCGCCGTAGCCAATGCAACACCGGAGCCTGCTGTCGTGATCGGTGCGCGGGTCAACCCAACCATAGGCCGTTCCGGTACTCCCGGCGTGCTTTTTGCCGAGTGCGATGATTATCTGCCGCAGGCCGCGCCGGGTTTGCTCTACGACAATGACAACATCATCATCTTCTGGTCGTGGTTTGCGCGGACGCCGCAGCAGGTAGAAGACCATATCTTCCAGGCAAATTACGGTGTCACGCTCAACCGCGCCCCACTGAAAGAAGTCCAGGTGAGCGGCATCACCCGCCCCACCAACTTGAGCTACTGGGTGTTCTACACCGCTAACATCGGCAAACTGACGCCGGGGACATATGGTGTGGAATTCCGCCTGAACTGGAAACAGGCCATCACAGATGGATATGATGATTACGGCCCCGGCACGGACAACGTGGAAGTCTACAGCACCTGCACTTTCACGATTGAGCGTAATCCAAACGGCATCAATGTGACCGACTTCAACCGGATGTACAGCTTACAGTAACGCTGCTTTGACCGCTCCTCTATCCCCTCCCCAACTTCCGGGAGGGGAATTCATTTACGCAATGGCGGCGATTCCATGACCCCTAACCTGATCGAACAGGCCGCGCAGTTTGGTGTCAGCCTCACGCCGGAGCAGGCCAGGCAGTTTGAGATGTATACGCGAGAGCTGGCTGACTGGAATGAGCGTGTCAACCTGACGGCCATTACCGAACCAGCGGCGGTAGAGGTGCGCCATTTTCTTGATTCCCTCTCGCTGATACAGGTGATGCAGCCTTACAGCGGGCTTCGGCTGATTGACGTAGGGACTGGGGCAGGGTTTCCGGGTGTGCCGCTCAAAATTGCCTTTCCCGATATTCGGCTGACCCTGCTGGAAGCCACTGGTAAAAAAATTGCTTTTCTCGACCACCTCATTCAAATTCTAGGCCTGAAGGATACACGCACCCTGCACGCTCGCGCCGAAGAAGCAGGGCATTTACCCGCTCATCGTGCTGCTTACGATGTGGTGGTGGCACGCTCAGTGGCGCGGTTGCCCGCGCTGGCCGAATATCTGCTGCCGCTGGCGCGGGTGGGCGGCAGGTGCATCGCCATGAAGGGGGAAACCGCCGCTGTTGAAGCTCAGGATGCGAAACGGGCGCTTTCGATCCTGGGGGGGCATGTAACAACGATTGAGACGGTTAACCTGCCGGATGTGGCCGACGCGCATCATCTGGTAGTGATCGAAAAACATGCGCCGACGCCCGCCGCTTATCCTCGCAAGCCCGGAACTCCCACTCAGAAGCCGCTCGGCTGAATCCAACACTCCAACATGACGTTGGAGGCGGTGATGGCACTGGCGGCAAAGAAACCACTTCCGCCAGGCAGCCATGATGCCAGGTTGATCGTCTCTGTTGTACGATTCAAGTTTTCATCAATTGAAAAACTGCAAATTGCTTGACGCTTTATTTGGCGTGTTCTATAATCCCCACGATTGACTGCACACGTGTGCATGGGTAGCTGATTGGCAATCTAAGGGTAGACACGGTGTGGTTGATGTTGTCTGAAAGTCACACATCGCGCACAACATGATGCTTTCGAAAAATCGAGATATTTTTTCCATGCAGCCTTTACTTCAAGCGATTAATATTTACAAGCAGTTCCCAGGTACTCTCGCGCTCGACAATATGCAGCTTGAACTTTTACCGGGCGAAATTCATGCTGTTATGGGTGAAAACGGTGCCGGCAAAAGCACGCTGATGAAAATCCTCTCCGGGGTTTACACAGCCGATTCGGGCGAAATCCACTTTGATGGTCAGACAATTTCGCCATCCAACCCCCGCGAGGCATTGATGCTGGGGATTGGCATCGTCCATCAGGAACTCAGTGTTATCCCTACCCTGACGGTGGCAGAAAACATTTTCCCAGGACACTTACCCACAAATGTCCTGGGGATGGTGAACTACAAACAGCTTTTTGAAAATACCCGACATGTACTCGAAAAAATGCAGGTTCATGTCGATCCCCGCGCGCTGGTCGAGACGTTATCCATTGCCAATCAACAGCTTGTCGAAATCACCAAAGCCCTCTCGTCAAATTGCAAAGTGCTGATTCTGGATGAACCGACCTCAGCATTAACTGACACTGAAGCAGATCGCCTGCTAGGACTGCTGCGGCGGCTGGCGGATGAAGGTGTCAGCATCCTCTATATCAGCCATAAGCTCAACGAAATTTTTGCTATCGCAGACCGCATAACTGTCCTGCGTGATGGCCGCTATGTTGGAACTGAAATCGTTAGCCAGGTCACGCCCGATCAGGTGATCCGTATGATGGTTGGGCGCGAACTGGGCGCGATGTACCCTCAGAAAAGTCAACAGGCAGGGCCAGCATTACTCGATGTGCGTAATCTGCGTCTCCCCAATAGCAATTCTGACAATAGTTTTCGATTGTACCAGGGCGAGATATTAGGGTTCGCTGGGTTGATCGGGTCAGGGCGAAGTGAACTGGCGCGGGCATTATTTGGCGCTGACCCTAAAGCGGCGGGAGAGATTTTTCTCGATGGAAGGCCTGTCGATATTCGGTCTCCCAGACATGCAATTGAACTGGGTATGGGCTATTTGCCGGAAGATCGCAAAGCCGCCGGACTGTTCCTCGACATGAGTATTAAACTGAATGTGGAGGCAGCGGTCATTGATGAAGTAAGCACGGGTGGTTTTATCGTACCGCCCAAAGAGCGGGCATTGGCAGACCAGTATGTACAAAGGCTGAACATCAGCACACCTTCTGTCGAACAGGAGGTGCGGCGACTGAGCGGCGGTAATCAACAAAAAGCCCTGGTTGCCAAATGGCTGTCCATCAAACCCAGAATACTGATTGTCGATGAACCCACACGCGGTATTGACGTGGGTGCGAAAAAGGAAATCCACTTCCTGTTACGAACATTAGCAGAAAGTGGCGTTGGTGTCATGATGATCTCGTCTGAACTGCTCGAAGTGCTGGGTATGAGCGACCGTATTCTGGTCATGCACGAGGGCGCAATTGCTGCCGAATTTTCCGCTGCCGAAGCAACCGAAGAAAAAATTATCCGAGCGGCCAGCGGCCAGAAAAGTGAGTAAAGAGCTTATGGAAGATGCAACGTCCCTGAACCAGTCCCCATCCTATGAAGCCATGACCACATCACCGAATTTGCTGGCGCGGTTGTTGCAGGTGCGCGAATTAGCGCTGATTGTGCTGATTATCATCATTGGTCTGGTGCTCCATCTTATTACAGGCCGCTTTTTTACGACGCCCAACCTCAACGCCATCAGCCTGGGTTTTGCAACATCCGCAATTATTGTCTTCGGCATGACGGCAGCCCTGGTCTCAGGCGGTTTTGACCTCTCGGTGGGTTCAGTATTTGCGATGGGAGGCGTCACCGCCGCCGTCGCCCTCCGCGCCGGTTTTCCTATTCCACTGGCGATGTTATGCGGTGTAGGCAGCGGCATGATAGCCGGGTTGATTAATGGCCTGCTCATCACAAAAGTGCAGATCAATCCTTTCATCACCACGCTTGGCATGTTGGGAATAGCGCGCGGTGTCAGCCTGGCTATTACAGAAGGCAGCCCGCTTGCTCAACTGCCGTCTGATTTCCTGGTCTATGGGCAGGGGAAAATCCTCGGCATCCCCAATCTCATCATCATCGCGCTCGTTACCATTCTGATTGGTGACATACTCATGCGGCGTTCCTCCGCTTTTCGTCAAATATATTATGTCGGCGGCAATGAAGAAGCCGCGCGGCTTTCTGGTATCAATGTAGACCGCGTCAAACTGGGTGTGTATGTGCTGTCGGCGCTTTTGGCAGCACTGGCGGGTGTCCTATCGGTTTCTCGCTTCACGGTTGCCGACCCCGGTGCGGGTTCTGGCGAAGAATTACGCATCATCGCTGCCTGCATCATTGGCGGATGCAGCCTGCGCGGTGGCAAGGGCACCGTGATCGGTGGCTTACTCGGCTTGATTTTCGTCGGGTTTATCAATAATGGCATGATTCTGCTGCGGGTACCTGTTTACTGGCAGCAGCTTGCAATGGGTGTGGTGCTACTCCTGGCGGTAGGGTTTGATACCCTCAGCCAGCGTTGGCAAGTGCGTTCGCGGGGAAGGAAAACCAGCTAAAACCTCCCAGGGCGCACTTTTGAAATACGTCCGTATTTTTATAGAAAGGGCCAAAAGTGAATAGACGAGATTTTCTCAAAAAGTCCAGCTTCGCTGCCGCTGCCGGGATGCTTGCGTCTCAGGGCATCATGTTAACGCGCGCGCAGGACAACCAGATTTACACAATGGTTTCATTTTTATCGGGGATTGATTATTGGAAGGATGCCTTTCGGGGTATGCAGGATGCCGCCGAATTTCTCGGCGTTGAAGCCACTTATACCGGCACGCCAGATTATGATCTGACGGCAGAAGTACGAGTATTGGATGAAACGATTGCCCAGCAGCCCGCTGGTATTCTGCTGACGGTCATGCAGGCCGACGGTCTGCAACCCTCGATTGACGCGGCTATCGACGCCGGTATACCGCTGGTCACATTCGATGCAGACTCGCCCATGAGCAAACGTTATTCCTTCCTGGGTACGGGCAATTATTATGCAGGGCAGGTTGCAGCGCGTTATATTGGCCCGTTGGTGCAGGAGGGCAAAGCCGCCGTCATCACCGTTCCTTCCCAGAATAATCTGGGACAGCGTACTGCTGGCTTTCTGGACACCCTGGCGGCAGAATTTCCGGGTGTTGTAAGCGGGAATCAGTTCATTGTCGATAACCAGAATACCTCTGAAGGTGCGGCAACTGGTTTGTCAGCGCTGTTGCAGGCCGAACCGGACATCACCGGCGTGTTCAGCACCAACGCCTCAGCAGCGGTCGGCTCAGCGCAGGCGCTGCGTGAAGCCGGTTTGAGCGAAACTGTACACCACATCGGCTTCGACTACGACGAAGGCACGCTTGACCTGATTGACCGCGGCGAACTCGGCGCGACTCTCGCCCAGGGCACGTGGCAGATGGGGTTCTGGGGAATGTTCTTTCTATACATGGTCGCCAACAACAAAATCCTCTCGGTTTCGGACTGGAAAGCGGCGGGTATTTCGCCACTGCCCCCCAGTGTTGATACCGGCGTGGTGGTTATTAATAAAGAGAACAGCCAGTACTGGCGCGCTGGTGGATAAATCACTTCAATAATCAGCTTTTGTGGCGGGGTGTGTCCTGGCATCCCGCCATACCAATTTTTAAGCGCCGCTTGATTGGTCTTTCCTGCCATGTAAGAATCAACCCATTATTGCAATGAAATAGTCTTATCGTAGTGACCGCACAAATACTTCAGGCAGTTTTGGTATGGCAAAGAAAAAAATACGTCCGGCTTCCAACATGCCCACCATCCAGGATGTGGCAAAATTGGCGGGCGTTTCCCACAGTACTGTATCCAGAGTTTTAAACCAGAATTCGACAACCATCTCAATCAGCGAAGCGACGCGGCAAAAAATTCTGGCTGCGGTACAGGAATTGGGCTATCAGCCCAATATGATTGCGCGCAGTTTGCGTACCCAGCGTACCCAGATGATTGCCGTCATGATTGGTGATATTTCCAATGCGTTTTATCATCCGATTGTGCGTGCGGTGCAGGATGTTTCCGATAAGCGTAATTATGACGTGTTGATCTCAAACAGTGACCACATCTACGAGCATGAAGTGCGTTTTTTGAATACGGTGCTGCGTCGCCCTGTGGACGGCATCATTATGGCTCCCCATTGTCTTAAAACCGATGAAATCAATCAATTTATCCAGCGCAGCCATATCCCTATCGTTGCACTAGGCGCACAGGTTAACCATCCTGATGTCGATGTAGTAGGCGGAACCAGCGAACCAGCAACTTACGAAGCGATCAAATGGCTCATCCAGGAAAAAGGACATCATCGCATCGGTTTTATCAGCACCCTGAGAGATATGCCGCCTGGGCCATCGCGTTTTCGTGGTTATCAGCGGGCAATGGAAGAATTTGATCTAGCGATTGAACCCGACTTTTTTCAAGAGGCTGATTTTACCCTGGAAGGCGGAAAACAGGCGATGCAAAAATTTATCGCCCAACCCCACCCTCCAACGGCTGTTTTCGCGGCGAATTCTTTAATGGCAATCGGCGCGATCATGGCAGCACAGGCCATCGGCTACCAGATTCCTGGCGATCTCAGCATTGTCGGTTATGATGACATCCCCGAAGCCACCATCATTTCACCCAGTCTGACAACCATTGGGCGTGATCTGCCAAAAATCGGGCGGCAGTTGATTGAATTACTTTTTGAACGTATTGATGGAAAAGTCACCGGACAGGGGCGCTTTTTCCCCAGCGAATGGCATTTGATTATCCGCGAATCAACCTGATGCGTTTCCCCCTCAAAATTCACCTACACCTATTGCTGTCGGGTGTTATAATCAGACAAATTCGGGATTTATCGTAAAGCTGGAGGTTGGGAAGGTATGGCGGAGACAGCAGGCGGTAAGCACTGCGCCTACACACTGCTGGACAGCGGAGTGCATGAATTCGTCTTTCTTGAATCGTCCAAAGCGGCGATTGAGGAGTTCTTTAGCTACCTTGAACCGATTTTGAAGAATACCCCGCATGACCAGACTGCCCGTTATATCGTCGATGTGACCGGCGGTGACCGGGAAGTGTCTATTGTGGCTATGACGCAGCGGTTCCGGCGGCTGGAGACGAGCCTGCCACACCGGGCGCGGGGACGATCTGCCATTTTACACAAGCCCAATATTGCCATCACTTTTTTTGACGGCTTGATTCGGGCGCTGGCTCCGACGCGGGATGTGACGCGCTTTTTCACGGCTGACCGGCGGGAAGAAGCGCTGGCATGGGTACTTTCGGACGAACGCTGAATGCCGGCTCAACACACTGCCGTTTTTAAAGTGCGCCATTACGAATGTGATGCCTATGGTCATTTAAACAATGCCAATTATGTGCGTTACATGGAAGAGGCGGCGTTTGAAGCTTCAGCTTCGGTAGGCTACTCTAAGGAACGCTATGAAAGCATGGGTTTCCTGTGGCTGGCACGGGAGACACAAATAGAATATCTGCTGCCAGTAATGTATGGTGACACGCTGCATCTGACAACATTTGTGGGTGATTTTCGGCGGGTGCGTTCACGGCGGTTCTACGAATTTAGGCGGGGTGGTGAACTGGTGGCACGAGCCAGCACCGATTGGGTCTATATCGACAGCACCACCGGCGGGCCAACCGCCGTTCCAGAGGATATGATAAAGGCATTTGTGCCGGAAGGTTTGAGTGAACCGGCTGCGCCACGCGGCAAATTTCCCGCGCCGCCCGCGCCGCCTGTGGATGTTTTTACCCTGCGCCGCCGGGTGGAATGGCGCGATATTGATACGGCTCAGCATGTCAACAACGCGGCTTATGTGAACTATATTGAAGATGCCGGGATGCAGGTCTCTACGCATTTTGGCTGGCCCCTGACCCGATCGGTAGCAGCGGGATTCGGCGTGGTGGCGCGGAAGCACCATATCGAATATCGCGGCCAGGCCAGGTTGGATGATGAACTGACTGTGGCGACATGGGTATCCTCCAACGGGCGTGCGACGGCTGACCGCTATTACACCGTCAAGCGCGGCGATGAACTGCTGGTGCAGGCACAGACGCAGTGGGTATGGGTTGACCTGGTAACGCGCAAACCCATTCGCATTCCGGCGCAATTTCTGGCAGATTTTGAGCCGAATATGGTAGCAATCACAAAGCTTCCCGGCTGTTAAAACAATACAGATGAGGAATAAAAACTATCCTCATCAGTAATCTAAATTTCCCCGCAAGGTAATGAGGCTTTTATTCCATGACCACGACAACATCCCCCATTGAACAGCCACAGATCACTGAAACAGGCAGCCGTATGGTGGGGTGGATGCTGGCGCATAAGTGGGCGGTGGCGATGATTGTGGCGCTGCTGGCGGGGGCGCTGGCCGTGAGACTGCTGACGTTTGACCGTTACCTGCCATTTCTCGATCATTCGGACGAGTCGTACATGTTTCTGCTGGCGCGGGCGTGGCGCGGCTACCCGGACGAATTTATCACGCAGCGGTTGGCCGGATATCCGCCGCTGTATCTGTGGCTGTTCGGCGGAGTCAGCAGCTTATTTGAGCAGTATTCCGGGCGTCCCTGGTTTATGCCGATTGATTATGTGTATATCATGCGGCAGATCGCGCTGGCGGCGGGTGTAGCGACGACAGCTTTGCTGCTGTTCGCCGGATGGCAACTGGCAGGGGTGTTAGGCGGATTGTTCGCCGGGGCACTGTGGTCGTTCGCGCCGTTTGTGGTGGATAACAACAGTATGGCGGTGGCCGATCCACTGGGCTATCTGTTCTGTGCGGCGGCAGTTGCATTTGCGATTCGGGCCTGGCAGCGTGACTCTTTTCGCTGGCTGTTTGGCGCATTGATTGCCAGTGTGCTGTGCATTTATACGAAATACTGGACGCTCTACCCACTGCTGTTATGGGGAATTGTCGTAATCAAGCTGCTGCGGGCGAAAGGGCGAGCGGCGCTGCTTCCCCTGGGCTTGCAGGTGATTTTTGGGCTGGCAGCGGCGGGTGGGCTGTTGCTGTACTTAGGTCAATCAGGACTGTCGCAAATTTCACCAGAGATGAGCAGTTTCACCGAAGGCGGGGCGGGTAATCTGCTGGACTGGTGGCGGCACCTCAACAATCTGAGTTATTTCCCGCGCCCGATTGGGACGGAATTATTCGCCGGGTTGATGGCAGCCGGGCTGGGGGCGTGGCTTGTCAGCAGGCGAATGGGCTGGCGTGTCGTGGACTGGCGCGGGGCGATTTTTCTGGCTGTGACGGCGGTGGCCGCCGTTTTGCCGATCAGCAGCTTTATCTATATTTCGAGCATGATATATGTGCGCCACGCGCTTCCGGTGACAATTTTGCTGATCGTCCTGTGCGGGATGTCGTTCGCCCAGATCGTCTGGACTCTGAGCAGAGTGGCCGAGATGCGGCGTTTGCCACGTGTACTACCAGCACTGGCGGCGGGATTACTCATGCTGGCGGTTTTTGTGCCATATGCGCTGGGGAATGCGGAGTTAGTGACGCTGTATGCACGCACGCCAATACAGGTAGCGTTGTGGCGATATACCGATGCAAATCTTCCAGCGGATGGCCTGATCCTGGTCGAGCGTAAGAGTCGTATCGCCGATACCTGGAACCGCGATTGGAGCGGTTATGATGGCGGCAAAACTTTCGAGTGGTGGGTAGAAGAAGCGGATCTGATCGTCGGTTCGACTCCGGAGTCGTACATCGAGCGCGGCATCACCTACTTCGCCATGTCGGAGGCTGACCGGGCGCGTTATGAGGAGCTAGGGCTGGATATTGATGCCTTTCTCAATCAACTGACGCTCATCAAGACGATTGAACCAACAGGTGAATTGTTTGATCCGGCAGTGGCAATTTACAGAATAAATCCGCCGGAAAACAGCGCCGATTATGTGTTCAGTGAGCAAATCCGGCTGACAGGCTATGATCTGAATACGACGCAGCCAACAGCGGGGAGCGAGCTGGTTTTCCGCCCGTACTGGCAGGCGACGCGCAGGCCGGATACCAATTACTCCATGTTTATTCATCTGTACCCGGCAGAGACAGACGATCTGAAAGCGCAGGCGGACGGCGCACCGGGAATCGCGGAACGCCCCACACTGACGTGGGATGACCCGGATGAACTGTTGATGGGGACGGCACACACACTGGCGCTGCCAGGTGATCTGGCAGCAGGCCAATACCGGATGGTTGTCGGTTTGTATGATTACAGCACCGGTATTCGTTTGACGGGCGATGATGGCGCGAGTTATTTCAGCATACCCATAGAAGTGGAAAATTAACCGCAAGACTGACAGGAGTTTCAGGGAGCGGAAACAAAGAACCTGCTGTCACCGCCGTGATCGGGCAGGTTGATAATTTTGTCAAAGCGCAGGCCAATTTTCTCCAGCACTCTGGCTGAACTATCATTGTCAGGTGCGGTAATGGCGACGATCCGCTTCAAATCCAGTGTGTGCAGGCCATAGTCTAAAACAGCGGCAGCAGCTTCAACCGCATACCCTTTGGAGCGAAAGCGTTCCAGGAGCGCGTAACCAATATCAACATCTTCCAGCGCATCGCGTTTAATCAGGCCGCACATGCCAATCGGCACTCCGGACTCTTTGAGCGTTATACAATAGAGGCCAAAGCCGTGCTTCTGATAGCTGGCACGCGGCCCGTTTTCGATATAGTTAATCGCATCTGCTGTCGTTCGCACACCGCGATCGGCGATATTCGCAATGAAGTCCGGGTCATTGAGCAGTTCGATGATGAACTCAGCGTCGTCAGGAGTCAGGTGGCGAATGAGCAGGCGCTCAGTTTCGATAACATTCACGGGCAGATGACCTTGTTTTTCTACCCATTATAGCGGGAGTAAGGTCCATTTCTCTGACCATTGCTAATGGTCTTAATCGCCCAGGTTGGAGTCCGGGCCGAAAAGGTCGCCCACGCTGTACAGAATATTGGTATAGAAGTTACCGCCCGTCTGGCGCACGACCTGGAAAGGTTCATCCGGCACACCCATGAAGGGGCGTAGTGTCCAGGCCATCTGGCTGCCGACGAAGCCGTACAACACAATCCAGAGGATGAAAATTGTCCGGCGTGCCCCCGCTCCCACCGGGTTGTCGGCATCGACACTGGCGCGGAAGCCTTCACGCAGAAAGACAACCCCACCTATGCCTGAGATCGCAAAGATGATGACGTTCAGCAGTTTGAAAAACTGATATTCGCCGGTGGTGGTCAGGAAAAAGAGGGTGACGGGCGCAAAACTGACAAGCAGCACTGCTGTGACAGTCATGGCGGTCAGCACCAACGCGACATTCTGCAAAATGGTCTGTTTGGAGTTAAAGAGCAGCCCGAAAAAGTAGAGGGTTGGTGTACAGATGAGCAGGGTTATCAGGAACAACAACGGCAGCTTAATGGCGGAACTGGCGACCTGCTGGATACTGTTGGAAGCACCCATTACCGCGCCATAGATCGCCATGAAAACCAGCGATGCCAGTAACATGGACAGAATTTTGTCCATCAGCCCACGTTCATCACGGATTTCAGTGAAAAACTCGGTTCTATTCCGCAGGATGCGCTCAATGATCGCTACACGTCTCACGGTATGCCCCCTCAATCTTAAAATCCACTATCATTTTACACCTTTAGGGATGTAAGTTGGACTGTATCTGTTTTAAGCAATCTTCATAAGTAGATTTGACACAGAAGGCTATTTCGATATAATTCTAATTAGATGTACATCTAATTAGATCGTTAGAGAGTTCTGGAGGTGGGTATCATGACCCAACCTGAACATCGATTGTTTCTCTATCTGCTGAAAGCGCTGGCGGATGACAGCCGCTTGCGGATGATTAGTTTGCTGGACAATGAAGAACGCAACGTGCGCGATCTGGCCGGTTTACTGGGCCTGAGTGAACCAACGGTGTCACACCATTTAGCTAAAATGCGGGCGGTAGGTTTAATTAACCTGCGAACGGAAGGTAATCAGCACTTTTACCGGCTCAATCGCCAGCGATTGGAGGAATTGAAGGCGCTGATGGCAGACATCGAAAAGCTGACATGGGGCGTGCCAGAATCCGATAACACATGGATAGATGCACTGCCGCTTGAGGAAAGTGACCGCAAGGTGCTGCGCGACTGTACCTTTAACGGGCGGCTGAAGCGGATTCCGGCTAAACGGGGCAAGCTGCTGGTGGTACTCCGCTGGCTGGCAAGCAGGTTTCAGGCAACAGTTGAATACAGCGAAGCTGAAGTGAATGTGATCCTTCAGCAAGTCCACGATGATTATCTGACCTTGCGACGTGACCTGGTTGATTTCGGATTTTTGAAGCGGGAACGGGACGGGAGCCGCTACTGGCTTGCACCGGGAAGGTAATGTGACACGTCATACAGGCTGACACAAAGGACGCCCATATTGGTATAATATACAATCCCGTATGGGCGGATACCAATTCAGATTGAACAGCGTGCAGCGTCACACATCGAACCAATCACCTGATTATCAAGTGAGATAAGCACATTCCAGCGCGTCATAAATAAATACGAGGGGAGCGTGATAATGAATTTACATGGTTTTGAACTCGTCAAAGAGCAGCATATCAAGGAAATCAATACACAGGCGAAGCTCTATCGTCACATCCGCACCGGGGCGCAACTGCTGTCGCTGGAAAACAGCGATGAAAATAAATGCTTCGGTGTCAATTTCGCTACCCCACCCGCCGACTCAACCGGTCTGCCGCATATTCTTGAACATTCGGTGCTGGGTGGCTCGCGCAAGTATCCGGTGAAAGAGCCGTTCATGGAACTGGTGAAGGGTTCGCTCAACACCTTTCTGAACGCGATGACTTTCCCGGATATGACACTGTACCCGGTTGCCAGCCAGAATTTGCAGGACTTCTATAATCTGGTAGATGTGTATCTGGATGCGGTATTTTACCCGCGCATCAGCGAGATGACGCTGCAACAGGAAGGCTGGCATTACGAACTGGAATCCGCCGATGCGCCGCTGACCTTCAAGGGCGTGGTGTTCAATGAGATGAAGGGCGCTTATTCCTCGCCGGACGCGCTGGTAGGCAAATATACGGAAGAAGCGCTGTACCCGGATACGATTTACAGCAACGATTCCGGCGGCGACCCGGCGGTCATCCCCGACCTGACTTACGCTCAGTTCAAGCGTTTTCACGAAACCTACTATCATCCGTCCAACGCACGCTTTTACTTCTATGGCGATGACAGCCCGGAAGAGCGCCTGCGCCGCATTGATGAGTTTATTGCTGAATTCGAGCGTATCGACGTCAATACCAATATTCCCAGCCAGCCGCGCTGGGATGGGCCGCGCCGCGCCAGCAAAGGCTATGACGCCGGGGAAGAAGCAGGCGCGAACAAAGCGATGGTGACGCTGGCCTGGCTGCTGACGGAAACCGCCGATGTCGAGAAGGCGCTGGCGCTGGAAATCCTGGAACATATTCTGATCGGCACGCCTGCTTCTCCACTGCGGAAAGCGCTGCTGGACTCTGGTTTGGGCGAGGATTTGACCGGGGCAGGACTCAGCCCGTACCAGCGGGAAATGTATTTCGCCACTGGTTTGAAAGGTATTGACCCGGCGGATGTGGAAAAGGTCGAAAAGCTGATTCAGGATACGCTGGATGAGCTGGCAGAGAAAGGCATCGACAAGGATACCGTCGCGGCCAGCATGAATACCATTGAATTCCAGCGCCGGGAGCTGAATACCGGGCGCTTCCCGCGTGGGCTGATGCTGATGATCGGTCTGCTGCCGACGTGGATGCATGGAGGCGACCCGATGGCTCCGCTGTCGTTTGAAGCGCCGCTTCAGCGCATCAAAGACCGGCTGGCAGCGGGCGAAAAATTCTTTGAAGGGCTGATCGGCAGCTACTTCATTGATAACGCACACCGCTCGACGATCCTGCTGGAGCCGGATGCGACGGTTAAGGAAAAGCGTGAAGCCGCTGAACGGGAACGGCTGGAAGAAGTTCAGGCTTCGATGACAGATGAAGAATTGCAGGAAGTCATCGACAATACGCACAAGCTGCGAGAGATGCAGGAAACGCCGAACACGCCGGAAGCGCTGGCTACCATTCCGAGCCTGGCGCTGGCTGATCTGGATAAGCAGGTACGCACATTCCCGCTGGAAACGCTGAATGAGAGCGGGGCGCGGGTGTTGTATCATGATCTGCCGACGAACGGCGTGGCTTACCTGGACATTGGTTTTGACCTGCACGCGCTGCCTGCTGACCTGCTGCCCTATGTGCAGTTGTTCGGGCGGGCGCTGGTTGAACTCGGCACACAGGACGAGGATTTTGTGAAGCTGTCACAGCGCATTGGGCGGCAGACGGGCGGGATACGCTCGGAACTGCTGACTTCGGCCTCGCGCACATTAGAGCGGGGCGAAACCTGGCTGCTGCTGCGGAGTAAGTCGATGGCAGCGCAGACCGGTGATCTGATCGCTATCCTGAAGGACATTCTGCATACCGTTAATCTGGACAACCGGGAACGCTTTCGCCAGATAGTGCTGGAAGAAAAGGCTTGTAAGGAAGCGCGAATCGTACCGTCGGGGCATATTGTCACGAACCTGCGTTTGCGCTCCCACTTCACCGAGGCGGACTGGGCCAGCGAGCAGATGAGCGGTATCAATTACCTGTTCTTTCTGCGGAGGCTGGCGGAACAGGTCGAAAATGACTGGTCGGGGGTACTGGAGTCGCTGAAACAGGTGTGGACGCGGCTGATAAACCGGAACGCGATGCTGTTCAACGTGACCTTGGACGCGGCTAACTGGTCTGCTTTCCGGCCACAGCTTTCCGGTCTGATTGATGGTTTGCCGGCTGATCTGGTTGAGTCGTCGGCATGGTCGCCGGTTTTTTCGCAGCAGGGTGAAGGGCTGACGATTCCAGCACAGGTGAATTATGTAGGCAAGGGCGTGAACCTGCACAAGCTGGGTCATCAGGTGGGTGGCTCGATCCGGGCGATTTTGCAGTACATGAACACGACCTATATTCATGATAAGCTGCGTGTACAGGGCGGGGCTTACGGCGGCTTCACGGTATTCGATCACCATGCGGGTAACTTCGCTTTCCTGTCGTATCGTGACCCGAATTTGCTGGGTACGCTGGATAATTACGATGGAGCAGGCGCTTTCCTGCGGACGCTGGAGATCAGCCAGGATGAGCTGACGCGAAGCATCATCGGGGCGATTGGGCAGATGGATGCTTATCTGCTGCCGGATGCGAAGGGTTATACCTCGATGGTGAACCACCTGATTGGCAATACAGATGATGTACGGCAGCAGTTCCGTGATGAACTGCTGGGGACGACGGCTGCCGATTTCCATGCGTTCGCGGAGGCAGCGGACGCGGTGGCGAAAAATGGGTTGGTAGTGGTGGTCGGCTCCAAAGACGGCATCATCGCGGCGAACGAGGCACGTCCAGGTCTGCTGGATGTGGTGAATGTGCTTTAGAGCCGCTGGTTGGTAGTCAACAGATGAGAGGGTGTGGGTGAAAACTCATGCCCTCTTTTTTGTTGTGGGTGATAAGTAGAACGCGCAGGCTAAATAGGCGGGCCAGGAGTATTGCGGCAAAACCACTTTCTTGACAGGGAAGCAGAGGAATAAGTATAATTTGCACACATTTTCAACTATGAACAAATGTGAAACATATGAAGAGCGTTTCAGATGATCATTTGCAGTTATTGGCCGAAGTCGCTCAACTATATTATGAACAGAGTCTCGATCAGGCCGATATTGCAAAGCGTAAAGGTGTGTCCCGTTCCAGTGTTTCGCGCCTTTTGACCGAAGCCCATGAGCTGGGTGTTATCGAATTTCGTATCAATTTCCCCATTCACCGCCATCAATTGTTGGAAGACCAATTGATGCATCATTTTGATCTGGAATCCGTTTACGTCTTGAATACTGAATTAACTGTCGATAGTCAGGTATTCAATCGATTGGGGCGATTAGCGGCGATGTACGTACAACCCTTAATCACCAGTGGAACGATTATTGGCGTGACATGGGGGCGCACTGTCTATGAAATCACGACATCGATAGCGCGTGGACAGATGGAAGATGTCAGAATTGTGCAGGTTATCGGAGCGTCAGGGCATGAAAATCCCCTGGTAGATGGGGTAGCACTTGTTCAGAATTTTGCTGAACGACTGGGTGCCCAACATTATTATCTGCACTCACCCTTGATGGTGGAAAACCCTGCCATCAGGGATGCTATACTGAGCGATCTCAATATTCAGCGCACGCTGAATCTGGCACGACAGGCGACTATCCTGCTGACAGGGATAGGAACGACAGCCCCCGAATATTCGGCGCCGTTACGCGCGGGCTACATCAACCATGACGAATTAACTGCCATTTCTAACGCGGGTGCAATCGGTGAATTCTGTGGCTATCACATCAATTCTAAGGGTGAACTCGTTGATATCCCTCAGAACGAACGTATTGTCGGTTTGACACTCGATGAAATTCACAATATCCCTCTGGTTGTTGGTGTTGGCAATGGTTTATATAAAGCAGCCTGTATTTTAGGGGCATTGCGCGGCGAACATATCAATGCACTTATCACCGACGATGTGACTGCCCGTGAAGTTATCCGCATTGCAGGGATACCTGCCTGAGTCTGTAATGCCATCTGGATGTCTAAAAAATGTCAGGTTAATCTGATATTCCTGAAATCTTTTGAGAGAGAAAATGAAAAATTATTTGGTGGGCATTGATATTGGCGGAACCGTTATCAAAGTGGTCATTTTTGATGTACACGGAAAACAGGTACAGCATAGCAGTCGCAAAGTGATCGCAAAGTATCCTCATACTGGCTGGACTGAAACCGATATGTTCGCTATCTGGCAGCATACAGCAGATGCAATCAGAGAAGCACTGGAAAAGTCAGCTATTACACCAGGGCAAATTCTGGCAATCGGCAACAGCGGACATGGTAACGGCATCTATCTCCTCGATAAAGAGAGACAACCACTGCGTTCCTCAATCATGTCGCTCGATACCCGCGCCGATGCCTTCATCACGAAATGGAATGCCAGCAGTGAGTATCACGGAATCTGGCAAAAAACTTATCAGCAGTTATGGGCAGCACAACCCCCGGCTTTACTGGCGTGGCTCAAATCATATGAGCCGGAGAATTACAAAAATATCGGCGCAATTCTGCTGTGCAAGGACTACATCAAATTTTGTCTTACCGCGCAGACCAGCACAGATTACAGCGACGTCAGTGCCAGCAGCCTGTTTGACATTAGGCAGCGAAACTACTCTGACGAATTGCTTAAATTTTATGACATTACAGAATGCCGGGAGGCACTGGCCCGCACCATTGAAAGTTGCGAAGTCGAAGGCAAAGACACCTCAAAAGCTGCGGAAGTTACCGGGCTATTGGAAGGAACTCCTGTCGTCGGGGGGCTGTTTGATGTGAGTGCAACCGCTCTGGGCGCAGGGGTCATTGACACCGGGCAGGCCTGCATTATTGCAGGAACATGGGGCATCAATGAAGTGGTTACTTCCCAACCTGTTGACGATAAACAACTCTTCATGAATTCGATTTACATCCCCGATCACTATATGGCGATTGAAGCCAGTGCAACATCAGCGATCAATCTGGAATGGTTTGTGACACATTTCTGTGCCGAAGAAGCCGCAGAAGCCGTGCGGCGGGGCGTCTCAGTGTATGACATTTGTAACGAAAGCGTTGAACAGGTTGAAGCCGGAAGCGGCAATCTCTTTTTCCATCCTTTCTTATTTGGCTCGAACGTCCAGGCAGATGCCCGTGCTGGATTTTATGGTGTCGCTGGCTGGCATACCAAAAATCATTTGCTAAGGGCTGTTTATGAAGGTGTCGTTTATGGGCATATGAGCCACATTGAAAAGCTAAAATCCAGTGATATTCAAATGGATATAGCACGTTTTACGGGTGGAGCAGCACGCAGTACAGTCTGGGGGCAGATGTTTGCTGACGCGATTGGTATCCCGATGGAAGTTGTCGATGGTGAAGAAACGGGTGCACGCGGGGCAGCCATGTGTGCAGGCATTGGTGTGGGCGTTTATGATAACTATCAGGATGCTGTTGAGAAAACAGTCATTGTGAAAAATCGCTATCAGCCTGACCATGAACGCACAGCCCTCTATCGTGAACGCTTTGTTGAATATCAAAATCTGGTTCAAGTGATGAACGAAGCATGGAATCGCCTCAGCAAACTGTGAAAGTGTCATAAAACTATGTCGTAGAACAAGGAAAGGACACTTCAGGATGAAACGGCATGACATCATTCAAGCTATGCGTGAAAAGCCTGACATCCCGGTACTGATTATTGGCGGTGGAATCAATGGTGCTGGGTTATACCGTGAACTGGCACTTCAGGGTGTTGCCGCTTATCTTGTGGATAAAGGTGATTTTCTGAGTGGCGCGAGCGCAGCATCCTCTCACATGATTCACGGCGGGTTGCGTTACCTGGAAAATGGGGAATTTCGGCTGGTAAAAGAATCACTCGCCGAGCGCAACCGGCTTCTAAAGAACGCTCCACACTATGTGCAGCCCTTACCCACTACGATTCCTGTTTTTAGCTGGTCGTCCGGGTTGATGTCAGCCATGTTTAACTTTTTGGGATTGCGTTCAAAACCATCCAATCGTGGGGCATTGCTCATTAAAGCTGGATTGAGCATGTACGATTTTTATACCCGTAAGCAAGGCGTCATGCCAAAACATTCCTTCACATCGCGCGACAAATCATTGGCGGAACGCCCGCTGCTGAACAAAAAGATTGTCTGCACAGCAACCTATTATGATGCCTGGATCAGTTATCCTGAACGACTCGGATTAGAACTCATCCTGGATGCAGAAACGGCTCATCCGAACAGTAAAGCAATCAACTATGTGCGGGCAGACAGCGCAGATGGTCATACGGTTTACCTGACGGATACATTAAACGGGGAGCGCATAATCATTCAGCCACAAATTGTGGTGAATGCGACAGGTGCATGGATTGATTTTACCAATGCCGCTCTCACCCGTGATACGCGGTTGATAGGTGGAACAAAAGGTTCGCATCTCATTATTGATAATGACCAGTTGCTAAAAGACCTCAAAGGGCAAATGATTTATTTTGAGAATGCAGATGGACGTGTTTGTATCATGTTTCCCTATCAGGGGCGGGTGCTGGCTGGGTCAACGGATATTTATATCAAAAATCCTGATGAGGCTATCTGCACGCCTGAAGAAATGGCTTACATTTTAGAATCAATTCGCAATGTATTTCCTGATGTGCTGTTAAGTGAGCAGGATGTTCTGTTCCGTTATTGCGGCGTTCGTCCGCTGCCGAATAGTGAAGCATCAACCACCGGACAAATCAGCCGCGATCATCACTGCGAAATAATTCCGGCAAATGGCGTCATTAAGTTTCCGATTTACGCACTTATCGGCGGGAAATGGACGACCTTTCGCGCTTTTTCAGAACAGGTTGCTGATAAAGTCTTGGCGCAGTTGGGTGTGCAGCGACAAACGGATACTCACCACATCCCAATTGGCGGCGGTTTAAATTACCCGGTAACTGACACCGACCTGCAAGCGTGGATTAAAACCTGGCAGGGTGATAGCAATCTTGACAAAACTCGTATCGAAACACTGCTCAGGCGATATGGTACGCGCAGTGCCGCATTCATTGAGTATTTACAGTCGCAGCAGGATCATCCTCTGCAACACATCCCTGATTATAGTCGCCGTGAAGTTGAATTTATCGCCAGATATGAGCGGGTTAGTCGTTTGAGTGATCTTGTTCTCAGGCGAACATCATTAGCAATGATCGGCAGCATCACGATTCCGCTGTTGCAGGAGCTGGCGGGAATTATCGCGCCAATCTTGGACTGGTCAGATGATGAGATGCAGGATGAAATTGATCGCACAACACAATTATTGAAGCAAAGCTACAGAATGAAACTCAAACCTGAAACAATGGAGGGGAATTAAATTCATGTATCAATCGAGCAAAGTACGACTCAAGCGCATGTTTAACGAATCAGGCAAATGTCTTGATGTCGCTATCGATCACGGTGTCTTTAATGAATACAGCTTTCTAAATGGTCTGGAAAATGTTGTTGCGGTGGTCAAGCAACTTGTCAAAGCAAATCCTGATGCTATTCAGATGAATTATGGTCAAAGTGATGTGCTGCAATCCATCCCCGGCAAAAATAAACCGGCACTCGTTATGCGGGTGGATGTTGGCAACCCCTATAATCCCACGACTCATCAATACATGTTCAATCGCTTGCAGAATGAGGATGAACCCATCCTGGAAGCCATCCGTATGGATGCGAGTTGCGTGGTCGTGAATTTACTCTTGCTTCCTGGTGAGCCAGAATTGCACTATCAGACCATCAGCAATATTGCGCGGGTACGGGGTGCGTGTGAGAAATATGGTATGCCCCTGATGATTGAGCCGCTGGTGATGCAGGTCAATTCCAATAATGGGGGGTATCAGGTGGATGGTGATAAAAATAAGCTCGTGCCTCTCGTGCGGCAAGCGCGGGAACTTGGAGCAGACATTATCAAAGCTGATCCGACAGATAATCCCGAAGATTATCATGAAGTGATCCAGGCAGCACGGTGTCCTGTACTCGTGCGCGGCGGTGGTAAAGACGATTTGAAAGGAGTACTCGAACGCAGTTACGCTTTCTTACAGCAGGGCGTGCAAGGTCTGGTGTATGGGCGTAATATCTATCAACATCCCAATCCGTCACAGGTTGTTAAAGCATTCATGGCGATGATTCATCACGACGCAACCCCTGATGAAGCATGGGAAATTTATCAGGCTGCTGGTGAAACGGCGAGCATTTGAATAATTGCCGTTAGATTAGAACTTTCATAGAAAAACAGAGTGCCCCTGCATCTGAGAGGGCTAATCGTTACACTGTGCGGGAGATTGTGACTCCTAAAGGATTATGCTGATGCCTGTAGTAACCCTCCCCGGCGGACAGACCATCAACGCACCGAACGGTAAACGCCTCGTGCTGGCGCTGGAAGACGGCGGCGTGGATATGCTGCACCGCTGTGGTGGTTACGCCAAATGCACCACCTGCCGGGTACGCTTTGCCGCTGGTGAACCTGATCGCATGACGCTGGCTGAACGTGACCGCCTAGCGCAGGATGGACTGATCGGTGATGTGCGCCTGAGCTGCCAGATTCCCTGTGACCATGACATGACGCTGACATGGGTGAACCGCCTCTCTGAGTCGAATTACGCCGATAGTGGTAATCGCCCCCAAGATGACATTACACCTGACCCGGAATGGGTGAAGGTTCCGCGTTAAATCACCATGTCAGCCATCCATCAACTGCCACCCGGCTATCGTGAGGTTAAACACCACGTTCTGACCGCGCCGCGTCCTTATCTGGCCTTGAATATCGCCGCCCTGCTCCCGCTGACTGTGTCTATAGGGTTGTTTGCGGGCTGGTGGATGCTGGTGCTGCGCCTGCGCGGTTCGCGTCCCGGTGGTTTTGGCGCGGACTGGCCCTGGTGGTTGTGGATTATCCCGCTGTTCATCGTCACCGTCGTGCTGCACGAATGGCTGCATGGGCTGGCGATTCGCTGGGCAGGGCATCGCCCGCGTTACGGCATGATGCTCAGCAAGGGCGCATTTTATGCGACGGCGGACAACGCCATCTTCACACGTGCTGAATATCTCGTCATCGCGCTGGCGCCAATTCTGGGTTTGACCCTGCTGGCGCTGGCGCTGATGTGGCTGCTGCCGAATGTGGCAGGATATTACGTCGCGCTTATGGGTGTTTTCAACGCGGCCAGCTCGATTGGCGACCTCTGGATGACAGCCGTAATTCTGCGCTACCCGCCCACTGCCCTCATCCGCGATGAGATGGACAGCCTGCGGGTGTATTTACGTGAATAGCATCCATTAATCTTTGGCACAACGAAATCCATATTCATTCCAACGAAAATCGAAAAATTCATATCGACGTATTGTTCCTGTAGCACGTTCGACTCCTTTATCAAAACCACCTCCACGTACAACGTGCAGCGTTGTCGTGTCATTACGGTTAATGAGATCGCTTGATGTACCCTTATTTTCAAGCGATTCGCGCCCGTCATCAGAGCGGTAAGGATACGGGAAACGAATTTCACCATTTATTGTCACTGTATCATAAATAGTAGAGGTGAATTCCCGCAAACTACCTGCCATATCATAAACGCCCACCCATGAGATGTCATTAGGTTTGCTGGTCACAGGAAGCATTTTTCCTGCTTTAGCCGGATTGTTATAGTCAGTCCTAACGATTGCATAAGCTGGGATGGGATCATTGCCCCAGGGATATAACCAATTATCTGGTCCTCTGACAGCATATTCCCATTCAGCTTCCGTTGGCAACCTCATCCCTTTGGTGTGACAGAATTCCAACGCTTCCTGCCATGTAACACAATTATGTGGGTAATCATCTCCAATTCCATTAACAAGGCTCTGCTTGTCAACTTGATTGGTATTACAAGCTGTATCAGGGGGTGAGCCAAATTCACCATTAGTTACTTCTGTTTTTCCTATCCAAAAAGGACTGTCAAAACAAACTCGACTAGTTGGGTTTTCGTTTTCCATGCCTTGTAAGCTACCCATTGTAAAACAGCCCGATGGCACTTTAGCCATCGTAATCCCTTGAAAGTCCTGATATTCAGGACTCCAAGCTTTATTGTTTTGTACAAGTGTGGGGCGCATTAATTCCTGAAGTAATAAAAACCCAATAATGGCGAGTATCCCAATAAAAATAATCAAGAGAAATATCTTGCGGTTCTTGCGGGTGAATAATTGAAGATTACCTATCTCCCAAATCATACTTCCTTTGAAAGACATCCCTAAAATGGTTTCAGGTTGGGGTATATCATTTATTTCTTCTGTGCCAATGTATAATTCATTATAATATTTTTCTTCGCGGGCTGTTAGATAAAGCTTCTCAAGCATTTCAAGTTCTTCTTTAGGTATATTTTTTGTCTTGAATGCTTCAATCAATCGATAGAAACTTTTTCTACTGAGAAGATTCTCTCCCTCTATTGTACGCCACAGTGTAGTATGACTTAAACCGAATACTTTTCTATACTGCGTTTGAAGTGTATCTCCATAATATTTATAAATTATAATTTTTATATAATTACGAAAGTTCTTCTCGTTTGACACGATATAGTCCTCGTTCCTCACAATTGTCTAATCCATTGGCAATTACATAAGTATTTCCATGAAAGAAAAGAGAATTGTACACTTCAGTGGACGTGATTATCGACAGCCAGACACTTTAGTTTCTGACAACGCACCTCAATCATTTTCTCAAAACATTCATAGAACTACTTATTATAGTGTTACGGGAATTTATTGCACCTATTGCAAGTAATTGCAAATTTGCTTGATTCCATAGTTTTCCGGCTAACATGCAGCAAATAGCCATTAAATAAGGCAAGCTGATGGGCAAAAATGATAAAAGTTTCATTGTGGTAATTTTAGAATTTGTAGCTGCTCCAGCCTCATCTAATGGATGTAGTGGCTGCGGAATAGTAGTTGCCTTCTGGATTGTTGGTGGTCTTTTGTGTGTATTCGCTAATGGGAAAACAGAAGGCATCGGTTTTGTAGGTGGGTTTATCTGCCTGATAGCGATCTACGCAACTGTAGGTGCGATCAAAGGCAAATGAACGATCAAACGATTAGTATAAGGAGACATTTAGCATGGCAAAGTACGGAAGTTGTCCAGGTTGTGGTAATACAGAGAAAAGTGTGCAACTGTCCCAATGTAAATGCGGTCATATTTTCTGCATCAAATCTGGTTGGGGCGGCGGTAGCGGTTGCGGGGTCAACGGTTGCCCGCGTTGCGGCAAAAAGGCAAGTGACGCACGGCGTATTGGTTATATTGGGATGTGACAAATTATGCAACAGCCATTCCCACCTGTCATAACTGCAATCTCTACCGTTTTCGTTATAGGAGGCATAATCTTCGGTCTAACACTAAATCGCGGGCTAGAAGGTGTCTGCATAGGTGCTTTCGGGGCATTATTCGTTTTCGTTCTTGGCTACACCTGGTTGACAGGACAAGGGCGAAGATAAACTATCTCATTTCCATCTGAAATTTGCCCCTGTTCTAACTGCTAGGCAGGGGCAAAATCCCTAGTTGATTAATCCTATTCTACACCATCCCGCGCGGTCGCTTTGAATTGTGTCTCGTATAGGTGGGCATACAAACCATCCATCGCCAGCAGCTCGTCGTGTGTGCCGCGCTCTACAATCCGTCCCCGGTCCAGCACCAGAATGATGTCTGCCGCTAAAATGGTGCTGAGGCGGTGGGCGATGACGATGCTCGTCCGCCCAGCCATCACCGTTTTCAGCGCGTCCTGAATCAGCGCTTCGCTCTGGCTGTCGAGATGGCTGGTGGCTTCGTCCAGCACCAGAATGCGCGGATTTTTGAGGATGACGCGGGCGATGGCGATGCGCTGCTTTTCGCCGCCGCTCAGGCGGTAGCCGCGCTCGCCCACCACAGTCTCATAACCATCCGGCATTCCCATGATGAAATCATGGATATTAGCCGCCCGGCAAGCCGCCTCAATTTCTGCCTGAGTCGCATCCAGCCGTGCATAAGTCAGATTGGTGCGAATAGTGTCATGGAACAGATGTGTTTCCTGTGTCACCATGCCAATCTGCGCCGCCAGTGAATCAAGCGTCACATCGCGCAGGTCGTGGCCGTCAAGCAAAATCCGCCCTTCGCTGGGATCATACAGGCGCGGAATGAGATAGGTCATGGTCGTTTTGCCCGCGCCGCTTGGCCCAACCAGCGCCGCCAGTTGGCCCCGCTGAATCGTGAATGAAATATTGTCGAGCGCCTGTTCCCGTGCCTGATGATGGCCGTTGATGAGCGGACGTTTCTGGGGCAGCAAACTTCCGTCGGGATGCGAATTGCCCTCTTTCAGTACATCGCCACCGCTGAGGGCGCGTTCAATATTATCCATCCGTCCGGGACGGCTGACATCACTCAGTAGGTTTTCTTCACGCACTTCATAGCGGAAAGACACATCATCAAAAACCAGTTCGCCGCGCACATCCTTTAAAACGATTGCTCCCGCTTTGTCGGCAATTTCCAGCGGCAGATCAACCACTTCAAAGACGCGCTCGAAGCTGACCATCGAAGTCGCAAAATCAACCGGTGCATTAGTCAGGGCTTGCAGCGGGCCATACAACTGCGTCAGATACGAGCCGAAAGCCACAATGGTGCCGACGGTAAAAACGCCCTGCAAAACCAGGTGGCCGCCCACCCAGTACACCAACGCCGTCCCGATCACGCTCACCATGCCGATCACGACAAAAAACTGACTACCCCAGACAGCCTGTTTGATGCCAGTGTCGCGCACCTTCCCCGCCCGGTCATCGAACCGTTTGATCTCGTCATTGCTGCGGCCAAACAGCTTCACCAGCAGCGCCCCGCTGATATTGAGCGTTTCGTTCATCATGGCGTTCATCTGTGCATTGTATTCCATCTGTTCCCGCGCGATGTCTCGCAGACGCCCGCCTAACCGTCGCGCAATCAGTACAAAGAACGGCAGTACCATCACGCCCAGAATCGTCAGTCGCCATTCCAGTGCCAGCATCACCGCCATTGTGGCAATGACCGTCACCAGATTGGTGATGATGCTCACAATCGTGCTGCTGATCGCCCGCTGCGCCCCCACCACATCATTATTCAGGCGGCTCATCAGCTCGCCGGTTTTGGTGTTGGTGAAAAAGCGAATCGACATGCGTTGAATGTGGGAAAACAGACTCACACGCAGATCATAAATCACGCCTTCGCCAATGGCGGAGTTGACCCGGCGCTGGAAAACACTGATAACGCCGTTAAAAATCGGGATAGCGACCAGCCCCAGCGCCAGCCAGTTCAGCCGGTTGCTGTCGCCGTTTTGCAGGGCATTGTCGATCAGATCGCGGAAGATCAATGGGGTCAGCAGCCCCAGCCCGGTTGTCACCAGAATTGTCACCAGCATCAGAATAATATGCGTCCGGTAAGGGCGGGCATAAGCCAGCACCCGACGCAGCAGCGCCCAACTCACCTGCGGTTTGGCTTCCTCGTCTGCCCGCATATACATCCACCAACCGCCACCACCACCATGCATCATACGTCTGTTCCCTCGTCCCATGCCTGTTCCTGTTAACCTGATTTCAGGTTACAGCATAACGGAGATTATACCGGGTGGGTACTGGCAAAAGTGGCAGTTAATCAGGTGGTCTTGGGCGCGGCAGGTAGTCTCACGCGAAAAATACTGCCTTCTCCAACCCGACTTTCGACTTCGATGCTGCCGCGATGGCGATTCACAATTTTCTTGACGATGGCTAACCCCAGCCCGGTGCCGCGCGTATCGACGGTTCGGGCTTCATCAGCGCGGTAAAAGTGTTCAAAGATGTGGGAAAGATCGGCCTCGCTAATGCCAATGCCCGTATCGCTCACTTCGACTGTGACCTGATTCGCTTGTGATAACGTTCGAATCGTCACGGTACCGTCCGCCGCTGTGTAATGTAAGGCGTTCTCGATCAGATTGGTGAAGGCACGTTGCAAATCTTCTTCATTGCCCCATACGGGCGCAGTATTCGGGTCGAGCTTGGGACTGAGATGCAGCCGACGTTCTTCCGCAAGAGGACTCAACTGTGCTTGAATCTGAAGGAGAAGGTGGTTGATATTCAGGGCTTGAGCAGCGAGTTCGGGAAGTGTGTCCAGGCGGGAGAGAGTGAGAATATCCTGAATGAGTTTAGCAAGATGCTGGACCTGCTGTTTAATCTGTTCGAGTTTCACACGCTGATTTTCGGGATCGGTTGCCCTCTCAAGCAGATACAGGCTGGTGTTGATAATAGTTAGCGGAGTTTTGAGGTCATGAGAGATGGTATCGACAAATTCTTTGAGCAGCTCCCCACGCTCTCGCGCCAGCACCAATTCCAGGTAATCCGCCTCTGCCTGTTTGCGCTTGGTAATGTCCTGAATCAACATAATGACTTCGTCGGCGGCAGTCGGAACGGTTCGCCTTTCCCGGTAGATAATCTGACCATCGTAGACCAGTTTATATTCCCGAACATCCATTTCGCCCGTGTCCAGCACTTTTTCAATGGTGCGGATAAGGTCTTCAGCGAGCTTCGGGTCGTGGGGCAGCATTTCCCAAACCGTTTTCCCAATTGCGTCTGGGATCGCGTAATTCAGGGGGATAGACGGTGCAGCTTTGATGTCCAGGTAATGACCTTCTCGGTCATGGCGAACAATCATGTCTGGGATCGCGTCAATCAAAGCACGCATCCGGGCTTCGGTTTGTTTGCGCCGGGTGATATCGGTCATCGCCCCAATCATTCGAATGGGCTGTCCGGTTAGGTCGTAGAGAATATAAGCGCGATCAACGACGGTCGCGTATTGGCCGTCAAGGCGGCGCAGGCGGTATTCATCTGACCAGAAATCATTATGCGCCTGAAAGGCAGCCTGCATACTGGCCATCACGCGTTCATAATCGTCGGGGTGAACATGATCTTCCCACCATGTTTGCACGCCTGCTTTCGGCTCATCCGAGGCATAAAGCCTTCGATACGCTTCATTTCGTATCACGATGTTAGTGAGCAAATCCCGATCGTAGATGGCATCCTGCGTAGCCAGAGCCGCGTAATGGAACTGCTCCTGCTGGCGGCGCAAAGCGCCGTTGGCGGCTATGGAATCACGTAAAGCACGCCAGAACATAGCAGCGCCGACCGTAAGGAAAACGGTAATGGCAATTAAATCAAGGGTTCCAATAATCAGGAAACGTTCGATGTATTGGCGCGGCACATCCGAGGAGTAAAGCTGGATACCGAGAACGGTCATCGTCAGAATTAAAGCCCATAAGCCAGCGCGCGGACGGATAAATAATGAAGCCGTGATAATGGGGAAAATCAGGAGCAGTGGAATAGGCGTATCCGCGCCAGCATAACTGGCGGGTGGGGACACCAATACAAAAGTTGCGATCAGCCACAATACATACAGGGTCGCCCCGTAAGTTGTTCCCCGCCGGTTCAGCCACCAGATGAGTGTGTGTACTAGTACCGAGAAGGTGGTCACCACAGCGGAAGCTGATTCACCAGCGGCCAATGATACAAAAATGAATATGGCGCTGAGGACATTAAAGGCAATAATGATGTGGGCGAAGCCGCGATTGAGCGCGAGGCGAATTGGGTCATCGCTGTATACCTTTGTCAGCCAGCGCCAGGCGCGCAGGGGTGCGATTCCAATATTACGAAGGCGGAGCATCCAGAGTGGGTGACGCTCATTGGCAGAGGGTTTGGGCTGCATTTGCCGCCTCTTTTAAAAAACTATCTTAAAATAACAATTTAAGGATTAGATTTAGCATTTGTAACCGCTTGCATATATCAGTTTATTTCATTATACACAATACATAGGGTTTTAAACCTTATGGATAACTTGTGACATTCAGGATAAAACGCTCTCTGGCTTGCCGCTACAACCCACCCCGCACATCGCCCATTCAGGCAGCTTGTTGAAAAAGTCCACCTTCCTCACAGATATACACAATTTGAACCTACATCGGGTACGGATCACATAAAAACTCCAACTTGACTATTTCCATTTAATGGGAATATAATCAATATATGGAAGCAAAGAGGGCGACACTGAATCGAATTGAACTGGTTTCGCATCCTATTCGGATGCGCCTCATTCTGACGCTGGCGAATCGGGTACTGACAACCCAGCAGGTGGCAGAACTGCTGCCGGATGTGGCGCAAACCACGCTGTACCGGCACATTAATCTCCTGCTGGAAGGCGGCATTTTGACCGTCGTCCGCGAGAGCAAAGTGCGCGGAACCATCGAACGCGAACTGACGCTGGTGCAGGGAGCGGGGCGGATTGATGTTGAAACCGCCGCTGCCCTCTCGCCAGAAGAAAATGACGTGCTGTTCACCACCTTCATCGCGCTGCTGCTGGCGGATTTCCAGAAGGCACAGGCACAGCCACTAACCGGCGCACCACCGGCCTTTTACAGCCAGCACCGCCTGTACCTGACATTCGATGAACTGCAAGCACTCAATCAGCAAATGGATGCCCTGCTCGCCCCTTATAAAGACCAGTCTCGCGCAGGTGGTGACAGTGACGCGCGGTCATGGATTTTCACCGGCATCGCGATACCCGAAACGGACACCCCTGCATCAAAGGAGGACACTACACATGAATAGCCTAACATTTACGCGCAGCGGCACAGAAGATGCCCCGGCCATCATCTTCCTGCATGGTATGGCAATGGGACAGTGGATGTGGCACGACCAAATCCAGCACTTCGCCGATTACGACTGCTACAATGTTGATCTGCCGGGACACGGCGGCTCGGTGGCGTGGGAATCGTTCAACCAGGCGGCGGAATGCGTAGCGGAATTCATCGAAAAAACCATCGGCCATAAACCCGTCTATCTAGTGGGGATGTCGCTGGGGGCAGTGACGGGGTTGCACCTGCTGGTACATCATCCTCAACTCATCACGCGGGCGGTTATGACGGGCGCGTTCGCCGATGCGCCGCCGCGTTTGCAGATGCAGTTACAGGGCGGGTTGATGTCCGCCATTTTGCCGACGCGCTTCGGTAAGCAGATTTTCGCACGGCTGTTACACTTGCCGCCCGATGTGATGCCCGCCTATCAGGAGAGCATTGAGGCGCTGTCGATGCCATCGTTTAAGCAGATGATTCAGGAGATGACGGACTTTAAGCCGCTGGCTGATCTGAACACGATTACGACACCCGCGCTCTTCGCAACTGTCGAAAAAGACATCCCCTTCAACCGGTAAGGCGTGCGGCAGTTGGCGGAGCGCGTGCCGGGGGCGGTGGGTGTGTACGCGCCGGGGGTGCATCACGGTTGGAACGGCGAAAATCCCGACCTGTTCAATGCCATGACGCGGGCGTGGATTGAAGATCAGCCGCTGCCATCGAGCCTGATCGCGGCGGGATTTGAAATTACCCCGGCGTAATGCCTATAATCAGGCCAGTTCTGGTAAACGGCTTTGAAAGGACTGGCCTGTGTCCATCCCTCATGGCGTCGATGATATAACGCTGGAAAACATCCTGAAGGCGCAAAGCGTGAACGGCATTTCGCCGACACACTACAAAGTGCCGTTCAGCAATCTCCGGGCGGTGCTGTCGCTCCACGCGCGGACGACGCCGGAAAAAGTGTTCCTGATTCACTACGACGCCGACGGAAACCGCGAAGAACTGACCTATGCTGAATTCAACGCCCGTGTGCATCAGGCAGCTCATTTTCTGTATGAGGATTTGGGCGTGCGGCGCGGCGACCGCGTGGCGACCATCGGCTACAACCACAGCGACACGGTGGTAATTTATTTCGCCTGTTGGGTGATCGGCGCGGCGGTTGCCCCCCAGAATGTTGCGGAAGATGACCGCCGCATCGCCTTCATCCTCCGCAACAGCGAAGCCGTGACCTGCCTCGTCCGCGCCGAATATCTGGAACGCGCCGAACGGATAATCAACGGCGCGGCGGATGACCCGGATTTAGGCGCACCCAATATCCGCCAGATAGTACAGGTGGGCGGCACACCGGATGAACACTACATCCATTTTCATGAGATGGTGAAAAACCTGCCCAACAGCTTTTTCAGCGATGACCCCGATCCAACACTGGAAGATGAAGCGCTGCTGGTCTATACCAGCGGCACAACCGGCGCACCCAAAGGCGTGGTGCTGACCCAGTACAATTTGCTGATCGACGCCCAGGGGATCGCCCAATGGAACGCCATCACTGGCAACCAGCGCCTGATGTGCGTGCTGCCGATTCACCACGTCAACGGTATCGTCATGACGCTGGTGACGCCGCTGCTGGTCGGCGCATCGGTGGTGCTGAACCGCGCTTATTCGTCCAGCACCTTCTGGGCGCGTATCGCCGCCGAACGGGTGCAGATCGTCAGCGTGGTGCCGACGCTGCTGCAATTCTGCCTCGACCATGCCGAGCAACAACTCGCAAAAGGTGCGCCAATCTGGGGAGACGGCCTGCATCAGCAGGATATGACACGCTTCCGTCACCTGAACTGCGGCGCGGGGACGCTCTCGATGGCGCTGGTCAAAGCCTTCGAGGATCGCTTCGGCCTGCCGGTGCTGCACGGCTACGGCCTGAGCGAAACCACCTGTTATAGCTGCTTTCTGCCGATTGACCTGTCGTGGGACGAACACAAACGCTGGCTGCTGGATTTCGGTTATCCCAGCATTGGCTGCCCGATTGACCCGAATGAGATGGCGATTTTCGCAGCGGACGGAAGCGGGATGCAGCTTGGGCCGGGGGAACGCGGCGAAATCTGTATTCGCGGGCATAACGTCATGCAGGGTTATTTCAAACGCCCGGACGCCAACGCCGAAACCTTCAAATTCGGCTGGTTTCGCAGCGGCGATGAGGGCTTTTACGAGGTCGATGCACAGGGGCGGCACTTCTTCTTCATCACCGGACGCATCAAGGAACTCATCAACCGGGGCGGCGTCAAATATGACCCGTTCAGCATCGAAGAAGTGATGCTGGAAGTGCCGGGGGTGAAGGTGGCGCTGGCGATTGCCTTCCCCAACAACTACTACGGCGAGGAAATCGGCGCGTATGTGGTGTTACAGGACGGCGCACAGGTCGATGCGGAGACAATCATCGCCCACTGTCGGGCGCGGATGCCCTTCGAGAAATCGCCAAAAGCGGTCATCTTCGGGACGGAAATCCCGGTCACGACCACCGGCAAATATCAACGACTGAAACTGCAAGACCTGTTTGCAGAATGGGAAAGTACGCAGTTTAAGAAGTAGTCATAGACACCACTGCTGGTTTTTGATGTCCGCCCTTTCATCCATCAGATGGCTCACATTGGCTGAACGAGCGCCGGGTTGTAAATTTTGTGGTAAAGTGCAAAACCGGCCTGAAAAATGCCGTAGCCGATCAGTGTCCCTGTGGCATTTAAAATCAGGTCATCGACATCGGCCTCACCCAACATGGTGAAAAGCTGAATCAGCTCAAACGCCAGCGCAATCAGCAAACCAGCGATCAGCGTCGGCAGCCATTTCCTGAAACGTGCAGCAGTGAGCGGCAGCAGAAAACCGACGGGCACAAACGCCCCAATATTGTAGACCAGCGTCGGAATATCCGTCGGCAGTGCTTGGTTGAAGAGAGCATCTGCAATTGTTTTGAAGGGGATTAGATTGGCGCGGCTGATGTGCCGCATAAAACCCTCAACTGACCAACCAGCGAGTATCTGCTGCATCATGTCGTCGGGGTATTTGAAGATGATGAGTTTCGCCAACAGGAGCAGATAAACGATCAGGCATAGGGTAAAAAACACCTTGCGTAATCGTTCACCTGTATGAAAACTCAATTTATCACCTGAAACATGAGGTGCAGTTTCATTTTCGCGCCACCGCGAAGAAGGCGATGTCCATCATTGGCGTTGGCAGTTTGAAATCAGCGACTAACTGCGAGGCGTGATAAACCTCAGCGGCAGCATAACCCGCCTTCTCGAAGAGCGCCCGCGCCTCAGCTTCATTTTTGGTGACAGTTTTGAACGTTCCAGCCTGCCGGCTGAAAAAGGAGGCCACCTGCTTTACCGCGTCCAGACCGGCCTGCCAGGCGACATCAGTCACGAACACGCCCCCCGGTTTGAGTGACTCGTGAATGCGCCGCAGCATATGGTCAACTTCTTCAAAGGAAAAATAGCCTATCAAACCTTCCGCCGCGATCACATCGACTTGATGCCCATCCAGCACATCGGCCAGCCGTGCCGTCCCCAGGTCAGCTATACGCATCTCCAGGTTTGGCGGGACAATGACGCCAGCCGCTTTTGCCAGCCGTTCCTTTTTATCCTGAATGACGCCCGGCAGGTCAATTTCGATGACTCGCGCCTGGGGCATGGCCGCCGCCATTTGCAAGCCGCGTGGGGACAATCCGGCGGCCAGATCAACAATAGTGACCGATTGGCTGGTGGTTGGCAGCGACCGCCGCATCAGACCTTCCATTATAGATGGGCGTGATGCTACATAATTGATCGCGCCTTCACTGGCTGCCAGCCGTATCAACAGCCGCGCTACAATCCGCCCTGACCAGCGGCTAAGCGCCAGCGTTTCGGGCGAAGGCAGTTTTTCTGCCCGGAAACCTGCTAAAATTTCTGCACCGCGCTGGCCGGGGGTTTTGCCTAAGCCAAACTGGTCGGCGCTGGGAATGGCCGTTGGGGAAACATAATCCTGTGGCGGCTGGGTTTGCGTCATGATTGTTTCCCGTTTTTAAAGTAAATTATAGTTAGTGTAGCAATTTCAACATCATTATGTCAACAAAAATTAAGGGAACACAAATGGAAGCGTCATTACAGGACACTTGCCTGCCGGATGGCACCTGCTACGGCTGCGGCCCGGCTAACCCGGATGGCCTGCATATTAAAAGTTACTGGTCACAGGATGGGCGCTATGTGGTGGCGACCTTCAAGCCGCAGCCACGTTTCACATCCGGCTTCAAAGGGGCTACTTACGGCGGGTTAATTGCCTCACTGATCGACTGCCATTCTAACTGGACGGCGATGGCGTTTGGCTACCGGGCGGAAGGCCGCGAACCGGGGACGCTGCCGCTGATTGCTTCTGTCACTGGCTCGCTGAGCGTCAAATACCTGAAGCCGACGCCGATGGATCAGTCGATTCACCTGCGGGCCTGGGTGGAAGGCGAAGCCGGTTACAAGACGCGGGTGCTGTGCGAACTCGGCACGGCAGAAACTGTCACAGCGCTGGGAGATTCAACGTTTGTGCGGATTGATGCGTCACGCTTTGAATGAGCCTGAAAGATCGCCGTTTTAGAGACTTTCATTGACGAACATCTCAAGCGACCTACTACAGTTGCAGGCGGCGCTGAAAATTGTGTCGCCTTTGCCTGGAACAGATGTTTTGTCGTGCTGAATGCCCCCTTCCCGCCTGACATTCAAATGTTTTCTTAGTATTTCGCGCTGCTCTCGCCCACGCTTTCCCCGCGCTCGGCTTTCACAATCGCTACCCCCGCGCTCGCGCCAATACGGGTCGCGCCGGCCTGCACCATCGCCTGGGCGTCGGCATAATTCCGCACCCCGCCAGATGCTTTAACTCCGATATTCGGCCCGACGACTTTTCGCATGAGCGCGATGTCGCCCGCCGTCGCACCGCCGCCGCCGAAGCCAGTGCTGGTCTTAACAAAATCCGCCCCGGCCACCTTCGCCACCTGACAGGCGATCACTTTTTCTTCGTCATTCAGCTTGGAAGTTTCCAGGATGACCTTGCAAATGACATTATGCGCGTGGCTGGCAGCCACTACCGCCGCGATGTCGTGATGCAGCGCCCGGACATCCCGGCTTTTCAAGGCGCCAATGTTCATCACCATGTCAATCTCGTTTGCACCATTCTGAATGGCAAGCTGTGCCTCGTATGCCTTCACTTCTGCCGGAGACGCGCCTAACGGGAAGCCCACTACGGTACAGACTGCCACATCGCTGCCCTTGAGCAGATCGGCGCACAATGGCACATAGGCGCTGTTGACGCACACCGAGGCGAAATGGTACTCCCGCGCCTCGCGGCATAACTGCGCGATTTCAGCAGCGCTGGCGTCCGGCTTTAGCAGCGTGTGATCGATCATGCGGGCAATACTTAAATCACGCGGAATATAACCTAGCCCGGAGGTGATGCGCCCCGCCCCGGTCGCCACCACCTGTTTCACCCGGTCACTGCACGCATGGACACAGCGCCCATCGGCGCAGTCGCAGCCGCCAGAGGCCCCATTTTTAGTCGCCGCGCTGCTTCCTTCGCCTTCCAGTCGTGAGACCACCTGCCGCGTAATCTCGTCCACAATCTGTTCAAAATCGCTGCTGCTGACACGTTTCATCGTGATTTATCCTGCTCATAGTTCCAGCGAATTTCACCCAATAGCGACTGAATATCCTCGCTTCAGCTAAGTTTTCAACTGCCTGTCCAGCGCGATGATTTTGTCTACCCGCCGCGCGTGACGACCGCCGCCAAAGGGAGTCTTCAGCCAGGTATCGACAATCTGTTTTGCCAGCGCTTCGCCAATCAGACCCGCGCCCAACGTCAGTACATTGGCGTCGTTGTGCTCGCGGCTGTTGACAGCCGTCGCATAATCGTAACACAGTGCCGCCCGCACACCCGCTACTTTATTGGCGACCATGCACGACCCAATGCCCGCGCCATCGATCATGATGCCGCGCCATGCCCGCCCGCTGCTCACCTGCTGCGCCACCGCCAGCGCGAAATCCGGGTAATCGACAGCCGCTGTGCTGTCCGTGCCGCAGTCAATCACGGTGTAGTGTGCCTGAAGGCCAGCCTTCAGAATTTCCTTGAGGCCGAAGCCGCCATGATCCGCGCCAATAGCGACTGTCTGCCCCTCTGTGGAGGCGTAAACCTCACCGTTTGCGACTAGGGTGATGCGCCGTTCCAGCGCCAGCGTCCCCGCCAGTGGGGTCACAATCGCGCCCGGCGGCAGTCGCAGCGTCCCGCCTTCCGGCACAGCGCTAATAGCTTCCTCGTCGATAATCGGGCGCGAATTTTCAGGCTTCAACTGGCGGCGCAGCGAAGCTGCAACTGCCCGGCGAATGGCATCTTCATCGGCCATGTACAGACTCCTTGAATATGCTGGATTATATGCCCGCCGCCGTGTACTATTCAAGCCGCACACAAAAGGTAGCCAAAATGACTGAATTCCACACCTGGGCCGGTATCCTTGCCTGTCCACTTGATAAGACAGCGCTTCAATTCAACGGCACAGATTGGGTTTGCCCGGCCTGCGGCTTCCAGCCAGCAACGGCGGATGTCAAAGGCCGGACAATTCCCGATTTTCGCGTGGTTGACCGGCCACAGACAATTGAACTGACATTCAGCGTTCCCCACACGCCGCTTGATCGCTACCAGCTTGCACGCGAAGGTTTTCGCGCTGTCAACCAGTCATTTGAAGCCCTGTCAGACGCCGAATTTAAACGGCGTTTTGGCACGAAACTTGACCGGGGAATGCAGTATTACTGCCAGCAGTTGTACCGGGAACGCGGCCCGGACGCCCGTATTCTCGATCTTGGTTGCGGCGGAGGTGGCAATAGCCGCTATCTGGAATCGCTCGGCTTCAAAAATGTGCTGCCGCTGGACTGGAGCGCGACAGGGGCAGCGCTGCTGGCCGATGCCCACCGCCTGCCGTTAACCGATGCGTCATTCGATATGGTTATTTCGACAGCCGTTTGTGAAGATCTCTACAACCCGTTTCTGGCGATGCTTGAAATTGCGCGTGTGACGCGGCCAGGTGGCAGCTTTCTTGGCGGGGCGAGTTTCTGGGAAGCGTGGCACGGTTCGTCTTATTTTCATCTGACGCCCGATGGTTGGAATGCCCTGCTGCGCGGCAGCGGCTACACGCTGGACGATTTATGGACGGGCTGGGGCATCATTCCGGCGGCACTCTCCCATGTCCTCACGCCGGGATATTTTCGGCAGGTGGGTTACGGCTTGCAGCGTCTTGTCGAAGGCGTATACCGGCTGGCGCGGGGAGAAGATGGGGTGCGGCGGCTGCGGCTGCGTGCCAGCGGTGCCTACATTGTTTATGGGCGAAAGTCTTAACCATCTGACTCATATTCCTTAAAATACAGTTTCACAAATCAGGCTATACTTCAATATTGTAATAAGTCTTTCCAGCAGGAGATTTGAAATCTTCTGCTGCACCCTCATTTATTGAACACTTCTTAAGAGGCACAACCCCATGTCGAAATTAGACCGGAAGTTAAGCGATTCTTCCCCACTGCGAAAGCCTGTGACGCAGCCTACCCGCGCTGAAGTTCAAGCGGGCATGTCGCGTCGTCAGTTCCTCGGTGCCAGTTTCGCCGCCTTCGCTGCTGCCAGCCTGACCAGATTGGGCATCCCACCCACCCGTGAAGCGCTGGCCGCCGCTTATTATGGCGACATCATGCCCAATGGCGTAGCCGCTGGCGAGGTGACACAGACCAGCGCTGTTCTCTGGGCGCATAGCACCGCTTCTGGCGCGGTCACTTTCGAGTACGCTGCCGCAGAAGATTTCAGCACCATTCTGGGGACGCTGACAGCCCAGGTCACCGAGCCAATGCTGCCTGTTAAAGTCGAAATCAGTGATCTTCAGCCCGCCACTGATTATTTTTACCGTGCCAGCGATACCGCCGACTGTGTAGCCATAGGCCGCTTTCGCACCCCTGCTGCTGCGGGGACGTTTGCAGGGCTGCGCTTCGGTGTTTCCGGTGACTGGCGCGGCGAACTCGCACCCTACCCGTCTATCAGCAACGTGACCGAGCGCGACCTCGAATTTTTTGTCGGACTCGGCGATACCATCTACTCCGACTTTCCTTCACCCGCGCTCGAATCGCGGCAGGCGGTTTCGCTCGCAGACTTTCGCATCAAGCATAACGAGGGCTACAGCGCCCGCTTCGGCCAGAATTACTGGTCAGCCATCCGGTCAAATATGGCTTTCATCCCGACGATTGACGATCATGAAGTGACCAATGACTTCGCGGGCGGCGCACAGCCCTCATATGATCCGCGTTTTGCCGACTACGAAGGCGCGTTTGTCAATGAAACCGACTTGTATAAAAACGGGATGCAGGCTTATGTCGAATACAACCCGGTGCGCGATGAAAAGTGGGATGGTACGGGCGAAGCACTGATGGATGGCAAGCCCAAACTCTATCGTCATTTCACTTATGGCAGGGATGCCGCAATTTTTGTGCTGGACAATCGCTCGTTCCGCAGTGCCCCGCTTCCACGTCTGGATGATCTGGAAAACCGGCTCAAAATCTTTGGCTTCCTCGCGCAGGCCTGCAACGCCGAACGCACCATGCTCGGCCTGGCGCAACTGGAAGCGCTGCTGGCTGACCTGCAACAGGCCCATGACGATGGCATCACCTGGAAATTTGTGATTGTGCCGGAGCCGATTCAAAACCTCGGCCTGGTATACGCGGAAGATCGCTACGAAGGGTTTGCCGCCGAGCGCGCGGCCATTCTGAAATTTGTGGCTGATAACAATATCCCCAATGTTGTCTTCATCTCGGCGGATATTCACGGAACGATTGTCAACGATCTCACTTACCAGGAAGTGCCGCTGGGGGAAGGCAAGCCGACGAATTCGTTTGAAATCACCACCGGGTCAGTCGCCTTCGATGCTCCTTTTGGCCCAACTGTCGTCGATCTCGGTTATCAGATTGGCCTATTCACTGAAGAACAGGTCGCGGCTTACCGCGATGGCAGCTATGAAGAGAAAGAGGCATTCATCGCGGCTATCATCAATGCCCAGGCTGAGCCGCTCAATTATCCGTTCGTCGGACTGGAAAGCGATGTAAACAAACTGGATTTTGAACTGGTCAAAGGCTCCTGGACGGCAACCAATGTATTCGGCTGGACAGAGTTCGATATTGATGCTGAAACGCAGGCGCTCCGCATCACGACTTATGGAATCGAACCCTACACCCGTGCCGAGATACAGGCCGACCCGGAAGGTATACTCGCCCGTCAGCCGGAGGTGGTGCAGGAATTCATCGTCCGTCCGGCCTGACACTGGCTTTGAGGAGGGTTGAAATTCTCCCCTGCCGGATGAATACTAACTGCTGGATTTTATGCCTGGGAGGACAAATCTGTGACTGACGGAGTGAAGCTGAATTTTATTAACCCACCAGCGATTGCCGCGCCCACCGGTTATAGCCATGTGGTCGAGGTAGTGAGCGGGCGCATGGTCTATATTTCCGGGCAGGTGCCGCTCGATTCATCCGGCAACCTGGTGGGGGCAGGCGACCTTGAAGCGCAGACCCGGCAGGTCTTTGAAAATCTGAAAGCTGCGCTGGCGGCAGTCGGCGGGGACTTCAACAATGTGGCGAAATTCACCTATTTCCTGCTGGACGCCTCACAGCTCCAGATTGTGCGAACGGTGCGGAACGAGTACATCAATACCGCTAACCCGCCTGCCAGCTCACTGATTGAGGTACGGCGTTTATTCCGCGACGACATCCTGATCGAAATCGAAGTTGTCGCCGCTCTCCCCGCCTGAATTTTCCTGCGAGGGTGGAGCGTGGAAACACGCTCCGCTTTCAGCTATTGGCGTCGAGGCTTTCACGCCAGCGGCGTAAATCCGGCAGGTGTTCGGCGTAGTGCTGGAAACTGTTATCTGCCAGAGTCATCCACGCCGGGTTGCCATGTAACCAGTCGAAACGCTCCGGTGAGCTGAAGTCTTCCTCGGTAAGGTCGTCCAGCAGCAGCCTGACCGCCTCCAGCGATGTCTGAAAATCCTGGCGTACTTGCGCCAGCGAACGACCTTCAGTAAGCGCCAGCAGCCGTGCATTTTCGGCGTCTACATCCACATCCCAGTTGGGGGACTCCCCATGCATCGCCTGGCGGATACAGTCTGCGATGGTTTGTTCCCAGTAGGCCAGGTGCGCCATCAAATCCTTGACCGACCAATCGACCTGTGGGCCGGGGCGCTGCGTCAATGCATTTTCACCCACCCCGCTCCACAACTCGTTCAGTTCCGCTCGTCCGGCTTCAATCGCTGTCAGCAAATCAGTCCGATTCATGCACAGCCCCCTGCTGGTTGAGATCATAATGTTTCTGAAGATCATCGCCCCAGGTGCTCAACCAGCGTCCCAGACCGGCCAACAGCACATGATGGCGCGGCGCGGGTTGGCCTATTTCGGTTAACAAAATCTGATAATCGCTGTCCAGTTCCCGTTCCTGGGAACGCTCAAAACGTATTTCCTGCATCCAGTCAAACATGCTTCATCCCTCGTATCATGCTTCTTCAGCAGTTGCTTCCAACAGGAATGGCGCAGGCTGTTGATAGTGTGCCTGCAAGCCGTTCCCCCAGGCGCTCAGGCGACGACCCAGCGCGGCCAGCAGGCTGTAGTGAAAAGGGTTCATAGGCTGATTGCTCGCGCGGATTTCCTTTGCCAGCCGCCGCATCGCCGCTTCCCGCAGCAAATCGTTCCGGCGGTTTTCCATCTCCACTTGGTAAGGGTAAACCATCGTGGCCATCCTTTCTTTACAGAATGCACTTAACCTGCTATACTGCTTTTGATAGTTACAATATAGCACAATTTTTCATAACCTGTCAAGCTGCCTATGCTGGTTATGTGGGGTGAGTCAATGCTGGAAACCATGAAAACCTTTGAATTGAGCGGCGGCTGGCTCTGCCTTGATTTTGCCAACACCGCTGATGGCGATCTGAATGCCGAGTGGACGGAAAACCTGCTGACCTACACTGACCTGATCGCGTTTGGGCAGCAGACCAGAATTCTGGATGCGGACAGCGCGGCTCATCTGCTGGCGGAAGCCGCCGCACGTCCTGCTGATGCTGAAGCGGTTCGCAGCAGAGCGCTGGCGGTTCGCCTGCTGATTTACCGCATTTTTTCAGCCATTGCCGCCGGGCGCCAGCCGGAAACAGTGGATTTTTCGGCCTTTAATGCGCTGCTGCATCAAATCCGGTTGCATGTGATGGCGAACGCTTCCGGCTATGGCTGGGCATGGGGCGGGGAGGGTGATGCGCTGGAAGCTCCATTGTGGCCGGTGCTGGCGTCGGCAGCGGAACTGCTGCGTGCCGGGCAGCTTCATCATGTCCACGAGTGTGCCGGGGATGCCTGTTCCTGGCTCTTCCTCGATACCAGCAAAAACCACAGCCGCCGCTGGTGTGATATGAAGTCATGCGGCAACCGCGCCAAAGTCCGCAGCCATTACCGGCGTCTGAAGAGCGAGGGTTCATAATAAGTCTATAGAAACCAGCTCAGCTTCCGCGTGAACAACGGAGTAGAGGCTGCTGACGATGGGTGGTGAAAATGGGGAAAATGTGAATCGGGCATTTTTGTCATCATGAGCCGCTAGGTGCTGGGTTGTGTTGATAGTTGAGATAAATGAGCTAAAGTTGTCACATGACGACTGTGAGATTGAAGGATGAACCATGAGAAAAGACCATCATGTTTACGCGGGTGAAGTAAACGAATGCCCCTGATCTCCCGCAGAAAATTTCTCAAACTGAGCGCGGCGGGCGCGTTTGCCGCCGCTGGCACGAGTGTCGGCGGTTATGCCTATGCCCGCGATGTCGAGCCGCGCTGGCTGGACGTTAACCCGATCGCTCTGCGGTTGCCCCGGCTGGCACGGGCCTTCGACGGCTACCGCCTCGTCCAGATCAGCGATATTCATATGGGAACGGGGATGACGCCGGAACATCTGGCCGCTATTGCCGATCTCATCAATCAGCAGAACCCGGACGCGGTAGCCATCACCGGCGATTTCGTGACGTATGGCGATCTTTCCCGCCTCGCGCCGGGTCTGATCACCGGACTCAGCCGTTTGCAGGCAGTTGACGGGGTATATGCGGTCCTGGGCAACCACGACCACTGGACAGATGCCAATTTCGTGCGCGGGATTCTGGCGCAGAGCAGTGTCGCCGATGTCAGCAACGGTGTTCGGACAATCGCGCGAGGCGGGGATAGCCTGCACATCGCCGGGGTAGACGATTACTGGGAGCGGCAGGACAGGCTGGACGACGTACTGGCAGCGCTTCCAGCGGACGGCGCGGCGCTGCTGCTAGCGCACGAACCGGATTACGCCGACATTAGCGCGCCAACCGGGCGTTTCGATTTACAACTTTCCGGTCACTCGCATGGTGGTCAGGTCATCATTCCGTTTCTGGGGCCAATCGTTACGCCGCGCTACGGCGAAAAGTATCCGCTGGGACGCTATCAGGTTGGTGAGATGATTCAGTACACCAATCGCGGCGTCGGCACGGTCAATCCGGCGGTGCGCTTCAACTGCCGCCCGGAAATTACCGTATTCACCTTGGAAGCGCCGTAAGATCGCCTTCCGCATGAGCGTCCGAATAATGTTCCGCGCGCCGCATTGACTTTCGGCGTCAGGTTCGTTAGACTGCTATCTATTGATGAATAATGGCGAACGATAAACTCATGAATCCGACCTGCCTGTGTTGTTGTCTGAAGTGGGGGCGTTGACCAACTTCAGACGGCTGAATAAGTAATTTATCTGACCTTTGCACGGTCAGCAGCAGAAAGAAGCGTGGTACGTCCCAAAGGGGGTGTAGACCACGCTTTTATTTTGCGGCTGGCCGTTTTGTTTGTCGCAATCATCCTGAAAATTGAACACTGAGAACTGGAAACTGCAACATGGCACTGCTCAACCTGCAACTGAACACCCTCCCGGTGGTAGACGCCGCCAATATCGACTCGCTCATCGGTAACACCCCCCTGCTCGGCTTCCGCCGCATCACGGCGCACTTGCCCCAGGAGGTGGCCGTTTATGCTAAAGCCGAATGGATGAACCCCGGCGGCAGCGTCAAAGATCGCGCTGCCTCCAACATCATTCGCGAAGCGGAACGCAGCGGCCAGCTCAACCCCGAAAAAATTCTGCTGGACAGCACCAGCGGCAACACTGGCATCGCCTACGCCATGATCGGCGCGGCCAAAGGCTATCGCGTCAAGCTGTTTCTGCCAGAGAATGTCAGCCGGGAGCGCGTCGCCATTCTGCGTGCTTACGGCGTGGACATCGTATTCACCGACCCGCTGGAAGGCTCGGACGGGGCGATTCGCGCAGTCCGAGAACTGGCGGCGGCTGAACCGGATGCGTATTTTTATGCCGACCAGTATAACAACCCTGCCAACTGGCGGGCGCATTACAACACCACCGGCGTCGAAATCTGGCAGCAGACCGGCGGCGCGGTGACGCATTTCATCGCCGGTCTGGGGACAAGCGGCACGCTCATGGGGACGGGCCGCCGCCTGAAGGACTACAACCCGGATGTGCAGGTGATTTCGCTCCAGCCTGACTCGCCTTTTCATGGCCTGGAAGGGCTGAAGCACATGCCTACCGCCATCAAGCCGGGTATTTACGAAGCAGCTTTCGCTGACCGCGACATCGGCATCAGCACCGAAGCGACCTACACAATGGCGCGGCGGCTGGCGCGGGAAGAAGGGTATCTCGTCGGCATCAGCGCGGCCACAGCAATGGTTGGTGCGCTTCAGGTGGCCGAAGAACTGGCCCAGGCAGGGGAGGCAGGCGTGGTCGTTACGCTGTTCCCCGATAATGCCTACAAATATCTCAGCGAATCTTTCTGGCAGGGTTAAGCTCCCCATCAGACACACGCAGCCCTCGTGCGCTCATAAGTAATTTTTGAAAACGCCGTGTAACAATGCCCGGCGTTTTCCGTTATCTTATGAGAAGTTATGAGAAGAGGGGGCAAATGCCATGACGGATATTCCGAGCGCACGGCAGGAACAGATTATGCGCTGGCTGCGGGAAAGCCGGACGCTGGCGGTAGATGAACTGGCAGACCGATTGGGTGTATCAATCATGACCATTCACCGTGATCTGGATGTGCTGGCAAAAACCGGCGTCGCTGAGAAGGTTCATGGTGGCGTCACCCTGCCGGAAATGCGGCGCAGCCTGCTCACTGCCGGTCAGGTCTGTCGCGCCTGTAATCTGCCCGTTTCATCGCGCACCATGTTCGTCATTCAACTGGCGGGTGGTGAACAGGCGCACGCCTGCTGCGCCCACTGCGGCTTGCTGCTCCTGGCGGATGCTCAGGCAGTTTCTGCGTTAGCCCGCGATTTCCTCTATGGCAAAATGGTCAATGCCTGGCAGGCGGTTTACCTCGTTGAGTCAGACATTACCCTTTGCTGCGTGCCGGGTATCCTCTGCTTCGCCCGCCTGGACGATGCTGCTCGTTTTCAGAGTGGTTTCAATGGCACAATTATGTCGTTTCAGGAAGCGCAGCATTACCTGAACGGGCAGCATCAGGTCGGTCACTGTAGCTGAATCATTCAACCCGCTGTGCGGTTTTTTTAAGTGGTACAGCGGGTGCATAATCGACTGATCCTGTGGTATACTGCCCTGAGTTACATGACATCCTGAAAGTGTAATGCGTGATGAGCAAGCTGCAATTGCTGCCCCGTCCCCCCTGCTAATCCTTAGCGGCATCGCCGCCTGAATCGCATCCTGCGCCCCGCTGGGGCTTTTTTGCGTTCCCCTGTTTTCATCAAAAACCGACTCCGGATGATCTTGATGGTGCCTGACGCGGCTTCAACCATCGCGCCCGTGCGCCACCCCTCTCTTTTGTCTCTGTCCCCGATAACGACACGACAAAATGGAGGGAATTATGGAGATCATTCGAGGCAAACACACCTCGTTTATGGACGCATCATCGTTCAGCGAATATCGCTGTGGCTATACGGCCATTCACATCGACATTGGCACGGGCGATGGCCGCTTTGTGCAGCATATCGCGCCTGCACGCGCTACCTGCCTGGGTATTGGCATCGACGCCTGTCGTGAAAACCTGTATGAGGTTTCGCGCCGCGCCCCGGCCAATGCCCTCTTCGTTATCGCCAACGCGCTGCGGCTGCCGTTGGAACTGGATGCTGCTGCCGCGCAGCTTACCATCAATTTTCCCTGGGGAAGTTTGCTGGAAGGGCTGCTGATCGCTGATACAGCGCTGCTGGCTGGTCTGCGGCGAATCACCCACCCGGACGCAGCGCTCGAAATTCGTCTCAATGCCGGTGCGCTGGCCGAAGCTGGTTGGTCGCTGGAAGCAGGTGCAGATCGGGTTCAGGATGTTCTGTTTGCTAACGGCTTTGACATGCGGACTCCGATTAGGATGACGGCTCGTGATCTGAAAACCTGCCCGACTACCTGGGCAAAACGGCTGGCTTTCGGGCGTGATCCCCGCGCCGTCTATCTCAATGGTGTGAAACGCTAGACAGGTGATTCGGCTTTGCTTCCCTCCCTGAATTCGGGGAGGGAAATGGGGTTATGTCTGACAGCACTTAAGAATCTAGCGCCCCTCTACATTCACCCAACGCCGGTCTTTTGTTCCCGTGTAAACCGACTGCGGGCGGATGATGCGGTTCGCTTCGATCTGCTCGAAAGCGTGCGCTGTCCATCCGCCGACGCGGCTGATGGCGAAGGTTGGGCTGAACAATTCTGTCGGGAAGTTGATGCCATGCAGCACCAGCGCCGTATAAAATTCGACATTGGTTTGCAGGTTGCGCCCTGGCTTATACTCCGCCAGCAGCCGCAGCGCCACATCCTCCACGTCTTTCGCCAGCGTGTACAATCCCATATCTCCGCCGGAGCGATACAGCCGGTCAGCCGCCGCCGCCAGCACATCGGCACGCGGGTCGCGCACTTTGTAAACCCGGTGGCCGAACCCCATCAGCCGTTCGCCTGCTTCCAGTTTTGCCCGCAGGTAGGCTTCCGCCTTTTCAATCGCCCCGATCTCGAACACCATGTCCAGTGCCGGGCCGGGTGCGCCGCCGTGCAGGGGGCCTTTCAGCGCTCCCAGCGCCCCGACGACGGCTGACACCATATCCGAGCCGGTGGACATGATGACTCGTGTGGTGAAGGTCGAGGCATTCAGGCCGTGATCGACCACCGTGTTCAGGTAAGTTTCCAGACCGCGCACGCGCTCGTCTGTCGGCACATCGCCAGTCAGCATGTACAGGTAGTTGGCGGCGTGAGACAAATCGCTGCGCGGTTCAAGCGGCGCTTGTCCCTTGAGCAGACGCCAGTACGCCGCCACAATCGTCGGGAAGGCTGCCACCAGCCGCACGGCATCGCTTTCCGGGTCGCCATCTGTTCCCAGGCTCAGCGTGCTGGCCGCCATTCGCAGCGCGTCCATGCCATCGGCGCGGTCTTGTGCCGCCGCTCGCAGTAAATCGAGCGCAGCGCCCGGCAGCCCCCGCATAGCGGCCAGCCGTTCACGGAAGCGTCCCAGCGCCCCGGCATCCGGCAGCGCATCCCGCCACAGCAGATAAATCATCTCCTCAAAAGTCGCGTTCGGCGCAATGGCTTCCAGCGGAAATCCCGCGATCACCAGTTCTCCTGCCAGCCCATCGACGCTGCTCAGGCGAGTCTGCGCTGCCACCACGCCGTCCAGTCCCGCTTTAAAACTTGCTGCATTGAGCATGATTCTGTTAAATCCCCACTCTCGTAGGGGAGGGTTTCAAACCCGCCCTTTATATGGTTGTGGCTGTAGTGTAGATTTGTGTGTACAATGTTGTCAATCTTGATTACCTAATCAATATATAGAGCCAAAGTGAAAAAATCCCATCTTACTGCCGCTGAAGCCGCCGCCGCGCTGGGCATCACCACTGCCACCCTCTACAGCTTTGGCAGCCGGGGGCTGATTCGCTGCGTATCAGCCGGGGGTGATCCCCGCGCCCGCCGTTACAGTGCTGAGGATGTCGAGCGCCTCAAAGCCAGAAAAGAATCGCGCCGTGACCCGGAAATCGTCGCTGAAACCGCCTTGCACCTGGGGATGCCTGTGCTGGAATCGAGCATCACACTGATTGCCGATGGCCGTCTCTGGTATCGCGGTTTGGATGCGGTTGAACTGGCGCTCACCCAGACTGTCGAACAGGTAGCCGCGCTCTTGTGGACGGGTGATATAAATGCCAGTACAACCGCCTGGTTCGATGGGCCCTTTGACTTGCCTCATCGCTGCCAGGCGGCCCGCGCTGCGGTTGAAAATGCATCGCCCTTCGAGATTTTTCAGGTCATGCTGCCGCTCGCCGCTGTCGATGATGTTGCCGCTTACGATCTGCGACCGGAGTCCGTCGCCGCTGCCGGTGCGCGTATTGTGCGCCTGCTGGTGCTGCTGACCGCTGGCGAGAAGGGTGCAGGAATTGCTGCCTCGCTGGCGGCAGGCTGGCATGTCCCACAGGCTGCCAGGCTTATCAGCACGGCGTTGATTTTGTGCGCCGATCACGAATTGAATGTCTCCGCTTTCACGGCCCGCTGTGTTGCCTCGTCCGGCGCGACTCCTTATGCCGCTGTCAGTGCTGGATTAGCCGCGCTTGGCGGGCCAAAACACGGCGGCCACACCGAGCGTGTCGAGGCTTTTCTGCGCGAGGCGGAACATCCCGGCAGGATACAGCACACCATGATGGGGCGGCTGCGGCGCGGCGAATCCATCCCCGGCTTCGGCCACCTGCTCTACCCCGATGGCGACCCACGCGGAAGGACGTTGCTGGAGTTGATCGCGCTTCACTTCCCCGGCTCACAGGCCGCTGCTTTCGCCAATGCTTTGGCCGACTCCGGGCAAAATCTCTTGGGCGAACGGCCCACCATCGACGCCGGGCTGGTGCTGCTGGCGCGGGCATTGGCCTTACCGCCTGGCGCGGCGCTGGCACTTTTTGCCATCGGGCGTACAATCGGCTGGGTTGGTCATATCATCGAGCAGTACGCGCTTGACCGTCTCATTCGCCCTCGCGCCCGTTACACTGGCCTCCAGCCCGTCACGATTTAGCACAACTGGAACAATTTTCTCCCTCAAAATCGAAACAAATGTTATGACAAATGTTTCACTTTCACCCTCAGTTTAGTGATAAACTGACTGCTATGATCACATTTTTCTCTACTTTTCTGAATCGCTGCGACTGCGCGAAGCCTCCTTTTGTGGCGTTGTCGGCTGGCGGGCCTGGCATGAATGGCGCGGCTGTTGCCCGTGCTGCCGCCATACAGTTTCAGATTGTCACAGCGGCGGCAGTTCCCGGTTTTCCCGCGGCAGAATTGCCACCGCCGCGCTGTCCCCGCCTGCTGCCGCCGTTTTTTGTGGCGCAGAAGGGTCGCCGCCGCGCCATCCCCGCTCATTCCCGCCGCTCATGTCAGCGGCAAAAATCTCATTTATCTCATATTCAGCAGGGTAAATAATGCCTTTGTCACAATTATTTGTCGCTTTCGGACTGCCCGGCGCGGGCAAAACCTATGTCGCCCGCTGTTTTGCGGAGTTTGGCTTTTATGTGCATGATGCTGACGATGACCTTCCCGACGCGATGCGGGCTGCCATCAACGCCAGCCTGCCCGTGACCGACGCCATGCGCGATGAATTTTTCGCCCGCATCATCGTCCATGTGGGCGAATTATGGGCGCAGTATCCCCGCCTGGTTGTGGCACAGACCTTCATCAAGGAAAAATATCGCCATCGTTTTCTGGAGCGATTTCCAGCGGCGCAGTTCATACTGGTGGAAGCCGAGGCTGCGGTGCGCGAACGCCGTTTAATCGAACGCCTGCACCAGCCGCTTGAACCGGAATACGCCCGCCGCATGGCAGGCTTCTTTGACGCGCCGCGCATCCCGCACCTGCTGCTTCAGAATAACCACGATGGCAGTAAACATATTCGGGAGCAGATTGGCGCGATTCTGGGGGATTTTTAGGGACACGAATGCGCTCGTGTCCCCATCTAAAAGCGTGGGATGGATTACTGGCACCAGGGGACGGTGCAGGTGGGCGCGGCGGCTACACTGTTGACATCCGGCAGGGCGGCAAACTGGTCATCGGTCAGCGATGTGTCGCGGTAATCGACAAACACTTCAAAACCGCTGCCGCGCACCAGCGTCATCCGCGAAAACTGGACATAGCTGCGGGCGACAGGGGCGACCACTTCACCCACTGGAATAGCGCCGACCTGCTGGTTGGCGTTGCGGTCAAGGAAGGCGATGGCGAATGGCCCGGTGATCTGAACGCTGCCGCCCGCGCTGGTCGGCGCGCTGCCGGAAGCCGCCGGATTCGCTAAAGCGACGCCGCGCTGCCCCAATACCTGATTTTGCTCGGCGAACTGGCTGGCTTCTATCTCCGCCAGGGCGCAGAAGTTCGGCTCGTTCGTCCCAACCGAGAGGGTGAAGATACCGCCGCGTTCCATCACGTTAATCAGCGATTGCACGGCACGTGGGCAGCGCAGCAGCGGATCATCCCCGGCCCAGCCGGACGGACGGACATTGACAACACCCACGCTGTCCGCCAGCAGTTCAAGATCGTGGCGGATGTCACGCGAGATGGCAATGGTCGTGCCGGGAACCGCGCCGAACCAGCCGGACGGACGCACTTCCGCCCCAAAAATGGTTCCGGCCAGCAGCTCCAGGTCGAGGCGGATGAGCAGCGGAAGCTGGGCATTGTTCACATCGATGCTGCCGCTCCAGCCGACAGGACGCTGGCCGCTAAGCTGCTGCGAGGCTATGAGTTCCAGGTCATTGCGGGCGTTGATGAGCAGCGGGACGGCTGCCGGGTCGATGACAGCGGCTGATGGAGGCGGCACCGTGATACCAGTATCCACTGGAGCCACAGCCTCAGCCAGGGGGGCAGGCCCACCGCCGATCGGCGTCGGAATCGGCACCGCGCCATCCGGCAGGGGAATAGGCTGAACTTCAGCGGTGGCTGCCGCGTCCGGCGGCATGATTTCGCTGGTGGGCTGGGGCGGCTGTACTTCCGGCGTGGTGACAGGAACGGCATCCTGGGCAGCGATCATCAAGGGCAGGGCGGCCAGGCAGCCGAGTAAAAGGCAAATGGTAATCAGACGGCGCACGTTTCAATCCTCCATGCGTCTTAACGAACATTACTTACGCATTATAGAACAGGGTTGAATTTTGTGTGCCTTAACGGGGACGAAAGGGCTAGAGACCCGTCAATGGGTGAACAGAAAGCCGGTGTCGTTGATCTCAAACACGCCCTGTTTCGTCCGATGGTGATCGCCGAGGTAGACATACACCGGGCGCGGCTACAACTACATCGCGGTGGGGTCGCCGCACCTCGCGCCGAGCAAAACGGCAGCAAGTAAGGTTTACCCCTATCCCCCCAACCCCCTTTCCCCGCACGCGGAGAAAGGGGGAGCAAATACGAGGCCATGCGCGGGGGAACAGCCTCATTACCGAAAACATTGCGTATTAATGAATGTTCAGAAGGGGCGCAGATGATGCGTCCTTTTTGTTATGTGACAATCGCAAAATGATTTTGCTGCTGAAGCTTCCCTCATCTTTTGCAAAAGCAGATGCCAGAAAAGACAGTTTCACCACAGAGAGGCTTCGCCCTATTTGGCGGCGGCGGCGATGGCGGCGGTAGTTTTCAACCTACTCCACTACCGCCATTTGCCGGATTTGTGGCGATAATGGCAAAAGTGACAGAGGGCGCGCCGCCGCCATCTTTGCCATATGGCGAGGGAGACATGAGGCGGGCGTGCCACTGCCATGATTGCCATAGAGCAGTATCGTGTGAGCGAAGAACAGGTGTGTCATAGATAGTAGTTTAGCAGGGAAATGAGGCGAGAGGTGAAACATTTGTCATGACATTTGTTTCGATTTTGAGGGGCGTTTTTGTGACAAATACTGTCACACTTCGATTTTATAGTTCAGGCTCACCTCGTCGCCGGTTTGACCGCGAAAGCCCCAATTGTGTTTGGGCGATTCGATGATGGCGATTTCGATGTCGGCCAGCGCCAAATTGAGTTCAGTGTGAATGCGCTCAAAGAGGAGGCGAATCAACTGCTTCTTCGTCTCTACGGTACGACCCTCGATCATCATGATTTCGATGATGATGTAGGCGTCGGTACGTCCAGCGGGCATGTAAAAATCTTCGCGTTCGAGCGGGAAGAAGCGGTGGGCGCGTTTATCCGGCGGGAATTGCAGGGCATCGACGACGCAGCTATGGATGACATCGGACAGCCGCGCTTTGATGGGGTTGAGGGATTCTTTTAGTCCGTAGATTTTGATTTGTGCCATGCGGTGATATTAGCCTGTGTTATGGATAAGTGCGTAATTAGCCGATAGCTGGCAGCTTAAGAAACCCCTATCCCCCCAGCCCCCTTTCCCCATTGCGATGGAGAAAGGGGGAGTAAGATTCGCCTTGGACAAGGTGTTGTACTGAGGGAGCGTGCAGCCGAGTGAGCTGCTGAAAGAATTAGCAAAGCTGACGGTTAATTTTCCTAAAGGGCGGGTTTGAAACCCGCCCCTACGAAGCCGCTTCTTTCGATCAATGACTCAATGGTTGACCTATTGAGTTAAACATGAGGCAGCAGTTAGGTGAGTTCTTCGGCGAGTTCGAGAAGGATGCCTTCTGGCCCGCGCACGTAACACAGCTTATAGACGTTTTCGTAATTGTATAGCTCGCCAACGATTTCTACACCCTGCTTTTTAAAGCGGGCGACGTGGGCATCAATATCTTCAACGATGAAGGCGAGATGACGAAGACCGGGCATATTGGCCACCGACTGCTGGGCGGGGCTATCGTCGGGCGGGCTGTAAAATTGGATGAGTTCGATGGTTGTCTCACCGTCCGGCGTCTGCAAAAAGGCGTAGTCGTCTTTCACGTAGCCAAGCCCGATGATTTTGCCAATCCACTCCCCTTCCAGTTGGCCTTCGCTCTGCAATTGGAGTCCGAAATCCAGAAAAAAGGCTTTAGCGGCAGCCATATCCCTGACGACGATACCCACATGGTCGATACGACGAATCTTCACAGCATGTAACTCCCATTTCCTCATACATATAAAGGGTTCCTGCACTCAGTTATTCTGAATATGAGGGAGAGAAGCGCTTTGTCTTTCCAGCCCTCGTTGGCTTGACCGCTGCCTCTGTCAGACACGTGTGGCATAGTGCAGATAAACCCATCCATTCCCAACACGGCGCTCATCCAGAAGCTCCAGCTTTACCTGTACGTTACTGGGCAGAACCTGCTTGCCGCCGCCAAGCATAAACGGTACAACGAGCAGTTGATACTCATCGACAAGCCCGGCCTGGATCGCCTGTGCGGCGAGGTTTGGGCCAGCCACCGACATATCGTGGGGTAATTGAGCCTTCAGGTCGCGCACCGCCTGCGGTTCAAATTCCCGCTCAAGACGAGTCTTGGATGTAGAGACAGTCTCCAACGATTTGGAATAGACGATCTTATCGACTCCTTGCCAGATCCGCGCGAATTCCATCATGGCCGGCGTCAGACCGGGCATGACATCAGGCGTTTCCCAAACTGCCATCACCTCATAATTCTTGCGTCCGTAAAGCGATGTGCCGATGGGACGGTGCAGATCGTTGATGAAAGCGATGACATCCTTGTCCGGTGCCGACCAATCAAGGCTACTGGTTTCATCCGCGATAAAGCCATCCAGCGACATCGGTATAAAGTAGATCATCTTGGACATCGGAAAATCTCCATATGGTATAGATCAGGCTGAATTAGGCGATGGTGTCTGCAAAGTAAATGACATTTAGCGTGGCGCTCGCTGCGGGTGCAATGCGGCTGATGGTCATGGCTACAAAGCAGGTGATACTACGAAAAACGAATACATTAAGTGTGACCCCCTTCTCTATCGGTACGCCGAACCGGGAAAGCGGTGACTGCATCCTCACTCGTAATATTCCGGCAGCTTTTTCAGCCCTTCCCACTGGTCGGGATCGTGACCGAAAATCACCAGCCCGATCTGCTCCCGTTCGACGCGATCCAGCAGTTTAAGGATACTGGGGCGGGCCGCTTCACCATCCGGGCTGCTGCCGTCATCCTGCGGATCACGGGTAAAGCCGCCAGCGAAGGGAACAGCATCAACCGCCAATAAAACCGCGCCGGTTTTGGGCAGGCGCACCAGCACCGATTGATGCCCCGGCACATGCCCGCTGGTTTCAATCAGCTCCAGCCCCGGCAGCAGTTCGGTGTCGCCATCCACCAGCCGAATGCGCTCCATCGGTTGATCCCATTGAGCGCGAATGCTGGCATACCGGGGGTTGGTGGGCGCGTCCAGATGATGCAAGCGCTGAACGATATACTGCGCCCTGGTGAAGGCCGCGTGTCGTCCGGCATGGTCGCCATCATAGTGTGTCGAAATGACGGTATCGATGTCGTCCGGTTTTAAGCCAATGATCGCCAACTGCTGGATAACGTCCACCCCATTCTCAAATTCCGATGAATCTTCGGGGATGATCTCCGGCAGGCCGCTGTCAATCAGGATATTTTTGCCGTCATCGGTCTGCACCAGATAGCAGACAATCGGAATCTCATATTCCGGCATCGACCCCACCTGCATCAGATAAAGACGTTTCACAGCGGCCTGGCTCATTAGCTTCTCCCCGGCATTGAAAGGTGTATTTCATTGAACCAGTGTAGAACAAAAGTTCATAACCGTCAATTGAACACCGTTTGGATTGGTATTCACTCAGGGGAATAGGAAAGCGTATAGCAGGTGAAATCTATTTGGTAGGTTGTGCCATTGGTGGCGGTGTAGTGCAACTTCTGAGTTGAACTTGTCCGTTCATGCACAGGGATAATAATCGCCATCCTCTTTGCGAATGCCGAGTTCAGCCCGCAAAATATCCTCTGATTGTTCGGCGAAGTCAGCCCCGGCGGAAAATGAGAGTTCGCCATTCAGTATTGGATCATCTTCGGCACGATAGGGTTATGGCGCGGCAGGTTGAATAGTTTTGATAAATTCCAGCAGCGTCACAACCTGTGCCTCGCTCAAATCATTGAGCCGATTAATCAACTCATCGCGCGCGCGAATTGCACTCATGCTGCTGACTCCTTTTACCCTTTCGATTCATTGTAGGGATTAGCTGAATGGAAATCAACCAGCTACGCGGGCGGGAGTTTAGGTCTGCCCGGCCCCGGCAGACGGCGGGGTTTAGAGGAAAAGAGCTTTTGCTTCAACTGCATAACTTCTATAAATTATTCGCTGTCCGTCATTCCATTCTATCTAACCACTCAAATGCCTTTTCGAGATCCGCAAACACCATCATCCGCAAGCCAAGCTCATACAATTCGTCAATTACGGGTGATAGTGCGCCAGCCGCATGGATTTCAGCAGGAACGACAATTGCCCAATACTTCCACCCTGCTTTAATCATACGTTGATTCCAATCTCTACCCCATAGAGCATCTTCCGGGGGAATCGGGCCATTTTTACGATCATCAGACAACCATTTTCTTACACCCTGTTCTTTAAGAAACTCCGCTGCCTTATCCAATATAGTGTGTAACGGTTTACCTGTTATTGGTTTGTGGATGGTGTGATAAATAATTCCGCGTTCCGGAAGATATTTGACAGTGATGAAGTCTTCTGATGCAAGAATAATTTCGCTTCCAGTTTCCTTCATGGGGATAACTCCTTTATTATTTTTCAATAGTGTTTATAGTCTAATTCTGATTGGACTTTACATTGCCTTTAGATTTCGTAACATGACACCTGTCACTAAGTACCACTGCAAGAAATCATGACCGACGTGCGCCGCTAATGAATAAAACCGAATCAAAGACATCGCCCGACGGCGGGCGGAGAGGAAAGGGAAAAAAGCGAAGGAAGATGAGCAGTCGCAATACATTTTGTTAGATTACCTGTTCCCACCTGTTTATCAGAGAATGATGAGCGTCATAGCCAGCAATTTGCCGATTAGCTATACTAACGGTTAGGGGGATGGTCGGTAAGCGGTCATCCCTCATTTGCGTCTATGTTACCTGAATTTTACCAATGGGGGCGCACGGCTGTGCGCCCCTACAGAATTTTACCTTGAGGAGTCATTATGGCAGGTGTAACCCGACATGTCCTGAGCAACGGGTTGACCGTCTTACTGAAGGAGCAGCATCACGCGCCAGTGATTAGCTGGTGGGTGCTATACCGCATCGGCAGCCGGAACGAGCGCACCGGACAAACCGGCCTGTCGCACTGGGTCGAACACATGATGTTCAAGGGGACAGAAACTTTCCCCGGCGGCATCCTCGACAAACTCATCAGCCGCGAAGGTGGCTCGTGGAACGCGCAAACGTCGATGGATTACACGGCCTACTATGAGACGATGCCCGCCGACCGGATCGACCTCGGCCTGCGGCTGGAAGCTGATCGGATGCAGAACGCGCGCTTCGAGCCGGACGAGGTGGAATCCGAACGGACGGTGATTATCTCCGAGCGGCAGGGGTTGGAAAACTCGCCGATGTTCTGGCTGGGCGAGGAAGTGCGCTCGGCGGCCTTCCGTGTGCATGGCTATCATCATGAGATCATCGGCGACATGGCCGACCTGCACACCATCACCCGCGACGACCTGTACAACCACTATCGCAATTACTATATGCCGAACAATGCCATCGCCGTCGCTGTCGGGGATTTCCAGACTGAGGCGATGCTGAAGCGGGTAGAGGAACTGTATGGGAGCATCCCCGCCGGGAATGTCCCCAAGCCATTCAGCCGTCCCGAACCGGCGCAGATGGGCGAACGGCGGGTGAAGGTCGAGCGCCCAGGCAGCACAGCATTCATCGAAGTGGCTTACCACGCCCCACCCGCTACCCATGACGACTGGTTCAAACTGGCGATGCTCAACAGCGTACTGACCGGGCCGAGCGGTATGGGCGGCGGCGGCATCGATAACAAAACCAGCCGTCTATACAAAGCGCTGGTGGAAACCGAACTGGCAGTAGATGCCGACGGCGGCCTGACGCCTTCGATTGACCCGTACCTCTATGATCTGGTCATCACGCTGCGCGATGGACGCACGCTGGAAGAAGTGGAAGCGGCGCTGGATGAGCAGCTCGATAAGGTGCTGAACGAGGGCATCACCCAGAAGGAGCTTGACAAAGCACGCAAACAGGCGCGAGCGCTTTTCGCTTATGGCACGGAGCGGGTATCATCGCAAGCCTTCTGGCTGGCTTTCGCGGAAAATTTTGAGAGCCATAGCTGGTTCGAAAATTATGTGACGCGGCTGGAAGCGGTCACAGTGGAGGATGTGCTGGACGCGGCACAACGCTACCTGCGCCCGCAAAATCGCGTTGTCGGCTGGCTGATTCCCACCGGCGCGGACGGTGAGTTTGACGATGAGGAATTTGACGATGAATAGCACACAGCTTAACGGCCTGTCTCTGCCCGGCCCGCACAACATCACCAAGGTGAAGCTGGAAAACGGCATCACCGTCCTGGCGTATGAGAATTATGCCGCGCAGTCGGTTGTGATCGCCGGGCAACTGGCCGCAGGCAGCCTGTACCAGACGCCAGACAAAGCCGGGCTGGCGAGCATCACGGCGGGGGCTTTGATGCGCGGCACACAAAACCGCGATTTTGATGCTATTCACACGGCGCTGGAAGACATTGGCGCAGATGTCGATATTGGCGCGGGGATTCATTCCACCGGATTCAGCGGCAAATCACTTGCCGAAGATTTGCCGATGCTGATTGATATTCTGGCGGATGCGCTGCGTTACCCGGCCTTCCCGGCGGCGCAGGTGGAGCGTCTGCGCGGCGAAATCCTGACTGGCCTGCAATACCGCCAGCATGATACGCGCTACCGTGCGAACCGGGCTTTCCGCGAAAATCTGTATCCCGCTTTTCATCCTTATCATTACAGCACACGGGGCAGCATCGAGACCGTGCAAACCCTGGGGCTGGATGACATCCGCGCATTCCATGCCAGACACTATGGCCCGGAAGGCATGATTATCGTGGTGGTTGGGGCCGTGCCAGCGGCGCGGGCTGTCGAAATTGTGCAGGAGAAATTGGGCGAGTGGCGCAATCCACAACAGCCAGCGAAGCCAACACTGCCCGACCTCACACCGGCTGACGAAATCCAGCGAGTTTCGATCACTGTCCCCGGCAAATCGCAATCCGATATCGTGATGGGTGTAGCCGGGCCGCCGCGACTGGCCAACGATTACCGCGCTGCCACCCTCGCCAACAGCGTCCTCGGCCAGTTCGGGATGATGGGGCGTATCGGCGATGTGGTGCGCGAGGAAATGGGGCTGGCCTATTACGCCTACAGCAGCCTGGAAGGCGGGCATGGGCCGGGGTCATGGAGCGTCAGCGCGGGCGTCAACCCGGCCAACGTGAGCCAGGCGATTGAGGCCATCACGGGTGAAGTTCGCAAAATCATCAGCGAACCGGTGACGGATGAGGAACTGGATGACAACAAATCCTATTTCACGGGGCATCTGCCGCTGCAACTGGAAAGCAATGAGGGGATTGCCGGATCACTGTTAAGCATGGCCGCGTATGATTTGCCACTCGATCACCTGATGACCGTGCGGGACAAAATCAATGCCCTGACACAGGATGACCTGCTGGCGGCGTCACAGCATTATCTGAACCCGGAAGCCTTTGTAGTAGCAGTCGCCGGGCCGGAGTAAAGCAAAGCCTGCCTTCACATTAACGAGTTGGATGGTAGAAAGGAACACTTATGCAGCGCCTATCACGATTCATCAGCATAACTATCATGCTGGTACTGGCAGCCGGTGCGGTTTATGCACAGGATGTACCCAGCACACCCGATGGCAGCCAGTATCAGTGGGTGGAAATCGCCAGCGGTTTCCAGCGCCCGGTGTTTGTCACCCACGCAGGTGATGGCAGCGGGCGGCTGTTCATCGAAGATCAGTACGGCAGTATATGGGTGATGAACGATGGAGTATTACAGGAAACGCCTTTCCTCAATGTGCAAACCCTCATCAATACCAGCGCCAATGAACGGGGTTTGCTCGGATTGGCTTTTCATCCGAATTATGCTGAGAACGGCTACTTCTTCATCAACTACACCAACCGCGACGGCCATACGGTAGTAGCGCGTTACACGGTCTCCGCCGATGACCCCAATGTGGCTGACCCGTCCAGCGCGCTGACACTGCTCACGGTTCGGCAGCCTTACCCCAATCACAATGGTGGGTACATCGGCTTTGGGCCGGATGGTTATCTGTATGTGGGCATGGGTGATGGCGGCAGCGCTGGTGATCCCGATTACAACGGGCAGACGCCGTCCAGCCTTCTCGGCAGCATTCTCCGGCTTGATGTCGATAATCCAGCAGGTGATAAAGCTTACGGCATCCCGGCGGATAATCCTTATACCAGTAACTCACTGCTCGCGCCGGAAGCCTGGGCGTGGGGTTTGCGAAATCCCTGGCGCATGAGTTTCGACCGTGAGACCGGTGATCTGTATATCGCTGATGTCGGCCAGAATCAGTGGGAGGAAGTCAATTTTCAGCCTGCCGACAGCGCCGGTGGCGAAAATTATGGCTGGAATATTATGGAAGGTACACACCGTTATTCCGGCGAACCGGTAAAAGATGGGCTGGTGCCGCCCTTCACTGAGTACAGCCATGCCGAGGGCGGCTGCTCCGTCACAGGGGGCTACGTGTATCGGGGTGAGGCGCTGCCGGATTTACAGGGTGTCTATCTGTACGGTGACTACTGTTCCGGCCTGATCTGGTCTAGCTACCGCGATGAAAACGGCACCTGGCAGACCAGTCTTTTCATGGAAACGGATGCGCTGATCACGTCGTTTGGTGAGGACGAAGCCGGAGAATTGTATCTGGTCGATCACAGTGGCAGTGTTCTGCGGCTGGAAAGCATCTAGCCCATCATCCGATCCGACAAATCATCATTTGGTGGTAGGGGCAAATGGCCCTTCTGCCCCTACCCCTGCAACTGAGGCGTTTATGAACAAACGGGTGTTTGCGCTGCTCATCCTGGCTGTGGTCGGCGTTGCAGTTGGCTTCGTAATCCTGCGAATAGTCAGGCCGTTCATCCTGCGCCCCTACAGCGGGGATGGCACACTCAAGCTGACGAGCATCACCGCTGGACTGAAGGGCCCCCTGTATGTCACCCATAACCGTGATGACAATGGGATGCTGTTCGTGGTTGAACAGGATGGGCTGATTAAAATTGTCGCCAATGGTGCTGCTCGCGCCGAACCATTTCTGGATGTAAGCGGCCTGGTCAGCCGCGATGGCTCAGAGCGCGGTTTGCTGGGAATGGCATTCCACCCGGATTATTCCCAGAACGGCTACTTTTATATCAACTACACCGCGCTGGACGGCAAAAATACTATCGCCCGCTATCAGGTTTCATCAGACAGCTTTTACACGGCTAATCCTGACAGCGGCTTGATTGTGCTGGCAGTCGAAGACCCTTATCCCAATCACAATGCCGGTCAGCTTGCCTTTGGGCCGGATGGCTACCTGTATATTGGCATGGGGGACGGTGGCAGCGCGGGCGACACCCAGGGCAATGGTCAGAACCCGAAAGCGCTGCTGGGCAAAATGCTGCGGCTGGACGTGAACGGCAGTGAACCTTACAGCATTCCACCAGATAATCCCTTCACAGCGAATGAAACCCTCGCGCCTGAGGTGTGGGCGTGGGGGCTGCGAAATCCCTGGCGCTACAGTTTTGACCGGGCGACAGGCGATCTGTATATCGCCGATGTCGGCCAGAATCAGTGGGAGGAAGTCAATTTTCAGCCTGCTGACAGTTCCGGTGGCGAAAATTATGGCTGGAATTACTTTGAAGGCACCCATCCCTACGATGGTCAGCCGTCACCAGAGGGATTGGTCATGCCCATCGCGGAATACAACCACAGTGACGGCTGCTCGGTCACAGGTGGTTATGTCTACCGGGGGCAACTGCTGCCTGCGTTGGCTGGCGCTTATGTATTCGGGGATTTCTGCTCCGGCGCGGTCTGGAAAACGGAACGGGACGAAAACGGCGGCTGGCAAACTACCCGGCTAATGGACAGCGGGCGCGTCATCAGTTCGTTTGGCGAGGACGCGGCGGGTGAACTCTATCTGGTGGATTACAATGGAGAATTACTACGATTTGAACCCACCTGATCCCCAAAAAAGTATAATATTGTGTAAACTATAAAGTCGGAGCGGTACTCAGCCCCGACTTTTCCGTTTATAATCGCGGGACTATCTGATGACGACAAACCAACAGACAAACCAAATGAGTATTCGGGAATGGATTGACGCCCTGAACGACCATCCTGACGACCCCCGCTGGCTGAACGATCACGAAAACAAGCTGTATGAAGCAGTTGCAGCAGGTATTTATACCCCCCATGAAATAAATGACGCTGTGGAACTGCTGAACAGGGTATACCCCTATTACGCGCTGGAGCGTTTCCACGCTGCACGCTGGTCGCCGCTGATGAGCAACGCGATGATACAGGCGATGGACTTCCGCGACAACGAGATGCTGATTCAGATTTACACCCACCTCGGCGAAAGCCATCTCATCACCGGAAAAAGCAGTGCCGCGCACAACGCCTTTCAAATTGCGCTGGAACGCGCCCTTGAAGGCGAATCGCAGGCGGCCATGCTCGCGGCTTACACAGGTTTAATCCGCCTGCAAGCCATGAACCTTGAGGAAATCTATAGCCCGGACATTTTCGAGAATGCCCTTGAGCTAAGTCGTCAAGTGAACGATCTAGCGCTAATGGCAGGGTTGTATCAAGCGATGAGTCTGGCTTATTTGACGGGACGCGAAGGTAATCAAGCGCTTGGATACGGGGAAACAGCTTACGGCTATTGGCTTAAACTGGAAAATAAGATCGAGTTGGGCAAAACGGCTTATCTGCTCGCTGCGATTTTTCGCTCAGCGGAAAAAATGACCATCTCGGAAACCTGGCTGGAAATCGCCGCTCAGCATCTTGAAGCAACTCCGTATGATCGTCAGGACATCCTTATTGCCTATGAGCGGGGTTCCTATTTCAGGGATAATGGCGAGTATGAGATTGCCCGGCAGTGGACACAAATTGCTTTACAGGAAGCGATCCAGATCGGGTGGACGACTTATATAGCATTGGCTTATCAACTCCTGGGAATTATCTATGGCAAGCAAATGTTATTCACTGAAGCCGAAACAAGCCTGAAGCACGCTTTAATTCACTGGAATAACGTGGGCGACGTTTATGAGCAGACAGCCGTTCATCAAGCGGCGGGGTGGCTGGAAATACGGCGTCAGGATTATGTGGCAGCGAAACACTGGCTCAATGAGGCACTGGTTCTCTGTGAGCATATCCCGAATGAAAAACAGCGAAATTACATGGAAAATTTGATTCGAGAAACCCTCGCAGAAATTCCTTAACCGACTTACCCTCTCGGACAAGTCGGTATGCTCATTTAATGAACTGTGCGGTGGCCGAGGGTTGGGGTATGGGGGTCAGGTGAAATAGGCAGTTTGGGGCCGGGCAACGGTGGGTCAGGTAGAAATAACATGGGCTTCTTATTAACCGATTACGATAGTATGCACTATGTTCCTTCTATCGGCGTTTTGCAAATAAAAAATACCGGCTACCCATTCGGGATAAGCCGGTATTTCGCCCTTACAGCGTGCGCGGCGGTTTAGGGCCGGGCGTCGGTGGGTCGGGGAGGAAGAACATGTCGGCTCTCCTGTTGCATCGTTTGCGATGCATTCAGGATCGCAAAATGCCCCCCAGCGAGTCCCAGGGTTTCGGACAGGAAACGGACAAAAAACGGACACACATCCTGCTGGATGGTGGTTTTCAGACCATGAAAAAGAAAAAGCGCTCATCATGTGAACGCTTATTCAGTCGAGCAGTTTAAAAGCGATGGTTAAGGCAGAGGGCGCAGCACAAAACGGCTGTAGGCAGCAGACAGAGGGCGAGCGTCAGTGGAAAGACCACGTTCGGCGGCGGAGACGGCGCGATTGTGCCGCAGCATCAGCAGGCCGTCGGGCAGCGCTCCCGCTGGAATCGTGATGGTGTAGTCGCGCCAATCCTGATCGGTCAGCGCGAGGGTTGCGGAAAAACCGCCCGCCCCGGTCAGTGTGACGGTGCGCCCACTGTCGAACGCCAGCGCGGTGAAGGTCAATTCATAATCCATATCAGGGTTAAGGAAGAGGCGCAGGGCAGTTTCCTCACCCGCCCAACGCGCCATTGGCCCGCCGATATTTTCCGGTTCATACCAGCCTGTGCCGATGTGTGTCCAGCTTTCCGCCGCGCCCATGTCAACCTGTTCGACATCTGACGACGGACAGCCTAATGCTTCGCCGCGCCACCAGATGAGGGCAGCCTCAGCATCCGTTTGGGCGGGACAAAAACCCGGCTGCATATTGAGCCAACCTATCCAGTCCGACTGCTGATGGACTTCCATCCAGCCACGGTAGGCAATGATATAACCGATAGGATAATCGCGAACATATGTTGCCAGCTCGGCTGCCGCTTCAGTTCGTTCCTCCGGGTTCAGGTCACGAACGCCCGCCAGCCAGGAATACAGCGGCGAGTTCAGGTAGTAGGCCAGTGTGCTGTAGGGAATACGGGCCAGCCAGCCATTCACCATGCGGTGCTGGTGAACCGTACCGTAGTACATCGAAAAATAGCCGCGCCCCATGCCTGTCCAGCCATAGTGCGTCCCCACTGGCACATCCATGATGCCAAAATCGCCCGTTTCTTCAGCGATCTGGTGATGAATGGGATAATCGGGCACAGGCCGTGTGGGAAAAGGACTCAACGCGCCCACATCCGCCATCATCGCCACACCGACCAGCGCCACTCCCCCACTGACAAGCCATTTACGCCGCAGCCAGAGTAATGTGAGAAGCGGCTGCCAGGCCATCACCAGAAAGGTTAGCAGCAGGAATGCGCCCGGCCCGGTCATGCGTCCGGGGATGCGGTGCTGACCACCCAGCAGCGCGTGCAGCAGCATGTAGGGCATGGTGATTCGGGTTTCGCCAATGAGGATGTCCGGCCCAAGCGCCAGAATCAGCGGCACGGCGGCCAGAACCAGCCAGAACCATTTCGACGGTTGTGGCATCGCGCTCAGTAAGGACACACTATCCCGTTTTCCTAAGCCAATCAATGCATCATTGTCTTGATTCCCCCTCTCCGTGAACGGGGAGGGGGTTAGGGGGTGGGGTTT
>CAYUTY010000018.1:81310-93374 GCA_964447795.1 uncultured Anaerolineaceae bacterium
TTCTGGGGCCCGTCCCCCGCATTGCCTTCCCCCCCCCCCGCGCTTTGGGGGGGGGTTTGTGGGGGGGGTTTCCGCGACGCGCCCCTACAGCGCTCAAAATAAGCGCCAGCCATGTCACGGCGACCAGAACACGCCCCAGCCATTTGGTTTCTACTGGCGGAGCGAGGCCGAAAAAGGCTTCCGGCGGCATGGAGTACGCGTAAAGTGTTTTCAGGCCAGCGGGCGGGTATTCATTCTGGTCGCTCAGGTTGACCTGTAAAAGCGCCGCCAGCGGGTAGATATAAGCCAGCAGACCCATCAACGCAAGGGCAAGCACACCCCACCCGATAAGCGGCAGCCAGCGGCCATTAGGCCGCGAAACCCAGAGCGTCCACAGCACATAACCGAGAATGGCAAAGGGCAGCCAGACCAGATATTGCAGATCGGTCAGCCACAAGCCCCATAATGCCAGTCCTAACAGGAGTGCTGAAACCAGACGCGGCAAACGGCGGGGGAAAGCAACTTCTTCCCACAGCAGCAGCATGACGGGAAACCACCACAACGGCGTCAGATTCAACTGAATATAGCTGGCGTGCGTCATCATATAGGGCGAGAAAGCGTAGGCCAGACCACCAACGAAGGCCAGCGGGAATGCCGCCGCACCGCCGTTCAGCCTGCGCCGCAGCCAGGCAAACATGGCTGTTCCCGTGAGGCTGTAGCCGAGCAGCACCATCAGATTGCCCGCCGCCACCCTTCCAATCAGCGGTTCGCCAATGGCATAAACTGGATACCAGATGGCCGCCAAGGTGTGAATGGCAAGGTTGGAGAGGTGAGGATAGAGGGTGTAATCAGTCCACAGGGGCGATTGGCCGTTCGCCAGCGCGTGACCAATCCACCAGTAGCCCCAGAGGAATTGGTAATAATCGCTGTCCTTGCCGCCCGGCACAGCGCTGTTGAACTGCCCTAACAGCGCCGCCAGTGTCAGGCAGGCCAGCAGCGTATAAGCAACAAAAACCAGTCCGAGCGTGATGAAACGCCCACGCGGAAATTTCAACTGCATGACTTCATCCGTGATAACGTGCGGCTTCTTCGCCAGCCGTGTTTTCCGGCAGTGGGCGCGGGTGAAAACGGGCGGGATAAGGTTTGTCTTCCAGTGCGTCGGCCACCCAACCGCCCCACAATGGCGCGAACTTGAAGCCATGCCCGCTGTCCCCGGCGGCAACAGTCAGGCCGCGCCAGCGTGCGCTGCGCCCGATCCAGAAATGCTCGTCGAGCGTATCACAGTACAGACAGCGGCGGGTGTAGGTAATCGGCGCAGCCGCCAGCGCTGGAAATGTCTCAGTTAGAAAGGCGCGAAAATTCTGTTCATCCGCCTGATTCACCACTCGTTCATCGTCTGTTGGATGCAGACGCACGCCGACACCATGACTGGCGCACTTGACGACCTGTTTTTGGGGATGCAGCGGAAAGCCATACCAGCCCGTGTTGGCGATGTCCGCCGCAAAAACCGGGAAACGCTCAGCCCTGAATAACTCAATATCCGATGGCTGCACATGAAATACGGGATGACCGACAGCCCGCATCACCGGTTTCAACTCCGGCACAAGGTAGGGTGTCCAGGCCCCTGCCGCTACAATAACCTCACCTGCGCTGAAGGTATCGCCACTTTGGGTCTGTACGCCTGTCACACGATCACCCTCTGTGATGAGCGCCGTTACCTCCTGCCCGGCCAGCAGGGTAATACCCTGTGCTTCTGCCCGTTTCAACAGTGCTTCCAGCAGCGGCCCACTCTGCACATAGCCGCCCGCCGGATCGAAAAAGCCATCGGTATAAACGTTGGCATTCCAGCCGGGAAAACGCCGCCGAACATCGTCCGCGCCCAGCCGCTCGACTGCCGCGCCATGTTTGAGCAAAAGCTGGTAACTTTCGTACTCGAAGCCGCCGGGATTCATCGCCCCACGTGAGAGGAAAATGACGCCCACTTCGTGATAGAGCGGCTCGTCAAGCCGGGTATTCCACTGCCGCCAGCCATCGCGGGCGGCTTCCGCCAAGCGCATATAATCTTCGTCCGGGCCGTACTCGACACGAACAGCCTTGCTGATGTCGGTTGAGGCAGCCAACGGATGCGGCAGCGGCCCAGGGTCGAGCAGCCCAACGCTGTAGCCGCGCTCATTCAGTTCCAGCGCCGTCGTGATGCCAGCGATACCCGCACCAACAACCAGGGCATCATAATTCTTGGATGTCATGCTGCGATTTCACCTGTTGAAAAACAGGATTATAGCAGCAAGCCAGCATCCTTCGTAAAGTGGTTACAATAGATCGAGACAGACAACAGTGGAGAGCGAGTACGATTCATGCAGGCGAGCGATAACGCGATAAGCTGGTATGTCCCCCATCTGGACAACCTGCATTTGTTCCGCGCCACCATCATCCATTACGCTTTTAAGAAGCACTTGCATGATTATTTCGTGATCGGCATGGTGGAAACAGGGGTGCAGAAATTTTCTTATGGGCGCGACACCTATATCACGCCGCCTACAGGCTTAATCGTCATCAATCCCGGCGAAGCGCATACGGGCGAGGCGGCTGTGCCTTCTGGTTTTCGTTACCGCGCCCTCTACCCGGAAGCCGCTGTATTACAAAAACTGGCCGCTGAAATCAAAGGTCGCAGCCAGCCAATCCCCTTCTTTTCACAGCCGATGATCGAGGATAAGGCACTTTTTGCGAAGGTACAAAAGCTGCACATCCGGCTCGAAGCCAGCACATCGACACTGGAACACGAATCATTGTATCTGGAAACACTGTCGCAGCTTATCATCCGCCATGCCGACACCACACCGTACCCGCTACGAGGGCGCGAGCGCAAAGCCATCGCCCAAATTCGCCAGTACATTCACGATCATTACTGTCAGGACATCAAACTGGATGATCTGGCAAGGCTGGTACACTGGAATGCGTTTTACATGTTGCGTGTTTTTCGGGAATCCGTCGGCCTGCCACCTCATGCCTATCTGGAGAATGTGCGAATCCGAGAAGCGCAGCGGCTCTTGAAATCGACTTTATCACTGGCCGAAGTTGCTTATGAAACCGGTTTCAGCAGCCAGAGCCACTTCACCACGACCTTCAAGCGCCTGATCGGTGTCACACCGGGGCAATATGCGCAACAGGTCAATTTTCTGAAAGACAGGTAGGCGCGGCAGGCATATCCTGAGTCTACAATCAGCACTCAGGGAATATACACTATGATGACTTTCGATACTAAAATCGCCGTTGTCCTGCGAAATGACCTGCCAACCTGGCAAAAATTGAACGTCACTGCTTTCACTATTGGCGGAATCGCCGGGACGACGGCGGGCATTGTCGGCGATCATTATGAAGATGCATCGGGCAATCTGTATCTGCCGATGATCGTCCAGCCTATTCTGATTTTCGAGGCCGACAGCAAACAGATTCGACGCGCTTATGAGAGGGCGCTGGCGCGGGGTGTGGCGTTTTCGCTGTTCACCGAGGATTTGTTCACTACCGGGAATGACATTGACAATCGAGCAGCCGTCAAAGCCCACAAACAGGAGGAACTAAACATCGTCGGCATGGCGATGCGCGATCATAAAAAGACGATTGACAAGGTGCTGGACGGCTTATCGCTGCACCGCTGATCCAGAAATACAATTTACACACTTGCCGACTCCGTAGGGGAGAGTTTGAAACCCTCCCCTACGAAAATCACCCGCAACTGCGTAAGTCCTACCGAGAAATACACGAACACCTTTATTGCTGGAGGTGTTCGCTTTCGAATCAGCGGATTATTCAGCCACAGCCAGCATTCGTCCGCAGGTAGCCGCCGCTCAACCAGCCCTGCCCGTTCTCATAAATCACCTTAAACCAGTTTCCGGCGCGGGCTGTCGCCGTTAGCGTCAGGTCATAAGGCACACGGTTGATGACCGCGCTATTGGTGTTCGCATCGGCCCGCAGCCGCAGCGCATACAAGGTTGTCACGCGGCAGCCATTCAAAGCGATTTCCGCGCCAGAGGTGGATGCGCCTACTGCCGCAACACCTGCCACACCGCCTGAAACCAGCACTACCGTTCCGCCATGTGGCACACTGGCACAGGTGAAACCACCCTGCTGCGAGGCCGGAACCGGGACGGCTACACGCGGAATATTGTTGTTGTCGAGGAAATAGACATTACCTGTACCGAGCAGGCACACGGTAATCGGGTTATTGAATGTCTGAGCAAAAACGCCATTGGGGCGCAGGCCAAAGACATCAACGGCCTGTACCACACCCAGGTCAATAACTGACTGAATGCCAATTTCACTGGCCTGCTGGACAAAGCGGCCATTTTCATTGATGATGCGGCAGTACACATCCCCATTCGTCACCGTGCCGCCCGGTATATTGGCGCGCACAATCGGATTCGTCTGCCCGGTGAAATCGGCGCAGGGAACCACTTTGACGGCAACCTGAGCAGCATTATTGGTGCTGCCGCCGCCTACCGGCGGGGGTATCACGCCGTCATTATCAGCAACGGCAGCCACGACATTGGCTACCGCGATACCATTATAGTTGGCATCGGCGCTGACAGCAGCATGGGTAATCGTACAGGTATGGATACCTTCGATAGCGGCATCATCTACTGCCGTGACTGTTACAACCTGCGGCACATTCCAGGTAGCCGGGTCGAAAACCAGCGCTGCCGGTATCACTGTACACTGTGCGTCGGGTGTGATATTGATTGTGACCTGCGCGGTCGGCTGCGAGTTCAATACCATTGTATAGGTATCACTGGTGGGGCCTGTTTCAGCGACATTCGTGCCACCACCGGTCTGCACAATCGTAACGCCCAAAAGCGGAGCAGGCGTACCGGTGCAGGTAAGATCATAATTCACGACCAGATTGGCCGCGTCATTAGATGTCACCTGAATAGTCGCTGTCCGCACGCCAATACCTGACGGTTGGCATTGAACAATGACGGTGACATTTGCGCCGCTGCCATCGACAATGTTATAGGCCCCCCCACCTGCCGTCAGCGTGAAATCGCCAGTCGGGTTGTTGATGAGCGCCACATTGCCCGTCAGATCGGCTGTGCCAACTTCAGTGATGACGACATTCTGGGCGGCGGGTGTCCCCACCTGGACATTGCCGTAATTAATAGCGGCATTCGGCGCAGGCGCAGAAGCATAACCGGGGGCGGCTGCCAACACACCCGTGCAGGTGAGATCATAATTCACAACCAGATTAGCCGCATCATTGGAAGTCACTTGCAGGGTCGCCGTCCGCGCACCAACAGCCGTTGGCAGGCATTGAATGGTCACGGTGACATTTGCGCCGCTGCCATCGACAATATTGTATGCGCCAGCGCCCGCTGTCAGCGTGAAATCGCCGGTCGGGTTATTGATGAGCGCCACATTGCCCGTCAGATCGGCTGTGCCAATTTCCGTGATGACAACATTCTGGGCGGCGGGTGTCCCCACCTGCACATTGCCAAAATTAATGGCGGCATTGGGCGCGGGCGCGGAAGTATAACCGGGCGCACCGGGACCGCCAAAGGGCGGCAGCGCACAATTGAGAATTGTCGCTGTTGGCAACACTTCCTGCGGGGCGAAACCATTGCCGCCAGGACTGACCCAGCGATAGATCACCGGACTGAACTGCGGCGGGGCGATATTATAAGCATTACCCGCTGCGCCGCCCTCGAAATAGGTACCCAGCCCGACAGGGCCAGCATTACCCACACCGGGTATGCGATGCAAAACTGTCCCCGCACCATCGACAATTTCGATGTAGAAGGTTTCGGAATTTGCACCGGTTGTATCGCGGTCAAAAATATAATCAAATCCAGTATAGTCGAAGTTATTGCAATTGATGGTGACGGTTAAATTCACAAGCTGCAACGCCGAAACCGGGGGTGTATAAACTGCCAGTATGATGACGAAAGCCGCCACTTTTAACAAAAAGCGTATCATTTGTACCTTCCTTCACTTGCACGCTTGCATAATTAGTATCATTGTATAGCATTCAACATTACATCGACCTTGCGTTTTTTGCACTTTTTTAACCGGTTTGTAACAATTTCATCGCCTGTTGTATTACAAGCGTTTTTAATATTCTCAGGAAGAACTTTCAAAACCGAAGAATGTAAAAAGAGGGAGCATTGGCCTTCTCCTGATAGAACGTTCAGTAAGCGGAAATGCTACAGGGGCTTTGTGCAAAATCAGGAATGGAATGGATGGGCGGGGCGCACCTGTGTGCGCCTCTACAAAGTCGCCAAGTGCATACCTGCTAATGCTATTTGGCACACTCTCGCTCTGTTGTTCAAACAACCTGCGCCGACATCGCCAGTTCACCTGACGGAGTCATCTATTTTGCTGCGCCGTCTGGATTTTACCACCTTATCCCCCGGCGCACAGCATTATGGCGCGGCGGCAGGTGTACCCAATGGCGCTGGGGCTACCTGCACAGGCCGAAGTACCCGCGACCGCTGGTAATCGTCGCATGAGAACTGGAAAGTGGCTTCAATGCGACCATTCTGTCTCGATGTGATGGTGACACGCCCTGCCCCCTGCACGTACATGCTGCCAATTTGCACCAGCCCTTCCTGATAAATGCCATCCCCGACTCGCCCCATGATGTAACCCAGCGCATAGTAGGCACTGCCGGGGCCAGTGATACGTCCGTTAGCGTCAAAGTAGCCGGTGAACTGGATGCCGTCTGCCGTCACCGTGACCTGTACGTCCAGCGTGATGCCGACACAATGCCCCCTCGGAACAAAATTCATGCGCCACAGACCGCTGCGGATGGTGGTATCGGGCGGAATGGGAGTAGCGGGCAAACGAGGCACGCGCAGAGAAGTCCAGGCGTCGAGCTGTGATGGGTCAGGCAGACAGTTGGCCGTAACAAGCTGGGTTGTACTAACCCCAACGGATTGCGCGATACGGGAAAGAGTATCGCCCGGTTGGACGGTATACGACGGCCAATCGCTGCGCGGCGTACAGGGTGGCTCGACAGGTTTGCTGCACGCTGCCAGGCCGCTTTGTTCCACCCAACCAACAGCATTATCCCAGGTTCGCACCGGCCACCAGGACTGCACACCGTCAAAGTGCGCTTCGCCATTGACGGCAACAGCCGTATCAAAGGGCAGTACACGCACAATTGACTGGCTGGCAGACTGGGGTTCGGCACGCATCCATGCCCCTGCCGCTGACGTGATACACACGCTTTGTCCGCCAACCCATCCCCTGCCTGTCACTGTGACTTCGCGCGGGAGCAGCGTCAACGGCAGACCGGTCATTGTGCCAGCGTCATAGGGTATGACAGTGCCGGGTGGGGCGGCAGGCGTCAGATCAGCATCCATCGGCACACTGACCTGTGAACCCGCTGGCACATCCACGACCTGCCCCAACGCTTCGACACGGGCGGAACCTTCCAGCAAGCTGATGGTCATCTGACCATTGGGCTGCGCCTGAATAAAGGCAGTTGAACCGAGTTCAATCCGAACTTCGTTGATGCGGAGTTCAACATTGAACTCAATCGTTGGAGTCTGAACCAGTAAACCATCCGGCGCTTCACTGCACTCGTTACGCGCCCCACCACGTCCCAGAGCAGTCTGCACCCGAAAAGCCTGCATCGCACTTTCCGCTGGCGCGATAGGGTTAAAGGCTGGCAGACTGCTGATGTCGCTGTCCAAAGCTGAAGCTGGCACCCAACCGGCACGCGCACCCATACCGCCAATTTCAACCCTCGCCCAGGCAGAATCCGCCGAGCGCCCGGTAGCCTGCCCACTTTGTCCTGCCGCCAGTGCGCCCACAATTTCGGCATCATCAGCGGGCCTGCCGAGCAGCACCATATCCGTTTGCAGGGTTATATCCAGTTTGGGAGTGTTCGGATCATAGGGGACAACGTTTTGCACTTCAGTGTCACCGAACATGACGAAGGTGACATTCTGGCCGGGCAGGCTATCCGGGACATTGGCCTGTATTTTGAACAGGGCGATGCCCCAGGTGCCGGTGGTGGTATCCATCGCGGATGTTCGCATGGTTTGCAACCCGGCAGCCGCTTCCAGATCACCTGGCTGGGCGAAAACCCAGGACGCCAGACCGGGCTGGGCTTCGGTTTCCAGCACATTATTGCCGTAGCAGACCTGATTACGCCCGATTGGCGCACACAGGGCTTCCGTCAGGTCGAGCGCCATTTGCGCCATCGCCGGGCAGTTGGCATCCTGCGCGGCAGCGCCCGATGTCCACAACAGAGCCAATAACAGTGAGGTGAGCCTGCGCCAGCGCTGTGCCATGATTTCCCCCAATCCTGAACTCAGCCGCAATGCGAAAGGATTATAGCGCGATCTTATTAAATGCTGAAATTTGGAGTATATAACATTCGCCCCGCCGCTCATTCGCTCCTATAATAGTCATTGACTGAACAATCCATCTCTGTAGGAACGAAGGTCATGCCGGTTGAGAGACTGGTATTGAGGAGCAAGCGCGGTGGCATCCCTGGTCGGGCGAACACTCGGTAATTATCAGATTACAGACCTGCTCGGACAAGGCGGCATGGCGACCGTCTACAAAGGCTACCGCGAGGATATTGACCGCTACGTAGCTGTCAAGGTGCTGCCGCCGCATCCAGGTCTGGACGCGCAGTTTGTTGACCGCTTCAAGCTGGAAGCCCGCACTATCGCCCGTTTGCAGCACCCCCATATCCTGCCGCTCTATGACTACGGCGCGGAAGACGACATCCTTTATCTTGTCATGGCCTATGTCGAGGGTGGTTCGCTGGCAGACCGGATTGAGCGGGGCGTATTATCGCTGCGGGAGATTGAAACGCTGCTGCGGCAGATGGCTTCGGCATTGGATTATGCCCATCGCCAGGGCGTGATTCACCGCGACATTAAGCCGGATAATATTCTGCTGGATAAAGAGGGTCATGCGCTGCTGGCTGACTTCGGCATCGTCAAGCTGACGAGCGGTGGAAGCGGCGGACGGCTGACCGTCACTGGTGGACTGGTCGGCACTCCGGCATATATGGCTCCCGAACAGGGGCGCGGTGAAGAAATTACCTCCAGCGCTGATATTTATTCGCTGGGGGTGGTGGTTTATGAAATGCTCACTGGCCGACAGCCCTACAGTGCCGAAACGCCGATGCAGGTCGTCATCAAGCACATGAACGAACCGATCCCCAGCGTGCGTGACCGCAATGAAGCGCTGCCCGCCGCGCTGGAAATGGTCATTCAGCGGGTATTGGCGAAAGATCAGAATAACCGTTATGTATCAGCGGCAGAATTCGCTGACGATTTCACCCGCGCCGTCCATACACATGAATCCGTCGCCGGGATGCAGATTGATTTCAAACCCGCACCCGACCCGACCATGGCCGCTCCGCAGGGTGCGGATACGCTGACTCCGGCTTCAGCGAATCCGACGCCGACACAGATTATCGTCCAGCAGCAGGGCATAAATCCGCTGCTGCTGCTGGGTGGATTCGCTATCATCGCCGTGCTGATTGTGGCTGTTGTCGTGCTGCTGACCAGCGACCGGGGTGCTGAAGTGTCTATCGCCACAACAGCCACCAGCGTCGAGGCGGAAGCGACAGACCGTGCCACGACCCAGATTGCCAGCGCCCCCAGCGCGACGCCACAGCCAACCTTTGGCCGTCTGAGCTTCAGTACAACCAATGTGCTGGGCGATACCGTAACCCTTCAGGTAGCGAACATGAGGCCGCCAGCATCGGGCGAGATTTATGTTGCCTGGCTGACCAGCAGCGCCAATGACAGCGCCCTGACGCTCGGCACGCTGACGCTGGATGCGCTGGGAAGCGGTGTTCTGCCGCCTTTCGTCGATGCTGCTGGCCGCACCCTGCCGACGATTTTCAATAACCTGACCATCACCCGCGAACAGGGTGTTACCGACGAACCTTCCGGCCCGGTGGTGTACGCTGCCAGTGTCCCCGTCGAATTGAGTACAGCACTGGGGCAGATTTTCCTGACCTCGCCCGATGGCCTGGGTGTTGACCAGATTTCCAGCAGCGATTATCAGGGGCCACCCAGCAGCGGTGGGCCGACGGTTGGTTTGCTCTACAGCGCCCTGGCTGAAGCGAAAAAAGCCAGCCAGCACGCCGGTCTGGCGCAGCGTTCCAGCAACGTCGGCGGGATGCGGACGCACGCCGAACACACCATTAATATTCTGCTCGGCAATACGGATGATCTCAACGGCGATGGACGCGGCGAAAATCCCGGTTTCAGTATCGGCATCCCGCACTTTCTTGACCTGATGGAAGCCCAGCTTGATGCGGCGGCTAACGCGCCGGACAGCACCATTCGGCTGCAAAGCGACCTGGAGCTGATCCGTGTCTGCCTTGTCAACACACGCTCGCGCATTGAACAGATCATTGCCATTGAACAGGCGATGCTGGAAGCAGAGAGCATTGAAGCGGTAGCGCAGCAGGCACTCGAAGCGACACGGCTGGCGAACCGCATCATCAATGGTTTCGATTTCAACGGCAACGAACAGATTGAGCCATTCGAGGAGGAATGCGGCCTGATGCAGATCGAAACTTACGGCCTGCTGACCGGGAATCTCAATCTGTTTGAGGCGGCTGAGGCAAGCTGAGTCATTGACCGGGACGTTCATCCCAGCGGCGTGAACCCGGCACATCCAGCACGAAATCCGCGCCGAAGGCCAGCGATGGCGTAGTCGCGCCACTGTAGCTGCCATCCAAAACCCGTTCCACCGCCCGCACCCCGGCCAGCGCCGTGAACTGGTAGCCCTCGGCTGTTTCCAGCCAGGCCTGCGCCGTTTTACCCGCCGCATCGCGCGCCTGTACATAGATATAGGATTTCCCCGTTTCGCGGGCATGTTCGCTCGGCCCGTCGATGAAACGGTCAATCAGACCGTTCGCCAGGTCACGGGCCGGTTTCAGCCGCATCAGAGCTTGTGTCAGGCCGCCGGTCAGCCGCAGTAATCGCACCTGTGCCGGGGGCAGCGTCAGGTAGGTGGTGATGTTAGGAATGCCGCTGGTGCGCCAGCCAATTTCCAGATCACCCCAGGGAATCGGCATAGCCAGCCGTTGGCCCTTTTGCAGCGGAAATGTTCGCGCTCCTGCGCCGAAGGGCATGTTGACAAGGACGCCATCACGACGCGCCAGATTACCCATCCGCCCGACCAGCTCGACCATTGATTTAGCCGTGCCAGCGCTGATGCCCGGCTCACCGCTGCCCGCGCCCAATGAGTCGATGACCACATCGAGATGAGTCGCGCCGGGCAGTTTGTCAGCAACATAGCCAATGAGGCAGTCACTTGGGACGACATCGAAGCCGACACCGGGGATGATGGCGATTCCTTTTTCCTGCGCTGCCGCGTCGTAGCTGAAAGCCATCTGATAAACCGGAATTTCGCCGGTGATGTCGAGATAATGCGCCCCGGCAGCTAAACAGGCTCGCAGCATCGGCTCGGCGGTATGGATGAATGGCCCGGCGGCGTGGTAAACCAGTTCGACACGCTGAACGGCACGCATCAATCCTTCGGCGTCTTCAATGGAGACGGCGACGTAATCCAGCCCCAATCGCTGCGCCAGCGATCTGAGTTTTTCCGGCGAACGCCCAGCCAGCAGGGGACGATGGCCGCGCCGTACTGCTTCTTCAGCGACGAGCGCTCCGGTATAACCTGTCGCGCCATAGATCATCCAGTCAGCCATGTTTTTATCCCATTCCTATCATGAAATTTTGCCGCCGTAATGGCAGGCGGGAGATAAGAGAAGCGCCGCCGTTGTGAGAATTTTACGCCACAAAAAACGGCGACAACAGGCAGCAGTGGCGCGGCAGTGGTAATTGTGCCGCGACAAGACGAGAGCATACTGCCGCTGTGTTATTTTTGTGACTTTGCTGGTGGCAACGCGGCGGGCAGCCGCCGGATATGATCGCCAAAACCATTGTCAGCGCCGCCACATCAAGCGAAAACGGCGCAAAGCGAAACAGGAGCAGCAATCGAAAAGCAGAAAAAGCAGTTATAAGGGAAATTTTAACACGAAAGCAAGGGGGCAGGTGAAACATTTGTCATAGTACAATTGCAAAAGTCATGCAGAGTGTGAGCC
>CAYUTY010000019.1:0-72115 GCA_964447795.1 uncultured Anaerolineaceae bacterium
ATGTGTGTGTCATAGAGACAGTTTAGCAGGAAAATAGGGGGAGGGGTGAAACATTTGTCACGACATTTGTTTCGATTTTGAGGGGAAATTGTGTTATAAACAGACGGATATTTACTTAACTGCAAACATATCATGGCCGAAAATCGTCTCGAAGTCGGTTCAATACTCCTCCAGCGCTATCAGATAGCCAGCGTTCTGCATCAGGACGACACTAAAGTCATCTACAAAGCGCGTGACCTGATTTTCCCGGAGCAGGAGCGCTATGTCGCCCTCAAAGAAATACATTACCTCGGCAGTGATCCAACACAGCGGACGATAGCAGTCAGAACGTTTCAGCGGGAAGCGAATGTTCTGGCGACGCTGTATCATCCCGCCGTGCCGACGATATATGACTTTTTTGACCAGAATAACCGGGTGTATCTGGTCACAGAACTGATTAACGGCACTGATCTCGAAGAACTGCTTTACAAAACCACGTCGTTACCCATCCCGAAAATTATGGAATGGTCGATTGCACTGTGCGATCTGCTGACCTATTTGCATACGATGACGCCCACGATCATCCTGCGTGTGCTGAAGCCGTCCAGCATCATGATTGACGCGCAGGGCAAGCTTAGGATGATTAATTTCAGCCTGTCGATAACACATCAAAAGGGGCAGAAAGGCGCTTTGCTGGGCAAGGAAGGCTACAGTTCCCCGGAACAATATGATGGCGACCCAAGCCCCCTGAGCGACATCTACAATTTAGGCGCGACAATGCATCACATTCTGACGCGCCAGGACCCGCGCCTCAGGCGTCCCTTCAGTTTTCTCGATCACCCCGTCAGGCGCTATAACCCCGATGTACCCGCCGGTTTAGCATCCATCGTCGAGCGAGCCGTCGCCTATAAACCCGAAGATCGTTTTCAGAGCGCGGGCGAGATGCAGGCGTCGATACAGCGGGTGCTGGATAATCCTGATGTCGAACTGGAAGGTACGCGACATATCTTTTTGAGCTACAGCCGCAAAGATATCGACATGATGAAACGGCTTCGCAATGACCTGCGCGATTCTGGCGTCACTGTCTGGACAGACGAAAATCTGACTCCCGGCACGGAAATCTGGGAAGCGAAAATCGCTGAGGCCATCGAAAACGCTGGTGCGCTGGTGGTGATTCTGTCCGCCGACGCTAAGCAGTCAACCTGGATTGCGCGGGAACTGAGCTATGCCGAAGGGCATAAGGTGCGGATTTTCCCGCTGTTAGCCAGCGGCGACGAACGCAGCGCTATTCCTTTCCGGCTGGTGACGACGCAGTACATTGACATCACCCAGGATTATGAAGGCGGACTGCGTAAACTGTTAGCGGTGGTGCGGAAGCATCTGCTTGAAGGGCAGTAAGCCGGGCGGGAAGACGCACAGGCGGGAGCTATCTGGAAGGGGGATGGGTCAAAGGACGCGCAAGGCAAGACGCACAGGCGGGAGGGCAGAGGGCACGCAGGCCCTCCCGCCTGCTGTTCCCTTCGTGTTAAAATAAAGCGACAGTAGTAAGAGGAAGGGATCATGATTAAACATCGGATTTACACCATGAGCTTCGCACGTGTTTACCCGGAGTATGTGGCGAAGGCAGAAAGAAAGGGTCGCACGAAAGCAGAAGTCGATGAAATTATCGGCTGGTTGACCGGCTATAGTCAGGATGCGTTAGAGGCGCAACTGGAAAAGCAAACCGATGTGGAAACCTTTCTGGCGGAAGCACCTCAATTGAATCCGGCGCGGGCGTTAATTAAAGGCGTGGTTTGCGGTGTCCGCGTGGAGGACATTGAAGAACCCACGATGCGGGAAATTCGCTATCTGGATAAATTAATTGATGAGTTGGCAAGGGGAAAAGCGATGGAGAAGATTTTGCGACAGGCATAACTCTTCTGGAATTCGCGTGTAAATGGTTAACCTGTACAGAATAAGCTACTTGCCTCGGCGCAGGTTGTCTAGCTGGCGTAGGAGGAGGGTGTATTCCGCCTCAACTTGGGCGGCGATTTCACGCAGGAGGTCGCGCCCGCCCCGGCTCGCCAATTTTTCATCGACTTTAAATTTCATCAGGTCGTGATGCAGCAGCCGATCACGCTCACCGCGCAGGCTCATCAGGCGGGTTTCGAGTTTACGCGCCGTGTCACGCAGCGCCCGCAGTTGCAGGATTTCCAGCGAGGCATCGACGGCCATCGTGTTAGGCTGGTCGTCCAGGACGGAAAGGGCGTCGAGGTCGCGGGCTGAGTAGGCTTCGTTGATGAGAATCATGAGGCGGGTGCGGGCTTCGCGGTCAGCATCATCCGCCGCGAAATCCGGGTGATAACGCCGCGCCAGCGTCCGATAGAGGCGTTTGAGGCGGGTTTCCTCGTCTTCGTCGTCGCCCCGGTCACGTGGTTTGGGCGGCGGCGGGACGGGTTCGGGGTTCATCCACACGCGGCGGAATTGTTCTTCGACGGATTCGTATTCGCCGGGCTGCGTCCATGATTCGAGCGGGCGGGCATCAGCGAAATAGGCGGCCTTGCGGGCATTTTCCAGTTCCTCGATGGCGGCGCGGATAGCATCCACTTTGGCCTGTGCCGGGCCGACTACCCGTTCATAGCGTTCGCGGAATTCTTCCAATTCGCGTTCCAGATTAGTAATCTCCGCTTCCAGCGCGGCGGCTTCGGCTTCCTGTGCGGTGATCTGCTGGCGTAAGGCTTCGATCAATTCGGTCAGCCTTTATCACGGGGCAGGCCGGGGAAGAAGGCGTTGGTGCTGCGGATGTACTCGGCATACTCCGGCTTGGTCTTCTTCAGATTGCGTTCCAGCAGCGCCACCCCGGAAACGCGCATGAGCATCATGGTCATTAAGATCGGGCTGAAGATCGTCAGGAAACCCATCGGGACACTGAGCGCTACCAGAAAATGCCCCCACCAGACGGTTGCATCGCCAAAATAATTGGGATGGCGGGTGTATTTCCATAAGCCGGTTCGCAGCAACTTGCCTTTGTTGCCGGGGTCAGCCTTGAAGCGCGTCAGTTGGATGTCACCGATGGTTTCAAAGGCGAAACCGATCAGCCAGAGGACAAGGCCGATGCCATCAAAAACCGTCAGGTAGTCCGGCTGGGGGGCGGCCTGCGCGACGGCCAGCGGCATGGCGATCAGCCACATGAGTGCGCCTTGCAGCAGGAAAACTTTAAAATAGCTCTGCCACCACCAGCCCGCGCCGGTATTCTCGCGCCAGCTTTTATAACGGTAATCCTCGCCTTTACCGAGATTGCGGATGCCGAGATGGAGGCCCAGCCGCAGACCCCAGACCGTCACCAGCGCCAGCATGAGCAGCTTTCGCAGGCCGAAACCGTCGGGGGTCAGGGCGAAGTAAACCCACACAGCCAGCACATACCCCGGCCCCCAGAAAATATCGACAATGCTGGAATTTTTCAGCAGCAGACTGACAAGCCACTGAAGCGTCATGTAAAGGAAGATTGCCACTAAACCGGCGGCTAAGACTTCGATCATTGATGCCCCCTTAAGCGGGCAACCCCGCTGTCGTGCAACGCGGGTGTTTCGTTTCCAGCGTCTGACTCTACTTTAAGATCGGATGCATGAGAACGACTTTAGCGCGACATAATAACTCGTTACAATTCGTCGCGCATTTGCATGAAGAGGGCGCGTTTTTCGCCGGGCAGGGTGTAATCGAAGCCGCAGGCCATGAAAAAGGCATCCGAGGATGTGATCGCCATCAGCTCAAAGACATTCTGCTCCCGCGCCCGCTGCAAGCAGGCATCCACCAGCAGCCGCCCTACGCCCATGCCCTGCACCTCCTGGGAGACGGCCAGGCTGCGGACTTCCGCCAGCTTGCGCGAATAAATTTCCAGCGCCACGCAGCCGACAATCTGCCCATCCAGCTCAGCAATAAAAATGGACTCCAGCAGGTCTTCCAGTTCGTCATGGGTACGGGGGAGCAGTTTGCCCGCCTCCACAAAGGGCTTGATGAACTGTTGCAGCGCCTGGATGTCGGCCTCGCTCGCTGCCCTGATTTTAGTGTTGCTCAGGATTTTCGCCGCCATAAGAAGAAATTACCTATCTGCGTTTCCCGCTCGTAATTAGCGATCAGCCAGTTATTCATTTCAGTATAACTCTGAAGCAGCGTATTGGAGTCATCTTTGCTGCCTGTTACCCAGGGCATGTAGTCAATTTGCAGCACCAGCGCGTAAGGCGGCATAGCGGCCCACAGGGTTTCCACCGCTTCTTCACGCCATTGAGGTGGATACCAGCTTCCCACCAGCGGAAACTGGAAGATGAAGCGCGTCGCTGGATTCAGGCCGCTCAGATAATAAATTTCCGGGCGGAAGCCCCAGATAAAGAGCGAATCGCCCGGCACGACTCGTTCGCGCAGCGCAGCGGCCACCTGCTGCGACTCGTCGGCGCGGAATTCCCCGGCGACGAAGCGGCTGTAATAGGCGTTCTGATCTTCCGCGCCGCTGAGATAGGGCCAGGCCTGTCCCCAGGTGTTGAAGGCGAGGATGGCGAGGAGCAGAATCGCCAGTACAACCCCTATCCCCCCAGCCCCCTTTCCCCGTATACGGAGAAAGGGGGAGAATCCACCTACCAAAGACGCAGGCTGGGCAGGAAACCATTTCGCCAAAATGCCCTCGATGCCCATGCCCGCCAGCAGCGCCAGCGGCGGCAGCATCGGCAGCCAGTGATAATCATAGGCTTTGGCCTGCGCCAGCATCATGCCCAGCCCGGCCAGCAGCCACAGCAGCGTCACCAGCCAGCCGCGCCCCCGCCACCCTGCAATCAACCCCAGCAGCGCCAGCAGTGCCAGCAGCCCCCACTGCGCCCAGCGGTAGCCGAGCGCCGGCAGCAGCAGGCCGCCGAAATCGTTGAGGTTGAAGGTGAGGGCGGTGTACTGCGAGGTCACCTTCGCGCTCAACACCAGTTCATCCCACGCGCCGATGCTCATCAGGTAAAGCACACCACCAATGAGGATAAGCGCCATACCCGCCGAAAAACAGATCACCAGGTAGAGGTCGTGTCTTGTAGGGGCGAAGCGCCGCTTCGCCCCTACTGCCGGTTTGCGCGTGAAATAATAAACAACGGGCAGCAGCGCGGTAAAAAGCGCGAACGGGTACTTATACCAGATGACATATGCGCCGAGCGCCCCCGCGAGAAAGGCGAATAACCCGCTGTTCACAAGGGAGGGTTTCAAACCCTCCCCTACGGCGCTGCCCGCGTTGCCGTTGGCGCTGTGTACGGCACAGACCATCGCCAGCACCATCGGCAGCAGCACAATGCCGTCGTTCTGCGTCAGCGTCCAGAAGGTTTCGCTGAAATAAAAAACCGGGAAAATCAGCGCCCCCCACAGGCCGGTTCGCCCACTTGCTAAACGCCGACCGAGCCACCACAGCGCCCAGCAGATAAGCGGGACGATCAGCAGGTCGATCAGCCGCAGCGCCGCCGCTGTCCGTCCGAAAAGCTGCATCGCCAGCGCATAAACATAAAAGACGGCGGGCGGTTTGGGATTCCAGAGGTCGCGGTAAGGGACGCGCCCATCGAGCAGGCCGCGCCCGATGGTGGCGAACTCACCCTGATCGCGCCCCAGCGGATAAGTCAGAAGCGGCAGCGCCAGCAGCGTGACGATCACGATAATGCCCGCCAGCCACAGCCATTGGCGTGATGTTCTGGCTGGCACGGGCGTCACATCCCCCCCACAATCCGCACAATCAGATAGGCAATCACCAGAGAGAGGCCGAGCATTATCAGCGCAAACAGACGCCCACTTTGCAGGGCGATATTTTCTTCCGCTTTTTCGACCCGCACATTGCCGAGCAGGTCAACATAAAAGTCGAGCATGTAGCGCCCGCGCACCAGCCGCGCCATATAATCGTGGCCGGTCACGCGCGTCCAGCCCTCGTCCTCGTCTTCCCAGCCGTCGCCCAGCCGTTCGCGGATGGCGGCTTCCAGAATTTCCCGCGCCTGTTCCGGCGGAATCGGCTCCAGTTCGTCGGTCATATTGTGCCTCGCAGCCTGATTGGTATTTATTGTAGCAGACCCGACTCGCTTAGCCATTCCGCCAGCGCGTTCGCCGTCACTGCATGGCCGCGCGGTGTGAAATGCCCATCGCCGCCGTAATACAGCCGTTCAGCCAGATTGGCCGCCGCGTCGTTCCGCAGCCTTTCGGTCAGATCAAGGGCGGGGATGCCTTCGCCAGTCAAAAAATCAGCTAATCGCTGACCGGGCGCAGCACTGTCAGCCTGGCGCAGGTCGGGCAGCAGCGCGGCATATTGAGTCACCAGTGCGTTCCAGTCGGCGCGGTGAACGGCATGTTTATCCGGGATGATGGCAACCGCCAGCGGCACCTCATCCAGCGCGGCGACAGCGCGGAATTGGAGCAGCAGCACCCCGGTTAAAGCCCAGGCATTGGCCCAATGGCGATCTTCCGGCAAATATAAACCAACCCCAACGGGGTATTCCAGCGTGTAGGGATCGCTGCTGAGGATGCGCGGGCGTTCCGGCGGATCCTCCGCGCCGGATGGAAGCCCCGCCGCCTGCATATCAGCCAGCCATTGGTAGGCGGGGGCGTCGGGGTAACGCGCCGGGTCGAGCGGGGTGCTGTTCCGCAGTTGTAGCACACCATTTTCAAGTGTGAAATAGGGGCGGCCCAGCCGGTAGCCATAACGCCGCGCTTCCAGATCAATCTGGTTATCCTGTAGATCGTTGCCCGTATAAACCGCCAGCAGCAGCAGATCAGGCTGGAACTGCCAGCCTAGTGCCGCGTACAGCAGCAGTTCGCGGTCAGTGCCGAAGGCATCCACGCTCAGATTGATAACTTCGATTTTCCTGCCGGTCTGTTCGGCGAGCTGCTTTTCCAGCAGGCGCGGGAATCCTTGCTCCTGTTCGACCTGCCAGCCCTGCGGAAACGAATCACCAATCACCACAATGCGAAAGGTATCCGCCGCTTTTTCCAGCGTATAGGTCGGCCCATGCAGGCCAAAATTATTCAGCTTCACCCGCACCAGAAATTCCGAGTCCGGCAGCCAGTCAAATTCGGCGCAGGGGTCGCGCCAGTCTACCAGCAGCTCTCGCAGCATAGCGACCAGCGCCGGGTCAGCGGGGATGCAGGCAGTCGCGGTGGGTTGTGCCGCGCCGCAGGCGGCCAGCGCTATAGACAGCAGGGTAACGAGCAGTGTACGTTTGAACATGAAACAAGAGAAGGACAAAAATGCATAAACCCTGTTGAGATGAATACATGGCTCATTATAGTAGGCTTTGTGCGGCGGTGAAATTGTGATGTGAAACTTGCCGCCTGCGCCCGCCTGTTCTATCATTAGGCGTTATTGGATAATGAACAGGAAGTTTTAGCGGTGGACGAACAGGAACACACCGAATATTACAGCGAAGAAGAGGAGCCGATTGAGGGCTACTGTCTGCGCTGCAAGGAAACCATCGAAATCGAAAATCCTCAACCGGTCTGGACGCGCAAGGGGATGCCCGCCACACGCGGCGAATGCCCCGACTGCGGCGGGACGGTTTTCCGCATGGGCGCGACGGATGCCCACGCCAGCAAACAGCGCCCGGAAGCGGTGCAGGTTGGCGCGGGCGGGCGGATGCGGCTGGCGCTGGAGACAGCTTACGTCAACTTTGCCGAGCCGGATGTTGATCTGGCCGCGCAGATTGCCGATGATCTGAGCAAATCGGGCATCGCTGCCTGGCTGCACGAAGGGGAAAGCGATGTCGATTGGGCCGGTGGGGTTCACCCGGCGCTCAAGGAATGTTCGCGCATGGTCTATGTGCTGTCCCCGGCATCGCTGGCCGATGGCAGCGTCGAGGCGGCCTGGAAGTTTTTCAAGGAAAAAGGTAAACGGATCGTCATCGCCCAGCTTGTCGCGGTTGACCCGCCCGATGCCATCCGCCGCAGCCCCCGTTTTGACTTTACTGGCGATTATAAAACCGCGCTGCGCCAGATGGTTGGCGCCTTGAGCGGATAGCCTTGCTGCAATTTCGCAGGGGCATGATGCATCATGTCCCTGCTCATGAGGATTTTTATGCTTTTATCGTTTCGCTTCCTCGTATTTTTGTGCTTTTGTCTCCTGCTTTTTCCCATTCTGACGCTGGCACAGACGGATACCCCTGAACCCACCATCCTCGGCCCGATCAGCGTGGTCACGCCCGGCCCGACGATGACACCTTCGCCCGCCCCGCCTGACCCGCGCACGGGGGTATGCGCCGCGCCGTTTCAGCCGGGGTTTGCCCCGCACATCATCCGCCCCGGCGACCACCTGGCCGACCTGCTCATCGGCATGGATTTGCTCAGCCTGACGCAGATCGCCGCGCTCAACTGCCTTGATGATCCCGGCGCACTGCCAGTGGGCGCGGTCATCTGGCTGCCGCAGCGCACACCCTTCATCACTGCTGCCCCTCGTGATACCACCCCTGGCAAAGATGAGGCGCGTATCCGGCGTTTTGAGGCCAGCAGCGCTGAAGTCGAAAATCAGGCCGGGGTATTTTTTGAGTGGGACAGCGAAGGCACGACGGCTTACTTTTATGTCTGCGACCCAGACCCCCGTGCGGCCTGCGAACGTCCGGCTGGTACGCAGCCGGTTCCGCTGGATTACACCACGCCGGAAATCAGCGGTTTTCAGTATGCCGGTTCGGTGCGCTACCGGCTGGAAGTGGTTGATGGCGATGCGGTGGCAGTAGACGATGTGATGGTGAAGGTCGTCTGTTCGCAGGACTGGCTGGGAGAAGCCAGCGGTGAGCGCCAGCCCTGCCCGCAGCAGCCCGCTTTTTATCTGGCGGGGGCGTGGCAGCCGTTCGAGGGTGGCGTGATGCTGTGGTTCGCCGATACCCGTCAGATATGGGTGATGACCGAGGCCGATAACCGTGTGCAGGTCTTCGCTGATCCTTATGTTGAAGGCAACCCTGACCCGACAGCCGTCGCGCCAGATGAGCTGTTCACCCCGATTCGCGGTTTCGGCATGATCTGGGATGATCTGGGGGGAACGGACAGCGGCCTCGGCTGGGCGACTGCGCCCGAAACCGGCTTCCAGACAGCGCGGCAGGCCGCCGGGCGTGTCTCCTACACCACCTATATCAAGGGGGCAGTGGAAGAGGTAATCTACGCCGTCACTATCCTGCCCGGCGAGTCAAGCGGGTGGTGGGCGAAAATTGCATTAACGCAACAATAAGGTTACAGTTATCAATGGATGTTTGATAAAGAAAGTGCTATTAAGCTAAATGTATGTTGCTGCAAAAAGAACTTATGTTCTATAGTGTTTGTAGGAGGGGGTAGAAATAGTCAATACAATCTATTTGAAGAGAATGATATGCCTGATAATACTCTAACCATTGCGCTTGAAGGAGATGTTTCTTTAAACCAGTTTCGTGAAACTCTAAATCGTTTCACTAATCTGGTATTTTCGCTTGCCCGTGAAGTAGCACCGGGAATTGATATTGATTGGTTAATCGATGATTTACAGGCTGGAAGTGCGATTGCTACCATAGTAGGACTTGCTCAAGAGGAAGAACCGGTTATTCGCGTTGTGCGAAGTTATGGGAAAATTGGAAATGCTCTTGAACATCGTGAGCCTATTCCGTTTTCTAGTAATATCGTCCGCGAAGCTAAAGCGCTTACGGAGGTTATAGGGGGCAATATAGTATCTGTTCGTTTTATGACAGCAGAGAGCGATTCAATTATATATGGAGCATTTGACTTAGAAAGAACTATTTCATTAATGCGGCGAACTTCTTTTGGGGTTGTTAAAGGTAAAGTGCAGACAGTAAGCAATAGGGGGAAACTGAAATTTACGCTTTATGACAGTACCTTCGATAAAGCAGTTCCATGTTATTTGCAGGAGGGTCAGGAAGACTTGATGCGGGAAATTTGGGGAAAAAGCGTGATTATTTCAGGCCGCATCACGCGAGAACCAGATAATGGTCGTCCAATTAGTGTGAGGGAGATAACGAGTATTGACCCGTTAATTGTTGTTGATCCTGGAAGCTATAAGATAGCGCGAGGAATCTTGGCTACGGAGAACGACACTGAGCCGGCTGAAGTCAGCATAAGGCGGCTACGTGATGCCGAAAACTAAATATATTTATTGCGATAGTTGTGTTTTTCTGGCTTATTTCAATGCAGAAATAGGGAGAGTGAATATTCTCGACCAATTATTTGAAGAAATTGAAAAAGACAATGATCGGAAATTGATCACATCAGCATTTAGTATCATTGAAGTTGCCCATGTGGCTATTGAGAAACAAAGAGGAAAGCTTCAATCAGGGCTTGAAGATAAGCTGGATACATTTTGGGCGAATACCTCCCTTTTAGAAATGATTGATTTTCACGAACATATTGCCAGAAAGACAAGACAACTTATGAGAAAGGCCCTTGAAATGAAATATTCACTAAAAGGACCTGACGCTTTACATCTTGTCTCTGCTCAATCTGTTGGTGTAGATGAATTTTTAACCTATGATGATCTCGCAAAATATGCGAGTCTGGTGGGTTTCACAATCCGCGAACCTTATGTGACTCAACCCAGACTCCCTTTTGAATAAGCTACCCCTCAATCCACAAAGCGGTACTTAATCAGTGTCCAGAGGGCGATGGGGCCGTCCGTCCACTTCAGCTTTTTGCCCTCGCTCCACTCGCGCCCATTGTATGAAATCGGCACTTCGTAGATACGGATGCCCTGCTTCAGCACCCGCGCCGTGATTTCCGGCTCGAACTCGAAGCGTTTAGCGTCGATTTTCATATCCTTGACCACCTCAGCCAGGAAAACCTTGTAGCAGGTTTCCATATCGCTCAGGATGGCGTTGTAGAGGATGTTGGTCACCAGCGTCAGAATGCGGTTGGCGACCATGTTCCAGAAGTTCATCGCCTTGCGCGGGCCGCCGAGAAAGCGCGAACCGTAGACCACTTTGGCGATGCCTTCTTCCAGCGGCTTGAGCAGAATCGGGTACTCACGCGGGTCGTACTCGAAGTCGGCATCCTGAATCAAAATGACATCGCTGCTGGCGGCGCGGAAGCCTGTCACCAGCGCAGCGCCCTTGCCCTGATTGCGTTCGTGGTAAATCACGCGGATGTGCGGGCGGTTTTCAGCCTCGATGCTCGCCAGCAGGTCGCGCGTGCCATCGGTAGAGCCGTCATCTACCAGGATAATCTCATTTGCCAGACCAACCGATTCAACCCGGTCAATCACCTTTTCAATCGTCTGTACCTCGTTATAACACGGGATGATGACGCTCAATGTCAAACGGCGGTGTTCATAGATGTGAGCGGCTTCCTGTAGGTACGTTTGCATCATAAATAGACTTCCTCTGCACGATAACCGCATCATCCTACTATAAAAATGTGCCTTATTCTACTTGAGATTTACAGCGTGACCACTGTCCCCTGTGCAGAAAGGCCGTCAGGGGTATACTAATCTTAATTCGGGGTGTGATTATTCGGAAAATTTATTCAGGAGGCAAGCGAGATGTCGCAGCGGAAAATAGCGGTACTCGCGCTGCTGCTGATGACCGTCATTATGGGCGCGGTCGCAGGCAGCATCCAGGCGCAGGATTTCGGTGTGAACTGGTCGGCAACTTTCTTCCCGACCAATAACCTGACCGGGACAGGCGTGCCGGTTACGGGCATCAGCGGCGTCAATTTCAACTGGGGACAGGGCGTACCAATCGTCAATGGTGTGGCTGTGCCGGGTATCCCGGCGGATAATTTCTCCGCCCGTTTTGTCTCTTCGCAGACCTTTAATGCCGGGGTTTATACCTTCACGGTGTCGTCAGACGATGGTGTGCGCGTCTTCATTGACGGCGCGGTGGTGCTGGACAAGTTCGTCAATCGTTCGCTGACGACGGATACGTTTCAGCACACCTTCACCGCCGGGCCGCACAATCTGACGGTGGAATATTTTGACGCGGCCAACGACGCCATCATTCAGGTGCAGTGGGGTACAAGCGGCGGGGTGGTGCCAACCGCTGGCCCGACGCCGACAGCAGGCCCAACCGCCACGCCCGCGCCTACCAGCCTCCCGTTCATTCCAGATGGATCACTAACGGCTACTATCATCCGCGCCCCGGTGCTGAACATCCGCTCTGCTCCGTCGGCGCTGTCAGACCGCATCGGGCAGGTGCGACGCGGGCAGACCTACGCCGTCATCGGGCGCGATGCGCGGGCGCGCTGGTTCCTGCTGCAACTGAGCGATAAGGTAGGCTGGGCGTCCGGCTACTATCTGTTCATCAACGGCAACGAATTCAACGCGCCAGTGGTGAGCAATTTCGTGCTGGAAGGCAACCCGTCGTCGGTGTCCGGCGTGGTGGCGCAGTCCTCGGCAACGGTGAGATTACGGGCCTTCCCGAATGTGTATTCGGAGCAGATCGGGCGCATCAGTTGGGGCGGCGCGGTTGGTGTGGTCGGCAAAACGCGCGGTGGCGACTGGTGGCAGGTGGTCTGGAAAGGCACAACGGGTTGGGTCGCGTCGGGCTTCTTCAAGATCATCGAAGGCAACCTCGACAGCGTACCCATCGTCGAAAACTGAGACACACTAACCATCCCCTTGTCACAGGCTGGCGAGGGGATGGTTTTGCTGACTCCTGCTCATTCCCCAACACAGCGAAATTGCCCCTTCAATATCACGGGATTCACACCCAGGCGTGAGGCGGATGAAAGTAATTGGTGCTACAACTGGACTGGCACTGAATTACAAAGGACACCCCATGCCCTGGAACGGACAGTCTTTCACCCCCGACCTGCGCTGCGAGCATGGTCACGCCGCCGGTTCGCTGGACTGGCGCTGCAATATTTGCGCCGCGCCGATACAGATCACCAATCTGCCGCATTTCAGGGCAGATGCAGTGCGCCAGGAAGACTGGTCGCTCTGGCGCTACGCACCGATGCTGCCTGCCGCGCCGATCTTGACGCTGGGCGAAGGCCTGACGCCGCTCGTCCCGGTGAAGCTGGCCGACGGCACTATTCTGGCGAAGCTGGAATATCTCAACCCGACGGGTTCCTATAAAGACCGGGGGACGGCAGTGCTGGTCAATCACCTGCTGGCGCAGCGCGTGGGCGATGTGGTGGAAGATTCATCCGGCAATGCTGGGGCATCGCTGGCGATGTATGCCGGGGCGGGGGGCATCCGGGCGCGGGTTTTTGTGCCGAAGGATGCGCCGCCGAATAAAAAACGCCTGATCGCGCTCAATGCTCAGTTGGTCGAAGTCGATGGTTCGCGCTCTGCCCCAACCGAAGCCTGCCATGCCGCCGCACGGACAGCGGTTTATGCCAGCCACGCCTGGAGTCCCTTTTTCATCGCCGGGCAGATGACCTGCGCCTGGGAAATCTGGGAACAGATGGGTCACGCCGCGCCCGACGCCATTATCTGCCCTGTCGGACATGGCGGTTTGTTCCTGGGTTTGGCGCGCGGCTTCAAAGCGCTGCTGGATGCCGGGTTAATCGCAGCGCTGCCGCGTCTGTACGCGGTGCAGGCTGCCGCCAGTGATCCGGTGGTGCGCGCCTGGGAAAGTGGGGCGGAATTCATCACACCTGGTGATGAAAAACCGACAGCAGCCGATGGCATTGTCGTGCGCGAGCCGGTACATGGGCGGGAAATTCTGCGCGCCCTGCGCGAAACAGGCGGCATGGCGATTCGTGTGGATGAAACCGCTATCTTCGCCGCGCGGGATACGCTGCTGAAACGCGGCCATCTGGTCGAGCCGACCAGCGCCGTCCCACTGGCCGCGCTGCCCACCGTGCGCGACCATCTCGGCAACCGGGGCGGGGAACGCATCGTCATCCCGCTCACTGGAACAGGACTGAAAACGCTGAAATGAGAATGTCAGATCAGGTCGGCTTGTCGAGCAGTGCCTGATCGAAAAATTCCAGCATTTTTGAGCGGTATTCTTCTGGTCGTGCGAATAACCCGTGGATATGGGCCACATCCGGCAAATCCCACAGAGTTTTGGGTTCGCCCGCGTGCTCGTAAAGCATAGCATTTTGAGCCTGTTCCTCGCTCACCCCGGTGGAGATCAACAAAATCGGGCGCGGCGCAATCTGCTGGATGCTGTCGCTAATAAAAGGGCCGGGAAATTCCGTCGCGATTCCCATCAAGCGCATGGTGATGTTGATCACGATACGCATATAAGCCTTCAAGAGTGGGGGCATCGCATTAAGCCCCGGCACATCCTCAATCGTTCGGCTCTCGGTTGCCCCATCTGCCAAAACAGCGCGAATCGAATCATTTTCCGCCGCTGCGATCAGAATCATGTTCGCGCCAAGCGACAGACCTACAGCGCCAATCCGTTCGTCGTCAACATCCGGTCGCTGCTGTAGATAGTCCACAGCGCCGATAACATCCTCCGCCATGCCGAGCGGCGGATAAGGGGCGAGGCTGCCTTCGCTTTCGCCAAAACCTCGGACATCAAACAACAGCACGCCATAGCCCGCTTCAGCCAGCACTTGCGCGTGAACCAGCACACCAGTGCGGTTGCCACCATTGGCATGTACAGCGATGATAGCTGCGCCGTTCTGTGAGGGGATATACCAGCCCGACAGTTTCACGCCATCGCTGGCCGGGAATGTGACCGATTCGTAAGTCAGGCCAAGATCAGCGGGGGTAGTGCAACACACGGCATGACGGGTTGGATGGGAAAGAAAATAGGCCAGTGCCGCGGGGACAACGACGAACAAAGCGATGAACAAACCGATGAAAAAGCGGATGAGCAAGTTGCGAACGTAATTTTTCCCATGCTCTGGGAACAGCAACCTTCTCATATTTCCCCCTGTGTTGACCACATTTGATTGTGTGCAGCCTATACGAGTTAACTGTAGCGCAGTTTCACGGTGGATGCTTCAGTTTGCCGCCCCTGCCAGCGCCGCGTCCACTGCTTGCCCATAATGCGACTCGTCGTAACAGGCACGCAGCGCATCAAAATTTCCGTCCGGGTCGCTGGTGAAGCGGGCGATGCGATCCAGCAGTTCCCATTCCAGCCCCGTCAGCCGCGCCTCCGGCTTGTCGATCAACTCCCCCCACGAATCGCTGCCCAACAGCTCACGCCCGTTGAGCGCGGCGAAGTCGTGCATCAGCGCGTAGCGAATCGGCGGCATCCCGACATCGGTATCGCTGTCGCCAAACTGCCGCGCATCCAGCTCGCCAGTCCGGCATTTCAGCCACACAGCGCCCGGTAGAAAAAAGTCCACTTCCCGGCGCATATCGAGCGTATCAAAGCCGATGCCGAGGTCAGCGCGTTGTTCCGCATCCAGTTGCGCGTCCGCCAGCCGCCAGCGCCTACCGTCCCAAAATTCGGTGACACGGTGGTCGTAGCGGATGCGCCCGCGAAAATAACTGGCAAACCCGACGCGATGCCGCGCTGAATGGCCTTTGTGACGCAAAAAGCTGGTGAACAGCACGCCGTAATTGCGGCAGTTGGCGACGACGCGTTCTTTTGGTGAACGCGGTGCATTCAACGGCGCGGGATTGAGCGCCTGAACCTGCGCCAGCATATCCGCCACACGCCGCAAACCAAAACCCAAATCGTCTACTTCATCCCGCCGGACGCCGTACAGGTGCAGATGATAGGGATGCAAAATCAGGTTTTGCACGGACTGCGCCAACCCCGCCGGATCATCCGGTAGAACATCCAGCAGCGAGGCATACACGCCGGGGTCGGTGATGGCACTTTGAGCGCGGTAATAATCGAGCGGATTCATCGCACAAACCTCCTGTAGAAATTATGATACCCGCAGGATAACCCGATTTTTGAGCGAAAAAACCGCCGGATATTGGCGTTTTGGTCAGCGCCGCGTTAAACTATTTTTTATCCACGCATGGGAATTCAAATACGTTTTTCCCCTAGAAACCACTCTAAGATTGCCCCATTATTTTATTGCCTTCGATCTGGTGCGCCGCGCCCGCTACGCCCCATAAAAAATTTTCTGGAAAAACAGAAGTCTCAGCCATCAAAAATCCCCTTTGAGAAAAAGATTAATCAGGGAAATTGTACCCATAATTCAGTACACTATTGTATGAAGGGATTTCTGAATGATTGGTAGAATTTAGGATGATGATATAGATTAGCTTTTTATAAGCATCAGACCAACTTGCATCAAACTACACATATTCATTGAGGGATTAGATGACCAGCTCATATCTTTTACCACAAGACGATGGATTACCAATGCGAAGTAGCCAAGAGTATGCCAAGGATAAATTACGTATTCTGGAAAGTTATATATATCAGTTTATTACTTCTATGAGAACACAACCTTGGAGGGCATTATATTTTATCGATTTGCAGGCTGGACCTGGAAAAAATCACTTCAAGCAAAGTCAAAGCATATTTTTGGGTTCTCCGCTGATTGCACTGACAAGTCGATATCCTTTCACGCAGTATAGATTTGTTGAGTTAGGAGAATTAGAAGCGGCTGCTTTAAGAGAGCGGGTAACTGTTAGTGAAAGACGTGCAAGCGTAAAAATTTATCAAGGGGATTGTAATATTGTCGTTGATGAAATTGTTGATGAAATTCGCCAAGTAGAGCGTACACCTATTCCCGACAAGTGGAAAAGCTGCTTAAATCTTGCTTTTCTCGACCCTCTTGGTCTTGAATTACAATGGGAAACCGTAAAAAAATTAGGAACAGGTCTACGGACTGACTTAATAATTAATTTTTCAACGAGTGGATTTACACGGAATGCACGACAACTTCTTCAGAAGGAAGAGGCAACGAAAATTGATAGTTTCTTTGGCACATCAGAATGGAAGGATGTTTTTCGAGGTGTAGCAGATAGAGACAAGACTATAATTCGCAGAACAATGATTGATTTCTACAAAAAACGATTATCGTCGCTAGGATACCAGATCGATTTTGAACATGAACTAAAACCAGATGAGCAGGTAATGCGAAACCAAAAAAATGCACAGATATATACAATGATTTTTGCCTCTAAACATCCGCTTGGCAATAAGTTCTGGCAAAATGTTATGGAACGACGCAGTCAACCTCGACTGTTTTAAGTTGTTTTGAGTTAACTATATCTTGAAACTCGGTAGCAGCCAGAGATAGTGTTCCCGGAAAGGCATCACGCCAATTTTCCCAACGTAGATTCCCTTTGAAAAATACGGGAATGTTTTGTTGGTCAAAGATGTCAAGTAGGTCTTGAATCCATGCTGGTTCTGGTTGGAAAATTTTACGACCATTGGATGCTGCGCCGATGATAACCCATTCAAATGGCAGGCGAGCATGATCTTTTAACCAGTTCTCAAACACTGGGGCTACATTAAACCAAAGAGGCTCTATACTCATAAAGCGTATTTGAGCCTGAATTTGTTCCATGTGATTGAGATAAGCTTTAAGCGCCCGCGCACCACCTTCGGGCTTCATTAAGTGTCCAGCGGGCAGACTAACCCCAACCCATACATTAGATGGAAAAGGATTAAACTCTGGCAAGCGCAAAGGATATTTGCTCAGCGTTTGGAAAATGTGCCAATCAGCCTGTCGCATGACCTCAAGAACCTGACAGATTTGTTCTCTCGGCACCCAGTGACCAAACAGATCAGCCATACTGCCAACGAAAATACCGGATGGCTCTTTCTGACGCAGGGGGTCTTTCAACGCATGAGGACGCCAGTAATGGGTTTCAAATCCATCCTTATAAGCATTAGAACCGAAGCGTTCTACTATGGTCTTCGCGTAGCATTCCGTTACTGAACCATCAGGCATTTTCCAGGTGCAGCCATGTAAACAGCCACCTGTCGGATTCCAAGTATAGCCACGCCTAGTGGTTCCATCAGCGTGGCGAATCCTTGTCCATTCAATACCATGCGGTAGTTTTTGTTGGTTCATTTTGCTAACTCTGATCTATTTAAATCAGATTATAGAACAGTTGTAGCAGAAATGCTACCAGCAACAAACCGATCTGATATGGCACTCGTTAGCCATGTCCCAACTCTGACTCGCCTTATAGGTCAAGCCACAAAGGGTTGGAGAGAGGGGGCGGCGGTTCTTAATCTTTAGTCCCGATCATCGTCGCGGAGATCGAGCCATTCCAGCGTGTTTTCGTCCAGCTTCAGCGCCATCGCGTCCAGATTCGCCTGGAATTCTGCCGGAGTCGCGCAGCCTACCAGCGGGAAAATGTTGAGCGGATAGCTGAATACGTAGGCCATCGCCACCTGCGTCACGCTCACACCCGCTTCTGCCGCCAGCGCTTGCGCCCGCTCCAGCCGCCTGAAGTTATCTTCGTAGCAGTATGACTGCACCGCCAGTTTGTCGAAATAGCCGTCGAAGCTGTCCAGATTATCCCGCGTGAAGCGCCCAGAGAAAAACCCGCCCGCCAGACTTGACCAGGTGAACAGCGGCATATTCTGTTCGGTGTACCAGTCCCGCGCTTTGGCTGCCCCCGGCCCGCTGATCGTCAGACACCCTGGCCAGGGTTCTTTTACCTGTTCGGCGAGGCTGAAGTTCGGGCTGCTGGCGACGAACCCGGTCAGCCCGTTGGCGGCGGCGTAGGCATTGGCCGCCTCGATGCGCTGGTGTGACCAGTTCGACCCGCCGAAAGCGTGGATGCGACCCGCTTGCAGATGTTCATTCAGCACATCCACAATCGGCTCCACCGGCAGCGATTCGTCGTCGCGGTGCAGCAGGTACAGGTCAATATGATCGAACTGAAACCGCGCCAGCGAATCAAAAATATCGCTCGAAATATCGAACGGATGAACCCGCTTGCGGTCTGCGTTGGGGTGTGCCCCTTTGCCGATGATGACCACCTCATCGCGGATGCCGCGCTCCCGCACCCATTGGCCCACCAGCCGTTCATTTTTGCCGCTGCCGTAGACATGCGCTGTATCAAAGGTGTTGCACCCCATCCCGAACACCGCGTCCAGCAGGTCAAAGCCGGGGCTGCCTTTGGCGTCCTCAATCATCAGCGTTCCCTGCACCAGCCGCGATACCGGCTTTTTTACCCCTGCCACTTCGCCATACTGCATCATTTTCTTTTCCCTTTTGTATAATCTGCTCGCGCCATTTTTCCCTCAAAAATCGAAACAAATGTCATGACAAATGTTTCACCCTGCCCCTTTTTCTGTGCTACACTGTTTTACAGGACAACCCCGATTTGTTTGTCTGATGCGACGTGCCGGGAAAGTCAATTGGCGGCGGAACGCGAAAAATAAAATCACCGCCACTTCCGCCGCCGCCGCCAACCTGACGCTTCTTAGTCCTCAGCCCTACCCGCCGCTAACGTGCGCCGAATCTGGTCGATATGCCCCTCGCCGTGATCGGCGTAACTCTGCACAATGCTCGCTGGCGAAATCGCCCCGCCCGCCGGATGCAGGCCAGGCCGATTCCATTGTTCTTCGCTCAGGCTCTCGAACAGCGTCACCCACCGTGTATGCAGCGCCCGCAGCAGCGCAAGTGACGCGCTCAGATCAGGCTGGTGTGCATCCGCCAGCAGCGCCCATGCATCCTGATCGTAAGGCCGAATCGTGGGATTATCTTCGGTCAGCATCAGCCGGGTGCGGATATAAGCATTCATGTGCGAATCAACGACGTGATGCACATTCTGCGCTACTGTCCACTCATCCGGCAGATAATGGGTCGTCAACTGCTCGTCGCTCAGGCCGGAAACTGCCGCTTCCAGCAAAGCCGGGAACGCCCGGATTCGTTCAATACACGCCTGCCGCTGTTCAGGGGTCAGCATAGAGTTTGCTCCTGTATCTGGTTCGACAGGCGAATTGTAGACGGCGGACTTATCGCTTGTCAGGCACACCTGAGTCCATTGGAAGTCGTCAGTTTTCAGCGGCCAGTATTGAGATGAAATGAACAGCATTTTCTGAAATTTGTCTGCTAAAAACTGCTGACTCTCATGCCGGATGCCGCGCCATAAATTCCAGAATATGCCCGGCGATTTCCTCGCCTTTTTCTTCCTGAAGGAAATGCCCGGCGTTCTGAATCGTGATTTCCGGCTCATTTCTGGCGGTCGGGATGATGCGGCGAAAATAACGATCCAGCCCGCCCGTCACCGGATCGCTGTCGGAGAACAGCACCAGCGCCGGTTTGTCCCAGCTTTTCAGGGCATCGCGCGCAGCAGACGCCACACACGCGCCGGTGGCTTCCGGTGTAATCGGCACGAGCAGCGTAAAGGCCGCCACGCCCGCCCGGTAGGATGCATCAGGGAAGGGCGCGTCATAGGCCGCAGCGATTTTGTCGGAAACCGGGTTCAGCGGTGTGCTGACCCGCACGAGCTGCCCCGGTTCGAGGTCGCGTCCGGTGCGCTCGGCGAAAGCGCGCCACTGGAGGAAGCCTTCCGTCGGCGGGCGCTCGCCAGTGGGCAGGCCGGTATTCATAATCACCAACCGGGCGAAGCGTTCCGGCATCTGCGTCGCCAGCGGCAAACCGAGGATGCCGCCCCAATCCTGGCACACCAGTGTCACGCCGCGCAGATCAAGCGCCGTTACGAACCCGGCCAGCATGTCGTAATGCATCTGGAAGCTGTATTCGTCGATTTCACTGAACTTGTCCGAGCGGCCAAAGCCGACCAGATCAGGCGCAATCACCCGGTATTTTTCGCTCAGCGCCGGGATCATTTTGCGATACAGGTAGGCCCAGGTGGGTTCACCGTGCAGGCACAGGATGATGTCGCCTGCGCCTTCATCGACGTAGTGCAGGCGCAGAGCGTTTACTTCAACATAATGGGGGACATAAGGCCAGCCCGGTAATTTTTCAAAGCGCTCGTCGGGCGTGCGAATGACGGGCATTAAAATTTTCTTTCTCTAAAGATGATTTATTTGAGCCAGAATACATTGCCAGCAGCCTCGTCGGGAGCGTGGGTTTCAGCGAACTCTGGCAAAATAATAACGCGAAAATGGCTACCCAAATCGCCGGTTGCCCCACACACGCGAATTGAAAATTTCAGCGATGTAACCCATGTCGCCACCGGCGATAATCAGGTCAAAAAAGACATTGGGATACCGTTCCTGAATGGCCGCCCGCATACTATCGACCATATCCGGCGGGGCGATGATGGTCGCGGCGAGGCTCTGCTCATAAGGAATGAACTCGATGATGTTCCAGGCGCTCGTCACAATCGGGCGGTAGGTGTTCCAGTAGGCGCGGGCGTTCTCAAAAAACCAGTCTGGATCAAGACCCGGCGCGAGGATGACCATGTGGTGCGTTGGGTCACCGGTCATTGGCCCTGGCCCGGTTGCCTTCTGGAAGCCGAGTCCGCCGCCGAACATTGGCGTGCCGTCGCGGTTGAGCTGTGGCACATCAATCAAACGCTGCACCGCCGGAAGCTGATAATTAAAGTAATCATCCTCTTTCCACAGGCACAGACCCAGCAGCCATTCCGGGCCAAACATCTTCATCCAGTTGAACATGGCCGCCGTCGCTTCGCCGTGACTGGTGGGTGTGTAGGGCGGGAAGCGCGGGTCTTCCTGTTTGCTCTCGCCGTTGGCCGGAAGCGGATAAATACCGCCCTCTGTGCCAACGGCGGGGACAGGGCCAGAATCAAACCACTGACGCAACCGTTCGTTGAAGGCCGTCCCCATCGCAATCAGGCCGCTGGGATCACCCAGCGGGGCGGAAGGGGAGCCAAACACGGTGCGTCCGGGGTCGAAGGACTGTGTGTAGGGGTCGTAGGGATATTCGAAATGCCAGCCGCCTTCCAGCGCGTTCTGGGCTTCTGGCGGGCGTGGCACGCTGGGAGCGCCGGGGACTTCCTGATAAAAATGGTTGAGGGTATAGGGATGAACCGATGCCCACAGGCCGTTGTTGATGACATTCTGAAAGCGCTCGCGGTGGGCATTCTTCATGTAGTCCAGCATCGTATCCAGCCATTGAATCGCGCCGCTTTCGCCCACCGTTTCACTGAGTGACGGAAAGCCAGGATAGCCGCCAATCCCGATAATAAATTCGGCGAAATCCAGCCAGTTATCGCAGAGGGGGCGGATGACGCCATCGTAGTTGCGGTGGTCAACGAAGGCGCGCTGGTCGCCCGGCCACTCCGGGTCGGGTAAATTCGGCTCATTGTAAAACTCGAACCAGAGCGCCCCGGCATTGCGGTAGATGCGCCACAAATTTTTCAGGCCGTCGTCAATCGGTTCTGCGCCGGGCGTTGAGCGGTAGATGCGAATGACCGGCGTGACATTGTTGCTGATGAGCCAGCTACAATCCTGGGCGAATTCTTCTCCGCCGCAAACGAATTTGTACCAGCCGAGGTGCAGGGTGAGGATGCGGTTGTAGTTGGTGGGATAATAAGCGCCGACATTATGAAACCCGCGCGGGTTGCCTGACCACTGATATTCGGAAAGCTGCACGTTAAATCCTCGCCTGATAAACCGAACCAACGTGATTCTACCACACCCAGCCAATAGAACAGGTGTATAATTCCTGTACCGGTAGTCGGAGGAGGATGCGATGACAACATCAGGCAAGCTGGGCGAAGGCGCGTGCCTGGCCCTTTCATGGCAGACCGCGATGCACGGCATGACACAGGTCTATCTGCTGGATGACGCGGCGGGGCTGCGGGCGATCAGCCAAAACCAGGCTTACGGCGGGTACAGGACTGAATGGTCGCCGGATGGCAAATGGCTGCTGGCACCGTATCAATATGTTCTGATCGAAAATTATCTGGTGGAGGCGGAGAGCAATAACTGGCAGCCGCTGCTGCCGGGTTACAATTATTACGTGCATAACTGGTCGCCAGACAGCAGACACATCGCGTTCACGGCGATGACCGGCGGCAATAAAGGGCTTATTCTATACACGCTGGAGAACGACAGCACCCACACCCTGCCTGTCCAGCAGGCGGTGTCGGTAGACTGGCTGGCGGACAGCCAACGGCTGCTCATCGGCCAAGTAAGCCCGGAGGGGAAGTCAGTCATCGAAACCCACCGAGTTGACGGTAACGGCACGCCGGAAGCCATCTCGCCGCCCGCCCCACATCTGTATGTGGCGCAAACCCTGTCGCCAGATCGGAAATGGGGGGCGTATATCGTCGATGATGACGAAAACGAGGGCGCTTATTCCAGCCTGTATGTGAACGAGATCAGCAGCGGCAGGGCGCGGCGTCTGGCGCGTATCACGCTGGTGGATGCTAAATTTGCCTGGTCGCCTGACAGCAAACAGATCGCCTTTGTCGATGCGCTCGATTACGATTACTATCACAGCCTGTTTGTGATTGATGCCGATGGCACGAACCAGCGCGAACTGATGGTGCTGGATGACGGCGACGAAAGCGGCGAAATCCAGCCTTCGATGCCGGCCTGGTCGCCCGATGGCAAACAAATCGCTGTTCCTTCATTCATCGCGCCTGATGAGCCAGACGATTTTGATCATTACGGCCACGCGCTGTTTGTCATCAACGCAGATGGCAGCAGCAAACGGCAGTTGACCGAGCCAGGTTTCATTATGTTTGATGTGGCGTGGCGGCCTTAAATGAGAACCAGTTTTAACCTCCCACAGTCAAAAGTGAGAGGTTAACGAGGCGGTCATTACCTGAGCGCGTCGGCGATGGTCTGCGCGTTGGTGCGGATGTAATCAAGATAGGTGCTGGCCGGGCCATCGTCGCCGCTCAGGGATTCGCTGTAGAGCGCTGTGACGACGCCTACACCGGCTTCCTGGGCAACCGTTTCCGCCAGGCCGGAGCTGGATGAAACTTCAACGAAGATCGCGCCTGCGCCTTCTTCACGGACGACATCGATCAGGGCTGCCAGCGATTGCGGGTCAGGCTCACTGGCTGTCGAACCGCCCGTGATGACCACACCGACGACTTCAAAGCCGTATTCGTGGGCAAAGTAACCCAGGAATTCATGGTTAGTGACGAGAATGCGATTTTCTTCTGGCACAACAGCGATGATGTCGCGCACTTCGCTGTCGAGCGCGTTCAACTGTTCGCTGTAAGCGGCGGCGCTAGCGCGATAGATGTCAGCATGAGCCGGGTCAGCGGCGGCGAAGGCTTCAGCAATATTTGCCGCCCATAGAGCGACATTCTTTGGCACAGTCCAGACATGTGGGTCGCACGCGCCATGTTCATGGGCTTCCTCTTCAGTTTCAGTGTGTTCGGTTTCTGCTTCATGCTCATCGTCGCAGACACCTGGCTGGCCGTAGATGCCTATTGATTCGACTTCATTCTCATCGTGCATGTTACCTTCTTCGTGGCCGTGTTCGCCGAAGGCCAGCATCTCGACTCCGTTGGTGACGATGATGGGTTCCTTACCCGCATTTTCGACCAGCGTGCCGAGGAACTGCTCGTAACCTGCGCCAACAGCCAGCACCATATCGGCATCCACCACCAGCGCCACATCCGCCGGGGTGGGCGTCCAGGCGTGGGTATCGGCATTTTGTGGGACGAGCGCGGTTATATTCACCAGATCACCACCAACATTGCGGGCGACATCCGCCAGAAGGGTCGTGGTCGTAACCACAACAAGCTTATCCTGCGCTGATGTGCTGTACATCAGCCCAAATAACAGTACAATAAGGGTCATAAGCTGTTTCATTGCTGCTCCCCAGGCAATAATTGATACACTGTATCATCTGTTGTATTGATACGGTATCTCAATTAAATGAGGATGTCAAGGGAAAAATGATGTCTGAAAATTTGAGTCCGCGCGCGCAGCGTTTGCGCGATGCCGGGCATAAACTGACCCATGCGCGTCTGACGGTGTTGAATGTCATCGAGCGCAGCGGCGGGCATATTACCTCCAGCGAAGTGCTGGAACAGGTGAACACGATTGATGAGTCCATCGGGCGGGCCAGCGTCTTCCGCACCCTGGATTTGCTGACTGGCATGGCGATCATCCGGCCTACATATATCGGCACGAGTGTGACGCCGACGTATGTGCTGCTGCCGGACGGCCACCATCACCACATTATCTGCACCAATTGTAAGCGGGTAATTGAGTTCGAGGACTGCGGTTTGGGCAGGCTGGAAACCGAGCTGGAAAAGCGGCTGCACGTCAAACTGACGGGGCATCTGCTGGAATTTTATGGCTTGTGCGACAGGTGCCTGTAATGCTCGGATTTTTTCTGTCAGCAGGGTAAGCAAACGGACTGCACATATCGCCTTCGCCGCCGGGATAACATTTATGATCTACGAAATTCATCTCTATGTGCCAAAAACCGGGCAGCTTACGCCGTCGATGCTGGAATGGCTGTTTCAGAACGGGCAGAGTTCCAACCAACCGGAAGCGTACTGGCCGGTGCGTAAGCTCAAACCAAAAGCGCTGGCACGGCTGATGCTGACGCTTGACCCGACGCTGATACCGGTGCGCGCCCCCGGCGGCGATGTTGAGCTGCATTATCCGAATACTGAGCTGGGCATTGTCCTGTATATTCATGACCGGGGCGTGATTATCTTTTTCCCCTACATGGCCTACAGCATTTACTCGCGGATTGTCTTAGGAATCATTTATACCTACATCCGCTACCTCTATGACAGTGTAGGCTTCTGGAGCTATGACCCACAGCTTGATGTGCTGTCCTTCGCTGATGATTTTCAGTCGATGGATGATACGGCGCGGCTGATGGACGCGGTAATGCCAAAACTGCTGCCGCAGTAGTGATATATTCATGATGTGTTTGTGATGAAATTCACTATCTGTAAGGGCGTGGGTGTGCCATAATGCTGATAAATCATATCAGTATGGATACCGCCGCTCATGACTACTCAAACTGACCGCTCAACCCGCCACTGGCAACAAAATTGGCTGCTGCCGACTGCGATGCTTTTGTTCGTCTTCGGGGGGATCATCTTTCTTATGGGAGATGTTGGCATTGCAATCCTGGGGTTGGCGGCCTCGACATGGCCCATTTTTCTGGTGATTGGTCTGCTCTATCTGATCGTTGGGCGTGATCCAACACGAGTTGATTGACGGCGGGTCGAGTTTAGGATATGGTTAAGTTGGGTAAGGTTAACGGAAGGAGAGGCTCTTGATCCTAACCGACGAACAACCTCATACCTGGCGAGCGACAGGCTCTATCGCAAGATAGAGGCAAAGTCCCCACAGGGGATTTTTAAAGCAATACCTCATTGACGCACAATCGCGCTGACTTGTCCGGCGCGATTGGCGTTTACATACAGGGCGACGGATGCATCAATGCGGGCTGTGGTGACACAATTCCATTAGTGGGACGCCAGGCTGGGGCAGAGTCGATAGCCCGCTGGTGGGTGATGCGGCTGACAGCACTGTCTTCGTCCAGCATGATGGCGTACAAATCCCAATTATTGGCCGGATTAGACATGTACAGCAGGCGCATTCCATCGGGCGACCAGGCCGGACGGCGGCTGTCACCGGCAGTGAAGGTCAGTCGCTTCACCGGCTCATCGTCGGCGCTGGCAAGATATATTTCCCACTTACCATCCCGCCGTGACTCGAATGCCAGCAGTGTGCCATCGGGCGACCAGACCGGGCTGGCTGCGCGGGCGTTATCATCCGTGATATTGCGAATGACACGATTTGGCACATCGACTATATAAATATCTGCCCCGCCTGACCAGGCGATAGACCCCATCGCCAGCATTTGCCCAGCGCTTGACCACTGAATTTGCCAGGCACTGTCGGCTGGAAAGGTATCGGTATAGCGGTGCAGATTTGTCCCGGAGCGATTGACAATATAGAGATCAAAACGGGTTCTGCCATAAATGTCATTAGCGCGGCTGGAGAAAAAGGCAATCTGTGTCCCGTCGGGCGACCAGGCCGGGCGAATATCCCGCGATGAAGTGGCGGTCAGATTTTGCAGCGCTCCGGTTTCCACGTTCAGCACATAAATATCTTCTTCGGCTGACGCTTCCAGGGCGAGGTGGGTGCTGTCCGGCGACCAGACGAAGGAACGCACATGCAGCGCCTCCAGATGGAGCGGGCGTATTTCCCGACCTGCGCCGTCCGCCAGATAAATATCCCGCGCACCATCGTTTTCGCCAATAAAAGCCAGCCAGCGGCCATCGGCTGACCAGACGGCGCTGGAAACATTTTCGGCTATGTCGTCATTCAGGCGGCGCGGTTTTCCTCCCGCGCTGGCATCGACCAGATAGGTTTCCAGCCGTTTATCGCCGCTGAGGTAAGCAAACTGCGCCCCATCCGGTGACCAGGTGACAGGCAGGGCAGGCAGCGAAACTGACTGGCTGGTGAGCATTAACTGGTTGAGGTTGCGATTGACATCCAGCAGGTACAGATGCCAGATGCCGCACTGCCAGTTGCGCGTTGAAGAAAATGCCAGGTGTTCCCCGCGTGGCAAAACACGCCCGGCAGCGATGGCGAGCAGGACGACCCCCATCATCACAACAGCAGTTTGTTTCACCAGTCGTGTCATGGCGCAGGCTTTCTACTCCGGCTGTTCGACTACCACCTCGTTTTCCATGAGCCAGCCACGCTGGCCGGTTGGCATTTCAATCTGATACCAGACGGTTTCGCCCGTCAGGGTTTCGCCAATGATCGGGTAAACTTCACCTCGGTAGACTTCGCTGATGACGCTGGTGCTGGCCTGGGCAGTGGCCTGAACAATGGCGACATCGACCGCAACCGACAGCGTTGCTTCATCACACAGGGGGCGGACGCTGTAGAGAATTCGCTCCGAGCAGGTGAGATTGAGCGGTTGGCGGTTTGTCAGCGTCCAGTCGAGCAGTTCATCGAACGTGTGGATGTGCCACAGACGCAGCGTGCCGTCGGCAGAGGCCGAAAGTGCCAGTGTTTCATCCGGGTTGATTGCCAGTCCGTCTACGCCGCTGGTATGGCTGTCATAGCGGCGCAGTTCAACGCCCGACGCGGTATCCCAGATGCGAATCGTGCCATCGCTGGATGTAGACATGATGGCTGCATCATCCCTTAGAAATACAGCTCGCAGCACCGCGCCGGTATGCCCTTCGTAAACGTGCAGGGCTGAGCCGGTTGCGGCATCCAGCCGGGCGATGGTGTTATCCCATCCAGCCGAGAGAATCTGTGAACCGTCAGTGTTGTAGATGGCTGTCTGCACACTGTCATTGTGCTGCATGATTTGTCTGATGAGCTGGCCGCTTTCAATATCCCACTGATTGATGAGCCAGTCTGCCCCGGCGGAGAGCGCTTTTGTGCCATCCGGGCTGAAAGCGACGCTGTTGACAATTTCGGAATGCCCCTGCATCAGGTTGAGCAGTTCGCCGTTTTCAACATCGAACAGGTAAATTGCGCCATCACTGGCTCCGGCCAGCAGCAGGGTCGAATCCGGGCTGAATGCCAGCGCAGCCGAATGAAAATAAACATTTTCATCACGCAGGGGCATCCGGTAGATGACTTCAGCAGTTTCCATGTCCCAGATGTCAATCACACTCTCATCATCGACTACTGAGGCAGCAATCTGTTCGTTCGGGGCGACTACAACACTATAGATCGCTGTTTCATCTCCAACCGGGAACGACTCAAATTCCTCCTGTGTAGCCGTATCCCACCAGCCGATAGTGCCATTGTCCTGAACCGCTATGAACTGCGTCCCACCTTCGATGAAAGCGGTACTGTTGATGTCCTGGTTCAGCCCTTCAAAGGGAAGCTGCGCTACTTCCGCCCCGCTTTGTAAATCCCAGAGGCGAATCGAAAAATCGCCAGAGGCAGAGAGAGCTGTACGTCTGTCCGGGCTGAAGGCGACGGCAAAAATCTGGGCGCGATGGTCTGTAAATCGCTGGAGCAGTTCGCCCGTTTCGCCGTTCCAGACGATCAGGCTGTTATCCTCTGCGCCGGAGATGACGCGGCTCCCGCCCGGTTCATAAGCCACACTCGTCACCCAATCGGTATGGCCAATGCGCCCTTCGCCAAACGTGCGGATAAGCTGTCCTGTGCTGGTGTCCCATTGCAGCACATTGAAATCATCGCTGCCGGAGATGAGTGTCCCGCCATCGGAGCTGTAAGCGAGGCTTCTGACCTGGCCGCTATGCCCTTCCAGCGCCCCGGTTTGTGACCAGTCCGCCGTATTCCACAGAAGGATAGCCGCATCGTTGCCCGCCGTGGCCATCTGTGCGCCATCAGGTCGATACTGGATGTCATTAATCCAGCTTTCATGGGCGGGCCAGCGTTTGATTTCCAGACCGCTGGCAACATCCCAGGCAATCAGCTCATTATTGGAACCCCCCGCGATAATGGTTTGTTCATCCGGGCTGAGGGCAAGTGCATAGAGTTCGTATTCGTATTCATAGCGGCGGATTTCCGCGCCGGATTCGACATCCCACAGATGCACAATGCCATCCACACCGGTTGAAAATAGCTGAGCGCCATCGGCTGTATACACGGTGTCATAAACCAGCCCACCACTGTCGTCGGCTTCGATGGCAATCAATTCTTCGCCGGTAACAGCATCCCAGATGAAAATGAGGCCGTCGTTATGACCGGAAGCGAATTCTGTTCCATCCGGGCTGATAGCCAGCGTGCCGGGCACATCCTCGAAACGACCATCGGCGGCGCTGATGATGAGCCGTGCGCCGGGCGCATAGGCCGCTTTCGCCAGCGCCAGTTCGATCTGTGGGATATACATCTCTTCGCCAGCGATCAATGCCAGGGTCAGCGCCTGGTCAGTGTTTCCCTCGGTATAAGCCACCAGCGAACTTGATGCCAGTGACAGGCTGCGGGCGCGGGTGGCATTTTCAGTGGATTGGTCGCGCTCGGCAACAGCGATTTGTCTGGCGGATTCAGCGGCTCGCTGATTGGCCTCGGCGATTTGCCGCTGCTCCTCGGCGCGGGTGAAGCCGATGAGGGCGATCAGTGCCAGCAGCGCGAACCCCAGCACGATGAGGCTGGCAGCAATGGTTGTGCGGCGGGCGGCGTTAGCAGCCCTGCGGCTGTTGATGATGTACTGGCGCTGCCGCTCACTGGGGGCGGGTTCTTTTTTCTCCAGATCGCTGAGTATCAGCCAGTCTTCGGCGGCGCGCAGATCGTCTCCGCGCAGCAGCAGGCTGGGGTTACTGCCAGCGTCTTCCCATTCACGCGCCCGCACCAGCAGCCGGGTATGCTGGCGCACGTGCGCCAGATCCGTATCCAGGGCGGTATTTAAATCTTCAAAGCCTTTTTCAAACTGCTCGTCTTTATCAAAAAACACCCAGTTGTGGGCAGAAAGTTTAGGATGCATCCGCTGCATATCCTGGTCTTCCGGCGAACGGCGTAGAATTGGCACGATACGCTTGCCATGTTCAACTGCATGGATGACTTCCTGACTGCATGGGCCGGAACGCAGCGAATCCGGGCTGATGATAAAAATAAAAGTCTCTGCCGATTCGATGCCGGCCTTGACTTCCTGCAACCAGTCAGCCGACAGAGGGATGTCTTCCCAGTCCACCCAGCACTGGCGGCCTTTCCCGCGCAGCGCGGCGTCCAACTGCTGCACAAAGGATTTGTCTTCACGTGCATAAGAGATGAACACATCTGACATATTGAACGCATCGGCCATATCAGGGATTGCCTCATCCACTTAAAAAATATTTGCTATGAAACGAGACTGTGCTGGTGTTTCTTCTGCGTCTGTAAGCGCGTTTCAACCCCATTGTAACCAAAAACAGGGTTGATAACCGCAGCAGCAATTTTACTGGAAGCGAATGTGAAATATTAACCTGTTATCACCTGTTTATCAGGGACATCGTTTTTGGTGCGGTCATCATCCCTTGTGTGTTATCATTTGCGCCAACAGGAGGGTCGAGCCATGTCCAGCGAACAGGCACAACGCGCTATTCAACAGCTTTATGAGGACAGCAGCACACGTGATGAACTTACGGATGAGGAAGCCGAGGTTTTGCTGAAGTGGGGAGAAGGCCGTCTTGCCGACATGGGCGCGCAAAATATGGATGACAGCGCCTTTGACGAGGCCTATACCCACCTGCGCCGGGTGGTCATGAACATCAACCGTTACACCGGCCAGCGAGCGTGGAAATCCCCGCAGGAATTGCAAGCCACACTGGATGAGCTGTTCAATGAGGCAAAAGCGCTGGGTGTAGAGATTCAGCCTGCTGCATTGACGACGGTCAGCGCCCAGGCAGTTGATGATAACATCGCTTTCATCGAGCAGCTTACCGCGCTGGTCACACCCGCACAGGCGAATGCTGCGCCACCTGTCGAAGATAAACTGGCTGGTTTCAAACCCGGCACTCATTATGCCGCGCCCAACCCGGCGGACACGGATGCATCCGACAGCGATGACTCATCGGATGACTCATTTTTCAGCAGACTCCTGAAGCGACTGTGACCGCTTTTTATTTAACCGCGCTCTGAAGGACTCATACATCAATGGCAAAAAAAACCAGCGGCGACAAAATCGGCAGCACCGGTAAAAAGAAGCAGTCCGGCGGCATCCGAACCACTATTACCAGTGTTCTGCTGGGACTTGTCGTCATTATTGCGCTCATCATAGGGCAGATCACTGGCATTGACATCGCCGGGATTATCGGACTAACGACGCCACTGCCGGTCTCCACTGGCACGGTTATTTCCACTCAACCGCCGGAACTCGCCACGCAGGTTGCCGGCATTCCGACGCTTGCGCCAGTCACGCCGATCACCGCTGCGCCGGGCAGCGTGGCTGTGATTCCGGTGCAGCAGGGTTTTGGCGCACAAAAGGGTTTCTGGCAGGTATTTTTCACCGCGCCAACCGGCAGTCGTGATCCTTCAACTTATGTGGGCGGCATCGAAAATCAACTGGCAGCGGCGATTGATGGCGTGCAGCGCACACTGGACATCGCGGCTTTTGAGTGGAATTTGCCGCTGCTGACACAGGCTGTCATCAGGGCGCATCAGCGCGGCGTCCGCGTTCGTATGGTGACGGACAACGAACACGGCCTGAATGATAATGCCTCGCTGATTCCGCAGCTTGTTCAGGCAGGTATCCCGGTGGTGGACGACAACCGCAGCGGTCTGATGCATAACAAATTCATGATTATGGACAGCCAGGTGGTGTGGACGGGTTCGTGGAATTACACGGTTAACGATACCTACCGTAACAATAACAACGCCATTGTGATACGGGCGCAGAAGATCGTGCAGAACTATCAGGCTGAATTCAATGAGATGTTTGTAGACAGGCAGTTTGGTGTGCGCTCCCCGCAAAATACGCCGAATGTCAGTTTTGTGCAGAACAACATCACCATACAAACCTATTTTGCTGCTGAAGACCCGGTTATTCCCGGCCTGATCGCCGCGCTGAGTGAGGCTAAATCCTCAGTCCGTTTCATGACTTTCTCTTTCACGGATTATGATGTGGCGGCCACCATGCTGAACAGCGCTGCCAACGGAGTCAATGTGCGCGGCATTTTTGAGACAACTGGCAGCGAAACCCAAGCCAGTGAACTTCGTACACTGTTCTGCGCCGGGATTGATGCGCGGCAGGACGGCAACTCCTTCATTCTGCATCACAAAGTGTTCATTGTGGATGAAACCACTGTGGTCACGGGTTCGTTCAATATCTCAACCAACGCCACCCGCTCCAACGACGAAAATCTGGTCATCATCAGCGACCCCGATTTAGCGGCACTCTACGTCGCCGAGTTTGAGCGCCGCTGGGCAGAGGCGCGTGTCCCTGCCCGCCTTACCTGCCAGTAAAATCGAGATATTTCCTCACAGCAGCAGAACAGCTTCATTATTTTGTAGTAGAATCAACAGTCTACTGATGGAGTGATGAAGCTGTGCTGCATATACCACGTTATCATCCGGTTAACCGGCGGAATGTCGGCAACTTTTCATTCATCGAAACGCTGTGCGCCAGTGACCCGGACTGGACAAATCTCTGGGGTTTTGGGCTGCACATGCTGCCCGTTGATGAACCCCAGGGCGCCAGCATCACGCAGGATATGATGGTGCTGCATCTGGACGGCAAAATCCGCCTGGAGCGCCAGTTTGAAGGCCGTCGAGCCAATGGCACTTCCTGGAGAGGTGGGTTGTGTCTGTTGCCGGGCAATTCCGAACAGACTTATTACTGGTCGGGTCATGCAACCGTGCTGCATATCGGCCTGAACGCTGACCTGATGGCGGAAGTCGCCGGGGAGATGGGCGCGGGCGATCCGACACGGGTGCGTTTGCGTGAACGCTTCAACTTCCGTGATCCGCTGGTAGAGAATATCGGCTATGTCCTCCTGAATGAAATTCGGGCTGGCACAGGCGGGTCTTTTTATGCCGATTCGCTGGCAACCTCGTTAACGTCTCATCTGGTAAAAAATTATTCGTCGCTGGCACAACCACGCGATATTCATATTGGGCGCGGGCTGTCCACACGGCAGTTGCAACAGGTGAGGGATTATATTCATGACCACCTGAGTGGCAGGCTGACGCTGGGTGAGCTGGCGGCCTGCGCTGGCCTGAGCCAGACGTATTTTATCCGTGCTTTCAAGCAGTCAACCGGACTCACGCCGGGGCAGTATATTATTCAGCAGCGCGTCGAGTGGGCGCGGCAGCTTTTGATAGATAGCGAGATGAGTATCGCTGAGGTCGCGCAGGTGGTCGGGTTTGCCGATCAGAGTCATCTGGCACGCTGCTTCCGTCGCCTGCTGGGGATTTCGCCGAGGCAGATTCGCGCAAAATCGTACCTGAAATAGGCAAGAATGTTCAAGACGACTCCATAGCGTAAGGTGTACGATGTAACCCATCCGTCCGGCGTACTATCGCCACGATGGGGAGTCAAACGAGATGAGCTGCCATTCGGGGTAGAAGTGGCAGTCGCTCAAAGTCGGGGTGCGGCTTGCCCACCCCGACATCTTTTGTTTTAAGCTATTGTTCGCCCTGCATCAGAAATTCCCAATCAGGTTGGTGTCGTCACTTGCAGCGAGTCCAGAATATCCTGGAAGGTGCTGACCAGCGTATTTCCCCTTGCATCCGCCGAGTACATATTCACGACCACCAGATACGGCGCGCGATTGAGGTAAAACACATCAAGCTGTCCCGGTGGGTGCGGTGGGTCGGGAAAATTGACCATTCGGTAGCTGTAACGAATCGTGCCATCCGGCGCGGTTCCGCTGTCAATCAGCGTCAGATGATCGGCGCGGGGGTCGTAATACTGCTCCTCGTAAGCAGCCACAGCCGTTTCAAAACCGGCTGCATCGCGGATACTGACGTTATTGGGGATTTCAACGGCGACATAAAATTCCAGCGTCGAATCCTGCCACAGATGCACCAGCCGCGCACTGTCTGAGATGTCGATGAATCCCTGGGGCGGAATCCAGGCACGGGGCATTGAAATGGTGTATTCGCTGACCTCGATGCGGCGTGCATCAGCGAAAGGGGTAGGGGCGGCGAGTGTCGCCGGGATCAGAGTCACGGGGGCTTCACCGGGGTTGAGTCCCGGCAGTGCCAATGCCCCTCCAATGATGACCACTGCGCCCAGTATCACCGCTCCCAGAATCAGCGGCAGCCGCGAGCGCTTTTGTATTTGTTCGGTCTGGCCGTAAAGCTGCGCTCCGGTGGCGGGCGGCGCTGCATAAGCCGGGGGCGTGATTGGCGCAGGCGTGCCATAACCGCCAGTTGCCGGGCGCGGCGGCGGGGTGAAACGCGCTCCGCTGTCTGGCGTGATGGTAGGCGTATCTTCATACAGCAGGCGCGGTGTCGATTTTGAAACCGGGCCAGACTCGCGCAGTGCCGCGCTGTAGGCCGCCGCCATTTCCCCTGCGGAGGAATAGCGATCATTGGGGTTTTTGGCTGTCGCCCGCATGATGACCATTTCCACCGAATCGGGGATGTCGTCACGGAAGCTCCGCAGCGGCGGAATCGGCTCATTGATGTGTTTCAGCAGGAGTGCCATCGGTGTTTCCGCCTGGAAGGGTTCGCGCCCGGTGATACACTCAAACAGTACCACGCCCAGCGAATAAATATCGCTGCGGGCGTCCAGCGGCATACCGTGTGCCTGTTCGGGACTCATGTAGGCCGGGGTGCCGATGATGGCGCTGCCCGTCAGATTGCTGCCCATGATACGGGCGATGCCGAAGTCCGACAGGTAAGCGTTGCCATTTTCGTCCAGCATCACATTGCCGGGTTTCAGATCGCGGTGGATGATGCCCTGTAAATGAGCGTGGTCAAGCGCCTGGCCGATCTGCGAAAAAGCCTTTTCCAGATCGGCCAGTTTTGGCACCCCGCGCCGGATGGTCTGCGCGAGACTGCCGCCGCCGAGAAAGCGCATGACGATATAAGGCACATCGCGGTCTTTGCCGAAGTCATAAATCGGCAGGATATGCGGGTGTTCCAGATGGGCGATTACGTCCACTTCGCGCTCAAAGCGTTCGTAAAAACCGGGGTCATGCAAAAAATGCCTCGGCAGCACCTTGACGGCCACTGTCCGGTTGATGGAAATCTGGCGGCCCCGGTAGACGGTCGCCATACCGCCGCGCCCGATTTCTTCAATGATTTCGTACTGGCCTAGTTTTGTCCCGATCAGGTCATCGCCGCGCTGTTCGCTCATAATCATTCCTCACAGAGCCGGTCACTCGTCTGCTCTGCGTTCACTGTTAATCGGTATCAGTTTATTTATACGCCGGGACTTGATGGAGAGCAACCTAGATGTGCAGCGTGTACAGCAGCAGCGGCAGCACCGCGCCGAGCGCGATACCCCCGGCCACCTGCGCGGGGGTGTGCCGTTTCAGGTGCAGCCGCGCCGCCGATACCAGCACAATCAGCGGGCTGAGGATGATCGCCATTTCCGCACCATAAATCAGCCCAGCAATCATCACCGCACCGGTCATGATGCCAGCATGGACGCTGATCTGCCAGTAAAATGTCACCAGCAGCCCGGCAAAAGTCACGGCCACCATAAAACCTGTCAGCAGGCGCAGCCCGGCGTAATCCCCCGTCAGCCGCACAGCAACCCACGCCAGCATGGAACAGATCAGGTAGAGAGTCAGCGGCGCATAGCGTTCCCTGCGTTCGGGCATGTGGACACTGCTGATACGTCCGGTGTATACCCACCATGCCAATCCGGCGAAGGGCAGCAGCACGCCCGTAACGACATACAACCCGGCCAGAAATAATGCTTCGTCGGAAGTGGTGCTATCGTGTCGGGCGAGGAAAATACCCGTCACTGCCAGCACCATCGGTGGGCTGCACAGGTTGGATACGAGCCGCGCCCATGAAGGGAATTTCCATGTCAGACTGCTCATGCGGGGAACTATAGCATTGAGAGGATAAGCCGCGCCAGGTCGGAGAATCAATCGGGGCAAATCGCTGATTCGCCCCGACAGGTGTGCAGTATCAGGATTTAAGCAAAGGTGCGGCGGAGCTGCCGCTGCCGTTTTTCGTAAAAGTTGTGGAAGTTGTTGTTACCCGTCCACAGGAGGAAGGTGTACAGACCATGCAGCGATTTAATGGTGTTGAAAATTTCGCCGGTGATGCTGCCAGCTTCCAGCGCGGCGTCGTTCAGCGAATACCACTTGCCGATACGCAGCCAGTCCTGTCCATCTGCGAAGGTCGCCAGCCACTCATCCAGCGCCCGCCCGCGCAGCAGTTCGGCGACGGTGAGATGCATGTCGCTGAGGAAGGTGCCGTCCCAGAAACCGAAGCGGCAGTCTTCATCCATGCCTTTTAACAGGGTGCGGAAATCAGCGCGGTGGTGCGGGAGTTCCAGTTTGCCGATGAAATTCTGCTGATCCCACCAGGCATAGGGTGAGAGGATGAGTTCAATCGCAAAGTGGTCAGGCGCGAGGCGGAGTTCAATTACAGGATGGCGGTAGGTATCGACCTGGCCGGTCTGCGAAACATGCTCCTTGCCCATCAGCTTTTCGACCATTTCCGCCTGTTCGCGAGAGCGGAAGTAGGTCAGCGCCAGCGTTTGTGACTGGCCGACACAGGCCGCCGACTCGCGGGAGATGATGGCCGATTTCTGCCAGCGCGGGTGCAGATCAAGATTGTGATTGCGGACGCGGGGATAGAGTGCGTTGTGCAGGTCAGCTAATTTATTGTGCGCGCCCTGGAAGCCGGCTTCGTCATAAACATTCTGGTGATTGTTCTGAAAAAAGTAGGACATTTGTGACTCCCTTCACCCATCATCATAATTGATGAAAAATGAATAACATGCACACATCCTAATGCAATTTTTTTAAGATTGCAATAGATTGGCCAGAAGAATTAAGGAAAAATTTGATTTCTCCCGCTGACTCTAAGTGAAGCACTGTCATAAGGCAGGACTTCTGTCCTGTAGACGAGGTGACACTTGCCATGATTTTGAAATGTTGCATATCGTCAGCGAGGGTGAGGGGTTTACAATAAAATAGTTACTTTTCAGTTAGAGGACAATATTATGGCCATCACCAGACAGGAAGCGCTGGAGTATCACCGCATGGGGCGGCCCGGCAAAATTGAAGTGGTCGCTACCAAACCTCTCGCCACCCAGCGCGATTTGTCGCTGGCGTATTCCCCCGGCGTGGCTGAAGCCGTGCTGGAAGTGGAAGCCAATCCCCTTTCCGCTTACGAACTCACCGCCAAGTCCAATCTGGTCGCCGTCATTTCCAATGGAACAGCGATTCTGGGTCTGGGCAACCGGGGGGCGCTGGCGTCCAAGCCAGTGATGGAAGGCAAAGGGGTGCTGTTCAAACGCTTCGCCGACATTGATGTATTTGATATAGAAATTGATGCCAGCAGCGTGGACGAAATGATTACCGTCATCCGCGCCCTGGCGCCGACTTTTGGCGGTATCAATCTGGAAGACATCAAAGCGCCAGAATGTTTTGAGGTTGAAACCCGGCTGAAAGCGGAACTGCCGATTCCGGTTTTTCATGATGACCAGCACGGCACGGCCATTATCTCCGGCGCGGCGCTGATTAACGCCTGCGAAGTCACGGGCAAACGCCTGCAAGACCTGCGTGTCGTCATCAACGGCGCGGGAGCCAGCGCCATCGCCACCGGGGACTTTTACATCAGCCTGGGGGTGCAGCGCGAAAATATTTTGATGGTGGACTCAAAAGGGGTGCTTTATGCCGGACGTGAAGAAGGTTTAAACGAATATAAAGCACGCTTTTTGAATTACACCCATGCCCGTACACTGGCCGATGCGCTGGAGGGCGCGGACGTGATGCTGGGTTTGTCGATTGCTGGCTCGGTAACGCCGGAGATGGTGAAGCGCATGGCGAAAGACCCGATTATTTTCGCCCTGGCGAACCCCACACCGGAAATCATGCCGGAAGAAGCGCTGGCTGTTCGCCCGGATGCGATCATCGGCACTGGCCGCAGCGATTATCCCAATCAGATCAATAATGTGCTGGGCTTCCCGTTTATTTTCCGGGGTGCGCTGGATGTTTATGCCCGTACTATCAATGAAGAGATGAAACTGGCTGCCTCACGCGGGCTGGCGGCGCTTGCTCACGAGGATGTGCCGGACAGTGTGCTGGCGGCTTACGGTCTGAATGCGCTCAAGTTCGGGCGGGATTACCTGATTCCCAAGCCGCTCGACCCCCGTGTGCTGCTGTGGCTGTCACCTGCTGTGGCCGAAGCCGCCATGCAAAGCGGTGTGGCGCGGCGCACGATTGACCTGGAAGCCTATCGCAGTGAATTAATCCAGCGGCAGGGTGCGGGGCGTTACCTGCGCAGCCAGATTGTCGCCCGCGCCCGGAACGGCGCTCCGCAGCGTATCGTTTTCCCGGAAGGCGACGATCCGAAAATCATTCGCGCTGCTGCCCAGGTACAGGAAGAGGGTATTGGGACGCCTATTCTGCTGGGCGATGTGAAAGAGATTCAAGACACGATTGCCGATCTGGGACTGGATTTTGCGCCGCAGATTATCGACCCGCAGACGGAAAAAGAACGCCGTCCGGCTTACGAAGCAGCCTTCTATGAGATTCGCCAGCGCAAAGGTATCACTGAAGCGACAGCGGCTCGTCTGACAGGCAGCCGGATGACTTACGGTTTAATGATGCTGCACCAGGGTGATGCCGATGCTTATCTCAATGGGCGCTGGCATGAGTACCCGGATGTGATTCGCCCGGCGCTGCAAGTGTTTCACACGCGCCCCGGCACCACCCGCGCCAGCGGCCTGTATATCATCATCATCAAGGGGCGGGTTTATTTCTTCACCGATGCGACCGTCAATATTGACCCTGACGCCGAAACCCTGTCAGAAATTGCCATCCTCGCGGCGGATTTTGCCCGCACGCTGGAGATCGAGCCGCACGTAGCAATGCTCTCGTTCTCCAACTTTGGCAGTTCGCCCCATCCTTTCTCCAACAAAGTGCGCGACGCGGTGCATCTCGTCCGCAGCAAGCGCCCTGATATTCCAGTGGATGGTGAGATGCAGGTCGATGTTGCTATTGTGCCAGACCTGGTTGAGCGTCGTTATCCCTTCAGCCAGGTGAAGGACGCCAATGTACTGGTATTTCCCAACCTGGAAGCGGCGAATGTGGCCTATAAGCTGCTGTCGCGGCTTTCTGATGCTGAAGCGATTGGCCCCATCCTGCTGGGCATTGGCGCGCCGGTTCATGTGTTGCAGGCTGGCGATGATGTGGAACAGATTGTGGCGATGGCTGCTGTTGCCGCTGTGGACGCGCGCGGCAGGCGTTAAAATGTACAGTCGGGGTGGCTGGCTGCTGCCCCGGCAATCTCTTTATACTTCTACTGTTAACCTGCATTACAATTCAAAAAGGGTTAATAGTGGAACTGTAAATGATCATGTACGGAGATTTATTGGCAGCGCAGAACTGGTTTGAAGCCACTGCCGCCCCGCTGCTTATTTGCCGTGAAGACAGGATTGTGGCAGCCAATACGGCGGCGGCGCGGCTCTTTTCCCTGACTGCTGCTGAGCTTGAAGGTTTTCCCCTGGGTGATTTGTTCTCCGCCGCTGACAAGTTGAATCCGATCACAGAAACAGGGGCGATTCACTACAGGTTGCGCCATGCAGAGCGCTGGGTCGTTTTCAGCGTCAGTCCGCTGCAATTTGAAGGACAACCGGCGCTGCTGGCGACCTTTCAGGATGTGACCGCCCTTCACCTGATCGAAGCAGAAACGCAGCGCCAGAAGCAGCGCTTTTATGCCTTTGCCGACGATCTGCCCGATATACTGTGCCGTTTTCTACCCGATGAGCGCTGGACGCTGACTTTTGTCAATGATTCCTTTTGTGCTTTTTTCGGCGGCACCCGCGAGACCTTAATCGGCGCGAGCTATTTTGAGGTGATGCCTGCCAGCGATAAAGCTCGCGCCAGAGAGCATATCAGCATCCTCACACCGAAACAACCGACTTATTTATGGGAACACATGGTCATGCCCAGGCCCGATGGCAGCATTCGCTGGCAGCAATGGCGTGACCGGGCATTCTTTGACAGCGAAGGCCGTGTCCTTGAATATCAGTCTATCGGCCAGGATATTACAAATCGCAAACTGGCAGAGGAGATACGGAACCGAAGTGAGCATCTGCTTCAGGAGATGGGCAGGCTGGCAAATGTGGGCGGCTGGGAGGTGGACATGCTCACCAGCCAGCTCAACTGGACAGAGGAAGTTTATCATATTCACGAACTTCCGCTGGACTATCAGCCAACCGTTGAAGAAGCTGTTAATTTTTATGCGCCGGAATCGCTCCCTATCCTGCAAGCTGCCTTAGAGCAGGCAATGGCGAAGGGGGAAATGTATGATCTGGAACTGGAACTGATTACCGCAACGGGCAGACGCATCTGGGTACACACGATGGGCGTGCCGCATTTTGAAGATGGACAGGTTGTGCGTATATCAGGGGCATTCCAGGACATCACGGAGCGAAAACAGGTTGAAAGGGCGCTGCGTGCCAGCGAGGAACGGCTGCGAACAGTGGTCGATAACCTGCCAGTTGTCCTGTTCACTTTAAACAATGAGGGTATTTATACCTTCGCCAGCGGCAAGCGTTTCATCACTGACCCGGCTGGGCTGATAGGGATAAATGCCCTGTCGCTGTACACGGGTGATCCTTATTTTTCAGATGACCATCAGCGTGTGATGGCAGGGGAGACTATCCGCCGTGAAAGGAATTGGGGAGGCGTTATTTATGATACATTTTATCTCCCCCTGCGTGATCCCGACGGCCATATTACGGGCGCTCTCGGCCTGGGCATGGACATCACCGAACGTAAACAGATGGAAAATGCCCTGCGGGACAGTGAGCAGCGCTACCGGGTTTTATTTGAACAGGCCAAGGATGGCATTTTTATTCTTGATATGGACGGTCATTATGTTGATGTGAACCGCGAGGCCGCCCTCATGCTGGGGTATACCCGCGATGAACTGCTGCGGATGACCTACCGTGATGTGGTTTCGGGTGACGAACCGGATATTCGTCTGGCGATGAACGCACGCCTGCTGGCTGGCGAAGATATACCGACTTATGAGCGTCGCTATAAACGGCGTGATGGCACGATTCTTTTGACCGAAATCAAGATCAGCCTGATACGGAAGAATGAATATGGAGATGTACTCGTCCAGAGTATTGTCCGCGACATCACTGCCCGCAAACGGGCTGAGGTGGCCCTGCGTGAGAGCCAACGCCGTTACCAGGCACTTTTCGATCAGGCGCGGGATGCGATTTTTATCCTCAGCATGGATGGCATCCATCTCGAAGTGAACGCTGAGGCGGCGCGGATGCTGGGCTATCTACCAGAAGAAATTGTCGGTCAGACATTTGATTTTTCCATTGCGTCCGGCGAGGAAATTAAAGCGCTGTCGGTTATTCATGATCTCAAAAAGGGTAAACGCTTCGCGCCCTATGAACGGCTTTTCCGGCATCGTGACGGCCATATCATCCCGGCTGAAATCACGGTGAGCGCCATTCTGGATGAGTCTGGTCATCCAACCCATATTCAGAGCATCGCCCGTGATATTACTGAACGCAAACGGGCGGATGAAGCCCTGCGCGAAAGCGAAGAACGCTACCGGGTGATTTCAGGCTTAATTTCGGATTATGCTTTTCGCGCCCGTTTCGTCGATGATGATGCCATCCAGATCGAGTGGATTACCGATTCGTATACCCGCGTGACCGGGTATACGAAGGACGAAGTAATCGGTGGTATCTTTTTTACAACGGTTCACCCGGATGACCGTTCGCTGGTGAAATCATACGTCAAACAGGTCGCCGCCGGACAAACGACCCAGGGGGAATATCGCATTATCACCAAAAGCGGTGAAGTGCGTTGGATTCATGGGCATCGTCACCCAATTCGTGAGGCGGATGGGCGTGTGACCGGCTTTTATACCATCGCTCAGGATATTACGGAGCGTAAGCGCACGGAGCAGATGCAGAGAGAGCAGGAACATTTGCAGGTTCGGCTGGAAAAAGAAATGGAGTTGAGTGAACTTAAGACCAAGATGATGCAGCGTGTTTCCCACGAGTTTCGCACGCCGCTGTCTATCATTCTAACCTCGTCTGATCTGCTGGAACGTCACTATGAACGGATTTCAGTGGATCGGCGTCAGGCACGATTCGCCCAGATCGTCGGACAGGTTAACCAGATGACGCGGATGCTGGATGATCTGGCGCTGGCCGTGCGTGGTCAGTTCAATCATATGAACTTTCAACCCGTGCCATTTAACCTGGAGCAGTTGTGCGAAAATATGGTGCAGGATATGGTGATGGGGATTGGCGCCCATCACGAGCTTGTTTTTGAATGCTCAGGTGATTTACGCCATGTCATCGCGGACAGCGCCCTTATCCGCCTGATGATCAATAATCTGCTCTCCAATGCGATCAAATATTCCGAGGTCGGAAAAAGGGTACTTTTTGCTGTTAGTGTATCCCACAGCTCGATTTTATTGTCTGTGACTGATGAGGGTATTGGTATTGTAGATGAAGACCGAGGGCGCATTTTTGACCCGTTTTATCGCGGCAGTAATTTTGACGAGCGTCCCGGCCTGGGGCTTGGTCTCAGCATTGTTCAGGATGCCGTTACCCTGCATCGTGGTGACATTCAGGTGGAAAGTCGCCCCGGTGAAGGCACTATCGTGATGGTTCGGCTACCGAACGGCCTGGCATCAGCGGCCATCTCCCAGAGTTAAACTGCTTCTCTGGATTAAAAATACTAATGGGCTGGTTTCACAGGCAGCCAGGCTGTAAAAGTCGTGCCAGCCCCGCGCGAACTCTCGACCTCTATACGTCCGCCGTGCATTTCAATTGCATCCTTGACGATGCTTAATCCCAGCCCGATGCCGCTGACTTCACCGATATTACGCCCTCGGTAGAATGGCTCAAATATGCGTGTGCGGTCAACATCCAGGATGCCATAGCCTTCGTCGTGGACACTCAGGCTCATCATCCCTCCCACAAGGCGCAGGTTAACCGTTATCGTCGTTCCCGGCGCGGAAAACTTTACGGCGTTCGAGAGCAGATTGCTGATGATGTGTGTGAGGAGGAAGGCATCAGCTTCAATCTGTTGGAATTGGTTGTCACTGTGAAGGCGAAAAATATGTTTTGCGCCTAACCCGGCCTGTATCTTGGCGATTCTGTCGGCGCATAAACCTTCAACATCCACTGGCGTATATTCTGGCTTATCGCTTGACTGCTGGCGCAGCACTAACCCGATGTCTTCCAGCATTCGTGTAATGCGGGTGACTTCCTCACGGATTTGGCGCAGTCTTTCCAACCGGCGTTCGGGTTCCATACGGTCATAATAGCGCTCCAGCATTTCGCTGGAGGAGGAAATCACTGCCAGCGGTGTGCGAAATTCGTGCGAAATCCGCACCATCATCAGGGTTTTAATCTGGTTCAGTTCGCGTTCCTTGAACAGTTCCGTATTAAGCCGTTCCTGTTCAAGCGCCAGCGTTTCAGTCCGTTTACGTTCATCAATGATGGAAATCGTCGTCAGATATTGGGTGGGCGTCCCCCTTGCATCAGTCGCAAACAGCGTGTGCCGTTTTTGCACCCAGTGCCAGTTCCCATCCCTGGCCTGTATCCGCGCTTCAATGGCAGCAGGCAGGGGTAATTGACCAGCGTACAGGTTCGCCATATAAGTTTTCATGCTGTCGCGGTCATCCGGGTGCATTGCGAAACCGATTGAGCCTGGTTGGCTCAGTTCGGCCTCGGTGTAACCGAGGAAACTACTGCGGTTGAAATACACCGCCCGCCGCTCGTTCATGTCGTGAATGTAGATATAATCCGGCGAATTTTCTGCCAGGGCGCGGAAGCGCTGCTCGCTCGCCCGCAGCGCCAGTTCGCTGAGTTTGCGTTCGGTGATATCCTGTGCAACGCCAAGGATCAGGCGCGGGCTGCCATCACCTTCTCGCTTAAAAATGACATCCTGCACCTGGATCCAGCGGTAATCCCCATTTTTGTGCTGCCAGCGATATTCTGAAGTGATAATCTCGCCGTCAGCAGCCTCATGAAAACGGCTCATTCCGGCACGCTGGCGGGGAAAATCGTCGGGGTGCATGACGGTTTCAAGCAGATTTTCCGCCATCCAGTAAATTTCGTCCGGGTGATAGCCCAATATCATCTCAATAGCCGGGTTGACATAGACACTCTGCTGGTCAATCATGTCATAAACGTAGACGATGTTTGGCACCATAGCAGTAATCTGCTGGGAGAAACGCTGGCTTTCCTGGAGTGCTTGCTCGGTTTGTTTTTGTGTAGTGATGTCGATCTGGATGCCATCCCAGACGATGCTGCCATCCGGCATCGGTTTGGGGCGGGACTCCAGCCGCCGCCAGCGCAGGCTGCCGTTGACCTCATAGCTGTCTTCCCAGATAAAACTGTCATTCAGTTGAAATGACTGGATTGCTTTTTCAGCGTATTCCGCCCGCCGTTCCGGGGCAATGGTATTGAGCAGCAGCGAGGAGTCGGCCATCACAGCTTCAGCAGGAAAACCATTGAGTTCCAGGCAGCGCGGGCTGACATAATCAAACTGAAATTGACCTTCTCCATTCAGGCGCAGTTGGTACACCATGCCGGGGATATTAGCCGCCAGCTCATTGTAGCGCTGCCTGATCTCCCACAAGGCGGCCTCGGACTGTTTTTCCCGCGTAACATCAAGCTGGATGCCGTCCCAGACGGTGCTGCCATCCAGCAGCCGTTTTGGACGGGACTCGATACGACGCCAGCGGGTTTCGCCATCAACGACAATAGTGTCTTCCCAGAAAAAAGGTGTTAAATTCTGGGCGGAAGCAGTCACTTTTGTAATGTATTCTTCCCGCCTTGACGGTTCTATCAGGTTAATCAACAGATTTGCATCGTTCATGGCTGCTTCAGCGGAAATGCCGTTTAATGCCTGACAGCGCGGGCTGACATATTCGAAAAAAGGCTGTCCATCCGGGTTATAACGCAGCCGGTATACCATACCGGGGATATTTGATGCGATGTCGTCAAAGCGCTGTTGCGCGCGGCTTTGCGTATCGGCCACAATCGCTTCGCACAGCGCCAGCAGGTTGCCATAAGCCGCCTCGTCTTTGCTGCACGCACGAATTTCTTCCATCTGCTCAGTAGTAATGCTCATTCTCGCCGGTTTGAATCCTGTTCTAATCACAGCGTTTTCTTTATTATATTATAATTTACTAAACATGGCGGCAGCGAATGTTGCGAATTTAGCATCAATTCTTTAATACTATCATGAAAAAGAGGTGAACCCATAAGGCTCACCTCTGGAAGACAAAAACTCAATCGAGGATGACTTCGCGCCCGGTTTGCTGGCTTGTGTAGACGGCATCGAGGATGGTTAAGACCTGAAGCGATTGTTCCGCCGGGACAGGCGAGGGCTGCCCTTCCAGGATGGCCTGCGCGAATTCGACACATTCCTGCGCGTGGGCTTCGCGGGTGTCGCGGGTGATCTTCAGGGTACGATTGTAATGCTGCTGGCTGGCATAATTGGTCTGGTACACCTCACATTTCGGCCAGTGACAGCCGCCTTCCGTGCCATACAGCCACATCTGCATATCTTCGCCCTGGGTATCATGGTGCAGCAGCCAGCTCACCTCCAGCATCAGTGTCGCGCCATTGGCAAAGCGCACGAAGGCTGATGCGAATTCTTCCACATTCATCTCCGGTGGAATGGCTCCGCCCCAGATGCTGAACGCGCCCGGCTTATGCGCCAGTTCCGTCCGTGCCACACCGGTTACGCTCACGGGTCTGGGATTGCCCATATACCACAGCGTCAGATCGAGAATATGCACGCCGATGTCGATGCACGCGCCGCCGCTGGCATGTTCCTTCAGGATGAAGCCGGGACGGGTGGGGGCGGCAGCCCGGCGCAGCATCCAGCTTCGGGCGTGATAAATATTTCCCAGTGCGCCGGTATCAATTTCAGCTTTCATCGCTTTGGCCGGGCCGGAAAAACGGAAGTGCTGCGCGGTCATCAGCATTTTTCCGGTGGCATCGCGCGCGGCGATCATCTGGCGAATTTCATCCGGCCCCGGTGCCAGCGGTTTCTCGCACAGCACATGTTTACCAGCCTGCATGGCGGCAATCGCCAGCGGCGCGTGATAATTGTTGGGTGTGCAGATGTCGATGATGTCAATGTCCGGGTCATTTATCAGGTCGGCTGATTGGGTGCTGAGTTTGGTCACGCCATATTTTTGTCCCCAGTTAGCAAGCGCTGCTTCGCTCACATCACTGCCCGCCACGACTTCTGTCAGCGGCGAGTCCTGCCAGCCGGGCATGTGCGCGTTAGCGATGCCGCCGACGCCAATCACCCCGACCCGAAGTTTATTTGCCATGAAAGTTGCTCCTTAATGTCGTCAGTTGACAGAATTTGTTTTAAATTTTTTCTACAGCCGCCCAGCGGCCTTCCTGCGCGCCCCGGTACAGGGCTTCCATAGTGGCGCTGCGGGCGGCGGCTTCCATCGCTGTCACCAGCGGGGCATTGGCTTTGTTTTCAACCGCATCCAGGAACAGGTCAAAGCCGCTGGTTTGGGCCGCCGGAAGCTGTGTCCAGGGCGACTTGCCATCAGCGCCGTCAACATGTTTGCTCTGGAAGAAAAGCTGCCCATCAATCATCGTCGCATGACCTTCTGTTCCGCTGATGAGCAGCGTTACCGGGTTGGCAACATCCACCCAGCCTGCGGCCAGCGTCCCGATCACGCCATTTTCAAATTTCAGGATGCCTTCGCCGGTTTCGTCACAGTCGCCATAGCGCCCGGTAACAACGGAAATCTCGGCGATTGCCTGTTTCACATCGCCCAGCAGCCACATCAGAATGTCGAGCGAATGCGTCCCCAGGTCGCCAAATGCGCCCACACCAGCCTGTTTGCTATCGGTCATCCACAACCATTCAGTGTCGAACCAGCCGCCGAGCGACCCGGAGTGGCAGTTGCTCCCCCTTGCGCGGGTGATTTTGCCGAAGCTGCCTTTTTGAATCTGCTCCCGCAGAAAGTTGTGGATGGGGAAGCCGCGCATGAAATAACCGGTCTGGAACAGCACACCAGCGTCGTCAATGGCGCGTGCCATTTTGTAAGCATCCGCCGCGCCCATGCCCAGCGGCTTTTCGACGAACAGATTTTTCTTCGCCGCTGCGGCATCCAGCACCAGCGGTTCATGGCGATCTGTCTCGGAGCAGATGATGACCGCCTCGACAGCCGGATCGCCCCAGATGGTCGAGAGTTCGCCTGTGACTTGGGCTTTCAGTTCCCCGGCGCGGCGGGCTGCCCGTTCCGCATCATGATCCCAGACCCACTTAACCTGTATATCCTCCCGTTTGTTCAGCCGTTCAATGAAGCCCGGCGTGTGAATGTGCGCGCAGCCAACCAGCGCGACCTGATGCATGTCTGATCTCCTTAATCTGGTGCGAATATCCGTATCGATTCTATCTGTAGCGCGCCCGCTCGCAAGCACTGGCTCTACATGGTACGGAAATTGGATTTGTGCCGGTGCTATCTAAAAAGTCAGGGCGGTTTGATGTTATAATGGGATTGAGTGACAGGGTAAGCATAATGAGCGATCAACTAATAATTGGCCTGGGTATTGATGACATCATTGGCGACAAACGTGAAGCAGTTCTGTCGCTGGCAGCTAAATATGGAGCATCGAATGTGCGTGTTTTTGGCTCGGTGGCGCGTGGTGATGCCCAACCAGATAGCGATGTCGATTTCATTATGAAATTCCGTGACGACGCCAGTATTTTTGATATGGTCGGTCTGTGGCAAGACCTCACTGACCTGTTAGCACGCGAGGTTGATCTGATTGCCGATCATCCTTCAGGCAGACGAATCAGGCAGCAGGCACTGCAAGAAGCGGTATCCCTTTGAAGAATCAACTGCTTTATCTGCAGGACTTGCTGGAGCATCTCCAGATGATCTCACGTTTTACCGCAGATGGACGTGAGGTGTTTATTGGAGATGAAAAAACGCAGTATGCGGTTATTCGCGCCTATGAGGTCGTAGGAGAAATAGTTAAGCGGTTGCCGCAATCACTACGGGAGGCGAATCCACAAATTGATTGGCGAAAGCTGGTTGGGTTTCGTGATTTTCTTGCTCACAATTATGAGGAATCATCCTGGAATTTGTGTGGAACGCAGTTGAAGACCTTCCTGCCTTAGCTGCTGCTATTGAAACGCTTGTGAAAGAACTTCCTAAAGATAATATTCCCTAAAATGTTCTTCCGTAGGTACAACAAAAAATCAGGCAGGTCGCGCTGACCCGCCTGATCTTCACGGAAAGTGAAAGGCGTTTTGTTCTGTTCGGAGGATTGGGCCGCTATTCGAGCGTGAGCGCCTTGCTTTCCCAGGTGAAGCTGTAGGTTTTGCCTTCGTAGTCTGGCGGGGCGATGACGGTGAAACTGCCGTCCACATAATATAATCTGTAGCCATCTGCCTCCAGATAGGCGGCGCTGCCATCTGCCAGCGTTTGCAGGTCATCCAGCGAGGCAGTCAGGACAAGCTCACCCTCACCATCCGCATTGATGCCCAGCAGTTCGATACCGGTGGCCTGCGGCACAATGCTGCCTTCACCGCCGATCACCATATCCCAGGTGTAGTAGATGGCAACTGGCGCGGCCACTTCCCAGCTATTGATGCGCCCGTCATTGATGACCAGCAGCCGTCCGGCATCCTCATTATATGTCCAGGTGAAGGCTGGATCGGTATTTTCACTGTCATCGGCGGAGGCGACGAAGGCTGTCAATGCCAGTGAGCTGATGACCAGTGTGCTGATGAGTTTTGCTGTTTTGTTCACGATAGTTCTCCTTTGAATCTCTGTCGGCACTATGTCCGGCAGATTGCTTTCCTGTCTCTATACTCGCAAACAATGCTGAGGAACTTATCGAGAAGTCGTGGAAATCCTGTAGAATTGGTTAGTGTTGGATAAGGAAGCGGGGTTGCGAATTTCGCTATAATGGGGGAGTCAGTTTTTAGGGGAAAGGACAAAATCGTATGACCCAGATCGCCAGCATCGTCTACAAACCGGCTGGAATGCCCGAACCGGAAGATACTTATCTGCGTGTTGACCTTGACGAAGCCACTTTAATCGCTGGTTACGGAATCGAAAACGACCGCAAGGGCGGCCACCCTGATCGCCAGTTGAATATCATGTCCTACGAGACCCTGACCAATCTGCGTGTGCGCGGATACTATACCGAACCGGGGCAAATGGGCGAGCAGATCGTCGTTCATCAGTTGGATGTCGATAACCTCCCCGCCGGAACGCGCCTTCAGTTTGGCGCGGACGCGGTGATCGAAATCGTGAAGCCCCGCACGGGCTGTGATAAGTTTGAGAAATTGCAGAAACGCCCCAAAAGCGAGACCGCCGGAGAGATGGGCATGATTGCGCGTGTGATCACCGGCGGAAAAATCCGCATTGGCGACCCGGTGAAAGTGTTGACGCAGGAACCGAATGTCTGAGTATGTAACAGTTGAAACACGCCCGACTGACAGCCTTGATGTGCTGGAAATTATCACCAACCAGCCCTTGACGGCGGCGGGTACGGAAGTTTATGCGAATTATGATGAGGGCGATGTGGGTTCTCCCATCGCCCAGATGTTGTTCAACGCGGTCAATGGACTCCAGGCGCTGACCATCACCCAGAATGCGCTGCTCATCACCCGCGACCCGGATGTAACCTGGGAGGCGATTGTCGATGATGTGCGTGATGCGCTGCGTGATTTCTTCCTCTGATGCTTCACACGCTGACCGTTGTAACGCAGGGTGAGACGCACAGCCTGTAAATGTTGCCGCTGGCGCTCATCCTCCGCTTAACCCTTTCAGCCTCAGAGCCAGTTTTTTCATCCCGAACAAACTCATAAATCCCTCACGCAGGATTAGCGTCGTCCTAAATTTCCTCAGTCAATATCCTCTACGAAAGGTCTTCATGACCTGAACAAGAACTACTGTCAAAACTAGAGGAGATTGGTTCAATGCGTAAGTTTGGAATTTTGTTTGCTGCTGTGATGCTGCTGGCGCTGGCCGCTGTTCCGGCTTTTGCCCAGGATGCAGGTACAATTGCTGATATTGTTGTTGCCTCGGCTTCTGCCGAAACGCCGGAATTTGCCACGCTGTTAGCGGCGGTACAGGCTGCTGATCCCGCTGTTCTGGAAGCCCTGAGCAGCCCGGATGCCCAAGTCACCGTTTTCGCCCCCACTGACGCCGCTTTCGCCGCGCTAGGCGAGGAAACCATCGCCGCTGTGTTGGCTGACCAGGCCCTTTTGACCAACATTCTGCTGTTCCACGTCCTTGATGGCGCGGTTGGATCGGCAGATGTGGTTGCCGGGCTGGAAGCAGGCGCAGGTTCACTTCAGGTGCCGAGCCTTCAGGGTCAGTACATCGACATCGCCCTGACTGAAGCAGGCGGCATCACCGTCAATGGCGCGAACCTCAACCTGGAAATGGTTGACATTCAGGCCAGCAATGGTGTCATCCATGTCATCGACGCGGTGATCCTGCCCGAAAGCCGCACCATTGCCGAAATCGTGGTCGAATCGGCGGGTGCTGAAACACCGGAATTCGCCACACTGCTGGCGGCAGTCTCGGCTGCTGATCCGGCTGTGCTGGAAACCCTGAGCAATGTTGATGCTGAACTGACGGTTTTCGCCCCGACCGATGCGGCTTTCGCGGCGCTGGCTGAAGCGCTGGGCGAGGAAGCTTTCAACGGTATCCTGGCTGACCCCGCAGCACTGACCTCTATCCTGCTCTATCATGTTGTCCCGGCGACGGTTCACAGCGGCGACATTGTTGACGGCATCACCTCGATGGGTGACTCCGTGATGGCCGAACCGGAAGCTACCGAAGAAGCCATGATGGAAGAACCGATGGAAATGCCCGCCTGGCTGGTCAGCGGCGATGCGACCTCACTGACCGTTAGCACCGCCAACGGCGCGACGGCTGTCATCAGCGTGAGCGAAGATGGTGTGTTCATCAATGACGCGCAGATCATCATCACCGATATTGACGCGGCCAACGGCGTCATCCACGTCATCGACGCGGTAATTGTCCCACCCATGTAACTCCTGTAATCGTACCAGGGAAGCTGCGTGTGCGCGTGGCTTCCCAGATCAGAGGCACAACTGCTGTGCCTCTTTTTATTGCTGGCGAAGGTTAGCTGATCTCTGGTGGCTGCCAGGGCGTGCGGCGGGGAATCCAGCGCGGAACCTGCTGCGTGTAGACTTCGTACTCTCCCCCAAACCGCGCCCGCAAGCCAGGTTCCTCAGATAGCGGGATGTAAATCATGTTCACGATGATGAATGCCAGCATCCACAGCAGCAGCGGCGGTGATCCGGCGATGAGCATCTCGCCCAGCAGCACACTTCCCACGCCACTGATCATTGGGTTGCGGACATAGCGATAGACGCCGCGCACCACCAGCCGCCGGGTTGGATCCCAGGGAGCCAGTGTGCCGCGCCCAACCGTTGCAAACAGTCGAACGGTCAGGACAATGAGCGTCAGGCCGAGGGCAATCATCCCGATGCCCAGCAGAAGCAGAACTACATTGATAGGGAAAGCGCTTCCCCAGGCCGGATTGAATGTCCCGCCTGTCAGCAGCGCCGCCGGGACGATGACCGTCACCGTGAAGGGCAGGGCGAGACTGGCGGCAGTATGCCGTAGAAAACCTGCATCCCGTGTCATTGTTCCGCCGCTAATTGAATTCCTCGAACGGCTGCTCTCCGGTTTGCGCCAGCAGGGTATTGAGCGTCCGGCCTATAATCAGCAGGCAGGATTCCGCTGGACGGTCAGCCAGCCGCCACTCAATCGAAGTATAGGTCGCCATGCCAAAAATCAGCCGGCCAATCGGATTCGCGCCGAGCGCGATAATCATGTCCTGCGGCAGCGATGCTGGTTCGAGCAGCCAGTTGATGTGCTGATTCATCTGGCTGCGGCGTTCATCGCCATAAGCCGGGCAGTTTGCCACCTGTGTTCGCAGTTGTTCCACCGGCACGCGCAGATCGTCGCCCAGCGTTTCTGAAACCTGTGTCAGATTGAGAATGACATTGGGCGGCAGAGTCATCGCGCCTGCTGGTAAAGTCGGGGCGGGTGGGCCATTCCAACTGAAGAATGAGGCACCCACCAGCAGCAGGACTGCAACAAAAATACCCAGACTGACGAAAAACATGCGCCGGTCAGCGGTTGAAGCTGTTTTTTTAGGTGCGGTCATTCACTTTCCCGGATCGAGAGCATATATTGATACAGATTTTTGCCGCCGCTGTCGCTGAGGCGGTTGGTTGAATACTGGTGCAGGGAACCGAGGCCGCCGCCAGAACGCATGAAGGCGATGAAGTCTGTCTCGTTGATGGTGGATTCGATGAGCGACGAGCCAAAATCTGTGCCTTCGGCGTTGTCGCCATGGCAGGCAGCGCATTCCAGCGCGTCATAACGCCCGCGCCCGCGCTCGACTGCCACCGGGTCGAGTTCACTCGTTTGGGCAGAAGCCAGGGTAGCGGCGGCGGTCGCCACCTGCGGCGCTTCCGTCGGCTGGGTGAAGCTGAAGGTGGGGATAGTAGTCGCGGTCGGCAGGGCACTGGTCGGTGTGGAAGCGTTTTGTGCGCCGCAGGCAGCGATGATAAAACTGAGGCCAATGGTGATGAGAAAACGGGAAGGGCTGAAACGATGAGGCGATTTGTGCCGCCAGACGTTAAAACGTCCGTCTGCCAAAAAACCAGACCCACTGAAGAGGCTGGAAGACAATTTTAGAGCTGGCTTTTTATTCATATCGTTCATCCGTTATGTCTTGGGCGGTCATATCCTGACAGATTATTGCCCGCGATTAGGGTCGAGCGCTTCCTGTAGGCCATCACCAACGAAGGAAAAACCGAGCATCGTCAGCGCGACCAGAATAGTCGGGAAAAGTGCCAGGTGATAATAAACGCGAATGGTGTTGCCGATGCCGGAGCCGACCATTTTACCCCAACTGGCCGTCGGCTCGGTAATGCCGATGCCGAGGAAACTCAGCCCAGCTTCGGCGAAGATCGCCAGCGGCACGGCAAAAGTGAATGACACCAGCAGCGGCGAAAGGGCATTTGGCAAAATGTGGCGCAGGATGATGCGGCCATCCCGGCTGCCCAGGGCGCGGGCGGCGTTGACAAATTCCTTTTCGCGGTAGGCGAGGAACTGCGCCCGTGTGAGGCGGGTAGGCTCAATCCAGCCGGTGACCGCCAGCACAAAAATGACATTCCCAACCCCGCTGCCCAGCACACTCAGCAGAAACAGGGCGAATAACAGCGGCGGAATCGCGGTGGCTATATCAACAATGCGCTGGATGGCAAAATCAACTTTCCCACCCCAGTAGCCGGAAATCGCGCCGAGCGGAATCCCGATGGCGAATGAGATCAGCGGGACGGCCAGCCCGACCAGCATCGATGTTCGCGCGCCGTAAATCAGGCGGGAGACATAATCACGGCTGGAACTGTCGAGTCCTAGTGTGTGCGCCGGATCAACGAAGGGCAGCGTGTTAGCGCGTTTGGTCAGGAATACCTGATCGTAGCGATAAGGGGTGATGAAATCGGCAAAGAGGGCCGTAAAGAGTATGAGCAGCAGCACCAGCAGCCCGAACATTGCCAGCCGGTTGCGGCTGAAGCGCCGCGCTGCGTCGGCCCAGGGTGAGCGCTGTACGATGAGCGGGTTGAGCGAAATCGGCAGGGGCGCGGGGTTCGCGGTCACGTTATTCACCATTATCTTCGCGCTCCAACTCGTACACGTGGGTCTATCACGGTGTACAGCACATCGGTAATCAGGTAGGTGATGCCCCAGAAAAAGGCAATCAGCAGCACCAGCCCCATAATCATCGGATAATCACGGTTAAAAATGCTGGTGACAAAAAATTTACCCAGACCCGGTATACCAAAAACCACTTCGATAAAGAGCGACCCGGTGAGCAGGTTGGGGATTTGTGGCAGCAGCACCGTAATCATCGGGATCATGGCGTTGCGGAGGACATGGCGAAACATAATGCTGCGCTCTGACAGGCCTTTGGAACGGGCCGTCCGCACATAGTCGGCCATGAGCGCCTCACTCACGCTGGAACGGGTATAACGGGCGACCAGTGCCAGCGGCGCGAGGGCATAGGTGATGACTGGCAGGAAATAATCCCACGACAGCAGCGCCGGACCGCCAGCCCACAGCGGGCCGATAATCCATTTCTTCGGGTCGCCCCAGCCGTTCTGAAAGCCGAAAATCAGCAGCAGGAAGGTGGCGATGATGAAATTGGGAAGCGTAATGCCGAGGGTCGCCAGAAAGGTGACGAGGTTATCGACCCAGGAGTTGCGGCGGTAGGCGGCGATGATGCCCATGAGCAGGCCGAGCGTGAAGGAAAGAATGATGGTGTACAGGCCGACCTGAAGCGTCAGCGGCCAGGTTTGCGCGATGACCTGCGTCACCGGCGGGCTGCCCGCCACCGCGAAGGAATTGCCGAAGTCCAGTTGAATCGCGCTGGTGAAGAAGTTGAAATAGCGTTCTGGCAGCGGCTTGTCCAGCCCATACTTCCGTTGCAGGTTTGCCAGCGCATCGGCTGAGTAGCCGCGTTCGCCGAGGCTGAAGGGGCCGCCGGGGACGGCATTCATCAGAAAAAAGACGATGACCGAGACGGCGACCATCACAAAAAAGAGCGCAATGACCCGCCGGATGATATAGCCTGTCATAAAACTTCCCGTCGCTGCCTGTTACAAAAAACCTGCGGTCATTGAGGCCACAGGCCGGTATAGCAAATTTTATTCCTGTCCCCCCACCCCTTTTTCCACCCAAATCAGGGCGTAAGGAGTGGGGGAAAACAGGTGAAGATGACTACCCTTCGCGGTAGGTGTCGAAATTAGCTACTTCATTGGTGATGTAGAACGAACCCCAGCACCAGTCGTTGCCCCAGTGCAGCGCGGAGACGCCCTGTGCATCCGGGCGGAAGCAGTCGCCAGCGACGTAGGGCTGGAACAGATCACCCTGGATGCGGTGAACCAGGAAAACGCCGCCGACATCTTCAACCAGGATACGTTCGGCATCGCGGTATTTCTGCAAACGGCCTTCGGGATCGCCGACCTGGACATTGGCTTCGTCAACCAGCGCGTCGAATTCCGCGTTCAGCCACGAGTGCCGCCCGGTGGAAACCCACACGCCCAGCATATTCGATGGGTCGAGGTAATCCATGCCGTAGGAGACCGCGCCAAATTGCAGCGTGGTCGGGCGGGCCAGCAGCGCATCCATATAGGCCGAGAATTCCATGTTGTTGACGGTGATTTCGACGTTCAGGCAGTCGCTGATCGAGGCTGCCGAGGCGATGAACCAGGCCGCGCGCGATTCGCTCTCGCCGCGCAGCTTGAGTTCCTGAGCGGGGAAGCCGTCACCATTGGGATAACCGGCTTCGTCCAGGAGCGCCCGTGCTGCCGGGCAGTCGAAAGCCTGGATGTCCTTGAGGTCGCCGTTCACATCCGAGGCCGGGAAGCCGGGAGCGAGGAAGGAATAGGCCGGGATGCCGAACTGCGAACCGATCACATTCTCGACAATGGCTTCGCGGTCGAGCGCTTTAGCGAAAGCCAGCCGCACCCTGACATCATTGAACGGTGCAGTGAAGGTGTCAAACAGCAGGTAGTCGGTACGGAAGTCGCCGAAGTTCGGGCGGTAGTTAGCGCTCAGGGTTTCGTCGGCGCGGATGACTTCAAAGTCCGCCGGGCTGATGTGAACATAATTCACGCGGTCAACTTCGTGGTTCTGGAAGGCGAGGAAGCTGCCATTGAGCTGGTCGCCATAGATGCCGCGCAGTTCGCGCAGGATAGGTTTACGGTAGCCGTTATAAGTTGGGTTGGCTTCGACAACGACACGGTTGCCGGGGGTGAATTCGGTCAGAATGAACGGGCCGGACGAGACGCTGGTGGCCGGGTCGAGGATGTAATTCGGGCCGTTTTCAGCCAGCGCTTTGGCCTGCATCGGCGGCCAGAAGTAGAGCGTGCCGGGCAGGTAGGGGCGTGGGCCGTTGGTGGTGACGACCAGCGTCAGGTCGTCAACGGCTTCCATGCCGATTTCTTCCGGCGGGACTTCGCCAGCGACGGCTTCCGACCAGTTAGCGATGATGCCCTGCCACATCCAGACAAAATCGTAGGCATTTTCCGGGGTCGCCATGAAGCGATAGCTCGCCACATAGTCAGCGGCGGTCAGCGGTGTGCCATCGCTCCACACCTGGCCGGGGCGCAGCTTGAACGTCCATGACAGGCCATCTTCCGAGGCTTCCCAGCTTTCGGCTGCGCCGGGGATGAGGTTCAGGTTTTCATCCAGGTCAACCAGCGAGTCGCCGAATTTATCGAAAACGTGCGCATCACCGCAGATGCGCTGGTAAACGGTGACGGCGGATGACAGCGAAGTTTCGGTGCGGGTGGAGTCGCAAAGCTGCGTCCAGACCTGCTGTTCATAGGGAGCGGCGTTTTCCGGCAGCGCCCGTCCGTAAATATCAACATTGGCGTCCTGCGCGCCCGCCAGCGGCAGCGCGACGGCGGCCATCAGCAGTACGGCGGAAAGCACCAGCAAAAGAACAGACAATTTTCGGTACATAAAAGTTTCTCCTTCAAAAGCAGCCTGCATATTACGAATGATGCACATGAGCTTACATGACGAAACTATGTTACATCGCGTAACGGGGTTTCCGCAAACTCATCACCCGGTAATAGCGCAGAACTGCCTGAGTACAGAGGTGCAAACCTCATCATGGCACATCTTTTGATGATGACAAATGAGACTATCGGCCTCCATCGGTGGAAATGAACGAAAGCGGCCTGAATTTTTGGTGTGATGTGCCATGCCTGAATGACGCTGTACAGCGTAGGGAGGAATTCAAATTGTCCTCCATGTTATTCAGTATGGCTTAGCCGACGCCGATAGCTTCCTGATAGCGTTCCAGCACATCGGCGAAACGGGCGAAAGCGGCGCTGATGGCTGGGTCGAACTGGCCGTTGGACGCAGCGGCGCGAAAGCCGGTAATGATGACTGCCGCATCTTCAAAAGTCATCAGGTCAAGAAAGCTGCTGTGAGCGGGAGCAGCAGGTTCCTGCCAGGCGGCTTCTCTGTCCATCTGATATAGCGGCGGGCCATCCGGCACCAGGCTTTCATGCGCCGGGACGGGGGAGGCGGCAGCAGGCTGTCCGCCGATATAGACCGGCGTGCCGTAATCGGCGGGGACTTCTTCCAGCGTGATAGCGTGCAGGTTGAAGTCGCAGACGTTGTTTTCCCAGATAGAACGCGCCTTGAAGTAAATATCAACCGTCATATCGCGGCGGGCTTCGATGACAAAGAGGTGTTCTTCCGGCTGTTTGTACTGGCCTTTGCTGGTGGCTGTCCAGTCGGTATAGGCTTTGTCGCCGCTGCCTTCAATCCAGAAGCGCCACTGGACGGCGGTCAGGTCAACCGGGCTGTTGGGGAAGCTGACATCCGGCTGGAAAGCAGCTTTGACGACGTAGCGTTTGCCCGACTGAAGCGGAACACCGCGCTGGACATAACCCGCCTCCCAGCGGCGCCAGCCCGCCGCGATGCAGTAACCCTTGTCGCGGTGGAGGCTCTGGGGAACGCGGTTGGGGTCGTCGTCATGCAGGGAAAAGAAGGTGTATTCCCAGTCGTCCGGGTTTTCCATGTAGCCGATATTGCCGCTTTTGTCGGTGAAGGTGCGCGGTGGTTTACTGAAGCCGGTCAGGTTGGGATTGCGGAGTAGATTGGACATTTTGGGGACTCCTTTTTCAAGTTAAAAGGTGAAAGATGAAAGTTAAAAGGTAAAGATTACGGATTGTTGTGGTGGCGGCGGCGGCGGCGGCGGAATCGATTGCAGTTTATTCATCCTGCTCCGCCACTGCTGAGGCGGGTTTGTGGCGGCGGCGGTGGCGGAAATGGTTTTTTTTGTGATTCAGCGTGATCGCCACCGCCACTATTTTGCGACAATTGCGACATGGCAATGGTTGTTTTGCCGCAATTTCCAGATTTCAGGCGCAGCATGCCGGGTGAAAGCCAGCGCTGTCACCCTATGAGTCAGTTTATCATGGAAATGGGGCAGGGTGTGAAACATTTGTCATGACAAATGTTTCGATTTTGAGGGAGAAAAGCAGGTCGGGATTGAGGGCTAACGGTAAAGGGAGGCATGACGATCACCTGAAAAGTGGCAGATGCGCGGAAGGGGAGAAGGTGAACAATGGCGGGATGTGTGGTAATCTGTTGGGCTGTGAAAAGGATGGGATAAACGGTGCAGGTTGATCTGATTATTTCGCAGGATGCTGAAGAACTGCTGCCATTTCTGCACGATGCGGATGAAGATGATGAACGCATCCGTATGAGCGTGGCGGCGTATACGGGTTATCTGGCGAGCAGCGGCGGAAAGCCGGTTGGCGCGGCGGTGATGCGCTGGGAGGCGGCTGAAAGCGAACTGATTTACATTGGCGTAGACAGCCGTGAGCGGGGGCGGGGTTATGGCAAGGCTATCGTCGCCGCATTGCTGGATGAGGCGGGGCAGCGGCAGGTGAAAGCGGTGCTGGTGGGAACGGCGAACGCCGGGCTGGAGAATATTGCTTTTTATCAGAAGTGCGGTTTTCGGATGGACTCGATTCGTAAAGACTATTTTGATTATTTTGCCGAGCCGGTTTACGAAAATGGCATCCGCATCCAGGATATGCTGATGCTGCGCTGGACAGCACCGGGCGAGGGTTAATCCGCAAGGACGATAAAGAGGCTGATGACAACGACGCAGAGTGCCGCGCAAAAAGAGGCACAGAACCGTTCTAATCTGATCACGCGGCTGATTACCGCCCTCATCCTCGCGCCGCTGGTGCTGGGGCTGGTGTATTTTGGTGGGGTGGCCTTCATGATCGGCGCGGGTGTTTTCGCCGCGCTGGCGCTGGTGGAATTTTACGCACTAGGGCGAACGCGGGATATTCAGGGCAATTACCTGATTGGGATGCCGCTGCTGGCCGGTCTGCTGCTGGCATTCATCAGCGGACAGGGCGTTCTGATTCCGCTGATTCTGCTGCTGGCGGGCGGGCTGACATTTGTGGTCGAAGTGCTGCGCGGGACTGCGCCGACTCTGCGGGTTGGGCGGGCGCTGGTGACGGCGGGCGGGCTGGCCTACGCGGGTTTGCCAGCGGCTTTTATGATGGGCGTTCGCGGGCGGCCTGATGGGTTGATCTGGATGGTGGCGATCATTGTGGTGACATGGGGGACGGATACGCTGGCCTATTTTGGCGGGCGCTGGTGGGGGCGGACGCCGCTCGCGCCGCGTATTTCGCCCAAGAAAACGCGGGAAGGTGCGATCACGGGTGTGGTGGCGGGGTTCTTCTTCGGCATCGTTGATCTGCTGGCAGGCGGCAAGCTGACGCCAGCGACGGTGGGCCTGATGCTGTTTGCGCCAGTGGCGGCGGTGCTGGGCGACCTGGCCGAATCGGCGCTGAAACGCTATTTCAGCATTGGCGATTCGCACATTGTCGGCCTGAACCTGATACCCGGTCACGGCGGCATCCTCGACCGGACAGACGCGCTGGTATGGGTGACAACGCTGGTCTATGTGTTTCTGGCGCTGACCGGGACGTAACCAAAGTCCTATCGTCATTCAAAACACCTATAGCGAATATTCGTAATTTACGCATACAATAGAGTGAAACCTGCTGACAATTTATGTACAAAAACAGAGGGTGATGGTTATGTCTTTTGGTGGACAGGACAGCGGCAGCTACCAGCCCAACCGCGAAGAATTAATCCAGATGGGCATCCGCGCGGCGAAGGCCGGCAATCGTGATGCGGCACGGATCGCCTTCGAGCAGGTATTGAGCCAGGATAAAAAGAACGAACGCTCGATGATGTGGATGGCGAAACTGGCGGAGAGCAAAGCCGAGCGTAAAAAATGGCTCGACCGGGTACTGCTGATTAACCCGGATAATGAAGCGGCTAAAGACGCGCTGAAACAGATTGCCTATCGACGCAGTTCCAAAGAAAACCGCACGCTGCTGATTTTCGGCATGGTAGCCGGTGTGCTGGCGGTGCTGGCGGTGGTGATTGTGGTGTTTGTGCTGAGTACGGCGCGGTAGCAAATGTCATCCGAAATTCAGGTTGGTGTAAAATTGATGAGATCAGCTTGCTCATCGGAGGGATGACTTTGGCCGGAAACAGCTCATTACAGGAAAAACTGAAGGCCGGGATTGAAGCAGCGCGGGCGAATGATAAAGCCAGCGCACAGCGGCTTCTGCGCCAGGTGACGACGGGCGACCCGCGCAACGAAGTCGCCTGGATGTGGCTGGCTTCCGTCTCGGACACGGTGCAGGAGCGGCGGGCGTGCCTGGAACAGGTACTGCGGCTCAACCCGAATAACAGCCGCGCTCGTGATGCGCTCAACCAGATCGCCAGCGTGACCGGGAAACCGGTTTCGTCATCCATCGGGGCAAAGGCCAGCGCCCCGGCGGCACGGCGGCCCAGCGCGGTGGTGGGCGGCGAGCGCCAGCTCAGTATGCCCGTCATCGTGATTGGCGTGGTGGTCGGGCTGGCACTGGTGACAGCCGTCATTTTCGCGGTGGTTTCCAGCCAGGCTCCGGCACCGATTAATGCAGCGACACGGGAAGCAATAGCGGCGGCGCTGGCGACCAGCACCCTGACGCCGACGGTCAACCCGGCTGATTATACGGCGACGCCTTTTCTGGGGGTGATCGTCACGCCGGAAAATCTGCGAACGCTGCCACCGGCTTTCACGCCAACGTTTACAGCGGTAGCGACAACAACGCCACTGCCCTCGCCAACTCCTTTCCCAATTTCGGAATTTACGCTGCTTTTCACCGGTCAATCTGCCGCTGACGCGCAGCCTGCGCTGTTTCTGAGTCGCGGTGATGCCACGCAGATAGAAGAAATTGGTTCGAGCGGCGAGGGTTTTTCTGATGCAGTTTACAGCCCCAGCGGGGGGCGCATCGCCTTCGTCCGCACCGTGACCTATACCAATGCGGAAAGCGCGGAAGTGACCGCGCCGGAATTATTTGTCGCCCCGGCCAACAACCTGGGCGCGGCAAGACAGGTGACACAGCTTGGTGCTGCCACGCTTTCCAGCCCAACCTGGTCACCGGATGGTCTACAACTGGTATTTGTCGCTGGCTTTGAGGGTGACGAAAATCTGTGGTATATCACGGAAGATGGCAATAACCTGCGCCCGCTGACGACCAACCCCGGCGTGGATAAAGACCCGGACTGGTCGCCGCTGGGCGATCTGATTCTCTACACCTCTGACCAGGGGAATGCGCCTGGCTCCGGCCTGACCGAAATTTTCAGCATTACGCCGGATGGGGAAACGATTGAGCAGATTACCGATGCCAACGGGAGCAGCTATACACCGTCCTGGTCGCCGGATGGCAAGATGGTGACCTTTGCCAGTGACCGTAATGGCGATGGTGACATCTTCACGATGGCTCCAGACGGGCAGCTACCCTTCCTGCTGACAGTCGATGACGGCGGCGCGGAAGATCGCTATCCGGTTTTCATCCCCAATATGAGCGCAATCGTCTTTTTATCAAACCGGGGCGATGGCGAAACCTTCCAGCTTTACAGCGTTGATCTGGAAGGGAAGGCTATCACCTTTGTGGGCGATCCCGGACGCGATATTGTGAAATTTTCCTATGGCCCGGAGTTGTTCTCCGCCGCGTCATAAACCAACCAGATACACGTTTAAGGATGAGACAGTGAGCGAAGCTAACGAGATACAAAATCTGCTGCGACAGGGCGTGGAAGCGGCCCGCGAGGGTAAAAAAGCGGAAGCACGCCAGTTTTTCGAGCAGGTCATCGAACTGGATGATAAAAACGAAAAGGCGTGGTTCTGGCTGGCGACGGTGGTGACAACGGATGACGAACGGCGCGTGGCTTTGAGCAATGTGCTGCAAATCAACCCCAGCAACGAGCGGGCGCAGTCGGCAATGGACAAACTTCAGGCCAGGGAGCGCCAGCAAAAAGCCGAGGAAGAAGTGATCCCCGGCGTGAGCCGCCGGACGCTGATGACCGTAGCCGGGATTGGCGGTGGCATCATCGCCCTGCTGGTGATTATTCTGCTGGTGATTACGGGCAGCCAGGCGGCACAGACAGCGGCGGCAACCGCTGCTGTAGTGGCGGTGCAGCAGACCGGAATGCAGGCGATCCTGAATGCCGACGCGACAGCTACGAGCATTCAGGAAACGGCTATCGCGCTGGCTTCGCCGACGCCGACGGCATCCAATACTCCTGACCGCCCAACACTGCCGCCGGAATTCACGATAACGCCGACGCCGACGCCGGGCGCTTCGCCGACGCCGCTGCCGCCGCCGAGCGGGGTGAGTGGTGTGATCGCCGGGTGGAGCGGGGTGGATACGGCGCTGCGGCGCTTTTTGCCGGTGGGTGTGTTCCCGGCGGCAGGCGGGCCGTTCCAGCCGATTGGGTCTGAAACCGGGCGCTACCCGGACATCAGCCCGGATGGGGCGCGGGTGCTGTTTACACGCTTTTATCAGACCACGCAGGACTGGGGACTGGAAGAAGTTGGCCTGAACGGACAGCAGCCGCGCCAGATTACGCAGGGACTGCCGGTGTTCAAGTCGCAGATGGGTAATTATTGTCAGGCGGTTAATCTGGTGGTATTTGTGGCGCTGCCGACGGATACGACCGATGTGGACTTCACGGGTCAGCGGGAAAAAGCCTTCCAGTTGTACACCCTTAATCTGGATACAAATGAGCTGCGGCGGCTGACGAATGATCTTGCCGTTTACAGTTTCCCGGCCTTTTCGCCGGACTGTTCTCAGATCGCGGTGATTAAAGATGATTCCATCGGGGCAAATCCCGGCGCGGACATTGTGCTGGTTGATGTGGCAACGCTGGTGCAGACGCCGCTGACCAATGACTTGGGCCGCTTTGTGGAAAGCGGGCTGAAGTGGTCGCGGGATGGCTCGCAGATTGTCTATTCAGCCGCAGCAGAGAATGAGCCGGGCAATGGCGATATTATCATCCGCAGCATGAATGATGTGACGGGGACGCCGCTGGTGCCGATCCCTGACCCCGATAACGCGAATGACCTGTTCCCGGTCTTCAGCCCGGATGCGCGTTATATCGCTTTTGCCAGCAACCGGCTGAACGGGTATTACGACATTTTTGTGTTCGATCTGGTGGGGCAGACGCTTTCCCAGCTCACGGCTGATGCAGCGGAGGATTACCCCGGCGGGTGGACACCATAGGTTGACTTCTGAGGGGCGGAGTCCAGAATCCGCCCCGGTGATGAAAGATGACAGCGCATGTTTGTTAAGGCGGCAAAGGCATGTTTGAGGTAAGCAGGGGTATGGCTCAGGGGACAACTTTCGCAGACCTGATGCAGGCGGGACGGGTAGCCTATAAGGCGGGCAAGCGGCGGATGGCACATGATCTGTGGCGCGAGGCGGCCAACATTGACCCGTATAATGAACAGGTGTGGCAGGCACTACTGGAAGTAATTGAGTCCGATAAGGACAAGCGGGTGTGCCTGCAAAATATTCTGGCGATTAACCCGCTGAATGTGCAGGCGCGGCGTCAGCTCAATAAGCTGGATGCGCGGGTAGAGCGGGTGGCGCAGCATCAGGCGGAAGAAGCCGAACGCACGCTGGGGCGGCGGCGCATCCGGCGCTTACTGCTGCGGCGGGCTGTCGTACTGGGGGTGGCTATCGGGCTGTCCGGCATTTTCTTTGGCATCCTCGCCAGTATTCTGCTGTACGGCGGCATTTTGTGAGTAATCACTCATCCCTACTGTGATCTGCAAATCAGTGGCGAGCTGCGTCAGTTCCACCGATACGATTTCGACGGAACGGGTGCTGGCGAGATTTTTTTGCGTAATGCGGTCGATGCGTTCCATGCTGATAGCGATTTCTTCCAGTCCGTCTACCTGCTGGCGGATGATTTCGTAAATGCGGTTGACGGCTTTGTAGGAAGCGTCGATGTTGTCGGCGAGGCGGGTGATGACCTCGTCGGCCTGCTGCGTGCGCGATGTGCCTTCATCCACCCCTTCCAGACCTTCCTCGGTAGCGCGGACAGTTTCCTTCATGGCGGTTTGAATTTCGCCGAGAATGGCGCGTACCTGGCGGGCGGCCTGGGTTGACCCCTGCGACAGCGAGCGCACTTCGTCGGCGACGACGGCAAAGCCGCGTCCATGCACCCCGGCGCGGGCGGCTTCAATCGAGGCATTGAGCGCCAGCAGATTGGATTGGGTGGCGATTTCGCTGACGGAGGAGATGATATCATCAATCCGCTGGGTGAACTGCGCCAGCGCCAGAATAGTTCCGGCGATGGCGGACACCTGGACACGGATACGAGCCATACCGTCGATGGCCTGGCGGATGGCGGCCTGACCGCTCTGGGAGGTTTCGGCGGCCTGTTTGGCGACAGCGGTGAGCGCCCGCGCCTGTTCCTGTACTCGGCTGGACAGGTCGAGAAAATCATCGAGGAGGGTGTTGGTGCGGGCAATCAGGTCAGCCTGTTCGTGCGCTCCGCGTGACTGCTGTGATGTTACGTCGTTGATGGAGCGAATCGATTCAGAAAGGCGGTCAGCGGTGACGCTGAGCTGGTCAACCATGCCGCGTACATCGAAGGCGAAAGGCAGCACTTTAGCGCGGCGTTCAGCCCGGCGGCGAAAGAGACTCCAGCCAGAAGCGAAGGCTGCGGCGGCACAGGCCAATACGACGATAACCTGCCCGCTCCACACCAGCGCGGCCAGCAGTGCCAGCAGCGTGAGCAGGAAAGCAATAGTATCAGTGCGGTAGAATTTCCACAGATTACGCAGCCGACGGGTTGGAACGTTAAGCATTTGAACCTCTGAACCCCCTGATGAATATACCTCATTATAGGTGGATTGCGGATTCTGGACGTGAATGCAAATGCTGGCGCAGATTTAAAAATTGCTTATTTGAAAATGAGACTGAAAAAGGAGTTTTGTAATGCCGATCACACTGGCCCCCATTCCCGATGAACCGTTTGATGTGCTGCTCAAGACCTTCAATGCCGGTTATCGTGGTTATATTGTGCCGCTGAAGCTGGAAGCCGACCAACTGCGCGGCCACATCAGCAGCCAGCAGATCGACCTGCGGGCATCGCGCATCGCTTATGCTGATGGCGATCCGGTGGGGGTGGCGCTGCTGGGGATTCGCGAAAAACGCGGCTGGATTGGCGGCGTGGGCGTGCGCCCGGACTGCCGGGGAAAGGGCATTGGGCGGAAGCTGATGGAAGGGGTGCTGGAAGCGGCACGCGGGCGCGGTCTGGAGACGGTGACGCTGGAAGTGATCGACGGCAACAAAAATGCTCATGAACTCTATCGCAAACTGGGTTTCGCTGAGACGCGGCGGCTGTTGATTCTGGAATGCGCTGCCCCGCCGGATGTGCCAGACTCGGATGTGACCATCATGCGCGTCAAACCGGCGGAAGCGCTGGCGTATTACGAGGTTTTCCATGAAACGGCAAATCCCTGGCAGCGGCAGGCCGAGGCTTTGCATCCGGCGACTGAGAAGTTGAGCGGGTGGGCGGCGCGGCGCGATGATGAGATGGTAGCTTATGGGCTGGGCTATGCGGGCGAAAAAGGGGTACAGTGGGTCGATGTGGCGGCTGCGCCCGGCGAAACTGAAGCCTTGGGGGCGCTGGTCGCCAGTGTTCACAGCGAACATCCTGATGTAGCCGCGCGGATTGTCAATTTAGGCGAGGATGATCCGCTTTGGCCGACGCTGGGGCGGCTGGGCTATGTCGAAAAAATGGCACAGTTTGAGATGCTGCTGGAGCTGTAGGACTCACCCGATGATGCTGATGGCGCGGGCGACCACCATGCCGAGCGTAATCAGCGAATTTGACACCTGTACGATAACCAGCATTTTAGCGCGGCGTGACAGCACCTCGGAATCCGGCACGCTGAAGTTGGTGCTGATGATGAAGGCCAGGAAAAAATAATCGGCGAAGTGCGGTTTCCACTTCTCCCAGCCCGGAATTTGTGATCGCTGCTGGGGGAAGGTGAAATCCGGGGGTTCCTGTTTGCCCCAGAAGCGTTTTTCTGGCCCACCTCCGTCAAGCATCCAGTACCAGATGGTGAACACCAGCACATTCGATACCCAGACCAGCAAGCCATCGCGCAGGAGGGAAGTGGTGCCGAACTGCCCATTCCGCACCGGCAGCGTCAGAACCAGACCGATAATGCTGACCGCCAGTTGAAAAGTCACCAGGCCGATGAAGATAAAAATTGCCCGGCGAAACAGCAAATCACGGTCTGTCATCCAGGCGATGAAGGTGACAAAGGCCAGCAGGAACATCAGCGGTTCAACGCTGTTGGAGATGGTAATGGCAGCATCGGCGGCGATACCCACTTCAGTCAGGGCGATCTCCGTCAGGCCATTGGCAATGGCAACTTCCAGCAGGCTGACGAGCAGTACGGCAATCAGTCCCTGAATTTCCTTGCTGCGTCCGGCATACCATTTTTGAAAATCAGCGAGCAGTTGTTTCATAAAGTGATTATTCGTAAATGCAGTCTGTTTGCCTGTAGGATAACACAATTTGGCGGGGGACATGGTATAATTGCGCTCTAGCACAATTGTTCAGTTTTGTGGGATGCAACATGGCAAAAACACGCTCTAAATTTGTCTGCCAGAACTGCGGCTACCAGTCGCCGAAGGGCTTTGGCCGCTGCCCGAACTGCGGCCAGTTCAACACGATGGTCGAAGAGGCGGAGGAAGTCGCCAAACCGGCCAAGCAGAACCGCGCCCCGGTGGGTGCGGTGCGTTCCATCCCGCAGCGTTTGAGCGAAATCAGCAGCGATGTGGGCGAGCGGTTATTCGTGCCAGTGGAGGAATTCAACCGGGTGCTGGGCGGCGGCATCGTGCCGGGCAGCATCATTTTGTTGGGCGGTGAACCCGGCGTCGGTAAGACCACCCTACTAAGTCAGATATGCGGTTTACTAGCAGATAGTATTGGGCGTGTTTTATATGTCAGCGGTGAAGAAAGCGCTCGCCAGATCAAAATGCGATCCGACAGATTAGGCATCAGCGCCCATGAACTTTTCCTGCTCAATGAAACCAACCTCGGCAGCATTTTTGAGCATGTGCGCGGTCTGAATCCCATGATTCTGGTGATCGACTCGATTCAGACGACCTATATTGAGGAAAGCGAGTCGTCACCGGGCAGCGTATCGCAGGTACGGGAGTGCGCCAGCCGTTTGCAGCACCTCGCCAAGTCGAGCGGAATCAGCGTCTTTCTGATCGGCCATGTGACCAAAGAGGGCGCGATTGCCGGGCCGCGTGTGCTGGAACATATTGTCGATACGGTGCTGTATCTGGAAGGCGACCCGTTTCAGGCGTTCCGTTTGCTGCGGAGCGTGAAAAACCGCTTCGGCGCGACCAGCGAAGTCGGCGTGTTCGAGATGGCCGGGGAGGGGATGACTGAGGTGCCCAATCCATCGGAGGCGTTTCTGGCGGAGCGGGTCGTCAATGCGCCGGGTTCGGCTATCGCCATCACCATGGAAGGCACGCGCCCGCTGCTGGTCGAAATGCAGGCATTGACCAGCCCGACCTCGTTTGGCAACCCGCGTCGCACCCCCAACGGCGTCGATATGAACCGGCTGCTGCTCATCAGCGCCGTATTGAGCAAGCGCGTCGGCCTCAAGCTGCATGAGCAGGATATTTTTGTCAACGTGATTGGCGGCATGAAGGTGAGCGAACCGGCCAGCGACCTGGCGATGGCGGCGGCGATGGCCTCCAGCTATTTCGACAAGGCGGTTCCGGCTGATCTGGCGATTGTCGGCGAAGTCGGCCTGAGTGGTGAAATACGTGCTGTTGGGCAGCTTCCGGCGCGGCTGAATGAGGCGGCCAAGATGGGTTTCAAACGCGCCCTCGTCCCCCGGCTGCGGCGTAAACTCGATGGCATTCCGCCAACATTGAAGCTGGTCGAGGTGCGGAACGTGGCGGAAGCGCTGGCCGTCGCTGTGCCGAGGGAGTAGAGCAAAGTGACGAGTAATGAGTGATGAGGTATGAGTGAATGCAGATAGGGATTATGCTAAGATATATCTGCAAGTGTTTGGGAGGAAATCAATGACGACCCGTGAAGCTCTCTATAAAGCCATAGACGAACTGCCGGATGAATCGCTGGATGAATTACAGGTTTTGATTGCGTATCTGAGTCATAAGCATACCCATCCCGGTTCGGCGTGGGCCAGAACAGCCTATGAGGTGTTTGAGCCTGTGCGTGAGGCTATTGCGGCGACTGGCATGACAGAAGCTGAAATCGACCAGGCAATTGACGACGCCATTGACGAGGTTCGGCGTGGATAGTGTCCCTCAGGTCATCTTTGATACACAGATTTTCCTGCGGGCGCTGATTAATGCTAAATCTGCCTGTGGACGACTGTTATTTGAACAACAAGTAGACTATCAGCTTTATACAGCCGAAAAAATCAATGCCGAAATCATGAACGTCCTCACCCGTTCATCGCTCCGAATCAAATTTCCGCAAATTACCAACGCTGCCGTGCAACGTGTTCGGGATGCGCTTGATCTCGCCACTTTTATTGACATCCAACCAGAAGACATTGAGCCAATTTGCCGCGATCCGAAGGATGATATTTTTCTGGCGTGCGCGAAGGTGGCCGGAGCGGATTACCTCGTCAGTGAGGATAATGATTTGCTGGTATTGAAGCAGCATCATATGGCCCAAATCGTCAATGTTGCGGCCTTTTTGAATGTCCTCGAACAGCGGCGCGACTCAACACCATCCTCTGAATAGTGCCTTGAAAATTCACATCCTCTGATTGCTTAGGCTTATGCCTCCATCATCCTGCTGCCCCAGTGCTGCGCCCCTTCTCATTAGGCTACCTATAAAAAGGTGATTCCATAGCGTTCGGCCACCTGATTACGCGTTTCTTTTGATGGAGCGGCGTGGTATTCGCCGAGGAAGGAGTCCAGTCCGGCGGGAGCAGTCATCATGAGCAAGGTGGCTTCGTCGCCGACGACATCCCATTGGTGGGGAATATTGCGCGGCAGAAAGACGAACGAGCGCGGGCCAGCCTCAAAAGTCTGGTCGCCAAGCTGGACGGTCAGCGTGCCTTCCAGCACATAGAAAAATTCATCCTCGCGGGTATGGACATGCAGGGGTGCGCCGCCGCTGGTGCGCGATTCGATCAGCGTGAAACTGCCGCCTGTCGAAGCGCCAGAGGCTTTGAGGCTGCTGTCGCTCAATCCTTCGCCAGCGGCCAGTATATAACCAGATAATGAATCGACCATAATAGTTTGACCTTTCTACGCTTGAAATTATTCACCCAAATGCGTGAACATACAATGTGGTGAAGAGTAGCACATTTGTTTTATGTGAGCCAGTTTTAGAAGCGACCATCGGTCTTTAGGCGGATTTGTCATTTCCCCCAAAGTGAGCAATCTGAATCAACCGTCCGGTAGAGGTTGTATGTTGGCATTCGCGGTTCAATTACGACCATTGATTACCGATTTAGGAAGATGAAACAGCTCATGTACCGCCGACTGCCTTTATTGCTGCTCTCTTTGCTTGTTATTGTCCCGATGATGGCGCTGGCCCAAAGCACTCCGCTCGACCCGGACAGCATCACGCTGGCGACGCCAATGCAGGAAGAACTGATTGAATATCCGACACCAGTGCTTCAGGTTCATCCGGCGACGCCGATGCAGGAAGAACTGATTGAGTACCCGACTACCGATGAACCGGATAAGCCAATTTACCTGCCGGGCGATCCCTGCTACGACGATGACCCGGATGATCTGTTAGTGCCGCTTGTGGATTGCGACCCGACACCCACGCCCCAACCCCAGCCAACTGAGGAATCCTATCCCTGGCCGCTCATCACCGATGGCTTGTATTCCAGGCAGTATATCGGCTCGGCCACCCGCACGGGCGATTGTTCTGATTACACGGGCGGCGATAACGATGGCCCCAGCGGCGATTATTACGACCCGGAAGACCCCGGCCAGCAGGGTTATGTCTGCACCTGGCGGCAGAAGGGCATCGCGCTGGTCGATAACAACACCTTTTACTGGCGCGGTGACGAATACACCACAGACACTCGCATCGACAGCTTCGACAACAGCAGCTATTCTCGCCAGTTGAATGTCATCAACCCGACTACGCTGGAAATTGTGATGACGACCAATGCTGGTGCCTGCACCATCACCCATGTCATTCGCTATGAACTGATTAAAGCGGGGACGACTTTTGGCTGCACAACCAGTATCCCGGAAGAATCACAGGAAGAAACCGAGCCACAGCCGACGCCCGCGCCCGACGAACCGAGCGAGGAAGAACCGCAGATCATTGAGCCGCCGCTGGTGATTGAAGGCCAGTACACGGTGCGCTGGCTTCCCTTCGACAGCTACTGCGCCCAGGCTTACAGGCCCGATTTCAGCGATGTCACGCTGGTGAAGGCCAGCGAGCGCGACCTTAAACTATACATCAACGGTGTGGTATTCAATGTGAACGGCGAACGGGTGCGCGGCGAATATACTGCCTACGAGGATAACCTGAATATCACCCTCAACCGGCGCTTCATCGATGATTTCAACATCGTGTGGCAGGCCAGCAGCGAGGATAATAGAGAGTCGTGTTACGCACAGGGTGTGCTGACACTCGGCACGGTGATGACAGCGGAACAACGCGGCGACCTGAATCCCCCGCCGCCCCCTGCGCCGTCTGACCCCGGCCCAATCACCATCAATCCTGATGGCAGTGTTGATGAGGATATGGTGCTGCCGGCCTTTGCGCCTGCGGTCATCAACGACGGTTCGTACAGCGCGACCTGGACACCGCTGGAAGGCATCTGCACCTCGACTGATCTGCTGCCAAACTTCGACAGCGCCACCATCACGACCAGCGACGGCGGCTACACGCTGACATACGACGGCGGGAGCTATCTGCTGGAAGATTTTGGCGGGATGGTGTTCTACACCGGCAGCAGCGACGGTTTCACCGAATCCGTCATGGTGGAAAGCACAGCAGGCGGCGAGATCAAAGTCAACTTCGGCAAATTTGGCGACGATGGCATCAGCATGTGCATGGCGACGCTGATGCTGAACGCGCAGTAAATATCACATACAGGGCGGAACGACTGCTCCGCCCTGTATGCTCATTTCGTTAATGGGCTAATAGGGCCCGGCCAGCGTGCTGTCCGCATACAGGACAAAGGTTTGCCCGCTGCTCTGGTCAGCCAGCAGCGCTCCACCCTCAAAGCGCTGCACGCCCAACTGTGCCTTTGTCTCATCGGTTCGGGCAAAACCCAATGCCGCCTGTACCCCATCAATCCCACGCCATACCGCCCCAAATCCCAGCACGGGCGCGCGCAGACCATCCGGCGCGGAAATTTCGCCCGCCGTCACCGGCGGCGCACTCGGCACATACCAATAACGCCCTTCACGCGGCGCAACCGCCCAGATTTCCCCGGTAGGCCGCCAGTACATGACGCCGCGCTCGAAGACCTGAAGCGTGCCGTCAAATGGAAACAGCACCTCAATGGGGCAGCGCAGCCGTTCGGCCACCGCGCCATCGCTCGTGAGCAGGGCTGTAAATAATGCGTCTGGCTGAGTAGCGCAGCCGCTTAAATCAATAGTTGTTCCGGCGGGGGTGGGCGGGTTGCCAAGTAGCTGCGGATTGATGATCGGCCCTTCCGCCGGGCTTTCCGCCTCGCCGATGAACACACCGATATAAGCTGTCGGTACAGGGGTGGGTAAAACCTGTTCGACAATTACCGTTGGCGGCGCGGCGATCTGTGTCGCTAAAATTTCATCAGCGTTAGGCGTGGGCGAAATAAAGACAGTAGCCAGCAGTTTGGGCATGACTGCCGGTGACGTGATGGTGGGCTGGACAGGGGTTTCAGTCGAGCAGGCTGCCAACATAATGAGGAGCAGTGTGGGGGGGGGGGGGGGGCGCGGCGCCGG
>CAYUTY010000019.1:72125-91841 GCA_964447795.1 uncultured Anaerolineaceae bacterium
GGGCATGATTTCTGGTGACGTGAGGGTGGTCCGGACAGGGGTGCGAGTCGATCAGGCTGCCTACATAATGATGAGCAGTATCCCCACCCCCCAGCCCCCTCCCCATTGCATGGAGAGGGGGAGAAATGCCTTCACAAAACCCTTCCATCCATCGGGAATTTGGCATTGAAACTTAGCACTTAGCACTTTGAACTTAGCACTAACATTGTACGGGCGCTTCAAAGGTGTAGACATTTTCAAAACTTCCATCCTCCGCCTGCCGGTATAAGCCCGCTCGTACCTGTCGCCCATCAGCCAGGCGCGGCAGAGCATAGACATCGCCCACAATTTCGCCCGCCGCCCAACTCGTCAACGGACGCCAGCCGTAGACCGGCGCGGCCTGGTCGGCCTGAGCGATCACATGACCACCTTCGTCCAGCAGATGAACGAAAACGCTCAAATCCTGTGTCGGCTGCTCTCGGCTGTACCAGTTGACCGTCAACCACAGCGCATCGGTTTTGCAGACCAGTGTTTTATTCATGGCGGTTGGCAGGCGCGGCGCGTCTGGTGACTGCTGGGCGTTGATGCGCGGCGTGGTCGTGATTTCGATCAAACGCGGCGCGACAGCATAGAGATAAACCGGACTGCCAAGCTGCTCTGCCCACCAGCTTGGCGGGCGATTGTAAAAAGTATACTCCGGTGTCAGCAGTGTGCGCTCGGCGGCAGTCGTTTTGAAATCGGCCTTATGATCGATTAGCAGTACATCCGGCAGTTCGCCCAGCACATCGCGGGCGAAGCCAACGGCAAAATGGCGCGGCCCCCAATCCAGCATTAGTGCCGAACCCGGCGGCATATTTTTCGCCAGTGCAATCGTCTCGATGCCGGTTGGATTGGTCACCTGCGCCTGAATGAAGGGCCAGTTTTGGGATAGCAGGATAAGCCCGGAGATGCAGCCTGTCAGTAAAAGCGCAGCTATCGGGAGGAACCGCCGGTTCGCCCCTACGTTTAACAACGCATCTGAGAGAAAGGCCCAACCGCAGGCGGTGCTGACCATGATGGGCAGAATCAGCGCGGAGAGGACATCGGTATAGAGCGCGACATGAAAGAGATAGGCCAGGCCACCGCTCAATAACAGCGTGACCGCTGCCCGTCTATGCCGCCGCAAACCGATCACCAGCCCGACCAGACCCAACAGCAATCCCGGCGCGGTCAGGTCGGTGATGAGGACGCTGTTCACCGTGTTGAAATTGGCGAGCAACCCTTCCCACGATCCCGGCGCGCCGATAAAGCGTGCGGCTTCTCGTCCGAAGAACTGATCCCAGAAACCGTCCCACGTCCCCGGTTCGCCATAGACCCATGCCCCGCCTGCCTGCGCCCGCAGCGGCAGGTAGACATAGGGCAAAAATCCGAGCAGGCCGAGCAGCAGGCACAACACGACCCGCTTAATTGAATGAAGCTGCCAGTGATTTTCATGGCTCTCAGTAATTTCTCCCCACACTGCATACAGCAGCGCCGGGGCGGCCATCAGCAGCGCCCGGTGATGAAAAACGCCGATTCCGCCGATCAGCGCCAGCCAGTACAGCCGGTTTTTGATGTGCGGCGTCCACAGGGCGAGCAGGAGCAGCGCCAGCAGAAGCACCAGTCCGAAGCTGTAAATTTCCGGGATGATGTTGTGAATCCAGGCGGTGCGGGTCAGCCCAAAGAGGATGACAATGCCCGCCGCCAGCCAGCGATTATTGATGATCTTCACTAGCAGCAGATACAGCAGCGCCAAAGACAGCACGCCCCACAGCAGCGACACCAGCGCCGGGGCGACCACCGCCGAAATGCCCAGCCCGCGCAGGAGCTTCACCAGCAGATTGCCGCTCATCACATACAGTGGGTAGCCGGTGGCGTGGAGCGTCCCCCACGAGTTGAGGACAATCTGCGTCTCGCCCACGTCGATCATGTAATAATGTTCCGCGCCGTTGGGGATTCGCTGCAGGGTCAGCCAATAAACCGGCAGCAGGACAGCGAGCGCCAGCAAAAAAAGCGGCAGATAACGGCGCATCATTGGATTTCGACCTTCGCCAACAGCACGGCATCGCCCAGCGATTCGCCTTCGGAGTCAGTCACAGGCAGGCGCTCTCCATTGCCGCATTCACCGGCAGGGCGCGTGTCGCAGGTATACAGGCCAATGCTCAGATCATACCTGCCGCTGGGGAGCGTCGGCGGCAGGTCAATGACGTAATCGTCGAAGATGTAACCCTCACTCGTCCATTCTTTGGTCGGGCGTCCGGCAGGGTTGAGCTTATCGGCCTGTGCCAGCGGCGGGCCTCCGGCGGAGAGATGCACGAAGCTGGCGTAACCATATTCGATAGGGGCGCTGGCATACCAGTAAACGCGCAGTTTCAACTGCCCACCGGGGCGGAAGCGTTCGCCGTTCAGGTCGTAGCCGATCAGCCGAATCGAGTCGCCGAGGTGGAAATCGGTTTGGTGCTGCGCCAGCAGCGCTTCACCCGGCGGCGATTTCACCCAGGCGCGGCCTTCCTGCAACTGGAAAAGTAGCCCCAGCACAAGCAGGAGCGCGAAGCATAAAGCGCCGACTGTATAGTTCTGCGGCATTACAGGAGCGGTTTGCAGGGGCGCACGGCTGTGCGCCCCTACGCTACGACGCCAGAAAATTATTACTGCCAGCAACAACACAGCCCCGACCGACAGCAGCACGCCAACATCACGGGGGGGCGTTGAACCGAGATAGACATGGACGATGTGTTCCCCCGCTGGGACAGGCAGTGTGATTAAACCATGCGGGTCAGAGGGCGTGATCGGCACAGGCTGGCCGGCGATTTCCGCCGTCCATCCCGCGAAATAGAAAGTCAGCACTTCCAGCGTGAACGGCTCACCGGCCTGCACGCGCCAACGGTCATGCTGTGGGCCATGTTCCAGAACCTCAACCGTCACACCGAGCGGCAGGATTTCCAGATGGGCTTTGTTGACCGGGTAGCCATCGGCATAATCTTCAAGCAGGCGCGGCGTCGCCCCAGGCTCGTAAATCACCGTTTTGGGGAGGTATTCGTTGGTGAAGGTCGTGCCGCGCTGCAAGCCCTGCACTTCCGCCGCCTGATACGCCGCTACCGAGGTATCGACGGTTTCATGCGTCCATTCGGCCACATAGAGTGCAGGCAGCGCCTGATGAATAACTACAGCCAGCAGGATCGCCGCGATAAAAGCTGTCCAGAAATCGCCGAAAACAAGGCTTATCTTCCCTCGCTTGCCGACGTGTAAAGCTCGTTTAGCATTATCCGCCGGGGGATTAAATGCTGGCGATGAATCATCTGCCGCGGCTAAAGCATTCAAAAAGACAGCGTTCATCCCGGCCAGTGCCGCCAAACAGAATGACACCGGCCCTAGAAAGCGCCAGGGAAATTGCAGATAGGACAGCGGCCTGATGGCTTCCCATACGCCCGCGCTGGCGGGCAGCATCAGGAAGATCATGGCGGCGGCGAACAGGGCAAAAAAAGTAACGAGTGATGAGTAATGAGCGATGCGTGATGAGTCTGATGGTGGGGATTGAGCAGTATCAGATGGTTGGGGGTTTTGGCGGGAAAGGATTCGGTGGCGCAGCGTGATGAAGGCGACGCCGATTATCCCGGTCAATGCCAAGACCCATGTGGCGACACCCAGCCGCAGGTTGACGAGCAGGCCGTTGATCGCGCCTGCATCAATCGTGGGATTCGGTTCGAGTAAATCCGCCAGCGGGATGAAAAAATTACGATAATCCAGCAGCGCCACGCCGGTCAGATTTTCCAGATGAACTTCGCTGCTTTCCAGCAGCACCGGCAGCCAGAAAAATCCAGCAAGGCCCATGCCCACCACAAGCGCCAAAAACGCGAGGCCGTATCCACGAAAAAGGGGCTTGTGCGTGATTGACCGGAGTGCTCCCCAGACCAGCCACGCCCCCAGCAGACCCGTCAACACCAGCGCCATCAGGTTGTGCGTCAGGATCAAGGCCGCTTGCAGCAGCGCGGCGATGAGGAAATCCCGCGCGCGCCCGGTCTGCACCAGCCGGTCAAAGCGCCAGAACAGGAATGGCAGCAGCGCGAAAGCCAGAAATTCCGGGTAATCGCCGCGTGCGTAGGGTTCGGTGAATAAAATGTAGGGGCTGTAGACATAAACCAATGCCGAGAGCGCCCCGGCCAATTTGCCCGCCCGCCCGCGCATAAACCAGTACATGCCCGCGCCTTTGGCGAGGACGCCGAGCGCGATCAGGATGCGAAGGCTGTTGAGCGCGTCCGCCCCGGTCAGGCGTGTGAGCAGGCTGGTGAGGTAATAGGTCATCCCGGCGTAGTAATGAAAAACGGGCGAACCGTAGCCGGTGTAAAAGGCCTCCGCCCAGCGCGGAAATAAGACGCCGTTCGCCCATGTTCTGTCCATCTCTGCCGCACGGTAGACGTGATACAGCACATCCGAACCGTTGGGCAGGCCAGGGCGATACAGCAGCGGCCACAGCGCCAGGCTGCACAGCAGCAGAGTCAGAATCAGGGAATAATCCAGTTGGCGGGCAAGGCGGTTGAAAAAAGGGATGGGGTTGCTCATAGCGCGGGCGATTGTAACAGCGGCGCTTATCCGCGTCTAGTTTGCACTTCACCCGTTACTTATCTGGAGCGGGCATAATCCGTTCCTTAACATCCGGCTGTCATATACAAGGAAAAAACCATGACACTTACCATTGGTCAGCCCGTACCAGATTTTGAACTGCTCAATCAGGACGGCCGGCCCGTCAGACTCAGCGATTATCGCGGCCAAAAAGTGGTCATCTTTTCGTTCCCGAAAGCCAATTCACTGGGCTGTAACGCTCAGGCCTGCACTTTTCAGGACGAACTGCATGATTTCCAGAACGCCAACGCTGTCATCTTCGGCATCAACTGGGAAATGCCAGAAACCCTGAAAAACTGGAAACAATCGAAAAAGCTGTCCTATGATCTGCTCTCCGATCCCGATCATCATTTTCTGGAAGCCTGGGGCGCGTGGGGCATGTCGATTGGCGGGCTTATCAAACTGCCCACTGCTGCCCGTGCCTACTGGGTGATTGACGAAAACGGCTTGCTGATCGATCAGCAAATTGGCGTTGGCCCCGGCGAAAGTGTGCGTAAAGCGCTGCAAGCAGTTGAACGCATGGCTGCTGCGGGCTAAAATCACGTTCTCACTGGCAATGGATAGGCGAATTAAAATTCGCTCTTACTATAACCTTGAGGAACTCGCCCCATGCAAACCGATACCAGCCGCCCCGCGCCGGATTTTGAACTGCCCAATCAGGATGGCAAGACTATCAAACTCAGCGACTATCGCGGCCAGAAAGTGATTCTGTTCGCTTTTCCGCAGGCGTTCACAGCGGGCTGCGAGGCGCAGGCCTGCGGCTTCCGCGATGAGTTCCCCCGCATCGAGGCGAAAAATGCTGTCATCTTCGGCATCAGCCCGGACAGCCCGGAAACGCTTAAAAAATGGAAAGACGCGCGCAAGCTGCCCTATGACCTGCTCTCAGACCCAAGCCACCAAGTGCTGCGGGCATGGTCGGCATGGGGGCGGCGGCTGTTCGGCCTGATCGCCATCCCACGCGCCACCCGTTCTTTCTGGGTGATCGACGAAAAAGGCTATATCGTCGATTTTCAGATTGGCATCACCCCGGCGGAAAGCATCACCCGCGCGTTGGCCGCCGTCGGCGCGGCGCAGTAATTCATGCGTGTCGCTGTTTTTTCGGATATTCATGGTAATCCGCTGGCGCTCGATGCCGTACTGGACGACATTGAGGCGAATGGCGGGGTAGATGCCTACTGGGTGCTGGGCGATTTAACCGCCATTGGCTACGATCCGGCGGGCGTGATCGAGCGCGTCAATGCCCTGCCTAACGTGAGCGTGATTCGCGGCAACTGTGACCGCTACATCACCTCCGGCACGCGCCCGAAACCGACGCCCGATCAGGTGCAGGCAGACCTTAACCACCTGCCCGTTTTTACGGAAGTTACAGCCAGTTTCGCCTGGACGCAGGGTTTTGTTGCCGGGCGCGGCTGGCTTGATTGGTTAGCTGCGTTGCCGCTTGACTGCCGTTTTAAACTGCCGGATGGGACACAGGTGCTGCTGGTTCACGCCTCGCCCGGCCATGACGACGATCCCGGTCTGCACATCGCTCAGCGTGATGATGAGATGGCGCAACTGCTGAAAAATTGCGAGGCTGATCTGGTATTCGTCGGGCATACCCACTGGCCGTTCGAGCGCCACGTCAACGGCGTACACGTCTTTAACGCTGGCTCGGTCAGCAATCCGTTTCCGCCGGATTTACGCGCCAGCTATGTCCTGCTTGAGGCCGACGCCAGCGGCTTTCAGGTCAATTTCCGCCGTGCCGCTTATGACCACCAGGCCGTTATCGAAGCTGTGCGCCGTGTTCATCCCGCTGGGGATTACATCATTGCTTTTCAGGAAGGGCGTATTCAGGCCGGTTGGCTGAAAAAATGGTACGCTGACCATCCCGGCACTGAACCGCCGCTGCCCGTTACGCAGAAATAACCTTCACGCTGCGTCTATATGGTTGAAAATGATCTTATCAAGGAGTGAATAATGCCTGCTATTGGTGATAGTGCCCCCGATTTTGAACTGCTGAATCAGGATGGCAAGACCATCAAACTGAGCGATTATCGTGGCAAAAAGGTGATTCTGTTTGCCTTCCCTAAGGCGGATACCCCCGGCTGCACCACCCAGGCCTGCGGCTTCCGCGAAGCATTCCCCAAAATCGAAGCGGGAAATGGCGTTGTGCTGGGCATCAGCCCCGATGAGCCGAAAGACCTGCTGAAATGGAAACAAAAAGAAAAACTGCCCTACGACCTGCTCTCTGACCCTGACCATACGGTGCTGGAAGCCTGGGGCGCGTGGGGCGAGAAGGTCAATTACGGCAAAAAGTATTTTGGCGTCATTCGCTCCCATTGGGTAATCGACGAAAACGGCGTCCTGACGGACGAACAGCTCAAAATAAGCCCGGAAAAAAGCGTCGAAAAAGCTGTCGGTGTCGTGGCGGGCTAAACACGATGGCGGTTAACATTACGCCCGAAATTGAAAAACTGCTCAATGAGTCCGCTGTCATGTGGTTCACCACCGTCCGCGCCGACGGAATGCCGCAGCCAACGCCAGTCTGGTTCATCTGGGAGCAGGGTGAATTTCTGGTTTACTCTGTACCGGCGGCCTATAAGGTGCGGAATATTCAAACCAATTCAAAGGTGGCGCTTAACCCCGACAGCAAAGATGATGGTAGAAAGTATGTTGTCTTTATGGGTGAGGCCGTCATCGACCCAACCGCGCCGAAACCGTCACAGCATCCCGCTTATTTCAGGAAATATGAGCAGGGAATTACGGACATCGGCATGACGCCGGAAAGTTTTGATGCGGCTTTCACCGCCGCCATTCGCATCAGGCCTGAGCGCGTGCGCGGCGAAGGCTGAGTCTCTTTAAAGCGGGGACGGGGTGCGCCCTGTCCCTTGCACTGCCAATCCGAGAATATGTCCCCTATTGCCCCGATCAGGGGATGTTCTCAGAATAATCATTGTACAGTCGCGGTCATCCATAAACTTTATAGTGGTGGGCGATTATTGAACAAATCGGTCAGGATGCTTTCTAATGTTTCGACCACGCTTGTCCATGTTTGCGGGCGATCTTCGGGGCGTTTTGCCAGACATTGCAACGTAAAACTGCGTAGGGCAGATGGCAGCGCGGCTGTTTCAGCCGCCTCGAATGTGGGCGTTTCTTGCAAATGTGCCTGTTTCCATTGTAAAAGTTTCCGCGCTTTAAAGATGTTCCTGCCGGTCAGCATTTCATAAAGAATACAGGCAAAAGAATAAATGTCAGAGCGCATATCCACATCCTGAGACTGGATTTGTTCGGGTGACATATATGGAGGGGTTCCAACAACAGCTCCTATGCGTGTCAGACGGTCATCCATATTGTCATCATTGTCATCTTCGCCTTCACTCGACGATATATCACTTGTATCCAGCGTTCGCACCAGCCCGAAATCAGAAATTTTGGCAATTGCATCGTGGGTGACAAGGATATTGGCGGGTTTGAGATCACGGTGAACGAGGCCGGGGATTTTATGGACGGCGTGCTGCATTCCACGCGCAATTTGCAAAGCAAATAGTATGGCCTGATGGCTATCAATTCGCTGATTGTCAATCCAGCTCCGTAAGTCCGAGCCGAGGCCTTCCGGGCCGCTGACATGCTCCAGAACAATATGAGGCTTATTGTGGATATTAATGACCAGTTTTGCCTGCACGATGTTCTGATGTTTTTCCAGCCTGATCCAGGTCAGGGTTTCATTGAAGAAACGCTGTACGGCTCGCTCGTTTTCCAAAAACCTGCTCTGGAAAGTTTTGAGCGCCACCGCTTCTCGCTGCTCATGGTCATAGCATAAATAGACCACACCCATGCCGCCCCAACGAATATCGGCAACCTCATAACGCCCTGCAATACGATCACCGATCCGAAAATCCTCATCAGGCTGGCGGACTGGCTTCGCAGCCTCTTTGGAATAATCACCCTCTAAAGAAGATGCCCATGAAATAATGTCGGCTGCTGTTTGAGGGAATTCATAGTGTGATGCCTCGGAAATCACCGATTCGAAGATCAGGGAGCTGTTGGTGCTGATTGCTATTTTTTCGACTGCTGCCGCACTGCCAGAATCGCTCACATCAAGCTCTGCAATCATGCTGCGGGATTCGACGCCTAGCAGGGTGTGATAGACTACTGAAGCCACCACTGAGGCAGAACGAATATCTCTGCCACTGCTCACCTGGCTGTCGCCCTGGCGATAGACGTTGCGTCGATAGGGTTCTCCGCGCACCATACGGATGAGCTGCTGGGTCGCCCCAAGATGCCCCGATTTGAGAGCCAGCACATTTTGATAACGTGCCTGCGCCTCACTCAAATGACCGGCTTGATAAAGCGCGTCGGCATGATGGTAAACAAAGCTGGCATCGGTTGGATCAAACGACGCTGCCTTCTGGTAGGCGTCCAGCGCCTCCTGGTAGCGCTTCAGGCTGGTCAGGCACACCCCCTTACCGTTCCATGCCCAGGCGTATTCGGGGGCAAGCGCGAGTGCCTGCTGGTAGGCCTCCAGTGCTTCATCATGGCGGTGCAGACGGCGCAGGATTCGTCCCAGGTGCGCCCAAACAGCCGGATTATGTTGAGCGTCTGTCGTCGCTTTTTTCAGAACGTCGATGGCCTTGTCAGGATTACGCCGTCTGAGATGAAGCTGGGCAGCATTGATAGCATACCAACCACTGGCGGGGTCAAGGAGTGCCGCCCGTTCATAACTTGCCAGCGCTTCTTCCAACCGGTTCATGCCCCGGAGCGCCAGGCCATTTCCATTCCATGCCCAGGCGAACTGGGGATCAAGCCGGAGTGCCTGAACATAATCGGCAGATGCCTCGGCATAACGCCCCATCACCCGGAGAACCTGCCCCCGCTTTGCCAGTGATAATGCCGATTCGGGATTGAAGCGGAGTGCGTTGTGAAAACTATCAAGCGCTTCTTCGTAGCGATGGGCTAAAAAGAATTCATCACCGAGATTGTGCCAGTACCAGGTTTCATTGGGATTGATGAGAATCGCCTGATTGAGGCAGGCGAGGGCGTCCTGTTTCTGCTGAAGCAGGCTGTGCGCCAGGCCGCGCTCGTGCCACAGCACATCAGCCAATGGGAAACGCTCAGTCGCTTGTCGAAGCGTGCTAAGGCTGTCTTCATAACGTCCAAGTATACGCATCACACGAGCCAGCTCAGCATGATGAGCGGGGCTATTGGGCTCTGACTGTATCGCTTTCTGTGCCGGATACAGGGCGATATGGTCACGCATGTGCTGGTGGACGAAGCGCAGTTGATGGGATGGCGCAGTAACCAGAATATGCAGCCCGGTAGCCAGCGCAATCAGGCGTGCGGCATCGTCCTGACTGCCAACAGCCAGAAAATCATCTCCCGAATAGAGGTTGTCGCGGATTTGACCTCGCTTATTCAGGATGACGAGAGATAGCTGTCTGTAAAATTCATCCAGTGAGAGCGGCAGGTGGATGTGGGGCTTGCGCTGTTCATGGGCATAGCGGCGGGCCAGATAAGTCTCAAAAATTCTTGAGCGAAGTTCTGCGCCATCCAAATTCACCAGTTCATGCGCCGCTTCACTCAATCCGGCATAAGCGAAAGCAAATAGACTGAGCAGCAGCGGCGTTCGCGCCATCTCCCGCAATTCGTCATCTGCCCGCAGTACGTTCCATAGTTCGGGCATTCCACCCAGATAGCCTGCCATTCGAGCATCGTCGAGGGGTTGGAGTGTCACTGCGCCATTGAGTGCCAGCTTCTCACCAATTGCTTCATAATCAGCCACACGGCAGGAAATGACAATTGGTGTGTCGCCGGGCAATGACCGCATGAACAGGGGGCGGGGATCATAGATTTCTTTATCGCCGATTTCAGTCTGACGTTCACGCTGGCTGCCGAGTTCGTCTAAACCGTCCAGCAGGAGCAACAGACGTGACTCGGCTAACAGAGAAACGATCCGTCTGCCAAGCGCTGGCACAACTGTCGTTAACCATTCATCAAAAGGTTGTCGTCGTTCGGAATCCCAGAGTGCTACCGGGATGACCAGCGGAATGGGCTGGGTGGGATCATTCAACCGCCGCGCAACTGCATCACGAGCAAATGCCATCAGAGTCGTGGTTTTGCCGCTGCCTGGATCACCCAACAGGAGTAAACGGCCATTGTAGCGCTCGTAGGCAGTGTGAAAGTTTTCATAGTTGGCCGCCGGCAGCGCCGATTCGACTCCGGCCATATCAAAAAAAGCCATCGGCAGTGCCTGTGCGGCAACCTCGACTGCGTTTTGAACAGCTTCCGGCGTAGCCAGCGATTGCAGCGGAATGAGTGCTTCGCCAGACTGACCGGGCAGCATGGAAAATACAGTTTTGTCCAGGTAGCGCACCAACTGTTGATAAAGATTTTCCAGGTAATCACGTACCGGATCATTGGATGGCGAATAAAGGCGGGGCGGGGTGCTGGTTTCCAGTGCCTGTAAATCTGCGTGGCCGCTGCGTAAAAGTGTCAGTAATCGGCTAAACCCATCGTTCCAACTGCCATCGAAAAAATCGATGCGGGTGTGATTGATGACCGAAACAGGAGGCACTACATTGGCGAAACGCGCAACAATCACCGGCTTTTTTACGGTTTGGGCATAGCCAATTTCCCGACGAACAAAACTGTCTGGACGACGGGTATCTGGCGTAATGCAGGTGACAATGCATTCTGCTCGCTCGATTGCAGCCTCAATTTCGGCTGTAAAATCCTGTGAAGGATCAAGTCGTCGCGTGTCGCGCCAGGTAACAAATCCTTCCCGCGTCAGGGTTGTATCGAGTTGCTCGGCATAATTTGCGCCATCAAGGCGTGCATAGCTAATAAAAACATGATTGGTCATGGTTACAAGGAACTCAGAAAATCTGGAGATTTTTCAGTGGGAGGTGGTCATCGACTACCTTCCCAATATCCTTATAGTATAGAGCGAAATACGATAAACATCGACCCAACTGCGCCGAAACTGTCGCAGCATCCCGCCCTGTCCCTTGCAATGTCAATCCGAGAATATGCCCCAGATGGCCCCGATCAGGCGGATTGGCAGGCGAATCGCCAGCCATAAACAGCCCGCGCTGCTGATTACGGTGTCAGCCACATCCACTACCGTTTCAATGGCATCTCCCACGCCGCCTGAATCATCAGCCTGCTGCTTAACGGGCTTTTTCTTTTGATTGCGATATTCCTCCTCCAGTGAGATGTCATTTTCAGACAGGGGTGCAGACATGGAAATATCCTTTGCTATCGCGCCATTTTACGACTCATTATCTGTCTAAACTGATCCGGCACAACCTTAAGCCAGGGCGATGCACGAACGAATTTTAACTCTGGCTGCCCAGTATCCGAACAGGGCTTGCATTAGAACAATTTTTCTTGTATAGTATGTGCAACCGAGAAGTTGCACATGGAGGTGCATGACATGGAAACGATAGGAATTGAACGCAGCATCTGGATTAATGCGACTCGTGAACGGGTGTGGCAGGCCATCACTGACCCGGCGCAGGTAGAGGCCTGGTTTGCGCCGGGGACAACCTTTAAGTCGTCCGGGTCGGGCGTGGGTGCGCGTTTATATGTTGAGAATCCCGAAACCGGCGCGGAGATGTATGTGCAGATCATCGAGATCAGCGACCCGCCCAGCCAACTCGTGCTGCGCTCACAGTCCTCACCGCCGGAACCCTCTTTCACTACCAGCTACAAACTGGATGAAGAAAATAATGGCACACGGCTGACTTTTGTACACGCTGGTTACGATGGACTGCCAGAAGAAATGCGCCAGCAGACGATGAGCCAGAATGGCGCGGGCTTCGAGCTGATGGTAGGGAATATCAAAGCCTTCATTGAAGGTACCCCACTGCCCAATCCGGCGGGATTTTAAAGGCGTTGACGATGGAAAAGTTAACGGTTGAACGCACTATCTGGATAAAAGCCCCGCCTGAACGGGTATGGAAAGCCATCACTGAGGAAATTCAGCAGTGGTGGGGTGGCGATGATCGCTGGGAAATCGACACGCTCGAAGTGGGCGGCACTATCAAATTCGGTTATGGCGATGAAATGATGCTCGCTAAAATTGATGTGCTGGACGCGCCGCACCAGTTCACCATTCAATGGCCGCCGCAGGAACAGTATCATTCCATCCTCGTCTACACTACTTACCTGCTGGCGGAAGAAAATGGCGGCACCCGCGTGACCGTCAGCGAAACGGGCTTTGAGCTGCTGCCGGACGATGTGCGCCAGAAACGTTACGACTCGACTCTGGCAGGTTATGAGACCGTGTTGGCCGGTTTGAAAACCCATGTGGAAGGGGGCGCGTAATGTCGTGAACGAAGGGCCGATTTTCGCCGCGCTGAGTGATCCGCTGCGGCGTGACTTACTGGTCAATCTGGCGGAAAACAGCCCGCGCACGGCGACTCAGCTTGCCGATGAATACCCAATCACGCGGCAGGGCATCCTCAAGCATCTGGATGTGCTGGAAGCGGCGGGCCTGGTGAAAGTGCAGCAGCAGGGGCGGGAAAAACGCTACAGTCTGACACTTGACCCTCTGACGGAACTGGAACAGTGGATTCACGACCTCAATGCCCTCTGGGATATGCGACTGCTGCGCCTCAAAACCATGCTGGAAAATGAGACGCCAGACGAATAGTGTTACAGAGGAGGGGGTTTCCAAACCTCCTCCCTGTGGTTCTCTATGCTGAAAAACGGTTTCTGCGGTATTCTCGGAATAGGTTGCTCACTGAGGAAGCAGAAACATGACGCAGAAAGCGCACCTGTTTGAAAGCGAAATTACCAAAACGGTTCGGCTGGGCTACTGGCTGCATCTGCCGCCGGGCTATGATGGCGCGAAAAAGTGGCCGCTGATTTATTTCCTGCATGGCAAGGGCGAGCGTGGCGATGGCGCAGGCGATCTGGCGCTGGTCAAAAAACACGGGCTGGCGAAACTGGTCGATGAACAGCCGGACTTCCCCTTCATCGTCATCTCGCCACAGTGTCCAACACGGGGCTGGTGGCCGTCCGAAATTGATGCGCTCAAGGCGCTGCTGGATTTCGCGCTGGATGAATATGCCGTCGATAAAAGCCGGGTATATCTGACCGGCCTGAGCATGGGCGGCTTCGGTTCGTGGACGCTGGGCAGCACCTATCCGGGTTACTTTGCCGCCATCGCGCCGATTTGCGGTGGCGACGACCCGGACAACGCCGCTTTGCTCAAGGATGTGCCGGTGTGGGCTTTTCATGGCGATGCCGATGATATTGTGCCGCTGTCTGCCTCACAGGGAATGGTGGAGGCGCTGCAAGCGGCGGGTGGGAATGTGCGCTTCACCGTCTATCCCGGCGTCGGTCATAATTCCTGGACACAGACCTACGAAAATCCAGAATTGTATGACTGGTTTTTGAGCCACCAGAAGACGTAACCTGCTCGAAAGCTTTGATGTCTGAAAAATCGACCTTCACCCAATCATCTACCTTCAGTCTTCATCTCTTCTATCTTATGCCGCTGCTGGCCGCCGTCGTGCTTGTCATCAGTGCGATGGCGGCGGGGCGGATTTTGCCGGGTGCGGGTGAGCTGGCCTATGCCTCATCCGCCGAAGGCGACCTGGAAATCATGCTGCTGGATGTAGGGCGCGGGCTGGGGCATCAGCTCACCCATAATGCCGGGGATGACTCCGAGCCATCCTGGTCGCCGGATGGCAGCAGCATCGTTTTCACATCCGATTTTGAAGGCAACCGGGAAATCTACATTCTGAATGTCGGCTGTTCCGGCTGGTTGGCCGCCTGCCCGCGTGATCTGCGCCGCATCACCCAGCACGTCGCCAGCGATTTCAATCCTGCCTGGGGCAGGGCTGGCATCCTCTTTGCCTCAGAGCGAGTTGGCACCTTTGAAATTTTTGCCATAGCCGCCAATTGTGACGCAGGGCCAGCGGGCTGTCGCTATCCGCGTCGTTTGACCGATAACCTGCGGCTGGACGCCAACCCGGCCTGGGCACCGGATGGCGATTGGATTGCCTTCGCCTCTGACCGGGAAGAGCGCTGGAACGCCGACATCTATCTGATGGATGCCAACGGGCAAAATCTGCGCCGCCTGACGGAAAGCCCATCACAGGATTTTAGCCCGGCCTGGTCGCCTGATGGGATGCGCCTGATTTACAACACGGAAGCCGATTATCGCCGTCAACTGGTCATCCTCGACATGGCAACAGGCACGCTGGAGTATTTCCCCCCAGGCGAAAACAGTGATTCGAACGATTCAGCCGACTGGTCGCCCGATGGCAGCAGCATCGCTTTTGTCTCCTACCGCGATGGTAATGCCGAAATTTATGTCGCCCCGCTGGGCTGCGGCACTTGTCTGCGGCGTTTGACTTTCGATAGCGGCCTCGACATCACACCCGCCTGGCGTCCCTGAACAGCTTGTGGCGGATATGCAACCGCGCCTTGGTTTTCACCGTAGTAGATAAAAACTGACAGGAGCGATTTATGAAACGTAAACGTACTGCCCCAGCGAGCGACTTCCTGCTGAAGTGGAACGCCTTTTTATTCGCAGTTTTTACTGTCGGCCTGTGGCTGAGCGTGCTGAACACCATCAATTACCCTGGTAACTGGTCAGTTTCCTTTGAGGTTTTTGAACCCTTCATCATCGAGCGCATGAGCGTGAATATCATCTGGGGTGTGGTTCTGATCGCCCATTTTGCCTTTCACCACCTGCGCCAGTACGTCAGGTTACGCCGCTACGCCGATCAGATTGCTTTGATCTATGCCGTTGATGACCCGGACGTGAACCCCCATCTGACGCGGCATGACGGCGAATTTGAGCTGATTGAGGATGACGAAGCGCCTCTGCGGCAGCGTAAAATGCGCTGACGGTGGTTCGTGCCGGGTTCTGCTCAGTCAGCGCTGGGCTGCACCAGCGGCGGATACCAGTTCGAGCCGAAAGCACCCACGAACAGCGAACGCAGCGCGCCATTGGCTGCATCGACGCGCATGACGCCGCTCGATTCAACCAGCAGCGCATCGCCTTCCGGCACCCAGGAAAGACCGCGCCCGTTCACACCGGGGAGTGCCGCCAGCCGTTTGACTTCGCCTGTACTCCGGTTGAGGACTTCCAGCCAGCGGGGTGCGCCCAGGTCTGCCCGCCAGAAGGCGATCTGACTGCCATCGGGGGAATAGGCCGCGCCGCGTGTTTCCGCGGAAACCAGAGTTTCATATTCTCCACTTTCTACTTCGATTTCGAGCAGTCCGCGCCAGCCGGTTTCCCGGTACGCTGCGGCGGCGATAAAGCGGCCATCGGGCGACCAGTTCAGGCTGTCCGCCCGCCATTTTGATTGGTAAACAATGCGCGAGTCGCCCGTTTCTATCTCGATGACGCGGATGAACTGGGAGAACTCCGACTCGGTTTGTCTGCTTTCGATGACTGCCAGTTGGCTTCCGTCCGGCGACCAGCGCATCAACGAGAAACCTGTGTCTGTGGTTATCAGGGTGCGTTCTGCCGAACCATCCGGCGCGATCAGGCGGATGTCGCGGCTGCCAGGTTCAGCTCCGTCCGTCTGTACGGCGACCCATGCGCCATCCGGTGACCACTGCACATGACCGCTGTTCTGGTTGAAGGTGAGTCGCCGCATGACGCTGCCATCGACGCTTTCGATGAATAATTCGCCGGAGCAGCCATAAGCACATGGGGCGCTTCCCTCCACAACCGCGCTGTAAGCGATCCATTTCCCATCTGGCGACCAGTCGTAAACTTCAAAATCCTTCTGCAAGCCGTAGCTCAGATTGCACAGGTGTCTGCCATCGCGGCCTACTGTGTAGAGGTTGGAACCAAGCGCTTTGTCATAAGCGAGGAACAACACACGGTTTTCGCTGTAAGGGCAGATCGGCGCAAGCGTCGGACTCATACCGGCAGCCGTTCCGATACGTGGGACGGCTTCGCGTACCCATCCCGCGCCGCTGTCACTGTCGATGCGCCACCAGCCGTCCGCCCCTTCTTCCACCAGCGTCACCAGGGTATTGACCGGGAGTTCCCCGGCGGGAGTTGTATATTCCGGCAGGGCGTACAGCGACAGCGGTTTATGTTTTAGGGTCTGCACGCGGGCAGACGCGCCAGCGACCAGACGATTGGCGACCCGATATTCCGGGCTGCGATAGGGATTCACCCATGCGCTGGGGGCGGCTGAGGCCAGCGGCTCGACCCAGTAATCTGTGCCTGAGCCTTCCACCGTCCAGCCGGTGATTGCATCCGTTTTGATGCGCCACCAGTTCAGTCCATCGGCACAGACCGGGCCTTCCAGTACGCTGAATGTCGTGCCGCCGGGGATTGCGCCGATCAGCGTTCCGCTGCGTGCTGGCTGTTCGCGCACATTGTTCGCCTCGCCGGGCAGCACCCGTCCACTGCCATCAATCGTCAGACGAGGAGCGGGCGCACCGGGACAGGCAGAGTCCTGTGCCGCTGCTGGCAGCAGGCTGATGAGCAGCGCTAGCCACAGCGGAATCAGTCGGGATAATACGCTCATTATCACACCTTTCGATGAACGGTTTTCCTAATCCAGGGTTACTAATCGAGTGCCTCGCCATCTTTGGTCACGATGAGATGGCTTCCATTTTAAAACGTCTCATGCCTATCGAGCCGCCCAATTGCTTTTAAGGCATCTTCAGCAATACCCAACACCGCGCCTTCAGGCAGTCTTTCGCAGAGATCAGGTGGAGAACGGGCGGTCTGCCTTGGATATTGGGGTTTGACAGCGTATATAATATCGCTGAACCAACCCTCATAAAAACGGCAGTAGGCTTTGTTTTTTGTTGTGGGATCAACCCATGAAATAGGGATCGGGAGAAACGATGGAAACGTCAGAAGTCCAACGAGGGATTGAGGCGGCGAGGGCGACGGCCTATGCCTTAGGCCTTAGGGCCGATGAGGGAGTCGTTATTCACAACTCAAACCGCATCGCTGTGCGCCTGACACCTTGTGATGTTTTGGCGCGGGTGGCGCCTCTGGCGCATCAGGCAGGCGCTGAGTTCGAAGTCGAGGTTGGTCGGCGCCTCGCAGAGGTGGACTGCCCGGCGGAAAAGCCCGAGCCTCGTGTGGAGCCGCGCGTCTACGTGCGTGATGGCTTTGCGATCACACTGTGGAACTACTACCAGGCGATACAGCCTCAAAACATCGCGCCAGCCGCGTATGCACAGGCACTTGAGCGATACCATGCCTGCACCCGCCAGATCGACCTGACGGTGCCGCACTTCACGGATCGAATAGCAGAAGCGCAGCGGCTGGTCGGTGACCGCGCCCTGACACCGGAGCTTGATGACACCGGACGGAAGCTTCTTGGTAACACGCTGCGGGGCTTGAGGCGCGCGATCATTGATCGGGGAGCACCGGAGCAGCTTCTGCACGGCGAGCCGCATCCGGGCAACTTGCTGAACACGAAGCAAGGGCTGCTGTTGATAGACCTTGAGACATGTTGTCGTGGGCCTGTCGAGTTTGATATTGCCCATGCACCGGAGGACGCCAGCGAACACTATCCAGGTGTGAATCAAGACCTGCTTCGCGAGTGCCGCATCCTCGTGCTTGCGATGGTCACGACTTGGCGTTGGGATCGAAACGACCAGTTCCCCAATGGGCGCTACCTGGGAATCGAGGGGATCGATCAAATTCGGGTTGCACTCAATCGCTACGGAATGGATGTCGCTGATTAACACGCCTGCCAGACAGCTCGTCCCCATCTGGCTGCCCGTCTTCGCTTACGGATTCGGGCCTTTATCAGCCAGCAGCCAGTTGCCGCTGGCTGGGTCGAGTACCAGCTTGAAGTACGGCTCGGCATCCACCGAAACGCCGCCCGCCTTCATGACATAATTCAGTTCAGCGTAGACGGTGGCGGTGTTAGCGGTTTGCGAGACGGTGTTGACCGTCCCGAATTCGACGCGCTCCACGCTGTCCCACCAGTCAATATAGCCTGCATAATTGTAATCCGGCGCGCAGCAGTTGAACTTCTGGCGGAAAGCATCAGTCAGCAGCGGCCAGGTTACATCGTAGCGTTTTGCGCCCACCATCAGGTAATAACTGCGCACTGCCTGATCGGGTGTCATGCTCGGCTGAAGGGCGCTGCCTCCGGCGGGGGTTGCCACAGGGACAAGCGGTGTTCCAATGGGCGTCAGCAGCGGCAGACCGGTCGGCGCGGCGCGGCTGGTTTCCAGCGTCCGTGTGATGAAAGGCGTGCTGCTGGCGCGGGCGGCGATCACCGTCGGCGATGGCGGGGGCGGGGCGGGCGAAACCTGCGAATTGAGCCAGAACAGCGCCACCGCCGCACACAGCGATAATCCGGCGCAGGCGATCAGCACCGTAAAGGCTACCCCACCGCCGAACAGGTAAATCGGCTTGATGCGCGGAAAACGCGCGACAGTTTCTTCCGGCGGTTGTATCTCTGGCGGAAATTGTTCTGGCGGCTGCATGTTCATCCCCTGCCTCCCCGAATAATGCTATAGCTGCCTCGTTCCTTTATGCCCCCATCGAGCCGCACACCGGCGCGTCCCATCCGATCTGACTGTGCTGCGCGACCAGTGCATCAATCTGCGCAGCGATGTGTTCCGGGTAAGGGGCGGTGCGGCGGGCGATGCGATCCGCATGTGAATTGACACACTCGAAAGTTGAGGAGAGCAGTCCCCGTGTCTCGTTCACCATGAACAGCATGTAATGCAGCCGTTTGGCGCTGCGCTTCAGCAGCCGCGCCCGAATCGTGATGCTATCGCCAATATGGACTTCGTTCAGATAGTGGATGTGATGCTCCAGGTCGAAGCCGCCCGCGCCTGTTGCCGTGTAATAATCGAGCGTTTGGCCGAACAGGTTAAAGAGCGCTTCGCCTGCTTCATCGTATAACACCAGATACCAGCGCACATTCATGTGATTCATCGCGTCGCGGTATTCCGGCGGGACAACGGCGCGGTAGACCACCGGCAGGGGTTCAAGTTGGTCAAGGGTGAGGGGCGGTGGACGCATATCCGTTCCCGATGATGAGTAACCCGTAAAACGTTGATTATACTCTGCGAAGATTTGAGCGCTATGGATTGACAGGGTGTGCCGTCTTTCCAACGATTTTCATACCACAGCGCCCATTTGGCGGTAGGGAAATC